>JAKITC010000010.1 GCA_021648285.1 Sulfurimonas sp. | reverse complement strand
GGCTGATTCCGATTGGATGCTTTGAATTGTTTCATGTATAAATATTGCTCTACTTCTCTTGTATTTATATTTATTTTATCTACTTTTCGCTGTTATCTTGATTTAGCTTAATCCGACAGACTCCTAGAGCGTCATTTTGGAGGATTGAGTCAAAATAAACTAAATCTTCCAAAATCATCCCTCTACTCTGCACCGATTATTGTTATACAAGAGGTGTTTGAAGCAAAGGATGTGGAAGCAATAGAAGAACAGATAGAAAAGAATAAGATTATTGATAAAATTGAGGGTAAAACTGCTCAGGCATTCTTGGAAGATAAAAATGGACATCTTTTTGGAGGACTTAGTCAAACTCCAATTGACTTAACCAGGCAAACAAAAGTTGTAAAGATTAAAAAAGATATAAAACAACAAATACATCCTGTATATACACATCCTACATGTAAACTTTTAGATGATGGTTTAGGTTGTAAGTTTTATAAGACCAAGAACATAAAATTATATAAAAAAGATGGATTTCAGCCTATTTATAACAACACGATACTTTTTAATTGACATTCAAAGACTATATCTGAAGATATTTATTATATCTCATGTGATAATTATGTTACAAATCTACACTCTCTTATGATTTCGTTACAAACAATATAAAAATGTCATAATAACGCTATCTGTTAAAATATATATATAAAAGTTATAATATTCTCTAATATGGCAATATTTGTGTGTAAATATAATAAATTCAAATAATAAAAATCATTCCTCTCTATTTTAAAAAGGATATTTTTTATTATGTGATTATATTATCTCATTAATTTAAGAAATAGTTAAAAAAACTCATCTATAATTGTTGCATACTTTTAATACTCAAAATAGGAGAGAAAATGAAAAGAACAATTAAATTAGCAGTGGTAGCTGCATTAGCTTTAGGGGCAACTTCTGCATTCGCAACAAACGGTTCAGCATTAATAGCAATTGGTGCTAAAGCTCGTGGTATGGGTGGAACGCAAGTTGGTGTTGGTCATGGTGCTGAATCAGGTATTGCCAATCCTGCTTTAATTACTACAATCAAAGGTAATAATGAAGTTTCTTTTGGTGGAACTGTTTTTATGCCAACGATTAAACTTAGTAATAATATTGGTGGCTCAACAGATTTTGATGAGAGTGCTTCAGACTTTTTTGTTATACCTGCTGTTTCTTTAGCTACTAAAGTTAATGATAATTTTTATTGGGGAATTGGTATGTGGGGTACTGGTGGATTAGGTGTTGATTTTAGAAATGCCGCACCTGCTTCTGCTGCTGCTGGTTCACATAATATGGTTACATCATTACAAACTATGCAGTTTGGTGTGCCTTTAGCATACTCTACTGATGGCTTTTCTATCGGTATTACACCAATAGTTCAATACAGTGCTTTAGATATTCATTATATTACTGGTGCTGGAACACATATTGGTGCTGGAACATCTCAAGACATAGCACTTGGAATGAATTTAGGTTTAGCTTATGAGACTGATGGACTTACACTTGGTGCTACTTATAAATCAAAAATTAAATTTGATGTTGATGATGTCTTAAACAATGCATTGGATGGTTTTGGTGTTGGTCCAAATACTGGCGGAAACAGTAACATAACAGAGATGGCAACCCCATCAGAATATGGTATCGGTGTAAGTTACACTATGCAAGGGCACACTTTAGCAGTTGACTATAGAAATATTAACTGGGAAGATGCTGAAGGTTATAAAGATTTTGGTTGGGAAGATCAAGATGTAATCGCTATAGGTTATGAATATGCAACAGATATTTGGGCTGTTCGTTGTGGTTACCAGTATGCAGAATCTGCTGTACAGGATAATGATGGTAAGGCTTTAACTATTGATACTGATTTTGGTGATAATTTAACAAACTCATTTAATCAAATGGGATTTCCTGGTACTCAAGAAACTCACATAACAGTTGGTGGGTCTTATTCATTTAATGAGACTCTGTCTATGGACTTAGCTGCTGTATATGGCTTAGAAAATAAAGAAACTTTACCTAACTTTGTTGGCAATACTGCAACAACTGAACATTCAGAGCAAAGTTATACAGTTCAAATCAACTACGCTTTTTAAGAAATTTATTTCTTATTCTCATGTGTCGTCCTTTTTGGACGGCATCTCCCTCAAAAAAAATCAAAAAATCTTGTTATTGTTGATTGAATTTAAAATTTCAGAAAACTCACAGATTTGTATGATATAATTTTTATGTATATTGTGATAAAACTATCACAAAGTAATTTAACTAAAAGGAAAAGTAATGTTAAAAACATTAATTAAAACAGTAGTTTTACTATCTCTAACTGCAACAATGGCATTTGGTCTTCAAACTTTGAGATTTAATGTAACTGAAGGAAATGGTAGCGATGCATTTAATGGTATCATTGAAGTAGATTTAGAGGATATTGAATTTACTCCAAAGGATATTCACCCACGTGTAGATACTTTTTATAGAAAATTTTATGAGCCAAAGCTAACCGATAAAGGTGAGCCAAACCCTAAGTATGATCCTAATTTTGAGATGAACTTAGATAATTTAGGTTTTATAACAATCTCAAGTGAGCCAAGAATGCGTGAACTTCTTTTAAAAGCTCCTCAACTTGGTGGATTTGCTCCTCTTAACTATCTTATTTATAAGAGAAAGAATGAGAATAAAACTTATGTTGGTAATGTTACAGCGGAAGCTGCATTGGCAATAACTAAAACAACAGATCCTGAAGTTGTGAAAGAGTTTACAGCAATGATAGATGATTTGAATGCTGTTACTGATGAAGGTATGGGCGGAGAAGTTATTTATAGAGAAGTAGATAAACTTCCTGAAGATACTATGATGAACTTTGATTTACCTATTGAAAGAGGTGAAGACATAGCTGAAACAATGATAGAGTTTCAAGAAGAATTTGAAGCACTGTTTGAACAAAATAACTACATAATAGCTGGTTTTAGAGATTTTGGTACTTACTATGAAGAAGAAGAGATGGAATTTGACAGATACGATGCTTATTTTGTTTACTCTCTATGTCACTTTAAATTTTCATATACTATCTTTAATTTAGGTCAAAATCCTGAAGCTGGTGCATTTGCTCCATGTTCAATGTACATGTACTTAGAAAAAGGTTCTAGTACTTTAAAAATTGGTATGCCAAATGTTACTAACTGGATAAAAATCGCAAATGTAACAGATCCAAAAATGATAAAAGCTATCCAGGATATGGATAAAAAAATCACTAGTCTTATGCTTGAATTAGGAGCGGTAGAAAAATGAGAAAATTATTAACAGTAATCTTTAGCATAGCGGTACTTACTTTTTGTGGTTGTGTTAGTAATAATCCAGAAGCAAAAGCAAGCACAGGAGAGCCGACCGGTAAAGTCAGCACATTTCTTCAGGGTGCGTATATTGATGTTGCAACAGCAACTTCTAAACTTGAAGCCGCTGGTTTTGAAATAGTTGCAACAAATAAAAAAGTTGTTAAACAAGGTACTACTATTGTATTTACGTGTCCTAAGTTAAAAGCCCAAGGTGCTAAACCTGGTCGTGCATATATATCAGCTATGCGTCTGTTTGTTGATGATAAAGAGAAAGCAATAGCTATCACAAATCCTGTATATTTTGGAAAAGCATATATGCAAAAAGAGTATAACCATGCTGTGTTTTCTGCTATAAAAGCTAAAATAGATGGTGCGTTTCCTGGTTTAAAAGATTCTGTTGATAAAATGGATTTTGATGACTTAGCAGATTTTCACTTTACTATAGGTATGCCTTATTATGAGGACCAAGCAGTAATTGGTACAGCTTCTAATGCTGAGCTGTTGGCTAAAGCTAAAAACTATAAAAAAGGTAAATTATTTGTTTTTGAGCTAAAACTTTCTGAGACATCAACCCTTGTGGGGTATGGAGTTGGTAGAAAAACTGCTAGATTTGTAAAAAAAATTGGTCGTGCAAATGCAGCTTTAATGCCATGGATGATTTCTATAGAAAACGGGCAAGCTAAAATCCTTAAGGGCGAATACTATATTGCTATGAACTATCCACTTCTTGGAATGGGTGCTTTTATGGGGATTGCAAGTATTCCTGATTCGGTTATAAAAGATTTAACAAAACCTTTTAAGAAGTAAGCTACATATTTGTTGCCACGCATAAGCGTGGAAGCAATTTTAGTTTAAAATAGAGAAGCTGTAATGATTATATCATTACAGCTTCTCTATCTCCCTCTTTTATTTCACCTATTAAGTAACCATCTGTTTTAGCCAATACTGTATCAATATTTTCATCTTCCACAACTAAAATCATACCAACACCCATATTGAATGCTCTATACATCTCATCGATAGCTACATGTTGACCTATAAGTTCAAATATTGGCAGCACCTTAATAGAGTCTTTTTTAACTTCTGCTCTTAAGTTCTCAGGAAGAACACGAGGTAGGTTTTCAACTATTCCGCCACCAGTGATATGAGCCATAGCTACTATCTCATTTCTTAGCGCTTTAAAAGTTTTTACATAAATATTTGTTGGTTCAAGCAGAGTCTCAATAAGAGGTTTACCGTTAAAGTCTTCATTGAAGTCTAAGTTCATCTTTTCAAATAAAACTTTTCTAGCAAGTGAGAAACCGTTTGAGTGAAGACCAGAACTTGGGAGTGCTATAAGTTTGTGCCCAGCTCTTACAAGCGATACTCTATCCATCTCACTTTTTTCAGCTACACCAACCGCAAAGCCTGCAAGGTCATAATCACTTTCTGAGTACATTCCAGGCATCTCAGCTGTCTCCCCACCGATAAGTGCACATTCACTTCTTATACAACCTTCAGCTATACCGGCAACTACATTTGTAGCTATCTTTACATCTAGTTTACCGGTTGCATAATAGTCAAGAAAGAAGGATGGAGTACCAAAGTTACAAAGCAGATCATTTACACACATTGCAACTAAGTCAATCCCTACAGTGTTGTGAATACCGCTATCAATTGCTAGTTTTAATTTTGTACCGACACCATCAGTAGCAGCAAGCATTACAGGCTCACTAAAACCTTTCGGTAATTCAAATGCACCTGCAAATGAGCCAATTCCGCCTATTACGCCTGGAATTCTTGTTGATTTTACTAGTGGTTTGATATTTTCAACGAAACTATTACCGGCATCTATGTCGACACCAGCGTCTTTGTAGCTTATTTGGCTCATTTATTGGCTCCAATATTAAATTATGGAATTATATCTAATGAGAGTTGAGATTAGTGTTAATTTATTTTACACTACACTTTTTACTGATTATACATAGCGGACAGAAGTTTACTAAACCTGCAAGTAGAGGTATCGCGCCCAAGTAAAACCAATTATTATTAATGAGTGTAGCTGTTATTATCAGTGCTAAACCAATAACAATACGAAAAATTCTGCAAAATTTTCTTATTTTGTCATAATTCATTTTAATCCTTATGTCGAAATTATATCTTTATTAAGTAAAATCAATAATCTTAATCATCAATTAGTACTTAAATTTATATGATATTTGAGCTTTTTAAAGCTTTTTAATCCAAATATGCTAAAATCGCATTAAACAAAACTAGGAATTATAAGAATGAAAAAATTTATCTATCCAGAGATGATGGTACACGTTCCAGTATGTACAAGTAAAGAAGCAAATGATATTTTAATTATTAGTGATAATGCAGATTTACTAAGTATAGAAGCAGCTAGACATAGTGATGCCAATGTAAAAGTAATCACATGTACTTTAAATGAAATAAGTGCTCTCGAAGATAGTGCATATGATGTTATAATATCCGAGATGGCAAGTGATATAGCATTCTTATCTCACGTAAATCGAGTTTTAAGAGATGATGGACAGTTTGTTACAACTCATCCTTCTCTAGATGACGTAGAAGAGAATAAGAGGTTGATGAAAATACTTGGAAATTATTTTAAAGTGATTATGCCATACAGTATAGGTAATGGCGCTACTGCCATTTTATCTTCTAAAGAGTATCATCCAACGGCAGATATAAACCTGCATCGTGCTGATATGATTGATGGTTTGAGTTATTATAACTGTGATGTTCATCCTGCGGCATTTGCTATGGGTAATTATATTCGTAAAGAGTACCTAGGTGTGATAAAGAACTAATGGCATTTAAGTACGCTATCTCTTTAACTGGAGGAATTGCTACTGGAAAAAGTACTGTGGCATCTCTGCTTGCCTTAAATGGCATGAGAGTTATAGATGCGGATAGTATATCTCACGAAATTTTAGATGCTTCCGTCTCTTGGGTAAAAGAGAACTTTGGTGATGAATATATTAGTAATTCAAAAATTGATAGGGCTAAACTTGGCAGTTTAGTTTTTTCAAATAGTGAGGCTAAAAAGAAACTAGAAGATTTTTTACACCCTAAAATTCGAGATGAGATACAGATGAGAAGCATAAAGCAAGACAAGCTTAAATTTCCATATCTTATTGATATTCCGCTGTTTTTTGAAAATGGTGCTTATGATATAAAAGATAGTGTGGTTGTTTATACACCAAGTGATGTTCAGCTTGAGAGATTTATGAAAAGAAATGGCTACTCTAAAGAAGAATCATTAAGCAGGATAAACTCTCAGATGCCGATAGAAGCGAAGAGGGACAAGGCGACATGGATAATTGACAACTCTAAAAATTTAAAACATTTACAACAAGAAGTTGAAAATTTTGTTGAAGTGATTAAGGAGAAGTACTTATGAGATTTTTCTCATCTATAGGTGTAGCTTTAGTAAAGGGAATTTTTGCAGAATTTACTTCTGAAAAAAGGAAACAGATATGAACATATCAAAATATAGTGCAAACGGTAATGACTTTGTCATTTTTCACACACTCGATAAAAAAGACAGAACTGATTTAGCGATAGAACTATGTAATCGTCGAGATGGAATAGGTGCTGATGGTTTAATAGTTATAGTCCCAAGTTCCGAGTATGATTTTGAATGGGAATTTTATAACTCTGATGGAAGCAATGCAGATATGTGCGGAAATGGAAGCAGAGCAGTTGCACACTATGCTTTTATAAATGATTTGGTCCCTAAAAAAATGAGTTTTTTAACGGGCGCAGGAGTTATAAATGCAGAAGTTTTAAAAAGTCATGGTAAGAAAAAAGGGATGGTTCTAAGTGAGCTTACAGTTCCAGAAATTTTGGATACAGAGATAGAGTTTAATGGTAAATCTTGGTGGAAAATTGATACTGGCGTGCCACACATGATCTGTTTGATGGACAACATAGATGAGTTTAATATTTTAGAGGCAAGAGAACTTCGTCAAATGTACAATGCAAATGTAAATATTGCTAAAATAAATGATGATGGAACTCTACATGTAAGAACATATGAGCGTGGTGTAGAAGATGAAACTTTTGCTTGTGGAACCGGTATGGCCGCCTGTTTTTACAGAGCTTTTAAAGAGGGCAAAGTTAGAGAAAGTACGGAAGTGTATCCTAGAAGCGGTGAAACTTTGTATCTTGGATTTAATGGTAAAACTATTACTTTTAAAGGTGAAGTGAAAAATACTTTTGTAACTGAATGGCGTTAGTTAGAAAGCTGCCTTAAAGTCCAGCAGCTTCAACGATTTTACCTTGATGATCAGCTATAAGAGGCTCTATAACTTCATCTAGAAGTCCACCACTCATAATCTCATTCAGTCTGTATAGTGTTAAAGTGATTCTATGGTCTGATATACGATTTTGTGGATAGTTGTATGTACGAATTCTTCCACTTCTATCGCCAGTTCCAACTTGAGCAGAACGTTGAGCACTATCTTTTTCCTGCGCTTCTCGCATTTCAAGGTCATATAGTCTGGCTTTTAGAACTTTCATAGCTTTTTCTCTATTTTTATGTTGAGATTTCTGGTCTTGGTTTGTTACAACCAAGCCAGTTGGCAAGTGCGTGATGCGAACAGCAGAATCTGTCGTATTTACACTTTGTCCACCACAGCCGGATGAGCGCATAACATCGATTTTAAGATCATTGTCCTTTATCTCAACTTCTACATCGTCAACTTCAGGCATAACCGCAACAGTAATTGCTGAGGTATGCACACGTCCTTGTGATTCTGTTGCCGGAACGCGTTGTACTCTATGTGTTCCACCTTCATACTTCAACCTGCTATAAACCTGATCACCCTTAATAAGTGCAATTACTTCTTTAAACCCACCTGCATCAGATGGAGATGTACTCATAAGTTCAACTTTCCACCCTTTTACATCAGCATAGCGAGTATAAGCGTCAAAAAGATCTCCAACAAATATTGCTGCCTCATCGCCACCAGCACCAGCACGAAGCTCAACGATAATATTTCTATCATCATTTGGATCTTTTGGGAGCAAAAGAAGTTTAATATCTTCTTCCAATAATGCTATTTGAGGTTCAAGTTCTTTTAACTCTTCTTTTGCCATATCAATCATTTCTGGATCACTCAACATCTCTTTAGATTCAGCGATTTGCTCAATAACAGATTTGTATTCTTTTGTTTTTTCAACGATTGGTAAAAGTGAAGATTGCTCTTTTGAGAGTTCTGTCATCTTTTTGATGTCAGAAGTTATGTCAGGTGAACTTAGCAGTTCGCTAAGTTCATTATAACGTGTGATAAACGGGGTTAGTTTATCGGCTAACATTAATAGTTAACCTTATATTGCGTTTACAGCTCTGTGCAGACGACTTATTTTTCTAGCAGCAGTCTCTTTTTTTAAGACACCTTTGCTTACAAATGTTTGAATTTGTTTATTTGCTACTGTCATTGCTGACGTAGCTTCTTCTTTGTTCCCTGCTTCGATTGCAGAACGAACATCCTTTACAATGTTTTTAAGACGAGTTCTATAGAAACGATTACGCTCTGTACGAACGATAGTTTGGCGAATTCTCTTAATTGATGACTTGTGATTTGCCATGTATGAGTCCTTCTCATAAAAATTTAGTGCAGAATAATAGCTTAAAGATAATTAAAATTAAGTTAAAGCCAAGGTGAATTGCAATAATTTCAACTTTATTGATTAATTATGTTAAAATACACCACTTTAAATTGAGATAAAAATTTTCTTGCCAAAGTGCAAAGCTTTAGTGAGAGGAATTTTTAAAGAATTCACTTCTTTAAAAAGGAGAAATGTGAAACTATTCGGAACCGATGGAGTTAGAGGCGAGGCAGGTACTTTTTTAACTGCTGGTTTAGCTATGAAAATAGCCATGGCAGCAGGGATTTATTTTAAAGCCCACTCTAAAACTAATAGGATTTTAATTGGTAAAGATACGCGCAGAAGCGGTTACATGATTGAAAATGCAATCGTTAGCGGATTGACTGCTATAGGTTATGATGTAGTTCAGATTGGTCCGATGCCTACACCGGCAATAGCTTTTATTACTGAAAATATGCGTTGTGATGCAGGAATAATGATAAGTGCTTCACATAACTCTTATGAAGATAATGGAATAAAGTTTTTTGATGGCTGCGGAGATAAATTATCTTCTGATGCTGAAAAAGAGATAGAAGAAATATATCTTGATGAAGAGAAGCTGCAAAATGCTCAAACTTCTGCTAAAGAAATAGGCAAAGCAAAAAGAATTGATGATGTTATTGGCCGCTATATTGTACAACTGAAAAACTCATTTCCAAGAGATATTTCTCTTAAGGGTATGCGTATTGTTTTAGATACAGCAAACGGAGCAGGATATATTGTCGGACCAACTGTTCTTGAAGAGCTTGGTGCAGATATAATTGTTTTACATAATCAACCAGATGGATTTAACATCAATGAAGGGTGCGGAGCACTCCATACAAAAGATTTATGTGAAAGTGTTGTTAAATATAGAGCTGATTTAGGTATTGCACTTGATGGTGATGCAGATAGGCTGGTTATTGTTGATGAAAAAGGTAAAGTTGTTGATGGAGACCAGCTGCTTGGCGCACTTGGTGCATATATGCATGATACTGGTACTTTAAAAGGCGGCGGTATTGTTTCAACTGTTATGAGTAACCAAGGACTAGATGATTATATGAATGGAAAAGGTCTAAAACTATTCCGTTCGGATGTCGGTGACAAAAATGTTTTAGAAATTATGAAAAAAGAAAAAATTAATTTTGGCGGTGAGCAGAGTGGACATGTCATTAGTAGTGATTTTGCAAAAACTGGAGATGGTCTTGTCTCTGCGCTTCAAGTATTGGCACTTTTGATAAAAACAAAGCAGAAAGCTTCAAAAGCTCTTCGTCCATTTAATCTTTACCCTCAAAAACTAGTAAATATAAATATAAAAAGTAAAAAACCTCTTGAGACAATAAATGGACTAGATGATAAATTAAAAGAGTTAGATGAAAAAGGAATTCGCCATCTTATTCGTTACTCCGGAACAGAGAATAAACTTAGAGTTCTTCTGGAATGTAAAAACTCTAAAAAAATGAATTCACATATGGACAGTATGATAGAATTTTTTCAAAAAGCTTTAAATGCATAATAAAACTTTTCGTTTAGTAGTAATCCTGGTTTTTACAATGGCAGGTGTTTTTATTGTTGATCAAAATATTAAAACACTTTTTGTGGATGGTTGGAGATACTATACTGAGTGTGTCGATTTGATTCTAGTCTATAATAAAGGTGTTGCATTTTCGATGTTTGCATTTTTAGACGAGTGGTTAAAGTATATTCAAATAGTGATGATTTCAGGAATTTTAATATATATATTATATCTTAAAGAAGTTTGTTATGCATTTCCAGCCGGTCTGATACTGGGCGGAGCAATATCTAATATATATGATAGATTTATTCACGGGGGTGTCGTTGATATGGTCTACTGGCATTGTGGATTTGACTTCGCGGTATTTAACTTTGCAGATGTCATGATTGATGTTGCAGTTGTTTGGTTTTTGGTGTTAAATTTTAAGCCAAAATTATGCAAAAGCTAACTAAAAGCAGATTTTAGATATTATTATTCAAAGTAATAGTTAAATAACAATAAACTTAATAAAGGAAATTGATGAAAATCAAAACAAATAAAATTGATGGCGCAAATGCTGAAATTGAAGCGGTAATCCCTAGAGAAGCAGTAGATGCAAACTTAGAAAAAATAGCTAAAGAGTTAACTAAAACAGCTACTGTTCAGGGTTTTCGTAAAGGTAAAGTGCCAGCATCAGTTGTTAAAAAACAGTATGGTGACAAGTTAGTTCAAGATGCGGAAGCAGAAGCACTACGCACGGTTTTAAACAAAGGTCTTGATGATTTAAAAATTTCAATTGATTCATTGATCGGTGAGCCAAATATCTCTAAATTTATTAAGAGTGATGATAAAATTGATGTAACTGTAAAAATAGCACTTAGACCACAAATTGATCTTGGAAAGTATGCTGATATGGTTAAAACATTTGACAAACCGGCGGTAAGTGATAAAGATGTTGATGCAAGACTTGAGCAGTTAGCTGATTCTCAAGGTAAGTTTGTTGATCTTAAAAGAAAAAGAATAGCAAGAAAAGATGATAGCGTAATCATCGATTTTGAAGGTTCTATTGATGGTGAATTGTTTGAGGGTGGAACAGCTAAAGAGTTCGCATTAGTTCTTGGTTCAAACCAGTTTATTCCAGGTTTTGAAGATCAAGTAATTGGTATGAAAATCGATGAAGATAAAATTGTAAAAGTAACTTTCCCTGAAAATTATGGTGGAGATAAACTAGCTGGTAAAGATGCTGAGTTTAAAGTAACTGTTCATAATATTCAAGAAAAAGCAAAAGTAGAGATAGATGATGCTCTTGCTCAAAAATTACTTGCTGGACAAGATAATCCAACATTAGAGAACTTAAAAACTCAATTAAAAGCTCAACTTGAAGCAGAAGCAGTTTCTAAACTTTATAACGATGACCTTAAGCCAGCACTTTTAGAGGCTTTTGTTACTAAAATTAACTTTGATTTACCGGAATTTGTTGTAGACCAAGAGATAGATGTTTCACTAAATAAAAAAGCTAGCACAATGAGCGAAGATGAAATTAAAGAACTTCGTGAAAACTCTGATAAACTAGAAGCGCTTCGTGAAACTTTTAGAGATGAAGCTCAAAAAAGTGTAAGAGCTACATTCATTATTGATTCTTTAGCAACAGCTGAGAATATAAAAGTTGAAGAGAATGAAGTAATGCAGACTATTTACTATGAAGCAATGCAAATGGGTCAAGATCCAAAAGTTGCTTATGATAAGTACAAAGAAGCTGGTTATTTACCTGCAATTCAAATGTCAATGGTTGAGGATAAAGTTCTTACTCAGATTCTTAACTCAAAGATGAAAGAAGCTTAATCAAATGAGTTATATTCCTTATGTAGTTGAAAAAACAGCTCGCGGAGAGCGTTCATACGATATATATTCTCGTCTTTTAAAAGATAGAATTATTATGCTTAGCGGTGAAGTTAACGACGCTGTTGCTTCATCAATAGTTGCACAGATGCTGTTTTTAGAAGCAGAAGACCCTGAAAAAGATATCTATTTCTATATAAATTCTCCAGGCGGTGTTGTTACTGCTGGAATGGCTATTTTTGATACTATGAACTATATTCGCCCTGATGTAACAACTATATGTATTGGTCAAGCTGCCAGTATGGGAGCATTTTTACTCTCAAGTGGCGAGAAGGGTAAAAGATATGCACTTCCGCATGCAAGAATCATGATACATCAGCCTCTTGGCGGTGCTCAAGGTCAAGCAACAGATATAGCAATTCAAGCTGAAGAGATTCTTCGTATGAAAGCTGAGCTTAATGCAATACTAGCAAAAAACACAGGTCAGGATGCTAAAAAAATAGAAAAAGACACTGATAGAGATAACTACATGAGTGCCCAAGAGTCGAAAGATTATGGTATGATTGATGAGATATTAATCAAAAAAAGTAAGAAATCAGAGAACTAAGGAGCTAATATGGCAGGAGCTTTAAGAAGTAGAGGTCGTAGTACTAAAGATACAACACCATTTACTGAAATAAAAACAAAAAAAACACTTGAGCCGGAAGGCGATTTAGAAGCATATTCAAAAGAAGTTCTAAAAGCATTAATAAAGGACGGTCTGCCACCAACACCAAATAATTTTTCACTCTATTTTGATAGACTTTTAGATGAAAAAAGTCAAAATGTTAAGAAGCAGATAGTTTCAATACTTGAGCTTGAAGAGAGTAACGAAGATGAGAACAGTATTGTTCTTGAACAGAGTCTGAAAAAAGGTTTCTCTTCTATTAAAAATATTCTTGGGATAACTGCCAATCTTTATAAAAACATGTCATTGATGACAAAGATACTAGATAAGAGAAAAGAAGAACTTCAAGGAAATAAAGATTTAGAAGGAGCGAGAAGTATTGTTGTTTCTCTGGAAGGTGATATTTCAAAATTAAATGGTATTTTGAAAACACAGAGCACTAATATGAAAACCATGTATGATGATACTGCAAAAATTGTAAAAAATATAGAAAATGAAACAATTTTTGATAATCAATATGGAGTCTATAATAAGCGATATTTATTAACTAAAGTTGAACAAGAGATAGAGCTTATAGATAAATTTAAACATAAAAGTTCTCTGATTATGATAGAGCTAGCACGTGATCTTAAAGAGAGTGTGGCTAATGATAAAGCTGTTATGCTTATGACAAAAACAATGGCAAGACTTCTTCTTAAAACATCAAGAAGAAGTGATACTGTTGCTCATTACGGGAATGGTGCTTTCGCCATGCTTTTAAAACATACAGATATAGAGAGTGCAAAAAAAGCAAGTGAGAGACTTTGTGATTTAGTGTCCAATAGTAACTTTTTCTTAGGTGATCGTGAAATACAACTAAAAATTTCTATAGGTGTCACCGATATAACTGAAAATAACTCAGTTGAAGAGATTGTAGTCAGTTCAATGGACGGAATTCAAAAAGCATATGAAAATCCTAATATGGACTATGCCGTTTTACTAAGAAATACATAAAAATAGATATAAAGATCAGATGAATTTAAATATAGTAGAATACCCAGATAAGAGATTAAAAGAGATATCTAAAGAGATAGAGAAGTTTGATGAGCAGTTACATAAACTTCTAGACGCAATGTACCCGATTATGATGCAATCAAATGGAATAGGACTGGCTGCTATTCAAGTTGCACATCCTAAACGTGCGATACTTCTTAACATACCAGATGAAGATGATGAGCAGTCAATCGATAATTTGATAGAGATGATTAACCCTATTATCATGCAAAAAACAGGGGAAACAATTTATCAAGAGGGTTGTTTAAGTGTTCCTAGTTTCTATGAAGATATAAATAGATATGAAACTATTACTGTTAACTATCTAGATAGAGATGGTAATACAAAAATTATAGAAGTAGATGGTCTGTTAAGTATAGCTATTCAGCATGAAGTGGATCATTTAAATGGTGTACTATTTATAGATAAACTATCATACTCTCGTAGAAAAAAGTTTGAAAAAGAGTATAAAAAGATGCTCAAAGAGAAAAAAAGCTCTAAGAAATAATATTTTCTAAGGGAGTGTAATAAATTCTGTGTCAACACCTAATTTCTCCTAAAATTGTATCATAAATTTAAAGCATTTTGCAGTCTCCCTTTGAAATGAATATTAAGTTGAGAGATTGTAAGACTCCAATTTCTTATTGGCATAGTCCATTTTTTCTCAGCATTTTGAATCCCAGCGAAGAGTAGTTTTAGTAAGCTGTTATCGTTAGGAAAAGCACCTTTTGTTTTAGTGAGAGTTCTAAACTGGCGATGTACCGATTCGATGATATTAGTGGTGTAAATTACCTTTCTAATAGGCTCTGCATATTTAAAGTAGTTGGAGAGATTATTCCATTTATTTCTCCAAGATTCAAAGACTATAGGATATTTTTTACCCCATTTTTCTTCTAGTTTATCAAGTTCAATTTTTCAAGATTATTTCTGAAAAACTGAGTAAATCTCAACTATAAATGGTGTGATTTACTCAATTCTCTTCTATTTGTTACATCATTTGTACTTTTTGCACACTATCTGCATAAAGTACATTATCTGTTTCATCTATGATGTTCTCAATCTCTGTAGAGTCATGAGGAGCTGCACTGCTGACACTATACTTTGTGATAAGTTTTGTTTTAGAATCTGCATTATCTTCTCTTTTATTTCTTTGTCTTGGCACGTCTACGAATGAAGCATCTATCATACTCCCTTCTTTTGCTACTATGCCTTTTTTCATAAGTTGCTCTGTAAAGAGCTTAAATAGTTTTTCTGACAACTCTGCTTGTGATAGATTTTCTTTAAAAAGCCATACTGTTTTCTCATCTGGAACTCTATCACCTATCTTTAATCCTAGAAACTGTTTAAAGGATGTTCTATCATTGATTTGAAACTCTGTCTGTTCATCTGAAAGGTTATAGTATTTTTGTAAAATTAAAATTTTAAACATCATCACTTTATCAAATGCCGGTCTTCCGCCAGCACCTTTTGGTTCTACATACAAGGTTTCTTCTATTGTTCCTCTGAAAAGTTCCCAGTTAATAACTTTGTTTAATTTGCTTAATGGCGGTTGATACTCTTTTATTTTTCTCTCATGATATTCTGTATCAAATAATCCTACCATTTTTTACCTTTTGTGCTTTTATATCTTTAGATTTTATCTAAATTGTGCTTTTTACCTGATTAGGTGTAGTTTTTAGAGGTACCCTCTAATGAAAAAAGTAGAAGCTAAACAAGCTAGAGTTGTAACAGATGCAATCATCCATTTACTAAAACCAATACAAGCCCACACTCTTACAATAACGAGTGATAATGGTAAAGAGTTTTCATACCATGAAGAAGTATCTAAAACACTTGATACAGAGTTCTACTTTGCTAATCCATATCAGTCATGGCAAAGAGGACTTATAACGGTCTAATCAGAGAATATTTTCCCAAAAAGATGCCCTTTATTGACATCACAGATGAGCAAATAGTTGAAGTCCAAAATAGACTTAATCGAAGACCTAGAAAGATACTTGGCTATAAAACTCCAGCAGAAGTTTTTTCGATACAATTACAAAATCTTATGTAGCAGTTTAATCAGGTGTTGCACTTACTATTTGAATTGACGTTATGTGTTAATCATAAGCTTGTTGTCTGTGTTTAAAATCAATAACTGCAATAATAAGCTTATCATCTTCGATAAGATAAAAGAGTCTATAACTTCCAATCCTATATCTATAATAGCCTTCAAGATTATCTTTTAACTTTTTGATATTTGTTCCATGAAAAGGGTTTTCCCTAAGTTGAGGATAAACAAAGTTTTCGATTTTTGAATATAGTTTTTTATCTATCTTTTTATACTCTTTTTCAAAAGTTCTAGTTTCAGCAATTTGATACTTAGACAATCTTGTAATCACCATTTTTAAAGTCATCCAAACCGTCCATGAGGTTTTGAACCAGTTCTTTATCATCCATTATTTCAGCCATTTCATCTTTCTCAATAAATTGTGATGATGTTAAATACTGGATTGTTGCAAATTCTATAAAGTTTGAAAGATTTCTTTTTTGACCTTCCGCTGCAAGTTTTATCATATCATAGATGGAATCATCTACTCTCATAGTTACTGTTTTCATAATAATCCTTTTGAATACTTATTAGTACTATTATATTCAAATTTATTCACTTTGTCAATTGGTCATGTTTCACATAATAGCAAGTATAATAACCTCATTATGTAAATCACTCCATATTCACTCACGACCGCAAAAGCCTCATGATGCCAGTAAAATTCTTTTTATGAAGCTTGACGACATGAAAGAAATGACTTTAAGTACCAACTGTAAGTAGATATGGTTTTATTACTACGCCGAATTATTTAACCGGCGAAGAAATCTCTTACAATCTAAGACTCTGAAGGTGGCAGTGTCTCTTCTTGTGTTTCATCACTGTTTTGAGCTTGCTTTTTCTTACGCTTTTCTTCTTTTTTTTTCTCTTTTTCAAGCTCACGAGCTCTTTTTTCATAACTGTAATTTGTTTTTGCCATTAGTAATCCTCTTTTTTTATCAGTTGTAGTGCTATGCTATATAGTATAGCAAAGTTTTTAATATCTTTTTTGTTAATTATCATATTTTAGTATTTATAGTTGAATTCATAGCTTTTTTAGATATATATTTCTAAAGCAGATTTTTACTGGAATATAAAATGCTTTTTTTACTAAATATCATATATGGAGAAATTAGACTTAAATAGATAAAATATGAAATCACATAAGGGACTAATATCTATAAACTACCACAAATATATAATATAACATCCGCACAATTAAAAGATAGTAGCTATTTTCAAGAACACATCTGTTTAAATATGAAAAACAATTACTACTGGAGTGATGATTGGAGTGAAAAATTTTATATTGGGTTAGCTAAAGCCGGCTTTATATGTACCACTTATGATACTAAAGGAGGATTAGTTTTACTGCCGGAACTTCAATACGATTACGCAATATTAAATTTTAAAGATTTACATATTTCTAAAAAAGTAAAAAAAATTATGAATGAAAAAAATTATGAATTTTGCATTAACAACAGGTTTCATGAAGTACTTGAGAGGTTTTCTGCTCAACATAAATACAATTGGTTAAAAGAAGAATATCTAGAACTATTAAAAAAACTATATATGAACAATAATGAAAAAAACAACTTCAAAATTATCTCGATTGAATTGACATGTAAAGAATCAGATGAGTTGATTGCAGGTGAAGTTGGGTATATCATAGGAAAAACATATACCAGTTTAAGCGGTTTTACTTCAAAAGAGAAAAAGTATACTAATTATGGAACTCTACAACTTGTTTTACTGGCTAAATATTTAGAAAATAATGATTTTGAATTTTGGAATTTAGGACACCCTCACATGGAGTACAAACAAAGGCTTGGGTGCAAAGTATATAGCAGAAGTGAATTTTTAAACAAATGGAATAAAGAGGCTAATTAGATTGCATTCATAGTTTTATACTTACATTTCATACACGCTATTATATAATAAAATGTAATATTAAGTTTCTCAGTGATACACTACGCATATATTGTTAATAACAAATTTTTATATCAAATAATTTTATTTTAAAAAAACTTAGGGGGTGAGTACAATGAAAAAGATGTTTATTAAGAGTACTAGTTCACTTATATTATTATCAGCTAGCCTATTTGCTATAACTGGTAAACACACTTCTATAGGTGGTATTGATGGCACTGATAACGGGGAAATTTGTGTTTATTGTCATACACCCCATGGTGCTAATGGCGACACTGATGGTCCAGCTCCCCTATGGAATAAAGAAAGCAGCACTTTAACATTTCAGATGTATGGGGCTACAAGCGCTGGTGTAGCTGGGCAAACTATGGCCGGAACATATACTTCAGCACAGCCTGAAAACCAAACCCTCGCATGTCTTGGTTGTCATGATGGCGTAAGTGCTATGAATTCTGTTATTAATGCTCCTGGTTCAGGTTTTGTTGGTCAATCTCATTTAGTAAGTGGGCAAAATATAATAGGTCAGTCTTCTCCTACAAAAATGCCAAATTCACAAGTAATGGCAATAGGTGGGACAATAGCAATAGGTTGGGATGCTGGATCATCCTCTATAATATACAGTACTTCCGGTGCGCTTCAAAACGACCATCCTATGTCTATAGAGTATATTCCTGGTAGAGGAAGTTTAAAAGCTACAACCGCAAACCTAACAGGTTTTTGGAAAGCAGATAAAATATCTAATTTATTAAGAAATGGCAAAGTACACTGTACTTCTTGTCATGATCCGCATGGTACAGGTAATTCATTATACCTAAGAACCAATAATGCAGGTAGTAGTCTTTGTTTTGGTTGCCACGACAAATAAAACTTTCTAAGCTACTTTCCATATAGCTATATCACATTTATCTCATTATTGTAATACTTCAATCTTTGATATAAAATAATAAGTAATAGCCTAAATATAATTTCATATTGGATTGAAAATTACTACTCCAAGAGTATGAAAATAGAAAGATCTTCAAACATTGCTACATCATACTGCCGTCATCTTCAACAACAAGCTTAAGCTTACCTATATAAGCAAGTTATGTTGTATTCTAGCATAACATTATTGCTTGCGTCAATAAGTTATATTTTTATAAACTTACAAAATTCTTTTTATATTCAATGACTTTTTTCAGGTACCTTCTAGTCTCTTCATACGGTAAGTCTGAACGAAGCTTTTTATATACTGCAGATGCTGTTTGAGAGTTTATTTTATCTTTTGCTTTAGTTCTGTCACTGTGAAATATTTTTAGCACATTTCCACTACCGGTGTTATAAGCACTTATTACGCAGTACTCTTTAGATATTGGATTTATAATCCCTGGAAGGTACTTATCATTCAGTATATGGATGTATGCTACCCCTAACTCAATATTATTTTGGGCATTAAACAGATATGACTTAGATGGCGTGCTGTTTTTTCCTTTTACTAGTCTATATGCATCTTTTCCTGCACTGCTTGGTACTATCTGCATCAATCCAAATGCACCGGCTCCACTTACTGCATATTGGTTGAAATTACTTTCGGTTTGTATAATAGCGTAGATTAGATTTTCACTTACATTAAACTGTTTAGCATACTTTCTGACATATGGCTTAAACTTGGCAATTCGAATATCTGAATGGTCTTTAACCATTGGCATTGTTACGTAATGAACTTCTACATTTTTTCCATTTCTAATTATATTTTTTGCTTTATAATTATTGTGCAAAAGTATATCTGCATATCTCTGTGCTCTCCAAGCGTAACGAATATTCTTATTTTGGTCATCTTTTACTTCACCAAGCAGATATGGAGTCTCGCCAAGCTTTATCTCTTTTGCACCAAACAAGTCAGCACTTCTTGGATCATCCGGTAGAAGAAGTGTCGTTACAATCGCATTTTTCAAACTTTTTTCACTATTTACAGAGTCAAGAGTCTCTACAGTTACAAGTCCTTTGTCAAAATCAACTAATGCTCTGCTTTTATAGTTTTGCATATATTTAACATACTCTTTCTTGTTTGGCAATTTGACATTCTCTTCTCCCCAATCTTTTGAAGCACCTTTAAACAACTCAATAAGCGCACCAAAAATATTTTTGTCCAAATTTTCTATATCTCTTGATAACTTGCTTGGATTTGCGGCATATTGTATTGATTTGTTTTTAGCTAAAACCTTAAAAGCGACGGATGGATCTTTACTTATTGATGCTCTTAAAATATTGGCATAATCACTTGCACCGCAACCAGTAAGCAATAGAGCAATAATGGTAAAAATTAGATATCTTTTCATAATATTATTTTATCGAAATTGATTTAACAGTCGGAATTATGATAGTATTGTTATAAAGAAGAGGAGACAGCAGATGAAAAACAGTTCAAAAAAAGTAGGAATATTTTGGGGATTAGTAATAATAACTGCTCTGGTAACACTTGGTGGCTGTGCAAGAATCGGTCAAGATTTTAGTGAGCAGCGTGTTGGGCTAATCAAAGTTGGAGAAACTACACAAAGTGACATTATTACAATGTTTGGACAGCCCTGGCGCAAAGGGATTGAAAACGGCGTTACAATGTGGACTTATGGTCGTTATACTTATCGACTTATAGGCGAAACAGATGCAAAAGACCTGATTGTCAAATTTGACAGCGACAAAAAAGTAAAATCATATACCTTCAATGAGACTGTTGATAAAGAGTGATAAAACAGATACTAAAGATATAATCAAAAACTAATTCTATTTCGTCCATTCTTTTTTGACATGTACAGTAACTCATCAACTCTTTTAAATAATTTATCTTCATTTTCATTAGGCTGAAGTTCCGCAACACCAATACTTACAGTAAGAGCATTTACTGTTTTAAAAGAGGCTTCTTCCACTTCTTTTCTAAGTCTTTCTGCAAAAATTTGAGCATCATCAAGTATCGTATTAGGCAGTATAATTAAAAATTCTTCCCCTCCGTATCGCCCAATAATATCCATGTCTCGTAGATTTTTCTTTACCAAGTTGGATAACAAAACTAAAACACTATCACCGATATCATGCCCATATGTATCATTAACTTTTTTAAAATAATCAACATCGTACATTATAATGGATAGAGGAGTATTATATCTGTGTGAACGGCTTATTTCTACAGAAATCGTATTCATCAAAGAGTAACGGTTATGTATCTTAGTGAGGGCATCTGTAGTTGCTAGCTTTTCAAAATTGTTTTTGATTTTTTCTAGTTCATTTGTTCGCTGCGTGACTTTTAATTCCAAGGTATGATTGAGTTCTTTTAACTGATCAGTTTTACTACAAAGTCTGGTTTTATATATATCAAAACTTTTTTTAATTTTTTGAGATATAAAAAATGATAAAATTAATGCCAAAAGGATAGCTAATATAGCCATGTAAAACATATATTTAAAATTTAAATTGTACATTACAAACTTATTGACTTTTTGCTTCATTAAGCTATTTTCAATATCAGACAAATAAAATCCACTACCAATAATCCAGTCAGTGTTAGGGATTTTTTGAATATATGCATATTTTTTTTCTATTTTGTCAGTTGCTTTGTTATAGCAATCATAAATATAAGCAGTATTCTCCTTGTCCTTAAGAGAATTTATTGAAGTTTCAATAGTATCTTTTACTAACTTATCCGTTATGTTAGTATTTTTACCAACAAATTGAGGCACATACCTGTTAACAAGCATATCCCCTTTTGTATTTACTACAAATGTATAATTATTACCAATATTATCTACTTTTTCAAGCATTGAGAATAGTTCTTTATCTGTTTTTTTAGTTGCTGTATCTATATACTCACCGGAGCCAAAATACCAGTTATAATGTCCAAAAGCTTTAACAAAAGCAATTTGTTTATATTGTTTATCATCATTTTTATCTGGTTTAGAGAATGTATCCTGCACAAAGCCTTCGCCTTTTTCTTTACATATAGCTATCTCTTCTTTGACAACGTATTTGCCAGAAATATTTTTAATATCTAGGACTGAAGAACCTTCCAAATGCTTCATGTACTCGGGGGCAAGATTAAATACTCCGTTATAATCTAAAATCCATATAAAACTTTCACCACCATTCCAAAGAAATGCTTTAAGTGTAGTTTTTATAATATCTTTAATTTCCTGCTCTGTTTTTGTGTTTTTATACTCATTATATATATTTTGAGCGATCTTAAATGCCGTATTTACTCTGCCTTGAACACGAGAGGTTAATTCATCTTTAATAATTGATTTTTTATATACAATAAGGTCTGACATATTTGTAACTTTATTTTTGGTAGTTTCTTTTTCAAAATTTAATAGATTTTTTTCTAGTTCTTTTATGCTGGATTCAAAACTTTTAGAATAAATTTGATAGGAAAAAATAATTATAGTGGCAACAAAAATAGGAATAAAAAATAGTGGTGCATAAGTAATAATATTCAAAAATGTTTTTTCTTTAATCAATTAACCCCTCCCCCTCCCTAATATTTTTATTCACACATTGTAACATTTATTTCCACATATCTTTATAAATTATTATAATATATTTATTATTGATAAGAACAAGCTTATAATTAAGCAGGTGCAGTAGTTTTTAGTAAAAAAAGGTGTGGTATAATTTCATTTTTAGAAAGTACAATCAACTTTCAAACCATATTTTATACAAGGGGCATACATGACACCTTATTTTAAAGAACTACAACCTGACATCTTGATATACGCGGATAAACTTTGTAAAAACAATGTTGCTATCGACAAAACAAATCTTATGTTTCTTGAACTGCTTGTAAAGATTTTAAAATATTTTGGAACTGGGGACGCAGATAAACTTGACCAGCAATGTGAGTACAATCTTCTAACAATGAAACAAGAGTTTGAAAGTGTCATACATAGTGATAGCGTTGGTGAGAAAACCCAAGCAGTTCTACTTACATTTTTTCTTCGCATAGCTAAAGAGATGGAGATAAAATACGGAACAATAGAGAATGGACATCTGCAGGAGCTTTATACACTAATGACTTCCAAAGATTATAAATACCCTAGCTATATAGGGGCTCAAAAGAACTTCGCTCTTGATAAGATGCCGGAAAATATTACACGTATGGAATATCTAAAATAAATTTAAATTATTCTATCGCTTCCTCCGTCTATTGCGACTTGTGAACCGGTTGTTTTAGCAAATGGTTTCCCTGCCATTGCACATACCAGTTCTGCTACATCTTCTGAGCATATTTCTGTTTTTAGTACATTGTTTGTTTTGTACTCTTGTACACTCATTCCATAAGCCTTTGCACGATTTTTCAGTACTTCATCAGTCCAAATCGCTGTATCAAACACGGCATGTGGATGTAGAGTATTTACTCTAACTCCAAACTCACCAAGTTCAAGAGCTGCGATACGTGCTAGTTGAGTTTGTCCAGCTTTTGCAACTGAGTAAGCTGCCGCACCCTTACCAGGAGCTGGAAAGTTTTTAGAAGCAACCATAACTATGGCAGGGTCAATTCCTAATTTTAAGAATGGAGCAGTTTCACGGATAAGTTTTTGGTGTGCTGTAAGATTTATATTCATACTTTTTTCCCAATTCTCATCACTTAACACATCAAGATTTTCACTAGGTGTAAATATACCAGCATTGCTCACAACTATATCGATTCCACCAAAGTTTTTAACTGTGATGCTCACAGCATCTTTAATATCATCACTTGATGTTAAGTCACATGTAACTCCAATCATATCAGCTTTATTAAAAATATTTTCAACCTCAGGGTTTACATCTAAAACTACTACTGCACAGCCTTTGGTTTGTAACATCTTTGCAATTGCTAAACCAATTCCACTAGCTCCGCCAGTTACAAGTGCCACTTTTCCATTAAACTCAGGAGTACTTCCAGCCTTTTTTAATTTCGCCTGTTCTAGCGACCAATACTCAACTTCAAAAATATTTGCAGCACTTAGAGCTTTATATCCACCTAGTTTTTCAGCTTTTAAAATTGCTTCAAAAGTATGCTCATTTATATCTTTAATGATATTTGCCTCTTTAGCATTTTTACCAAAAGATAAAGTTCCATTATTTTTTAAAATTGCAAAATTTGGAGCTGGATTTAAAAGAGTTTCGTTCGTTTTATTATTTAAAAAATATTGTTCATAATCAACTATATAAGACGCTAAATCTGACTTAAAGTCTTCACCTAAAATAGCAGGAATTCTTTTTGTTCTGATAACATGGTCAGGTGTAAGTGGACCTTGTGTTGCGATTTGTTGGATGTTTTGTTTTGAGAAGTTTATAGCCTCATTTGAGTCATTTAAAATACTAATTGTTGCATGACCTTTTAGAGTTGAAATTTCACGTCTTATTTGTGCTAATTCGAGTAAATTGACATGTGAAGTTTGTTCTTCTACATTTAGAATTGCTCCCTTATCAGCTAAATATTTCTCAGCCTTATCAACCAATTCAATTGTCTTTTCATAAGATTTTTGTGCGTCGTCATTAAAAGTAAAAAGACCGTGATTCATAAGAACCATACCTTCAAGTTTACTCCACTCTACATCTCTTGTCATGTCGTAAATAAGTTTAGCAAGAACAAAGCCCGGCATGATATAAGGAATAATCAGAATCTTATCTCCGTAAAGCTCTTTTATTTTATCTTCACCGCCATCAGTATTTGTAATAGTTACAACTGCGTCAGTATGAGTATGGTCAACAAATTTAAATGGGATAATCGCATGCAAGATAGCTTCAACAGATGGATTTGGAGCAGAGGGGTTTGTCATCGCAAGTCTTTGATATTTAACCATATCCGGGTCATTAAGTTCTTTAAGTTCTGCCATTTTAAGAAGCATATCCATCTTTACAGGAGCAAAACCCTCTGCTTCAATAGTAGCCAAATCCCAACCGCTACCTTTTACATATAAAATATCTTCAGTCTCTCCAAAAAGGTTTGTAGCCGTCGATTTTACAGAGGTATTTCCACCACCGTGTAAAACTAAAGATGAGTCACGTCCAAGTAATCTAGAGGTATAAACTCTCAAGTCTAAGTCTGTCTTGTAATTTGTTGCTTCTTTATCATTGTATAAACTTGTCATTTCTTTATTTTTCTCCTAGTTTCTTCAAAAATCTTTTTGTTTTAGTTTTTTATCATCTGGAAGGTCTTTCATAACTAAGTCTATTTTTTCTTTTATTTGCTTAGTTCTTTTCTCAATACCTGCTCCATCAGCATCAAATATAATACCAATATTATTTACTTCACCTTTAATAATTCTATGAGTTAATGCTTGTAATCTTTCTTCTAGTTTTCCGATACCACCTAAACACTCATATATAATTTTTTTGTTTTAACATTTTTTATTTGTATCTCTGTCAATAAGTGTTCATCCATAATTATTGTCCCTCAAATTCAGTGATTGTTAAATTTTTCTCTTATCTTATCAAAATCTGCCTCGCAAACTCCTTTGTTAGTTATTAACCCTGTAATGAGTCTTGCAGGAGTAACATCAAAACCGTAGTTTATAGCAGGTGAGTCTTTTGGTGTAACAAGGACTTCTCGTACGACCCCGTCACTGTCGACTCCACGCATATATTTTACCTCATCTTCACTTCTAAGCTCAATCGGGATTTCTTTCACTCCGTCTCTTATATCAAAATCAAAAGTCGATGCAGGAATAGCTACATAAAATGGAACACCATTGTCCTCTGCCGCTAATGCCTTTAGATAAGTACCTATCTTGTTTGCCACATCACCGTTTGCACTTATCCTATCTGCGCCGGTTATTACCATATCAACCATGCCGTTTTGCATCAAGTGTCCACCAGTGTTGTCAGCTATGATTGTATGATTAATTCCACTTTGAGTAAGTTCCCAGGCAGTAAGACTTGCTCCCTGATTTCTAGGTCGTGTCTCATCAACCCATACATGTACATCTATTCCTCTTTTTTGTGCTTCATAGATTGGAGCCAAAGCTGTTCCCTCATCTATAACTGCTAACCATCCCGCGTTACAGTGAGTTAAGATATTTATCTTAGTTTTATTTTTCTGCTTTAGTATATCTTCGATTATATCACAGCCGAATCTTGCGATTTTTTGACTCTCAAGAGCCTCTTCATCATTAAGTTTTATTGCATATGCTTTTGAGTCACCAACTAAGTCAGTTGAGTCTTTTAAAAGTTCCATCATCTTGTCAACTGCCCACATAAGGTTTACCGCAGTTGGTCGGGATTCTCTTATATGTGAAGCTTTTTCTTTGAGTTTTTCATAGCCTCCATCTACTTCCATAGATGCTGTGTAAATTCCAAAAGCGGCAACACTCCCAATAACTCCCGCGCCGCGAACTGTCATATCTTTTATAGCCTCTACGACTTCATCTGTTGTTTTTAAGACTTTTGTCTCATATTCAAATGGAAGTTTTGTCTGGTCTATTACTTCTAAAAAATTATCATCATTCAGCCATAAAGCCCTGTATTTACCTTGCACTTTCTGCCTTTATTATTTCAATTATTTCGTTAACGCTATCAATGTTCTCATATTTTATCACAAATTTTCTAGCAATGCGAAGCGCAAGGGATTCAGCTTCATATCTAAGAGTTGTATCTTTAATCCCGCGAATTTCTTCAACTCCTGCAACCCCAAAAACTCTTCTCGCCATTTTACATCCGGCAAAGCCGACACTATCTCTTAAAATATTTTTTACAAATTTCTTTTTATAGTTCTCCAACGTTTTATCATCCAAATAATCATCCACTAGAAGTGCAGAATTTTTATGTTCGCTCCAGAATTTTAAAAACTTTTCACCGAATTTATCTAAAACCTCTTTGATAGTCTTTAGGAGCCACTCTCTAAACTCTTCATCTTTGGTGACTATAGAGTGATAAATATAATTATTAACCAAGTTTGCGAGTAGTGCGCCTATATCAAAACCAAATGGACCGACAAATGCAAACTCAGGGTCAATTACATAAGTTTCATCTTCATTTATCATAATTGAACCGGTATGCAAGTCACCGTGAAGCAACGCATCACTCTGTGCCATAAACTTATATTTTAACCCTAAGACTTTCTCTTTAAATTCCGTGTCTGTAAAAAGTTTATCTGCTAGAGGGTTGTCTTTTACATTTTCATTATCATTTGTTTCATGTTCCATAAACGCAAAACTAAAAACTAAATCTTCTGTCAGTTTACAAAGCTCGGTATTACCATTAAACTTATCTATCAACTCTCTTTTCTCAGAGCTACTAAGAGCAAGTGAAGATGTATAAAAAAGCATAGCCGACATGTAGGTTGATATATGCTCAGAAAAGCTCGTATACTTTACACTTTCCATCAAACCTTTTCTCATAATCAGATGATTATCCAAG
Source organism: Sulfurimonas sp. (assembly GCA_021648285.1). Taxonomy (GTDB): domain Bacteria; phylum Campylobacterota; class Campylobacteria; order Campylobacterales; family Sulfurimonadaceae; genus Sulfurimonas. The sequence goes on along the minus strand of JAKITC010000010.1, from coordinate 28,628 downwards.
AACTCCATAACAACTAAACTCATATCTTCACTATCGTGATAAATATTAGGTATAAATCTTGGAAAAATACTGTAAAATTTTTTCAAAGCTCTAATCTCGTATGTCATTCTCTCACGAGACAGGGGAAACTCTTCTCCAACACACCTAAGATATGGAACAGCCTGTTTTACTATTAGAACCTTAGACGGATCCTCTTGTGATTTAACGATATATACAAAGTTTAAATTTCCATCACCAATCTCTTCCGCTTCTATTTTATCTGTGGCAAAAAAATCCATAACTTTTGTTATATTTTTAAGGTAATCGATAACTGTGATTTTGTCTAATTGCTTATATTCCATATCTGCATTCCATTCCTAAATCTTTATTGCAAAAATTGTAGCATAATTCGTTATAAGATTAAAAAATAGAGGCTTGTTAGATGGTATTGTTTTTACTACAGGAAACTATGAAGATGATAAAAAAGCTGTTGATGAAAAAAGGGAGGAGATTGATTTCGTTGCATTGGCAAGAAGTAATTAACCTTACTACTTCCACATGTCAAGTGGATTTGGATATACAAAGCTGTAATTCAACTTCTTAACTAACGCCTCTGATAAGACTATTCTCCTGGTTATACCATCGAAAGTTCCAAGCGTAAGCCCAAAATCTTTGGAGTTTTTTTTATGGACTTCTGAACGCAGTGGATGTTCTGGTGCAACTAAGTTGTAAACACCTTTTGTCACACTGTTTTCTATCATCTTTTTTGTAATATTTATAACGTCTTGCTTGTGAATGTAATTAACAGGTCCATCACTGAATGTAGAGATATTTTTCCATTTGCCAGAGATTCTATCGTCACCCATTAAACCGCCAAGACGAAGAATCAGGACATTGGTTTTTAGACTTGTAATCAAATCCTCTGCCTCTTTTTGCAGAGCCACTTTTGTTATCTCTGCACCTTCATCTATCTCTTCATCAAACTCTCTGTAAACAGAAGTTGAACTCATTAAGATTATGTTACATGTAGGTTTAGTTAATCGTGCGATTTTTTGAAGTGTTTGCAGATAGTTATCTTTAGTGTTTATAGCAATAACAATGGTGTCATTTTGCCAAAAAGAAGCGTCATTTGTAATTGTCTCACGAGAAAAACACTCTACAGAAAAACTATTTGAAAGTTCATCTGCAAGAGGTTTACCCAACCAGCCATATCCAATAATTCCAATCTTTTTTAACATCTTACTTTTTAAGGTTGTTTATTTGATAACTTTTTTTAATTACTAGAAGCTCATATAGTGAAACTTCAGGCATTGCCTCTTCTATTAGTTTGTCAGTATCACTGAACTGACCTTTCATCTTCTTTATATCTTGATATCCCGCCGGTTTAATCTCATTTATCGCTGTACCGATTACTACTGCCCATACAAAAATCAGCATAATCCAAACAGTTTTTTTTGCACCTGCGTATACGCCGACAAAGTGAAAAGCTATACTAAGCAATACTCCTGCTCCAATTATTATTGGCAAAGTCATTTGATTAAGTTCTCCCCTCTAGGTTTAATATTATCCTCTATATGTGCATCTTTAACCATTTTATCACTGAAGCTTTTAACACCCATTGTACCAAGTATCATTAGACCAAAAACAGCAAATAGTAAAAAAAGTGCCATTGAATAGCGTTTAAGAGTTACTATCATCTATTTTTGTTCTTTTTTAAGCTTAAATCTGTCATTTTTTTCAATTTCTATCTGAGGCTCACTACCAATCCATCTAACACACCTTGCAGTGTGAAAATCTCTCTCATAATCATCATTTTTAAATAGATGGTCTTCTGTTGTCCAGCCTAATTCCCGGGATAGCAAAACTGATTTTGAAATAGTACGACGCATCTTGTTTTCACAAATTATGGTTTCACCTTTATTAAAAAGCCCCTCAACCTCCGCCATTCTAGAAGTTGTAACATAGTAGTGAGCACTTATCATAATTGCAACAAAAGAACCTACAAAAAGCATTCCTTTTTTAAATGCACCCTTTGGCACAAAATCCCTTGTAGTAACAAAAGCAGTTATACTAAGTATAAAAATTCCTATTACAATATATGCTAGCTCTAATTCTATAAAAAGTTCCATTTAAGCTCCTTGTTCACTATATTTTTCTTCCCATGCTTCAAAAGCTGGTGTAAAGTACTCAATGCGCACCTTCTTAAACTCTCTTGAACTATAAAGAGGCATATGATTTTTTGAGTCAATCTCTTTTGCCATCTCTGCAATAATTCCATTTGTCTCTTCGGTTGTTTTACCATGAACCATTGTAAAGAGGTTAAATGGCCAATTCTCATATTTTGGACGAAGATAACAGTGACTAACAGCAGAAAATGCAGCAGCGTTTGCTCCAATCTCTTCACCTTTTTCACCCTCATCAACATCCCAAACAACCATGGCATTTGCAGAAAAACCTGCTTTTCTATGGTTTAAAATAGAAGCAAATCTTCTCATAACACCAGCTTCTTGAAGCTCTTGCAAGATAGAGAAAAATTTGTTATAATCAATCTCTAATTCATCAATAATATCTTTGAATGGCTCACTTATCATAGGTATATCATACTGAGCTCTTCTAACAACAGCATGATGAAGAGGAGTCATTTCAATATCTGTATGAACAACTTTTTTAACCTTCTCTTTTTTCTCATCTTTTCCAGTTGTGTTTAGTTTAACATTGATTTTGAAAAGTTTTAGAGTCGGAAGCATAATATAGTCTTCTGCGTCCGTAGCCTCTGCTAAAATTTCTAAAGTTTTCTCTAGACCAAATTTACTATCAGGTGAAACGGCAAGTGTAAACCAGATATTAAAATCATGATTTCTTTCATAGTTATGTGATATTCCAGGATGAGAGTTAATAATTTTAACAGCATCACTGATCTTGTCTTCTGCGATTTTAAATGCCACTAATGAAGATATATAGCCCAATCTTTTTGTATCAAATATAGCCGATGTTTGACGAATAATATTGGCTTTTTTCTGCTCTTGTAAGATTTCAAGAACTTCATTTTCGCTCATATTTAACTCATCTGCAATCACCCTAAATGGTTTTGCTACTAAAGGAAACTTTTTTTGTATTCGTGATAAAATTTCATCTTTCATATATTATAGTTCCGTTTCATTATTTTAATTTTGTCGATTGTAATCTAATTTTAATTAATATAAGTTGATACTTATCAATAAGGTATTTAAAAAAACTATGATATTATGTCGTAAATAAACAACAAAAAGAGAACAATGAGTTATTTTCCAGCTTTTTTAAAACTTGACAATAAAAAGATTCTAATCGTTGGCGGCGGCTATATAGCTTACGAAAAGTTGGAACATCTTTTGGATTTTACTTCGGATATTTCAGTCATAGCACTTAATCTGTCAGATGATATGAGTAAAACCATAAAGGAGAAAGATTTACATTTTGAACAAAGAGGATATCAAACAGGCGACATTAAAGATTTTGCAGTTGTCATAGTAGCTGTTGACGACATTCCTCTTCAGGCGGAAATATTTGCAGAGTCAAAATACTACAACTGCTTATGTAACTCTGTTGATTCTATAGATTATTGTGATTTTATCTTTCCATCTTATGTAAAGAAAGATGATTTGACAGTTGCGATATCTACATCAGGGGCATCTCCAGCAATGGCAAAGCACCTAAGAATATATTTACAAAATCTGATTCCATCAGGAATAAGTGAGTTTTTAGTAGAGATGAAAAACTTAAGAAAAACTTTGCCAAAAGGTAAAGAGAGAATGAAGATGCTTGATAAAAAAGCAGAAGATTATATAAAAACTTGGAACAATACAGGAGATAATAAATGAGTATAAAAAAAGCGTTAATATTTGGATTTTTCACAGCCTTTTTAATTTTAGGGGTGGTATCTATGAAAAGAGCGATGCCGGATGCAAAAGAAAATAGAATCTATGCAGCTATAAAAGTTTATAGTCCTTATATATTGGAGAAAAAAATCGGCGGTCTTTATATCGTAGATAAAAGAACCGGTGAAAAAGAGAGCCCAAGTTCAAAAGAAGTTTTTTTTAGGCTTGATGAGCTAGAGCAAAATTGGGGTAAGGATTATATTAGAATTGAAAATAATGATGTAATAGTACTAGGTGAGAACAATCAAACCGTTGCAAGAATCTTTTTAGAAACCGAAAAAGAGAGAGCTTGGGTTCAAAGATTCTATATAGATAAACACGCTAGGTAGTCTCTTCTGCTAGCCTAAATGAGTAATATAATGCGCATAGCAGTGTAATAATAGCACTGCTATACAACACTTCATAACTAAAAAACTGTAAAATAATTCCTCCAATAATTGAGAAAAACATTCCCAATGAGACAATATTCATTTGAAGGGCTATATAAACAGGTCTCTTCTGGGCAGGAGCTAATTTTAGTATGAGATTGCTAGATGCAATACGATTACCATCAATAGAAGCACCAACCAAAAAGAAAATTATCATATATTCATAAAGTGAAGATGCATTAGAGGCTAAAACAATAGCAATTATCTGAAGAGATATGGCAATTTTTGCCGTTAGAGTGTTATGTCCAGCTCCACTAAGTTTTCCCCATAAAAAATTACTAAGCATTGCTCCAATCATTTGAGTAGTAATCAAAGAACCGATAGCAATTCCATCAAGATCTATTTTTTGTTGTGCATCCAATATTATAAATGGTAGAGCAATCAGATATCCATATGCAAAAAGAAAAGTAATTATCTGTGTTTGAAGAGCCTTGTCTGATTTTAAAAGTGCAAATGAATTAGATAAAAACTCTCTAAATGATCTCTCTTTTTTGCTAACTTCTTCTTTAATAGGTTCATCAACTAAAGAAAATGCTAAATATCCAAAACCCATGATAAATGAACTGATTATAAAAAGATAACCATAACTTTGCGGTGCTTCAAAGACTGACAAAATCCAAGCAGCCAAAGCACCGCTGACTAAACCGCCAACAGCACTGAAAAACTGACGATATGCCATTGTTTTGCCACGAAATTTATGAGAGAAAATCTTAGCCATAATCTCTCTAAAGTATATCGCGGCAAAACCGGCACTAAAAGAGAACATAAACAGACCAAAACCTATAGAAGCAAGAGTGACATTTGGATAATTTTCACCAAAAAGAATAATAGCAATACCGATAAAAAACCATGATAAAAATCTGATAAAAAATATACGGCGAAGATAAGGCATCATAAGCTTATAACTTTGTGCATGAAAAGCAGCAAATAATTGCACAACTATTGCACCACCGCGAAGAAGTGCTGCAAAAAATCCAACAAGCATAGAGCTGCCGCCAAAGTAGTTTACGATAAGAGGCAAGATTGTTGAAGGTTCAGCGATTGTAGTACCAATCGCCAAAAAGAAACCATGTAAAATATTTTTTATATGGTTTGAGAACTTATCCATCTTAGTTTAGTTTTTCAAATGCTTCATCAATACTTTTAGCCTGTTCAGAGACAAACATATAAACCGCTGCGTTTAGTTTTGCCAATTTTAAATACTCATCTGATGGATTATTCAACTGATTAAGTGATTCCTCAAGAGTTATTCTATCCCATGATTTTGTGTAGTTTATTCCATAATGCTCTGGATCAACTATAATCTCTTGTATATCATCTCCTTCTGCAATCCATAAACGACCCTTAGAGAAAAGTTCAGGTGTCCCCTCATTTCCTTGGATAAGTGCTAGTCTTTTATATCTGTGAGAAAATGCTTCTGCATATTTTTTTACAAAGGGCTTATGAAACACTCCTGTAATCGCATACTCACTGTTTGCGACTTTTGTAAGTTTTTCTATAGTGTTAAGACCTGTGCGAAGACCAAGTCTCATGCGTAGTTCCGTCATATCATGCATCTCTTTAAAAAAATCTGCTCTATCAAAATAGTGAAGATTTTTATTTAACTCAATATTTATTGCTATATCTTTAAGTATTATTCCTTTTTTTGCCGGTGCCAAGTCATCTCCAATAACAACTAGGTTCAGCCCTGATTCTTCAAGAACTTTTGCTACTAACGGAAATATATAAGGATTATTTGCTTTTCCGTCAAACGGGTAACCAAGTTCTATTGAGTTGGGTACATAACTGTTTTTAATAAACATGTCACATGCTTGAACAACACCTTTAAACTCTTCTACTGTTTCAGGTTTCAGTCTCCAGCCAAGCAAGAATGCTGCTGCCTGCTCACCATGAGTAGAGTGATTTAAAATCTGTTCCATCGCGTCTTTTGCCTCTTCAGAACTTAAATTTTTGTTGCCTTTTGGTCCAGTTCCAACTGCATGTATATATTTATGAAAATTCATTTTTATCCTGCTTTTACAATTATTTTTATTTTTTAGTATGATATACTTATTTGCTTAATATGAGGTAATAAAAACAAAGTAGGAGTTATACATGTCAAACGTAACGAATAGCGATTGCGAAGCAAACTTTCCTAGAAAAGTAGTTTTAATAACTGGAGCTAGTTCTGGCATGGGTAAAGCGACTGTTGAGTTTTTATCAAAAAATGACTTTATCATATATGCTGGAACTCGACATGTAGAAGGTCTTCAAGCCATAAAACAAAATAATATTATTCCCATTACCCTAGACATTACAAATCAATCAAGCATAAATCAAGCGATTGATACCATATATGAAAAACACCACAGAATTGACATCCTCATAAACAATGCCGGTTATGGTCTAGTTTCAACGGTTGAGAATTTAGTAGAAGAGCAGATGCAAATGCAATTTAATGTTAATGTATTTGGAGTTTTAAGGGTCTGTAAAAGTATTATTCCGATTATGAGAAAACAGGAGAGTGGAATCATTATAAATATAAGTTCATTTCTAGGTAAGATAGGTCTTCCTTTACTAACACTTTATAACTCCAGTAAATACGCGGTTGAAGGAATTACAGACTCATTGAGACATGAATTAAAAGATTTCAACATAAGGGTTCATTCTATAATGCCTGGTTTTTTTGATACAAAGTTTGCCAGAGACAACCTTGTTACAAATCTTGAAACATTTGATAAAAATTCACCATACTCAAAATTAGTTTCAAACTTAGCACCGGTGATAGTTGATCAAATTAACAACGGAAATGATGCCATTGAAGTAGCACAGATGATTTTAGAAATAATCAATAATGATAAATTTTCAGCTCGCGCCACAGTTGGAGACAAGGCTAAAAAATTTATACCGATGAGAAAAGAGTTAAGTGATGAAGATTTTGAAAGAAAAGTTATAGAGTATTATGGTTTATAACAATGGATAGCTTTTTTTTTAATATCACTGACACTAGCTATAAAAGCACAGAACTTTTTAAAAATAATAATGAACACATTACTAGAGTGGATATCTCAAATGGAATAGTTTTCTTTGATATAGATGTCAAAAATATTAAAAACAAAAAATTTAACTTCAAAAATCTTGACAGGATGATAGTTATACACGTTGTAAAAAAAGGTAGCTTTAAAATATCTGACAATGTTGAACAAAAAGAGTATATCTCTAAACAAAACAGCATAGACATATACGCTTCCTCTCGCCAAGACTTAACAATTATAGTAGATGAAGAGAAAGAAGTAGATATTTTTATACTTTTTATCGCGGACTTTTTTCTCAAAAGATATCTAAATGCGAATATTAATGAGCCTATAGATTTTTTATATCGTAAAATCCAAGAAGAAATCGGATGTGAACGTATGAATACCCAACCTATAGATGCTCTTAGCCTATACATAATTAACAAAATTATAAATCCAAAAACAAATGACAGTATGAAAAGTATTACATGTGAACATAATGTTTTAGAGTTTATGATACACAGGTTTAAATTACTTGACATGATAGATGAGAAAATTGCAGATGATGAAATCTATATCTCAAGAGCAGCAAAAGATATTTTATTAAAAGACTATACTTCTCCACCGACAATTCAAGTACTTGCTCACCTTTGCGCCACAAATGAATCAAAACTAAAAAAAGTTTTTAAAAAAGTGTATAACACTACAGTCTATTGTTATATTCAAAAACTTAGACTTGAAAAAGCAAATTTGCTTTTAAAAGAGCAGGTTCTAAATATAGGTGAAATTGCTAAAGAGGTGGGATACAAGCATCAAGGACATTTCTCCAAGCTATTTTTTGAAACTTATGGTGTTTATCCTAAAGATCTACTAAAACACTAAAATCCCTCTGGTGCTAAAATAAAATCCTTCTGGTGCTAAAAAACTCTTGATAAACTACTTTTTTTTATATAAACTACTTCTTACATAAAATAAAAAGGGGCTTACATGTCAAACGTAGCGAATAGCAATTGCGAAGCAAACTTTCCCAGAAAAGTAGTTTTAATAACTGGGGCAACATCAGGAATGGGTGAACTTACATCAAAGTTTCTCTCAGATAATGGGTATATAGTATATGCTGGTACTAGAGATGAAAGTGCAAAACCTGCTGAAGGTTCACTTAAAAGTATCTACATTGATGTAACAAAAACTGACAGTATAAAAAATGCGATTGCTACAATCATTGAAAATGAAGGTAAAATCGATGTTCTTGTCAATAATGCCGGTTATGGACTTTTAGCAACTGTAGAGGATGGAACCGATGAAGAGATGTTTAATCAGTTTGATGTAAATGTTTTTGGACTTTTAAAAGTTACTCGCGCCGCGCTTCCATATATGAGAGAAGCAAAAAGTGGAGTTATCATAAATATATCTTCATTCTTAGGAAAAATAGGACTTCCCCTTTTAACTTACTACAACGCTTCAAAATATGCAGTTGAAGGAATTGTTGATTCACTAAGATTTGAGACACTGCCATTTAATGTTAGAGTTCACTCTATCCAAGCAGGACTTTTTGGAACTAACTTTGTTAAAAAAGGATTAGTTGCAAATGCACAAACAACTAGCGAAGATTCACCATATAAAGATTTGGTTGCTCACTTTGTTCCAATTGTAGCAAAAGCTATAAATGAGGGTCCAAATCCACAACCGATTGCAGATGCGGTTAAAAACATTATCGAAGATGAAAATGCAGATATATTTGTTCCAGTTGGTACAGAGGCTGAGACTTTTGTTCCTATGAGAAAAGAGTTAAGCGATAAAGCATTTGAAGAAAAAGTTAAAGAAACTTTTGGAATTTAAGATGCAATACTTTATACTTTTTGTTTTTACTTTTGCGCAACTTTTCGCTCTTGATAGCAATGCACTTAGGCAAAAAGCCTTAAACAGGGGGATGAGTTCTATACCAACAGATTTTACTGATCTTATATCTCAAGTAGATGATGCAAATAATCCAATGACTGTTGCAAAAATAAAACTCGGTAAAAAGCTTTTTTTTGATAAAAATCTTTCACTTGACAGAAGCATCTCATGTGCTACATGTCACGAACTGAAAAAAGGCGGGGAAGATTCAAAACCTACAGCAATTGGATATAAAAATCAAAAAAATCCAAGCCATTTAAATACTCCTACTGTTTTAAATACTGCCTTTTCAAAACACCTATTTTGGGATGGTCGGGCTAATTCACTTAGAGAACAGGCAAAAGGTCCGATGCAGGCTCATTTTGAGATGGCATCAACCCCAGAACTTGTGGAACAAAGAGTACAAGAGAATCCACAATATAGAAAAAAATTCACTGAAACATTTGGTGACAATTCCATTACTTTTGACAATATCACAAAAACAATAGCTGTTTATGAAAAAACTCTTGTAACAAGAGGAAGATTTGATGAGTTTTTAGATGGAGATAATGATGCTTTAAGCTCTCAGGAAGAAAGAGGTCTAAATCTATTTATTGATATGGGATGCAAAGGTTGTCACTTTGGTCCTGCTGTTGGTGGTCAAAAAATACAAAAATTCCCACTTCGTGATTTTAATAGTATTTTAAATTTGACTACAACATTTAATGAAGAAACAAAAGGCAGAAAAGTTAAAAATATTAGCCTTGCTTTTAAGATGTATAGACTATATCCATTTGAAAACAGAGGTGGTTTTTTAGGTAAAAACGGTGAAAGAAAATTTAGAGTTCCAATACTGAGAAATATCTCTAAAACAGGACCATATTTTCATAATGGAGTGATTAAAACTCTTAGAGAAGCTATTAAGATTATGAGCAAACATCAAATAGGTGTTGATTTGGAAAAAGATCAACTTGATGCTCTAGAAGCTTTCTTAAAATCACTTGATGGTAATATAGTAGAGTATGAATTTAAGGAATTTAAATAGATGAGATTGCTGTCTCTTGTTCTATTGTTAACATTAACTCTTAGCGCTAATCATGTCAGATGGTTCTCTAACTTTGAAGATGCTCATAAAGAGGCGCTGCAACAAAATAAACATTTAATGGTACTACTTATAAAAGAAGACTCCTTAGAGTGCGAAAACACGATAACAACATCTTTTATGAATCAGACATACATAGATGGAATAAATGAAGAGTTTATTCCTGTACTCATCACTAAAGATCAAAAGCAGAGCTATCCAATTGAGATGCTTTACACTTTTACATATCCAACACTATTTTTCTTGAATAAACAAGAACTTTTTTCTTGTAAGCCAATAAGAGGAGACATCATTCCACAGAGATTAAAAAATTATCTTACACAGTGTAAATAATAAGTTTAGATATTTTAAATAGGATTAACTAATCACTGCTATAATAAGCTTTATAAAATAAAATTCCAACAAATTAAAAAGAGTCTTAAATATGCTTCATGATATAATGATTATACTTGTTATGACTCTTCCGATGTTGCTGTTTTCGGTATATCCAGGTCTTAAACTCGGTGATTATCTTGAAGAAAAGTATAATTTGCAAGAGACTCAAAAACGCAAAGTAATCATTATTACGACAATCATCTTTACACTAACCCTTTCATCACTTTTACACTACATAAAATTCTAAAATATTAGAAATATAAATACCGTTAAAACACTATTAAAATAATATTATGTTTCATAAAGTTACACTAATTATAAAACCAACCTTAAATTTTAAATTAAGTTAAGAAATTGATATAAGTCAACAAACTTTAATATAAATAGGACTAAACTACTCCTGATTCTGAAGAAATTTGGCAAGTAAAGGAGATAAAAAGTATGGTTCAAGAAGCTTTAATTTTACAAGATATTCAAATTGATGATTTTTTAACAATATTCGTATCTTCCGGTCTTGTTCTAGTATTTGGAGGATTCTATGTTGGTATATATACAGCTGTAAAAACTAAACTACTCAAAAATTGGGCTATGCCTTTTGCATATCTGTTTTGGATATTGACATGTTATTGTTTCTATCTTATGGGAAGTTTAATGCATGTAAATGATTTTACAGCCAAGGCATTAATGGTTGCTGCTATTGGATTGTTATTGCTTCCACACGCAGTTTATTATATGCAAGATCAAGTTCATAAAAAAAATGAACATTGATTTATATATATTAACATTATAATTTATAGGAGGGTACACGTGGCAAAAAAATCCGTATGGAGTGACAATCGTTTCTGGCAACGGTCAGCAGCATGGGTTACAGGTTTCGCAGCAATGTTAATGATTTGGTTAACATTTGATACGATTCCACAAATAGTGTTGGGTAGCGATGCTGATTTTAAAAATGGTGTAACTAAAAGGGTTCCAGGACCTACGGTTATTAACTACAAAATTACTTACGAAATGAATGCAAAACGTATGCATGAAATTCCAGTAATCGGTGGAGCAAACGCAGAAGGGACTTCATCATTTCAAGAAAAAGAATTATTTTTCGGAAGAGATGACTGGAGTGAAGATGAAGCTAGAGAGTTACTTGCTTTAGGCAAATTAGGTTCTCAAGCGAAAAACTGTATGAACTGTCATACACTTCTTGGAAATGGAGCATATTATGCACCAGATTTAACTAAAGCATGGTTAGATCCAGCATGGGGACCTGAAGGTTCAATGCAAGCAATGACAGGAAAAGATACAAAAGAAGAAGCAATGGCTGAATTCTTAATGCATCCGTCACAATATCCTACTCACGCTCGTATGATGCCAAATCTTGGTATTACTGCTGCTGAGGCTAAGGGTTTAGTTGCATTCTTGAAACATATGTCATCAATTGATACAAATGGTTTCCCAAGAAACTTCGGAAAAATCAAAGGAGCTGTTCATGGCAAATAATTATTTAACTTCAGAGTCAAAAAAATTAGCAACATGGTATTTTACTTTTGCTGCAATTCTTTTTGGTGCGCAACTGTTATTTGGTTTAGTAGCTGCGATCCAATTTGTAGTACCGGGTTTCTTATTTGAAATACTTGACTTTTCTGTTGCTAGAATGGTACACATCAATGCACTTGTTGTATGGATGGTATTTGCGATGATGGGTTCAGTTTACTGGTTATTACCTGATGAAACAGGTATTGAAACTGTAGGTATAGGTCTTGGTAAACTTTTATACTGGGTATTCGTAGCAGCAATCACTGTTGTTGTTCTTGTATATCTATTTGTTCAAGTTGGTCCAGCTGACATAACTACCATTTGGTTTATCAATGAAGGTCGCGAATATCTTGAAGCACCCCGTTGGGCTGATATCGGTATCGTTATTGTTGTTCTTGGTTTTATCTATAACCTTTATGCAACAGGAATGAAAGGTAACCGTTCTGGTATCATTACTGTACTTATGGCTGATATGCTGGCATTCGCTGGTATCTACTTAGCAGGTATGGGTTATACTGATAATATCTCTATGGACCAATTCTGGTGGTGGTGGGTAATTCACATGTGGGTTGAGGCTACTTGGGAAGTTTTCGTTGGTTCGATTGCTGCTTATGGTCTTATAACTATGATTGGTGCACACCGTAAAACTGTTGAAATGTGGTTATGGATTGAAGTAGCTATGCTATTTGGCTCAGGTATTCTTGGTATCGGTCACCACTATTTCTGGATTGGTACACCTGAGTACTGGTGGGAAATCGGAGCACTGTTTAGTGCACTAGAGCCATTACCGCTTGTTGCTATGTTTATCCATGTTCTTTATGACTGGGGTAAAATGCAAGGTGAGCAAGATGCTCAAGGTAAAGAAGTTTCTGTAATTTCTAATAAACCAGCGTTTACTTGGTTTGTTCTTAATGCATTTGGTAACTTCGTAGGTGCAGGGATTTGGGGATTCTTCCATACATTCCCACAAGTTAACCTTTATACACACGGTACACAGTTTACATCAGCGCACGGTCACTTAGCGTTCTTTGGAGCTTATGCAACTATCTTAATCGGTATGTTCTATCTCGCTGTTCAAGGTAAAAATGGTATTAAAGTAATGTATACAACCAAAAAATCTATCTGGGCAACTTGTATGATTTTCGGTGGTGTTCTTGGTATGACTGCAGCACTTACTATGGCTGGATATGTTCAAGTTCTTGTTTCTCGTGCACAAATGGGTGCTACCTGGGCAGGTTACTTTGATGGTCAAGCTGGAGTATGGTTCGCACAAGGTATGGATTGGAGACTTATTATGGGTGTTATTACATTCGTAGGTTTCATAGTCTTAATGATTGATTTATTGAGTATCGGTAAAGCTGCTCATCACGAAAGATAAGGAGCAAATCATGTTTGAACCATTTACAGATGTAGTGCCAAGTTTCTTTGGTTGGTTAAACCAAGGTCCTATGACTCTGACTATTTTTCTTCACAGTATTATTGTACTTCCAATGTACTTTATATACAAACAAGAGAAAGCTCGTTTAGAACAGGAGGATTAATTAGTACTCACTAGTTAACAGATTATTAGTTGCGGGCCCTCGGGCCTGTGTGTTATCTATTTTAGAAGGAGAAATAAAATGAGATTAAATAAGTTAGTTATGTCAGTTGCTGCAATGGCAGTGGTTAGTTCAGGTCTATTCGCAGGTACGTCTAACATGGACGTAGAAAAAGTATTTGAAAAAGAGTGTCAAGGTTGTCATGGTCCAAATCACGAGGGTGGTGTTGGTTCTGATTTACGTCCTAAAGTAACAGCTAAGAAAAATGCTTATACTCTTGCAGAGACTATTTTAAATGGTAGAGCTGGTACAGCTATGCCTCAGTTTAAAGAAAAATTTTCTAAAGCTGACGCTGATAAAATGGTTGATTACATTCAACATTTTAAAGGCAGAAAGATGTCTGTTTTAACAATGGAAACTGTTAAAGCAGGTTGGAAAACACTTAATGACAGAATGGCATTTTTCAAAAAATATCCACAGGCAGTAGATGTTAAGAAAAATACAGATATCTGTTTCGTAACAGAGAGAGATGCTGAACGCGTTGCATTTATTGATGGTACTTCTGGTAAAATTTTATCTAAGCACCCTGCTGGTTTTGCGGTTCACGTAACAGTGACTAACAAACGTCAGCCTCGTTATGCATACTCGATCTCTCGTTCAGGTCTAGTAACAATGTTCGACCTTAACACTCCGGGTCAACAAAAAATTGCTCAGTGTCAAGTTGGTTCTGACTCTCGTGGCCTAGCAGTATCTCCAGATGGTAAATACCTAATGGCAGGTAACTACGTACCGGGTGGAGCAATCCTAATGGACGCAATGACTCTTGAGCCGTTAAAAGTTTACCCAACGTCAAGCGTTATTGATACTGAAGGTAATATCGGTTCATCTCGTGTTGCAGGTATCTATGATACTCCATATGGTCCATATATCGCTTTCGCACTTAAAGATGCTGGTCATGTATATATCGTAGATTACTCAAAACCTGATTTTCCAGTTGTTGGTGATATTCCAAACATTGGTAAAATTCTTCACGATGGTTTCTTAAATGAAGGTAAGGAAATAGGTAGATACTTATTCCAAGCTTCTCAAGGTTCTGATGTTATCGGTGTAGTTGATTTTAAAACTAAATCTTTAGTTACAAAAATCTATACAGGACCTTCATCTAAGCCACATCCAGGTCAAGGTTCTTCTTGGTATAACCATTCGTTAGGTGCTCAACTTGGTGCTACTGTTAACATGAACTTAGGTCAAGTTACTATTTGGGATGATAACTTTGATGTTATTCGTCAAATTCCAACTGCTGGTGGTGGATTATTCATCGGTACCTCTGAGCATACTCCATTCCTATGGGCTGATAATGTACTTGGTGGACCATCTAACTGGAACAAAATCTACTTAATCAACAAAGAACATCTTGAAGTAGATAGAATACTTACTGTTGGTAAAAAACAAGGTACAATTAAAGATCCTGTATCACACAAAACTCTTTACAAATGGAAAGTTCCAACTGTTAAAGATAAAAAAGGTAAAGCAATTACTCCACGTATCTTACACGCAGAGCCTGCTAATCACGGTGCTTGGACTATGATTTCTGAGTGGAACTGTGGTCGTATTGGTATTTATGAGTCTAAAACAGGTAAATTTGTTAAATACATCACTGGTTTAACAACTCCTACTTTTACTTACTCTATCGAACACAGACAATCTGTTCCAGGAGCGTAAACTTCTACTTTCTCTCCCTCGGGAGAGGAACTTTTTAACACCCTTTAAAATTCCTCAATAATTACAATTACCGCTTATATTTAAACCGTAATAAATCTCTACAATTATTCGTAAACACTTTACTCTATAATCTTACAAAATTCCTAATTTGACACTATTATAAGCTATAATTCAAGCTTGTTTTTGTTAGAATAATACTTTAAATTAAAGAGAAACTATGATAAAAAAATATCTTATAACAATTGTACTTTTTAGTTCATTACTTTACTCTTCTGAACCGGATGGGAAAAAGGTTTTTGAAACATACTGCTGGGGTTGTCATCATCAGACAGCTATGGCATTTGGCCCACCCTTTAATGAGATTGCGTCTAAACGTACTTATGAAGAGATACAAGCGTACATAATTGACCCAGAGTCTATGTATAAATCATTTGGTTACAAACGAACAGTTATGACTAAATTAAAATTAAACGATCAAGAGAGAGAAGCAGTTGCAAAATACATTCTCTCATACAAAGGTAAATAATGTTTAGACTCTCAAATCTAATATCATCAGTAGTTGAAGGCAAACCAGAGAGGATTTTAGATGGCTCTATAGCGATTTGGAACTTTACTAATCGCTGTAATCTTTCATGTCTGCACTGCTACTCAAAATCAACACTAGATGAAGTTGATACACTTACGACTGAGCAAATTAAAAAAACAATTTTAGAAATGAAAGAAAATGGTGTAAAGTTTATTATTTTTTCAGGTGGGGAACCACTAACTAGAAAAGATTTGTTTGATATTGCTGATTTTTGTAAAGAAAATGGAATTATTACTTATCTCTCAAGTAATGGGCTTTATTTTACCAAAGGTAACGTACAAAGAATTGTAGATACGTTTAACTATGTTGGTGTGAGTATTGATGGCGATGAACCTACTCATGATTACTTCCGTGGTTTAAAAGGTGCATTTGTAGAGACTTTAAAGGCTGTGCAGCTTGCAAACGCAACTGGAGCTAAGATTGGTATTCGTTTTACGATTACAAAAGATACCATAGGCTCTTTAGGGTATATTTTTGATTTAGCTGAAAAAGAGAATATTCCAAAAGTATATATTTCGCATCTTGTCTATTCGGGTCGTGGATTAGATAATCTTAAAATGGATTTGACTAAAGAGCAGAGAAGAAAATCTGTAGAGTTCATACTTAAAAAAGCATTTGAATATTATGAGACCGGCAGAGAGATAGAGATAGTAACTGGAAATATGGAGATGGATGCAATTCTGTTTTTAAATGAATTTAGTTCAAGATATCCTGAACTAAAAGATACCATGAGAGAGCGATTAGTTACTTGGGGTGGGAATAGTGCCGGATGCAAACTCTTAAACATTAACAGTGAAGGTGATGTGAGACCAGATCCTTTCTTCCCACTGACGGTTGGAAATATTATAAATGAAAACTTTGGTGAGATCTGGCAAAGTGGTGAGTTACTCGATCAGCTGCGTATTCACCCTAGAAAGCAGATTGGCGGGATTTGTGCAGATTGTGAGCAGATTGATATCTGTAATGGCGGTTCTCGTGCTCGTGCCTATGCAATAACCGGTGATTTATGGAGTGAAGATCCTTCATGCTATTTAACACAAGAAGAAAAAAGGAAACATTAATTATGATCAATAAAATCTTAGTAGGTGCTTCTTTAATTGCATCAATTTTTATAAGTGCCCAAGCAAAAGGAGTAAATCCTATTTTTGCTATGCTAAACACAAATGAGAAAGTATTTGTAGTAGAGAGAGAGAACAGTTCATTAGCGGTAATTGAGCATGGTTTGACTAGAAATCATATACTAGGCATGCATAACATGAATCATGGTGTTGTGAAATTTGATGGCAAAGATGGTTATGTAATAAGCCGTGATGGTTATGTAATAAAATTCGACCCTTTAAGCGAAAAAATAATTAAAGAGTATAAAACAAGCGATAGTGCAATTGGCTTTACAATAAGTAAAAACTTTCTTGCGGTTGCTAATTATGCTAAAAAAAGTGTAGATATTTTAGATAGAGATTTAAACCCTCTTCAGTCATTTGAAACCGGTTCTAAAAATGTCGGTATTAAAACATACAAAGACTATCTTATATTTTCACAGATGGACAATGATAAAATTACTGTTTTAAAAGATAAAAATGGCGGTAAAGGAAAGCCAAACTTTGTAATATACAAAGAGTTTGAAGATGTTGGGGTTATGCCTTTTGATGCTATGATTAAAAATAACAACTTTATTACTGGTTTTTTCAAAAGTGACTTTTTTGGCGTTGTAGATCTTGACACAATGAAATACTCTAAAATCAAGATTTTACTTGAAGACAGAAAACCTGTTTTGAAAGTTCCACACTTCGGCTTTTGGAGTATTAGCGATCGTAATGTATTTATTCCAGCAGTTGGAAATAATAAAGTTTTAGTTTACACTTCTGATTTTAAATTTGTAAAGAATATAGAGACAGAGGGTCTTCCAGTTTTTACAGCACTCTCTCCTGATAAAAAGTATATGGCAGTAACTTTTAGTGGTAATAAATTTCCAGTTATTCAGATTATAGACACTAAAACACTCAAAATAATAAAAAGATTTGAATTTGATGGTAAAGTACTACATGTTAGATGGTCAAACATTAGACCAAATCTTTATGTATCTGTGAATGATACAAACAAGGTAGCAATTATTAATACAAAAGAGTGGTACTTATCTCGCGAGATGTTTAATATCAAAAAACCATCTGGTATATTTATTTATGAAGAGGCAAAACAATGAGTAGAGTTTATTTAACTGGTGCTGGTCCAGGGGATATTGAGTTAATGACAGTAAAAGCTCTTCGCGTTGTTAAAGAAGCAGATGTGATAATTTATGATCGTCTTGCCAATCCAGATATTTTAGAAGAGGCAAAAAATGGTTGTGAATTTGTTTATGTTGGTAAAGAAGATGGCAAACATATTATGCCTCAAGATGATATAAATGAAGTGATTTACCAAAATGCACTAAAATATGAAAATGTGGTACGTCTTAAAGGTGGTGATCCTTTTGTATTTGGTCGCGGTGGAGAAGAGGCACTCTATCTACTTGAGAGAGGTATCAAATTTGAGGTAATCCCAGGTATAACATCTGCGGTTAGTGCTCCGGCATATGCGGGGATTCCAGTAACTCATCGTGGTGTTTCCGTAAGCTTCAGGGTTGTAACCGGACATGAATCTCCAAATAAAAAAGAGTCTCAAATTCCTTGGGAGACCTTTAAAACAGATGACACTATTGTATTTTTAATGGGACTGCATAATCTTCCTAAAATAAGCAAAAAACTTATAGAGATAGGAAAAGCAAGCGATTACCCAGTAGCTGTAATATCCAAAGGTACTACTAAAGACCAAATTGTGGTTGTTGGAACTTTAGAAAACATTGTTGAAAAAGCTAAAGACATTCCAACACCTGCCCTTATAGTTGTTGGAAAAGTAGTATTACTTCGAGAACAACTAAAATGGTTTGGAGAAAATGCCTAAAAATCACAACACTTCACAAGCCGTGCAAATAGCACCCAATATCTATTGGGTTGGCATGCATCTTAAAAATGACCCTTTTCAATGTCATCCATACTTGATAAAAAATGGTAATGAGTCTATTCTTATTGACCCAGGCTCTATGCTTGAGTTTGATGAGACTGTTAGAAAAATAAAAAGTATCATCGATATTAACTCTGTGAAATATATTATCCTTCATCACCAAGACCCTGACTTAGCTGCAGCTGTTCCAGAGATAGAAAAATTAATAAACAGAGATGATCTGCTTATTGTTACACACTCCAGAATGTCACTCTTGATTAAGCACTACTTGGTAACTTCAAGCTACTATGAGATTGATAGACATAGTAACCGACTTATAACTTCTACGGGCTTTAAATTGGAGTTTTATACCACGCCATATTGCCACTCTCCAGGTGCATTTGTTAGCTATGAACCAAACAATAAGATACTATTCTCTGGAGATATATTTGGCGGGATAGAAGAATCATGGGATTTTTATGCTGATGAGACTTACTTTCTTAAAGCAAAACCGTTTCATCAGGAATATATGCCGAGTAAAGATATTTTCAATTATGCATTAGCCAAGATTGAGAGACTAGATATAGATTTAATAGCTCCTCAGCATGGTGCCATAATAAAGAAAAAATACATTAAAAATCTGATTAATGATATGAAAAATCTTGATTGTGGGCTGTACATAGACAAGAAGTACAACCTTGAACTAATAGATACAATAAAAAAACTTCAAGATAAAGAAAAAACTTTAAAAGAGCGTGACTTACAACTGCTAGAGCAATCAAAAAGAGCTGAAATTGGTGAGATGATTGGTAATATAGCCCATCAGTGGCGTCAACCTTTGGCAATCGTAAACAGTTGTGTAGGAGTATTAAAAGAAAAAAACAGTGCAAATATTCTTAGTAAAGAAGAGATTGCTCAGAAGCTTGAAAAAATGGAAAAACGTATAGAATACATGTCCGATACGATTGAAGATTTTATGAATTACTATAAGCCAAATAAAGGGGGCACCTACTTTAAAGTTCACAAAGCAATTCAAAAGGCACTTGATATACTAAACATGTCAACAAATACTAAAAAAATCAATATAAACCTTTTTATAGATTCTAATATTGAAATTTATGGTCTAATAAATGAATTTGTACAAGTTATAGTTTCAATATTATCAAATATAAATGATATTATTAAAAATAAAAATTTATCATCTGCAAATATAACAATCTCTTTAACCAAAGATAAAGAATATACAACTCTTATTATTGCTGACGACTGCGGTGGAATAGAAACAAATAATTTAACCAAAATATTTGATCCATATTTTACAACAAAACATAAAGCTATTGGAACGGGGCTTGGTCTACATATAGCTAAAATGATTATTGAAGACAATATGCGTGGTACACTAAGTGCAAAAAACGATAATGGCGGGGCCAAATTCATAATAAAGATGAAAAATGATAAATGATAAAATAAAAGATATATCTATTTTGGTGGCTGAGGACGAAATAGAGTTACTAGAGTCTCTAAAAGAGTATCTAGACATATTTTTCAATAGAGTTTACACTGCATCTTGCGGAAAACAAGCGTATGATATTTACCAGCAGAAGCGACCTAATATTATATTAACAGATATAAATATGCCTAATCTTGATGGACTAAGCTTAATTTCAAAAATTAGGGAACAGGACAATGCAACTAAAATAATTGTTATGAGTGCACACTCTGAACAAGAAAAACTGTTTTGTGCAATAAAACTTCATCTTGAAACATACCTGATAAAACCAATAAAAAATGATGCCCTCAAAAAAGTACTGGCAGAGACTGTTGCTTTGATTAGAGATACAGAAAGACGTATTTATATAAACGATACATTATATTGGAACAAAGACACTGATACGCTTATGAAGAACAATAAAGAGATACCCCTCAGACATAAAGAAAATCTACTGCTTAAACTACTTTTTTCAAAGCCAAATCATAACTTTTCAGCTGAAGATATTTTTGAATATCTTCAAAATGATAAAGAAAAAAAAGAGTTCTCAAGTAACTCCGTCACATCTCTAATGAAACGACTTCGCACAAAAATACCAGATGATGTAATCCATAATATCTATGGTTCTGGATATAAAATTGTTCCTAGATAACTATTAATACTTATCTAGTTCCTTCTTTTTATAAAGTATTTCTGCCTCTTTATTGCCTGTATCTATTGACTTTTGTGCCCATATTTTTGCTTTATCAAATTTTTCCAGTTCACAATATATCTCTGCTAATAAATAATAAGCGCTAATATCGCCACTTTGAGCACTCTTTTCTAACCACTTTGATGCTTTATCAAACTTAATAAGCTGCATATAAACACGACCAATATTTTCTTGCGCACCTTTGTGTCCCTGTAGAGCAGCACTTTCTAATAGCTCTGCTGTCTTAGTAACATTTAAATCAGTTGCATCGCCGTTATAATACATAAGGGCTAAATTAAATTGTGCATTCGCATTATTAGCATTTGATGACTCTGTTAATAACTTAAAGGCTTTCTTGCTGTCTTTTTCTACATTGTATCCAGTTAAATACATCATACCTAAATCATATTGAGCAGTTGCATTTGAGCCCCCAGCCGCTTTTTCTAACCAAAACACAGCTTTTTGGGAGTCTTGTTTTGTGCCAAGTCCGTTAGAATAAAGATAACTGAGGGCACTCTGGGCTTTAGAGTCACCACTCTTTGCGCTCTTCTCATACAACTTAAAAGCTTTTACATAATCTTTGTTTTTAAATGCTTTTAGTGCATCGCCGCTACTTGCTTGCAGATTTGATAACATTAATAATCCAATCACTATATACTTAAACATTCTTGTCCTTATAAAAATTTATGAAGATATTATACATTGTTTTAATTTTTACGTTTTTGCATTTGGTCAATAATTTTTACAACAACCAAGTCTGAAGTAACATTCAAAGATGTCCTAGCCATATCCAATATTCTATCGACAGCTACTATCAGTGCAATATATTCTACTGGAAGACCTATTTGATTTAAGATTACAACCATCATCACTAATGATGCACTAGGCAAAGCCGCGACACCAACACTAAGAGCAACAACAGTAACTCCTAAAAGAACTTGATCCGTAAAACTCAGATCAACACCAGCTAAATGTGAAATATATAGCACAGCTATTGTAAGATAAGCAGCAGTACCATCCATTGACACAGTAGCACCTAATGGTAAAACAAATGATGCATGTTTTTTACTAACACCGCCTAACTCTTCAACAATACGCATTGAAACCGGCAGAGTAGCTGCACTTGATGCAGTAGAAAAAGCCATAATTGGTGCTTCTCGAATCATACTCAAATATTTAAATGGATTTACCCTTCCAAAAACAGCCAAAACGGCAGGAAGAGTTATGAGAGCATGAAGCAAAAGAACAATTAAAACCATTAATACATACTTCCATAATCCAAGAACAACATCAACCCCTTGATCCGCAATAACATAAGATATCAAACTAAACACACCGATTGGTGTCAATTTAATAACCCACTCTGCCATTGTTAGCATTGCATTGGTAATACCCGTAAAGAAGTCTAGCATTAGCTCTTGCCTATCTACATGTAGATGCATAGATGCTATTGCGAATAAAATCGCAAAAACAATAATCTGCATCATCGAACCATTACTTAATGAATTAAAAATATTTGTTGGAATGAAGCTAAGTATCATTGCTTGAAATGAGAATGGTGCTATCTCTGAAGCTTTTGCATACTCCAAACCTTCAGCAGAGATTGGCTCCCCTATCGGTACCATATTCATAACCATTATTGCTAAAAAAACCGCTAAGGCTGTCGTTAGAAGGTACAAACCAATAGTTCTTAAACCTATGGTTTTTAAATCATTCAAACTACCAAGTCCCATGATTGAAATATATATACTAGAAAAAACTAATGGTACGACCAACATCTTTAAAAAGCTGATAAAAATTTGTCCTATCACCTGTTGCTTCAGTGCTAATTCCGGCAGTAAAACTCCAAAAGTAACACCTAAAATAATTCCAAGAATCACCAATGAGTTTGTAGTAGAGTATCTTTTAATTTTTTCTATCATTTATTTATAAACTTTAAGTATAATCTTTAACGATATATATGTTATCAAATATACACTTAATATCATATATACACTTAATCATATTTTAACATCAACTATTGTAATATTTGTTATCAAGTTTATTTATGTGGAAAAAAGTATGAAGAGTGTATTAGTATTAGGTGGTGGGCTTGCAGGTATTGAAACTGCAATATATTTAAAAAAAGCCAACTATAGTGTTACATTAGTAAGCGACAGGGATTATCTATATATATATCCAACTTCTATCTGGGTTCCGACACATAAGGCTGAATTTTCAGATATTTGCATAGATTTAAACGAACTAAAAGATGTTCATGGATTTAATCTCATCGTGGATAGTGTTGCTAAAATAGATGCGAAAAACAATATTTACACTCTAGGAAGTGGGAAAATCTTAAAAGATTTTTCACATGTAGTATTAGCTATGGGATCTTCAAAAATGAAGCACCAAGGCATAAGCAACACTCTCTCCATCTGCGGTGCCCCTGAACAATCGCTTCAAATAAGAGATAAACTGGACAAGCTTGTTAAAAAAGGCAGCGGCAAAATATGTTTTGGTTTCGGCGGTAATCCAAAAGATACATCGGCTGTTCGTGGCGGTCCTGGATTTGAACTACTATTTAATGTCCATAACATGCTAAAGAAAAAAGGAATAAGAGATAACTTTGAGTTGACATTTTTTACACCAATGCCTGAACCAGGGAAGAGAATGGGTCCAAAAGCTCTAAAAATGACAAGCAAAAGATTTGAAAAGTTTGGTATTAAAAAGTACTTTGGGAAGAAAATAACTAGCTTTGAGAGTGATGGTATAATATTTGAAGATAGTTCAAAACTAGAATCTGATTTAACAATGTTTATACCTGCAGGGAATGGTCATGAAGTTGTAATGAGTTCTGATTTACCAACAAATGAAGCTGGTTTTGTAACTATTGATGATTATTGCCGTGTTGTTTTTGAAGACAAAGATATGCCAAAGAACATTTACGCTGTTGGGGATATAGCGGCACTGCAAGGGGCAGACTGGAGAGCCAAACAAGGACATATTGCCGAAGTTATGGCAAGAAATACAGCATACAACATTAAGCAGGCGGACAAAGGTACTTCTGAATTTAAAGGTTATCAGGAGCATATAAATATTTTATGTGTGATGGATAGTGGCAACGGTGCTTCGTTCATCTATAGAGATAATACAAAAGCTATGATGATATCACTTCCTATTGTAGGTCACTGGCTAAAAAAAGGATGGGGTAAATACTACAAACTATCAAAACTAGGGAAAGTGCCTAGAATCCCAGGAATGTAAAATCAGATTCCTTTTTATGCACTATCTTTAGAGTTTTGAATCTTTCGTTTTTGTTTCATTTTCTGTTTTGCTAACTCTCTCATATCTACCGTGGAATCACTCTCATCCACAATTTCAACACCTAAAATGGTTTCAACACAATCTTCTAGAGTAATAATTCCCTCTGTCTGATCATAATTATCCATAACTAAAAATATATGTTCTTTTTTAGTTATAAAAAGATCAAGCGCTTTACTAACTGGGATATTTTCATTTATAGAAAAAATCTTTTTCTTAATTGAGCTTACCATAACACTATCATCTTCTAGCGCTTGCTTAAAAATCTTTTTGGTTAAAACTATGCCAGTCACATCTTCGATTGAACCATTATATGTTGGTATACGTGAGAACTTAAATATATCCTCTTTCGTTTCGATAATATCCTTAATGCTCATAGTCTCATCAATTGCAAAAACAACACTTCTTGGTGTTAAAACCTCTCCAACTTTAATATTATCAAGATTTAAGATATTTTCAATTACATCAGACTCTTTCTCATCAATTACACCCTCATCCTCACTAAGAAGCATACTATGCAACAACTCTTCTTTTGTTAATGTATGTGCATCTTCATTACCTTTTGCAATCTTATTGGTCACAAAAAGTGTTGTTAGTATAATAGGATAAGTTATCCATATAAAAAGTCTGATAGCATGCGCCGTCACCGGAGCCAACTGTTTCCAATATATCGCACCTATAGTTTTTGGAATAATTTCTGAAAGAAACAAAATAGCAAAAGTTAAAACGATTGAGACATATACAACAGCATCATTTCCATATAATTTAGATGCTTGAGCACCAACTGCTGCTGCTCCTAAAGTATTTGCGATTGTGTTTAAAATTAAAATTGAAGCTATTGATTTGTTTATATTATCTTTATGAAGCTTAAGCAATTTTCCGACTGTCGGTCTCTCTTTTTCCAAAACTGCGACATATGACATGTTAACCGAGAGAAGAACTGCTTCTAAAACGGAACAGAGAAATGAAATTCCAACCGCAAGAGAAAAATATAATATTAGTAAATCCAAGTTTTACAAATTCCTTATTCTATTTATTTATTACGATATCGGAAGTACACCCACAATGGGGGCACTCCGATTCCGCTATCTACGCTAACGCTTTGTTTTACTCGGCGTAAAGCCTCACACCCCAAGAGTACTTCTTCGTTACACTCAGGGCGCGCACAGTAAACCATGCTATATTAATATCCATGTTGCAAGAGCTAAAAAACTAAAAAAGCCCACAACATCTGTTACGGTAGTTAAGATAACTGTACTACCAATAGCTGGGTCAATATCCATTCTCTTCAGGAAAAGAGGTATTCCCGCTCCAAAAAAACCAGCTGCTAATAGATTGATAATCATACTAATAGCAATTACAACACCAAGCATTTTCATATCAAACCATATGGCAGCAACTGTTCCCATAATTATAGCAAATAAAATTCCATTTATTAATGATATAATAACCTCTTTTTTAATAATCCGCACTGCATCACCCTGAGAGATATCTCCAAGTGCCAACTGTCTTACAACAACAGTTAAACTTTGAGTTCCCGCATTTCCACCCATAGAAGCAACTATTGGCATAAGTACAGCAAGTGCTACCATACTCTGCAGTGTATCTGCAAAAAAACCTATAATTATAGAGGCAAGAATAGCCGTAAAAAGATTAATACCTAACCAAGAAGCTCTTTTTTTACCAGCCTTTAGAATTTCATCATCATCTTCTGCCTCATCATCAACACCAGCTAAGTTATACATCTGTTCTGTTGCATGTTCATTGATAATATCGTAAATATCATCAGAGGTAATACGACCAAGTAAAATACCATACTTGTTAACAATAGGCATAACAGAGAGATCATACTCTTCAAAATAATGAACTACTTCTTTAATATTTTCTCTATCTTCAGCTTTTTTTGGCTCAAAACTATCTTCACTATTCTCTATATTTTCCAGTAATGTTTTATCAAAATCAAATACAAGCAAATCATCCAGACCAATTGTAAAACGTAATTTATC
The DNA here is from genome assembly GCA_021648285.1 of Sulfurimonas sp. GTDB lineage: Bacteria > Campylobacterota > Campylobacteria > Campylobacterales > Sulfurimonadaceae > Sulfurimonas. The sequence continues at coordinate 2,118 of JAKITC010000010.1, read as the reverse complement.
ATCGCTTTCTATAATAAAAAGATTCTGAATATTTTCTATGGTTTTGGCTTTTCTAAGTTCACCAAATCTTTTAATAACATCATGAACAATCTCATTCTTATCTGCTGTAAAAACTTCAAGCTGCATATATGCGCCAGCTTCATCTTCATCGTATGTGTGAAGTTTAGCAATCTCTTGTTTATCTTCTTCATTAAGTGTCTCAAATACTTCTGAGGCAATATTTTCATCATGCCCTTCAAGTTCATGCATAAAATCAGCTTGATCATCAGACTCCAGTTCTGTTACTGCATGTCTTAGTTCATCTACACTGAGGTTCTCTACAACATCATCAAAATATCTATCTGGAAGGGCGAGGGCAACATCACCAAGCAAATCTTTTGGTACAAGTTTTAAGGCATCAGCAAACTTGCTATCATCTAGCTGTTTTAGGATTTTTGCTATATCTGATGGGTGAATCTCACTAAGAGGATGAGAATTTAAGTAATCTTGTAATTTATTCATATTCACTTTATGATTGACATGTAGATATTATACATGTCAAACTCTTTTTATTAAAATTATACCCAAGTTATAGTTGTGATTTATCAGAATGAGGCTTTTATTATAAGATCAACTTTCACGAACACACATAAACACCATACAAGGCATCTCTATACCAAAGTCGCTAACAAGTATCATTGAAGTAGCATTTATTTCTAAGCTGCCATCTATAATTGTTATTTTTGCAGTTAACCTTCTCTATTTACCCGCCTATTGAATTTTACGAGTGTTGCACTTTAAACTTGAATTGGCGTAATAACTTGTCCAGTTTTTGGATATTTACCTTTAGAAAGTTTATAGTGTGAAAAATGATTTTTTGTAGTCCCATAGATGTCTGCAATTGGTATATGTCCTATTGGGGAGGCTCCAACTATCATTGCATAACTTGATTTTACGTTATCTATTTTATTTATTTCATCTATAAGTGAAATATCTACGTTTGAGAAAAAGGTATCTGAGATACCTTTTTGAGTTATGATGATATCAGAGTCAGTCTTAATCATCGTAGAGAACATTCCTATTATCCCTTGAGAGACAGAGGTAATTAAAAAAATTGCCATCACTGCTATGGTGATGGATAAGAATACAAGAAGACTTTTAAAAGGATTTTTACTGAGGACCTTTAATGAAATCACTTCTCAATAGCCGCTTTTAATTCTTCTTTTGTTGATATATAAGATATATTTTTTATTTTTCCATCTGCTACATGTAGAAGAGTGATTTTTTCTTTTTTGCTTGGAACTACAGTATGAAACTTATCATTGTAGTGCAGATAGATAAGGTGTTTGTATTTTTGAAGTTTTGGCAGAGCAAACATATTTGTAATCACTGTTGGCATCTCATGAATATCAGCAATAAATATTGTACGTTTTCTTTGTAAATAGTATGGATTTTTAGTGTTTAAATACTCATTTACTAAAGCTCCTGTGTCTTTTTCAAAAGCTACTACAACAAGAGAAGGTGTTCTGGGAACCCTCATCTCTCTACCTTGTGGAGTCTCAAATTCAAAGCTATTAAGTTGGGCAAGAGAAGAGCCTATTTTTATTGGGCTTGCATTTAACATAACAAAACTCAAGCTTAGAACCATCAAAAATTTATTCATTTGCTTTTCCTTAATTTAAAAGTGATTATACTATTTTTGTGTTAATTGATAGTAAAAACCGGGATTTGATTTGGTACTTTATATCGTACTTTTATCCCCCAGTATCCTAAGCCTCTAGTAACGTACAGAAGTGTTTTATTGTGAGTATAAAGTCCTGAAAAATAGGGTTGGAAATATTTAACAATTATATCAAAAGGGTGAATCTGTCCTCCATGGGTGTGCCCACTCAATTGAATATCAATACGATAATCTTTTACATGTTGAATGTCTTTTGGTTGATGAGCCAGTAGTATGGTTGGCAAATCTGAATCAAGTTTTGAAAAAAGCTCTCTAATAGCTCGTTTTATACCTCTAGGAGTCTGTCGGATAAATAAATCTCTTCCAGCAAATATCTATTCCTAAAGTCAGTTTCATAAATACTAAACATTAAATTTAGGCGTATAACACTCCAAGTCACAGTTAACCTGCCTTGTATT
>JAKITC010000048.1 GCA_021648285.1 Sulfurimonas sp. | reverse complement strand
ATTACAGTATACGTTTAAGGCGCGATCAGGTCTTTTGTCATTTTTTCCGCCTGGTGTATAATCATCAGTATTACGAAATTTTTTAGTTGCTGTATAATTTGATACCATGGAATCAACACTTCCGCCGCTCACTCCCCAGTAAAGGCGTGGTTCACCAAGTCTTTTAATATCTACATCACTGTTGATATCAGGCTGACCTATCACTCCAACTCTGTAACCAATTCTCTCAAGCATACGACCGACCATAGCGACACCTATGAAAGGAGAGTCAATATATGCATCACCGCTTACCAGTATGATATCACACTGATCCCAGCCTTTTGCGTTCATCTCCTCTTTTGTAGTAGGAAGAAAATCTTTTGTTGTAAATGTTACAGTATCTCTTTTTGGTTGTTTCTCTTTACTTCTTCTACTCAAATCTAACCTTTATAAATATTCTAATGTGATAGTTTATCTTTTATATGTATAATAATACTAGATAAAAATAGAATTAAAGATTATATATGAACTACCCCTATACTAATTTAGAAAATTTAACACTTCCCAGCTTACTAAACTACTCTGTAAAACTATACGGCAATCAGCCTTTTAGTGCTTTTGTTGACCAAGAACCAATAAAATATAATGAGTTTTTGCAAAAAACACAATCTATGGCAGAACTACTTCAAACAAATGGAATATCAAAAGGCGATAAAGTACTATTGCTTAGTGAAAATATGCCAAACTGGGCTGTTGCTTACTTTGCCACTACATACTTTGGAGCGGTAATAGTACCAGTTCTAACAGATTTTCATTCATCAGATGTATGCACAATACTGGAGCACTCAGAAGCCAAAGCTGTCTTTGTTTCGAACAAACACTTAAGTACAATAGATAAATGTGATAAATCAAATATAGAACTTACTGTTAACCTTGATAATCTTGAAATACTAGATAAGCCAAGCAAAAAAAGTGTTACTAACAAAATTAATGAAAAAACAGAACTTAATGAGGATGATTTGGCAGCTATAGTCTACACATCCGGTACTACTGGAAACGCGAAGGGTGTAATGCTTTCTCATAAAAATCTAGTTATCAATGCTATATCTACATTTTCTAAAGCAAAAGTTCTGCCATCTGATATCTTTTTATCGATACTGCCCTTAGCACATGTCTTTGAGTGTACAGTTGGTTTAATTGTTCCCATACTCAATGGCTCCAGTATTTTTTATATAGATAAAGCACCTACAACAAACGTTTTACTTGAAGCATTTAAAACAGTAAGACCTACCATGATACTTACCGTTCCTCTAATAATAGAAAGAATTTACAAAAAAGGAGTTTTAGCAATAATCAACAACTGTATCATACGTAAAAATTTATACAAAATTGCATTTATGAGAAAAATATTAAATATAATCGCTGGTAAAAAAATCATAAAAGCATTTGGCGGAAAAATTAGATTTTTTGCTATCGGAGGAGCTCCCCTGTCTCCATTTGTGGAAGAATTTTTGATAGAAGCAAATTTTCCATATGTAGTTGGCTACGGATTGACTGAATCCGCTCCTTTAATCGCTGCTTCAGTTCTTGGTAAAAGGGCGAAGCACAAATCAACCGGAACTGCTATGGCCGGAGTTGAATTGAAAATTAAAAATAAAAACCATAATACTGGCATAGGTGAAATTTGTGTAAAATCTCCAAGCATCATGATGGGTTACTATAAAGACAAAGAAAAAACAGATGAAATTATGGAAGATGGATGGTTATTAACTGGTGACTTAGGCTATTTAGACGAAGATGACTTCCTCTTTATAGTTGCTAGAATTAAAAATGTTATAATAGGCTCTAATGGTGAAAATATATACCCTGAAGAGATTGAGTCCGTTATAAATATGCATGGAGCTGTTTTAGATTCTATGGTTATGCAAAAAGACTCTCAATTAATAGCTATGATTTATTTAGATTATGAGACCTGCAATATAAATAATGAAATAGATGCAAATAATTTTTTAGAAAAGATGAGAAATAATATAAACTCACGAATCTCTTCCTTCTCTAGAATAACAAAGTTCATAGAACAAAAGGAACCTTTTATTAAAACTCCGACAAATAAAATTAAAAGATATCTATATGCAGATAAATAAAAGAAAAATAATAATAAAAAATGCAAGTATAGTTGTACTTTTACTAATAATTCTTCTCCTTATGGTCTTAGGGGTTCAGAATTCAGATTTTGGAAAGATTAAAAAATACAATAGCAAAGATGGTTCACCTAGGGATATGATGACAAAATTTATCAATTCATCCGGAATGCAGGTCACTGTTGCGAATAATAATATGGCTAATTTGGGAGATTTTACTTTTAATATTGCCGGGGATAGAAAACTAATAGCAAACATATCACTTAAGTATAAATCTATTAAAGATGACTCTTGGTTTTCTGGTGGTGATGAAACAAAAAAAGAGATTTTAAATAAAAGTGCTATTTTGAGAGATGCTGCTATTAACACCATGTTGGGAAGCTCTGTAGCAACTGCAAATAGTAAAAAGATGAGAAAAGCACTCAGAAATACTTTAAATAACAACCTCTCCAGTGCTGAAGTTGAAGAAGTTTATTTTAACGAATTTATTATTCAGTAATATCTACTTCTATTGTAGATATTACGTTAAAACTGCGGTTGAAGAAAAGGTATAACCTGTTTTTTACGACTTAAAACTCCATCAAGCCAAACCTGAGAGTTTTCGAGTTTACATTTAAATGCATTCTCTATTTTACTTTCATCATCACTAACGACCAAAAGCTGTGAGCCCTCTTTCATGATATCTGTTAAAAGTATAAGTACTGAGTGAAGACCGTTCTCCTTTTTTAACTTTTTCATATCTTTAAATAAATCATATTTTATATCATTAAATACGCTTAAGTCAACAACTTCAAGTTGTCCTACTCCAAGTTTTTCACTACCCATGTTAAACTCTTTATAATCACGAGTATTCAACTCTCTGGCTGTTGATCCTTTTACGGCAGATTTAACGATGAACATCTCCATACCTAGTGCTTTATAGTCCTCTACTTCAGCTATTTTTGCAAGTTCTTTAACAACTTTTGTATCTACTTTTGTACATGTAGGTGATTTAAAGATTACAGTATCACTTAAAATTGCACAAAGCATCATACCTGCGATATCTTTTGGAATAGGAACGCCATGGTAGTCATACATCTCTTTTATTACAGTATTTGTACATCCAATAGGACGTATCCAACACTCTAAAGGTGTATCTGTTGTTAAATCACCAAGTTTGTGGTGGTCTACAATACCAAGGATAGTTGCTTCCATAATATCTTTTGGAGCTTGTGCTTTATCTGAAAAATCTACTATATATACATTCTCACCTGCAACAGAAATTTTAAGTTCAGGTAATTTTCCGCCAAATTTCTTTAAGATAAATTCTGTCTCTGCCGAAATATCACCTTGACGAGTAGGAACACACTCCTCACCTAACTGATTTTTAAGATATGAGAGAGAGATTGCTCCTACTATTGAGTCTGAGTCAGGGTTTGTATGACCAAAAATATATGTTGACATGTTAAAAGCCTTTAATTTTTTCATAATTATACTGTAGTTTATTATAAATATTTCATACCGTTAACTTAATATAATTCTAAAGAAAAAGTTTAATAAAGATGATATAATTTATACAAGGAAAGAATGATGAGTATAGATGTGGCCAATATAATTTTTTACCATAGCCTGATAATATTTGGTGAGCTTTTAGTAATCATAGTCTTAGTGCATATGCTTTACAAAAGGCGCTCACCAGCAAATATTACAGCATGGCTTCTGTTGATAGTGTTGATTCCATATGTTGCTGTTATTTTGTACTTTATATTTGGTTTTAGAAAGCGTAAAAACAGATATAAAAAAGAAAATATCAAGCTGCAGGGAAACACACATGTATATCCTCAAAAAAATCCTTTAAATGAAGTTTTAAGAAGTTATGGAATTCCAGATGCCACTTCGAACGAAAATTTTGAGCTGTTTACCGACCCTATTTTAGCATACAAAGAGCTTATCTCTTGTGTAGAAAATGCCAAAACATCTATATACATAAGTACATATATTTTTAATTATGACAATACTACTAAGAATATTATAGACTCCCTGATTAAAAAAGCTAAAGATGGTGTTGAGATAAAAATACTTATTGATTCATTGGGTTCTATAGAGTTGTATCTATTTCAAAACAGGATAAAAAAATTGAGAGATGCCGGCGCAAAAATAGAGTTCTTTATGCCTATCTTCCGTATGCCGTTTAGAAACTATATAAACCTTAGAAATCATAGAAAAATATTTATTTTTGATAATAATAAAATTCTAAGCGGTGGTATGAACATATCAAATGATTACCTTGGTGAAACAGCTGATAAAACAAGATGGGAAGATATGCTTTTTTTAGTCGAGGGTGCATCTACAGAACAGTATTTTGAAATTTTTGCATCTGATTGGTTTTATGCCTCAGAAGAGAAGTTGACTTTTGCACAGGGGACTATCATTAAGAATAATGGAAACACTTTTGTTCAAGTTGTTCCATCTGGACCAGATATGAGTAAAGACGTTCTTTACGAAGCCCTTCTCTGTGCTATATACAGTGCAAAAGAACGTATTTGGATTGTTACTCCGTACTTTGTGCCAGATGATTCTATTGTACAGGCACTGATAATTGCCAAACATAAAGGTCTTGATGTTAGACTGATTACGCCAAAAAAGACAAATCACCCCATAGTTAACTTGGTAAGAGCTTCATACATGAGAGAACTTGAAGAAGTTGGTATTGACATTTATCTGTATAATGGTGCAATGCTGCACGCAAAGGCAATACTGTTTGACAGTTCAAGCACAATGCTAGGAAGCGTAAACCTTGATAATAGAAGTCTATTTTTAAACTATGAAGTAGCTACCTTTGTTTACTCTGAAAAAGTTATAGAAAATATCCAACAATGGATGCAAAAACTACTTTTTAATTCATCAATTGGTACACAAGAGGTCTCTACAAGCAGAAGAATTGTAGAGAATACTATGAGAATACTAGCACCGCAACTATAGTTGGATAAAGGAGATATAATGCTAAAGCCGTCCAAGTGCATAAAATCCTTAAAACATCAAGATATAGAGTGCTCTGCCAGATTTACTGTTTTATGCTGGAACACTGCTAAACTGACGCTAAAAGGTCCATATAAAGAATCTCTCAAGTCGATTATAGAGAATGAAAATATAGATGTTCTTCTTTTGCAGGAAGTTAAAAAAAGCATAGCCATAGAATTAGACATTAATGATTATTCATATATTCTATCTCCTAATATTCAGACCAAAAGACATATTTTTGGAGTTTTAAGTGCATTTAAAGTATCTTGCGATGAGGACTTCTCTCTTCTTACAAAAAAACTTGAGTTGACATATGCAACTCATAAGATAACCTTGATAACAAGACATAAGATATCTCAGGACAAACATCTTATGATAGTAAATCTACACGCAATAAACTTTGTAAAAGACAATGATTTTCACAATGAACTTAATAGCATAAAATCAACTATTATGTCTCACAAAGGCGCTATGATAGTAGCAGGTGATTTTAATACATGGAATATGCGAAGAGTAAATTATTTAAAAGAGTTTACCAAAGACCTATCACTAAAAGAAGTAGGTTTTAGTGATAATTCAAAGGTGAAAAAAGTTTTTTCCAACTCTTTAGATTATATATTTTATAGAGAATTAAAGCTTACAAATTCAAAAGTTATTGACACTAAAAAAATCTCTGATCACAACCCTATCATCGCAAGCTTTAAGTTTATATAAAAGCTATTTTATAAACTCAACCACTTCATCAAAGTCTAATCTCAACTGAGAGGACTGCTCATTTATTCTATATCCAAATGGCAATACTAAAGATAATTGATATTGACTAATATCAAGATCAAGTATTTTTTCTACTTTCTCCTTGTCAAGTCCCTCCATTGGGCAACTGTCAATGCCCAATACAGCAGCAGCAGTCATCATATTACCTGCTGCTATATAAGTCTGTCTCGCTGTCCAAGAGTATATATTTTCATCAGAACTTAGAGTTTTTTCTAAATGTCCAGAATATAAATTCATATAAAAATCAAGTTGTTCCTGTGTCATTTCTCTTCTTGTAAATCTCATTTGAGGTAATCCAGATTCTACCTTTACAGAGTCAATGCCAGCCAATACAATAACTAAATGAGAGCATGAAGTGACTTGAACTTGATTCCAACAAGCAGGTTTCAGTTTTGCCTTTAGCTCTTCATTTGTAATAACCAAAAATTTCCAAGGTTCCATGCCAAATGACGATGGGGATTTTCTTCCTGCTTCTAATATAAACTTGATGTCTTTATCCGATATTTTTTTATCTTCATCAAAAAGCTTGCATGCATGTCTAAAATTCATTGCTTCTTCAAATGTTTTATTCATATTTAATTCCTCGTATAATTTATTTATTCAACTAGTCTATCAACCTGAGCCACTTTATTACCGTCTCTTATAATTTTAATACGATCACCGGCAAGAAAATGATTTCCCTTTAGCACAATCACAACCTCTTCTCCATGGTCTAACTCTACAGTAAGTTCTTCTCCATTTGCTTTTGCTATCTCACTTCCAACGTAGTGGCCACCTAAACCACCACCAAGCATTGCTAAAACGCTGCCTTTATTGCTACCAACCAGTGAACCAAGTACGGCACCGACTAATGTTCCTACGAACTTGCCTGAGCCATCATCAGTTATAACAATAGCTCTTGATTTTGTTACTGTACCAATTTCATATCTTTTAACTTGCTTGTAACTTTGACCCTCGTATTCAGGTCCTATATTTGTTGCGCAACCACTAAATATCAGCAAGCTCGTTGCCAATAAAGATATTAAATATTTCATTACGTCCATCCTTTTTAATCATGTAGAGCTAACTCTTTTTTCAAGTACTCACCAGTATAACTGCCAGTCTTTTCATACTCGTCTGCAAGCTTATCTGGCGAACCTTCAGCTATTATAAGACCACCGCCAGAGCCGCCCTCTGGACCCATATCTATAACCCAGTCAGCATTTTTAATCATATCTAAATTATGCTCAATAATGAGAATGCTGTTACCTAATTCAACAAAATGATGTAAAACTTTTGTTAATCTGTCAACATCTGCAAAATGAAGTCCTGTTGTAGGTTCATCAAGTATATATAGAGTCTTTCCTGTATCTTTACGGCTTAACTCTTTACTTAGTTTAATTCTTTGTGCTTCACCGCCGGAGAGTGTTACGGCATTTTGACCAAGAGTAATATAACCAAGTCCAACATCCACAAGCGTCTTCATTTTTTGATGTATTTTAGGAATAGGTTTAAAGAACTCAAAAGCCTCATCTACACTCATATTCAGCACATCTGATATACTTTTTCCTTTGTAATAAACCTCTAAAGTTTGCTGATTATATCTAGTGCCCCTACATGTATCACACTTAACCATTATATCCGGCAAAAAGTGCATCTCTATCTTATTCTGCCCTTCTCCCTGGCACTTTTCACAGCGTCCACCTTTAACGTTAAAACTAAATCTTGAAATTGTGTAGCCACGGATTTGAGACTCTTTAGTTTGAGAAAAGAGATCTCTTATTTCATCCATAACACCCGTGTAGGTTGCGGGATTACTTCTCGGCGTTCTACCTATCGGGCTTTGATCAAGATATATAACTTTATCTACATGTTGCAGTCCGGTTATCTCGACACCTGCAACTTTATTTACTTTTCTGGCATGATTTAAAAGCTCTCTTGCAGTAGGAAGAAGTGTCTGTAGCATCAGCGAACTCTTGCCACTTCCACTAACACCGGTAATACATACAAAATTGTTAAGAGGAATTCTTGCGCTTAAGTTTTCAATATTATTTAGAGTAACATTTTTAATCTCTATATACTTATCCTGTTCACGTCTGTAAAAATACTCTATCTGTTTTCTTCCATAAAGATAATCAGCAGTCAGTGTTTTGGCCTTTTTAAGCTTATCGAGCGTACCGTTAAACACAACCTCTCCGCCATATTTTCCTGCACCTGGACCAATATCAACTATAAAATCTGCATTTTCAATAGTCTCTTTGTCATGCTCAACTACTATTACGCTGTTACCTTTTTCTTGCAGACTTCTTAGCGTGCGGATTAGTTTTAAAGTATCTCTTTCATGAAGACCGATACTAGGTTCATCCAATACATATAAGACTCCGGTCAAACCGCTACCTATTTGCGAAGCAATGCGGATCCTTTGAGCTTCTCCGCCACTAATGCTTCTAGCATCACGACCTAGAGTTATATACCCAAGTCCTACATCATATAAAAAGTATAATCTCTCTCTGATTTCATTTAAGATAGGTGCTGCAATCATAGTGTCCTGCGTATTAAAGTATTTAAAATGTTCTTCATTCTTAAACCACTCATAACTTTTATTGATTGGCATATCCAAAAGCTCCGCTATTCCTTTTTTGCCAACCATAACAGCTAATGATTCTCGTTTTAACCTGTGAGATTCACAAATATTACAAACTTTTTCACTCATATAATCAGCTAACTCTTTTTCATCTTTAAACATGTCATAAGCTATTTTAATGATTCCTGGCCAGATTCTTTTTACCTCATGGTTTTTCCAAAGAAATGAAACTTCATCTATTCCACCGTGCAAAATTGCTTTTTTATGATGCTCTGGAAGTTCAAAATAAGGGAGGGTTATATCAATGTCATTATGAGCACAAAAACCTTTTAAAAATGTAAAATAATAACCTTTATTAAAACCATATATAATTTTAACAGCACCCTTCTCCACAGATAGGTCACTATCAATTATTTTATCTTGATCAAGTGCATAACGAAGTCCAAGTCCGTCACACTCACTACAAGCACCTTTAGGTGAGTTAAAAGAGAAAGAAAGTGGTTCAAGCGGATCAAAGCTTATCTTACAGTCAAAACAGGCGTTATGCTCACTATAATGAATCTGATGCTCTTTTAAATCAAGCTCTTCATGATTTAAAATATCAATCTCCAACTCACCGTAACTCTCTTTAAGTGCCTTCTCAACATCTGCTGCTATACGTTCCTTATTTTCCTCTTTTACCACAACTCTATCTATAACAACCTTGATAGTATGCTTTTTAGTTTTAGAAAGCTCTATCTCATCATCAAGACGAACCATAACTCCATCTATCATAGCTCTTACATAACCTTTATGCACAAGAGACTCCAGCATATCAGAGTACGAGCCCTTTTTATCACGAACAAGAGGAGCCAAAAGCACAAGTTTTGAACCCTCTGGAAGCTTTGCAACTTCACCAATAATATCTGAAGCACTCATCTGTGAAATAACTTTTTTGCATTTATGACAATGCTGAATACCGACACGAGCATACAAAAGTCTAAAGTAGTCATATATCTCTGTAATTGTTCCAACGGTAGAACGAGGATTTTTAGAAGTTGTTTTTTGATCAATTGCAATAGCTGGGGTAAGTCCTTCTATCTTATCTACGTCCGGTTTTCCTACACGATCAAGAAATTGTCTTGCATAAGAGGATAAAGACTCCATATATCGTCTTTGTCCCTCTGCATAGAGGGTATCAAAAGCCAGTGTTGATTTTCCGCTTCCGCTTAGCCCTGTAAAAACTACTAACTGATTCTTAGGAATAGTTAGTGAAATATTTTTTAAATTATTCTCTCTTGCACCGGTTATTGTGATGACATCTTTTTTACGCATGTATAAATATCCTATCTATTAAATAAATAATTATTAAAAAGTAAAAACCTACTAATAATCTTTTTTGTAAAATTACATTTACTCTGTCTTTTAAAATTATCCCAAAATAAACTCCAAATAGTGAAGCGATACCGATTGTTATTCCTGTCTCAAAATCTATATGGCAACTTAAACTGTGAGAGATAAGTCCCGATATAGAAGAAAAAACTACAAAAAACAATCCTGCAGAGATAGCTTTTTTTAGTTTTACATGTAAAAATCCAACTAAAATTGGAACAAGTACAAGAGCACCGCCTACACCGATTGTCATACTGATAGCACCTATAACAAACCCAATAACAAAAAGAGTAGTTCTATTTATATCTTTTTGAACTATATTCTCTTTTGTTTTAAAAAACATCTTTAAAAGTGCAAAAACCATAAAAGATAAAAATATTATCTCTAAATTTTTATCGCTAAAATTTGCTGTAACCTTTCCACTCATAAGAGCACCAACAAAACCACCAATACCAATGGTCGTTATCATTACTATATCAAGTGTACCTTTTTTATAATTTAAGTAACTTCCATATATAGAACTAAAAACCATCTGCACAATTGATATACCTATAGCCTCTTTGGTGCCAAAGCCTAAAAAAAGTAAAATGGGGATTAATATACCACCACCGCCAATACCAAAGAAACCAGCTACTGTACCGACACCAATACCTAAAAAAATCAATTCTGTCATATTAGATTCCATTAAAACTTTTTTCGAATTATACTCAACATACACTTTAGAGTACTTTTATCCAAATTTTAAATCATTGTTTAATTTTACTTTGAGATTCATTCAAGTATAATAATCGTAATTAAGGGTTTAAGTAATGCTAAAAACAATAATAGAAGCTTCACAAAATTTTTGTATCCACCAAATCAGAGTTCCTCACGAGATTCATGACGATATTTCTCAAATAAGAACACTTATTGCTTATATAGACATAGAAACTATAGATGGTAAAGTACATAGGGTTTATATCGGAGCAACACCTAGCTTTGCACAAAGAATTTCAACACTATATCTCGAAGAAGATGATAGTGATGAAGAGACATTAAAAGATATAATTCTTGAAACTACAAATCTAATAGTTGGAAGCGCTAAGGTTATTGCTGAAGAATCAAATGAAAACCCTTTTGTTATAAGAACACCGTATTTTGAAAAGATAGATTTGTTTGATTTTGATTATGACCAAGCAAAGGTTATTAAAGTAGAAAATGACGAGATGATTATTGCCATTAAGGAACTAAGTTGAAAAAACAGAGACGTAAACACGGCTACGGAGGTGACACTCCAATATATGATGCTGATGTAGAGCTATCATGGATGAACTACTCGGGGCTGTTGGATATGGAAGTTGAATTTATAGCTGACTTAGGCGAAACTGAACTCTCTGTAGCGGATGTTTTAAAACTTACAAAAGGGTCTATTATTGACCTTAAAAAACCTGCAGGTGAAAGTGTAGAGTCTTATGTCAATGGTCGTATCTTAGGCAAAGGCGAGGTTATGGTCTATGAAAAAAATCTTGCTATCCGTATAAATGAGATTCTAGATTCCAGTGCAGTTTTATACCACCTATCTAAAGAGAAGCTATGATTAAATACCTATTGCTTTTTTTACTTCCTTTTTCTTTGTATGCTTCAAAAATTCTAAGTTATAATATATATGACAGAACAGATAGAGTTGATGTAATGATAACTTTTGATACGCCTTATGACGGTGTTATAAAACAAAATGTTGGCAATTCAACTATAACTATTAAGCTTCTAGATGCTTCAATAGAGTCAGCAAAACTGAAACAGCTCTCTTCAAAGTATATAAAATCTTTAAGCATAACACCAATGGCAGGTT
>JAKITC010000047.1 GCA_021648285.1 Sulfurimonas sp. | reverse complement strand
CACAGCTTTCTAGCAATTCTAAGGAAGTTTTTATTAACTCTTGCGCTTTTTCTCCAGGTGGGAAAACTTCGGGGATAATGCGCTCATTCATAATAATATTTGGGAGCGCAATCATTGGTCTTCCTGCCTTTTCATAATGGGCAAGCATAAAATTATCTGGGTTATAAGTTCCAACCATAACAGTTTGTGCAAGAGCTTGCTCTAGGGTGATGGTGCCTGCTGTTACCACTGAAACTATTATATTTTTTTGTGTTTTTTTACGTTCCTTAGAATCTGTAATAATTTTAATATACGCCCCCAAGCTTTGAGTTTGCTTTGAAATGTTTTTTGCTAAATGGGGCAAGGTTGGTAAAATAAAACCTGTTACTTTTGGGTGATCTTTTAAAGCGCTTACAAGATATTTCAACAATGGAAGATGACGTTTAATCTCGCCACTCCTTGAGCCAGGAAAAAGCGCTATTAATCCTTTATTTTTTTCACTACTATTATCTATTATGTTTTTTAAAGCTGGGTGACCAACATAAGTGGTTTTTGGACCATTAAGCTCTTTCATTATTCTTGGCTCAAACGGTAAAACTGCTAGAATTTCATCAAAAATTGGTTTAAGTTTTTTTGCGCGTTCTGGTTTCCATGCCCACACGCTTGGCGCGACATAAAGTAAAATTGGGTTTTTAAAACTGGCTTTTTTAAGCTTTTTAGCAAGCATGGTTGAAAAAACCTGATTATCAATTAAAATAACAACATCAGGTTTTTCTTTTAAAATAAATTTAGCGGTTTGCCTATTTCGCCATAATAATAAGGGTAAGCGTTTTACAACATCGAACAAACCCATAACCGATAAATCATTCATAGAATAAATAGACTTCAAACCTTGAAGTTGCATGTTCTGCCCACCTACTCCAACTAAGTCAAATTCAAGCTCTTTACGAAGGGAGTTTATAAGATTTGTGCCTATTTTATCTCCAGATGGCTCACCTGCTAAAATAAATATTTTCTTTTTAGCCATCTAAGTTAACCCCATACACAGAAACTCCATGTTGATTGGCTAGCTTCTTAAGCTTTTCTTCCTCTATGATTATTGTGCTTTTTGCTTGAATAAAAATTGCATCTATCCCTGCATTTTTTGCAGCAATAATTGTTTTGGGACCGATTGTAGGCAAATCAACATAATCTGGCTGGTTTCTTTTTTTTACCTTTGCTAAAATTAACAAGTCTTTTGTGCCACCAACCAAACCAGAATTTTTATATTTACCAATTCTTTTTATGGAATCACCACCTTTACCAATGATAATACCTTTTTGTGACTCTTTCTCAATGATAATTGTAGCAAATATTTTATCTATATTTTTTTCTTCTTCGATGCCATCTATGATTACATCAGCTTCATACGGTACTTCATCGTTAACATTTTCAAAGATACCCTCTCTAATAAAACCGGCATATATATCACGAACAAGTTCACTTGTTAAATCGTCTGGATTATATAAAAATGGACTCTCGGGTAAATTTTTCGATATTACTTTAAGTAACTCATTATGACCAATTTTTTTAGGGATAGCAACGGGGATAAGTGCTTCAAACTGATCAGAGTATTGATTATAAGAAGCAATTCTTTTAAAAAGTTTATCTTGTTTTACTTGGTCAATCTTACTTAAAACAATAATGTGTTTAACTTTGCCATTATTTAGTTTTAAAAATTTTTCATAATGCTCAGTAGAGTCTGTAATAGGTGCTAAATATACTATTAGATCACAGTCTCCCATTGCTTTTAGAGCTTCATCAAGCATAAACTGATTTAAAATTTTCTCTCTTTCATGTAAACCTGGAGTATCAACAAAGATGATTTGTGTATCTTCATGCATAACTATTGCATTAGAGCGTCTTCTTGTAGCATTTGCTTTTTGGCTAACCATAGCGATATTTTCACCTAAAAGTGAATTCATTAGTGTGCTTTTTCCAGCGTTTGGACGACCAATAAGAGATACAAAACCAGCTTTTGTTGACATGTCTTACCTTTTTTTAAGTTATATAGCAGACTCTATGTCTGCCTTCAGTCGCCACAGCGGCGAGAGCGGAGTAAAGGGACTTGTTCCTTTACGGGACTATAATATATACCTTGATAGATCATCATCTTCGACAATTACATCAAGTTTTTCGTGTACTAACTTTGAAGTGATTATGAACTCTTCATCTTTATGTTCATTTGCACTAAAACTAACTTCTTCTAAAACTCTTTCAATTACAGTATGAAGTCTTCTCGCCCCAATATCTTCGGTTGTCTCATTAGCTCTGTGAGCTAGTTTTGCAATTGCATGAATCGCTTCATCTTCAAATACTAATTTCAATCCCTCTACGCTTAAAAGTGCTTCATATTGATTGAGTAGAGAGTTTCTAGTTTGTGTAAGTATCCTGTACAGCGTATCTTCTGTTAAAGATTCAAGCTCGACTCTTAAAGGAAATCTACCTTGAAGTTCAGGAATCAGATCACTAGGCTTTGTCAGGTGAAATGCACCAGCTGCGATAAAAAGAATATGGTCAGTGTTTATAGTTCCGTATTTTGTACTAACGCTGCTACCTTCAACAATTGGTAATAAATCCCTCTGAACTCCCTCTTTAGAAGGGTCATTTCTTCCTTGAGACTTAGCACTAACAGCAATTTTATCTATTTCATCAAGAAAAATAATACCACCATCTTCAGCACGTTTAAGTGCTATGGCATTGATGTTTGTAGAGTCAAGTAGTTTTGAACTCGCTTCAAGTTTTAAAATTGGTTTGGCATCTTTTACAGTTACCTCTTTTTTATTGTCTTCTTTATTCATTTGAGAGAATACCTTAGAAAAAGACTCTTGTACTTTTGCCATTTCAGGAGGCAAGTTTGTGTCATTAAACTCTACATGTATATTCTGAATTTCAAGCTCAATAGTTTTATCATCCATCTCACCAGATAAAACTCTACTCTCCATAGCTTCTAACAGTCTTTGATAGTCATCTTGTTTTGACTCACTAGCACCTGCCGGAAGAGGTGGAAGAAGCTTTTCAACTATTTTATTTAAAACATAGTTCTCAATCTTTTCTTTGCTCTCTTCTTCTTTTTCGGCTTTAACAATG
Source organism: Sulfurimonas sp. (assembly GCA_021648285.1). Classification (GTDB taxonomy): domain Bacteria; phylum Campylobacterota; class Campylobacteria; order Campylobacterales; family Sulfurimonadaceae; genus Sulfurimonas. The sequence continues at coordinate 8,766 of JAKITC010000047.1, read as the reverse complement.
CCTATAGATGAAACAACTAAGTCACGAACCATAGATTCTACATCACGACCAACAAAACCGACTTCTGTGTATTTACTAGCTTCTACTTTAATAAAAGGAACTCTCATCATCTTTGCTAATCGTCTTGAGATTTCTGTTTTACCAACACCGGTAGAACCAATCATCAAGATGTTCTTTGGCATTATCTCATCTTGAAGTTCTTGGCTTAGTTTCATTCTTCTATATCTAGTTCTAAGAGCTAAAGCGATAGTCTTTTTAGCATCATTTTGAGAGATTACATAATTGTCTAAATATTCAACTATCTCTTTTGGTGTTAAATTCACTTCTTGCCCCTATCTAATGCTAAAGTCTTAATGTTATGGTTAGTATATATGCAAAGATCAGCTGCTACACTAAGACTCTCTTTTACTAACTCTTCTTCATCCAACGAGGCATGTTTTTTAAGTGCACGCGCAGCAGATATGGCATAGTTTCCACCACTGCCAATAGATGCTATCTCTCCATCTTCAGGTTCAACTACATCACCATTTCCTGTAAGTATGAAAATATGATCGTTATTTAAAACAATCATCATAGCTTCAAGTCTGCGAAGAACTTTATCTTTTCTCCAGGCTTTAGAAAACTCAATAACAGACTTTAAGATATCGCCTTTTTTATCTTCTAAAAACTCTTCGAACATGTCAAAAAGATTAAAAGCATCAGCAGTACTACCTGCAAATCCAGCTAAGATCTTGCCTTTATGAAGTGTACGGATTTTTGTAGCATTAGCTTTGAGAACGGAGTCCCCAAAAGTAACCTGACCGTCACCACCTATTACAGCTTTATCTTTACCTTTATATGCAAGTATTGTAGTAGCATCAAACATTATTCGCCTTGTACATCCACATGTAGAGTGGCATGTAAGCCGTGACCTAGTTTGAAGTCTAAATCATGCTCACCAATTGTTTTAATAGCCATTTTTTCATTGATATGTTTTTTATCTATATCAATGTTATGTTGTTTTTTAAGCCCAGCAGCAATCTCATCTTTTGTTACAGAACCAAACAGGTGACCATTGTCACCAATTTTTTTTGTAATAATAATCTCTGCTTTATCAAGTTGTGCGGCTATCTCTTTAAGAGCATTTACCTCTTTTTCAAGATTCTCAGCCACTATTAGTTCATCTTGTGCATGTTGAGCTAAGATTTCAGGGGTTGCAGATCTTGCAAAACCTTTTCCGATTAAAAAGTTTTTGCCATAACCATCTTTAACTTCTTTTACTTCACCAGCTTTACCTAAGCTTTTTACATCTTTTATTAATAATACTTTCATTCTCTTATTCCTTATCTTTGTATTTCGCCGCCATAAGAAACAATACCGTGAGTTAAGTTTCCTATTTTTGTAAATCCTGAGTCTGTTAAAATTTTGGCACAGTGAGCACTACGACTTCCAACATGACAGTAAAGAATTATATTTTTATCTTTACCTAGTTTTGCCTCATCTAAAGAGCCAAAAAAACTACTAGTTGGGATTAATTTATCAGCACCTTTGATATGGCCCATTTGCCACTCCATATGCTCACGAACATCAACGAGTTTAAAGTCAATCATGCCAAGTTCTCTAGCTTCAATAAGTGATGCCATCTCATCGCCATCTAATTCACTACTGTTTACTAGCATTTGAGCTTCTTCTTTTGTTAAACCGCGAGAATGAGTATGAGCAACTTCTTCCATTCCCATTTCTATTCTTTTAGCAGCTGCAAACTCAGGAGTAACAAAAATACCACAATGACAAGAACCTGTTTCAGGAATCTCTTTTTCTATTGCCGGTTTACATGGACAGATTCTATCATCAACACTTTTTGGTTTTTTACCAGTCGCATCAACCATAAAACATGGACAAAAACGTTTATTGTACATCATCTTGTTTCTAGCAAGACCCATTTGTACACCTTCTTTTACTTCTTCTTGAGGGTTATATACCCATCCGAATTGTTTATTTACTTTGTCAGTAAACTTAATAGTTTTTTCCATTTCAGCAATAAACTCAGGGGAATTCATATCAATTTTAATCATACTCATATTTTTCCTTTGTTATTTTATTTATTTCTTTTTTTGCCTGCAATAATTCTTCTTAATGCATTTAGTTTTATAAAGCCTTCAGCATCTTTTTGATTATAAACTTCATCTTCTTCAAATGTTGAATGTTCTTCAGAATATAGTGACATGTCAGATTCGCGTCCTACTACTTCAACATTACCTTTGTAAAGTTTTAATTTAACACTTCCTTGAACATATTTTTGTGTTGTATCAATAGCAGCTTGAAGCATTTCTCTCTCAGGAGAGAACCAGAATCCATTATAAATAAGCTCAGAATATTTAGCAATCATGCCATCTTTCATATGAGCTTCTTCTCTATCTAAACAAAGGGATTCAATCGCTCTATGAGCTTTTAGCATAATAGTTCCACCCGGAGTCTCATAACATCCACGTGCTTTCATACCAACAAATCTATTCTCAACAATATCTATTCTACCAATACCGTGTTTGTTTCCATATTCATTAAGAGTTCTAAGCAGTGTAGCAGGGGAGAGTTCTTTGCCGTTTAGTGAAAATGGGTCACCGTTTTTGTATCCAATAGTTATATACTCTTTTTCATCTGGAGCATTTTCAGGAGAATTAGACCATAGCCACATAGACTCTTCAGGCTCATTCATTGGGTTTTCTAAATGGAGTCCTTCATAAGAGATGTGAAGTAAGTTAGCATCCATAGAGTATGGGCTTACAGAAGGATTGCCATTCTCATCAAGATGTTTAGCATCAATATCTATACCATGCTCTCTCGCATAAGAGAGTAGTTTTTCTCTTGAGTTTAAGTCCCATTCTCTCCAAGGAGCAATAACTGTAATATCAGGATTTAATCCTAAATATCCAAGCTCAAACCTTACTTGGTCATTTCCTTTTCCAGTCGCTCCGTGAGAAACTGCATCTGCACCCATTTTTTTTGCAATTTCTATCTGTTTTTTTGCTATAAGCGGTCTTGCAATAGAAGTTCCCAATAGATATTCACCTTCATAAATTGCATTTGCTCTAAACATAGGAAACACATAATCTTTTACAAACTCTTCCTGTACATCAAGAATAAAAATATTTTCTGGTTTAATACCATTGTCAAGTGCCTTTTGACGGGCAGGTTCTACTTCTTCACCTTGACCTAAATCAGCTGTGAATGTAATAACTTCAGCTTTATATTCATCTTGTAACCATTTTAAAATAACACTAGTGTCAAGTCCGCCAGAATACGCTAAGACTACCTTTTTAACTTCTTTTTTCATGTAAAAAAACCTTGTGAGCAAAATTATAAGCGCGATTTTACTATAAAAGTTATTAAAAAATGGTTAGTAAGATAGTTATATAAAAAAATTATGCACAAAATTAGAAATCAGAAGAAGACTTAAAAAGATAAGTAGCTATAAAAAAATAGCCACTTAGCCTTTTGTGTCAAATAACATACCAGTTACTTCTAGCATTTTAGGAAGAAATTCAGCTGCTTTTTCGGCAGGAAACCTTCTAATCATTTTACTTGTCTCTGATTCTATTACAGAAACATAAAATACGTCTTGTGAATCAACACCGAATCTTAGATTAGTACTCATTGGAGCCATAGCTTTGTTTAACTGGTCTACCAAATCTTGCACTTGCTCTTTAGAATTAATTTTTTGAGAACTTGTCACGCTCTCTTTTTGTATCTCTTTTACTACATCTACTTTTTGTGTCTGTTGCTGCACCTGAGCCACTCTTCCTTGAGCTTCTTGTGAATTAACCTGTGATTGCTGCTGTTTTGCAACATTTGCTATGCCATCCATGACCTACTCCTTCTCTTAAAGAATATTGTTATTACACACCATATCGACAGAAAAAAAAATAACTTTAACTAATAATGAAAAAAAGACTGAATGTTTTTGTTTTTGTTCGTTTTATTGGAATGAATTTTTTTCTTTTCAGGCTAAAACTATTGCATAGTTTTGCTCATCAAAGAAATTTACACTACTTTATGCTAGTCTTTCAAATATGAATGAATATTTAAAATTATTAAAATTAGAACCGGTATTAAGGCGATTGTCAACAATACAGTTGATTGCATATTTTGGTGCATGGTTTAGTAATGTTGCTATTTATACTTTACTTATAAATATGAATGTATCTGCTGAAGTTATAGCATTTGTTGCTATGCTTCACTTTTTATCCGGTGTTATTCAGGCTCCCATCAGCGGTTCAATAATAGATAGTATGAAACCAAAAGAACTTATGTTGATTTTAATTACTTTTGAAATATTTGCGACACTCTTTTTAGTGTTTGTAAATGAAGTATCTGATTTATGGCTACTCTATACCCTTATCTTTATAAAAATGGCAGCTGCTAGTTTTTATTTCACTACTGAGATGTCACTTTTGCCAAAAATACTTGATGGAGAAAAATTACAAAAGGCGAATGAACTACACTCAATTATTTGGTCCTTTTCTTACACTTTAGGGATGGCACTGAGTGGGTTTGTTGTATATTGTCTTGGAGTAAAAGTCGCATTTATACTAGATGTTTGTATGTTTGTTGTAGGTTTTATTTTACTTTATAAATTGGAGATACATGTAGCAGTTGAGAAAAGTAGTGAAAACTTACTTGAGATGATGAAAGATACATTTAGATACTTTAAAAAATTTCCTCATGCAATACATCTTATGTTAATTCATTCTTTTATCGGTTTGACAGCTTTTGATGCTTTAGTCGCACTAATGGTAGATAAATATTATGCTTCTGTTATTGCAACATCATTAGCATTAGGACTTCTTCATGCATCTAGGGCACTAGGTCTGGTTATCGGTCCGATATTACTCAGCAAGTGGGCAAAAAATAGATATATTACCAATATATTTATTGCTCAAGCCTTGGCTGTTTGGTTATGGGCATATTTAATGCATGATTTCTACATGTCACTAATTGCAAGTCTGTTTGTTGGATTATTTACGACAACTCTGTGGTCTTATACTTATACATTGCTTCAAAAAAACATAGAACCAAAATACTATGGTAGAATAGTTGCATATAATGACATGTTGTTTTTAAGCTCGTGCGCGTTTACCTCTTTTATGATCGGCTATTTAAGTACTTCTAGTTATTCACTGGAGTTTATAACGGTTTTAATAGGCTTTGGATTTATTATTGGCGGGGCATACTTCGCTTGGATTTTAAAGACTCAAAAGATTAAGGATATTTCGTGATTTCATTTGCTGTTATTGGTGGTCTTCTTTTAAATATAGGTGCATTTTTAACATTTCGTGGGAAAATTTATCAAGCTATTATAGTTTATCTGTTTGCAGATATTTGTTGGATAATAATGGCATACGAGCGTGATGATTTCTGGGGAATGCTCTCTATTATAGTTGGTGTAACTCTTGGATTATTAGCATTTTTAAAGATGAAAAATGGAAAGATGAATAAAACTTTAAATAAGGAAGAAAATGATCTATAAATCTAGTATCGGTAATATAGATTTAAGTAAACTAACAAGACTTTATCCAGCTGGGGTTGTTAATGTTAATAGTGAAGTCGCAGAGATGTCTTTAGAATGGTGTGAGATGAATGAGTCAAAAGTTAATATAACTTCATATGTTTTGGTTTTTGATTTTACTTTGCCAAAAGAGGAAGTAAGAGACAAAAAAGAGCTTCACTTTAAGACAAAAGATGAGTTGATAAAAACTATGACAGAGGTAGCACAATTATTTGGCGATTAATTTCAAACGATACAAAAAAAGTATTCTCAATTGCAATACCCGCTGCACTAAAACATCTCGTAGACATACTCCAAGTTCTTATTGACATGTTAATGGTTGGCATGGTCAGTGTATCAGCCTTAGCCGCAGTTGGCATGAGTATGCAGTTTATGATGATAATCAATGTGCTTATGACACTATATGTTGTTGGCGGTAATGCACTTATATCGAGGTTTATCGGTCAGGGCAGAAAAAAGAGAGCTTCAGCACTCTTATATTCTCTTTGTATATTTGCAATTGTCCTCTCTGTTTTTGTAACCATCGGTGGATATATGGGCAGTGAATCTATTTATGAATTGATGGGTGCTCAGCCAGATGTCGTAGAACAGGGTTCACTATATTTTAAGATACTTTCACTTGGAATTGTTGTTATTTTTATTGATAATCTTCTTTATAATGCACTCTCAGCAGCAGGAGATACAAAAAGTTCATTGTACATTAAACTTTTTTCTGCAGGTGTAAATGCTTTTTTAAACTATGTTTTAATTTTTGGTCATTATGGCCTTGAAGCTATGGGCATAGAAGGTGCAGCTTATGCAACTGTAACAGCTTATTGCTTTAACGTAATAGCCTATTTTATACTTATAAAAAAACCGCATTCAAAATTAAACTTTCTTCCAATAATTCGTATGAAAGATATGAAAAGAGTTTTCAATATTGGATGGAGTGCTGCACTAGACCGTGGAATCTCAAGTATGTCATTTTTAGTTTTTGTCTCAATAATTACAGCTTATGGAACAGCAGAACTGGCTGGTTATCAAGTTGGACTTCGTATTGAAGGAATAGCATTTATGCCTGGATTTGGTTTTGCTATAGCTGCAATGGCAATGGTGGGACAAAACTTAGGTGCAAATAATAAAGACAGGGCCTATAACATGGGTATCATAAGTGGAAGAATAGCTTATATATTTATGGGTAGTGTTGGAATTGTACTTATACTTTTCCCAGAATTTTTAGTAAGCTTTTTTACAAAAGATGCCCCAACAATAGCAGTAGCTTCATACTACTTGATATTAGTTGGCTTAGCACAAATTCCACTAGCTATAATGTTTGTTTATTCTGGAGCATTAAGAGGTGCAGGGGCTACAAAAACTACATTAAAAGTTAATGTTTTATCGCTTTGGTTTTTTAGAGTGATTCCATCATATATAGCATATAAAATGGGATATGGAATCGTTGTGATCTTTATGATTATGAATATTGAAACTCTTATTAAAGGGATAATTTATTGGCGTATTTATAAAGGGAAAAATTGGTTAAATATCAAGGTATAAAAAAGCTAGTTGAGTTATAAGATATAATAAGCTATCATTGTACAATGAATACGTTCCCTAAGCAGATAAAGCGCAATACCTTACTGATTATTTCATTTCTAATACTCTTTGCATTGGGTGTTGCATATCTCTTTTTAGAGAATCAATTTAGAATCTCAATTAATGAAGAGTTTCAAAGAATATCAAATAGTACGCATAGACTCTTTACATTGAATATGGAACAAAAGAGAAAAGTGATAGAGGGCAAACTAACAGAAATTATGTTAGAAGATGGTCTGGCTAAGGCGATAGCAGAGAAAAATTATGATAAAATAGACACTATAGTTCAACCATTGTATAAGCGTTTCCAACTTTTTAAAAGATCAGTAGACATACTTACTTTTCGTACTGATGAGGGGATTACACTTTATCGTGCCCACAAGAGAGAGTTTTTTGGCGATTCACTTAACAAAAAAAGAAAATTAATCGTAGATACAAATACTTTTGAGCATTCATTTAGCGGTTTTGAAGTTGGAAAACTCAAAACGACTTATTGTATTACAAAACCAATTTTTTACAATAATAAATATGTAGGAAGTGTTGAACTTGGTATTTCACCAATGAAATTTATGAGAGAATTAAACTCAATATTTAAAATAGAGATGGGAATTGCTATAGACAAATCCTTAATCAATATTATGTTAGATAAAGCTGAAATGCCACAAAGATATAAGTATATTTTGGTAACAGGGGATGATAATGTAAAACAACATTTTTATCACAAGCATAAGAAAGATACAGAAACATATAAAATTGATATGAGTATTCCTCTAAAAAATCATCTTGGAGAATTATTAGGATACTTCGTTATAGGGTATGATATATCTGCAGTTTTGCAAGAAAATAAAATTTTTATGTATCGTCTTTTTTATATGATGGTATTTATGACAATAGTTGTTGGTTTTGTGCTTCATATAAGTTTTAACGAGGTACTGGGACAATTTACAAAACAGGTCTATACCGATCATTTAACAGGTTTACAAAATAGACAAGCGTTAAATAGTATTCTTCGTACAAAAATATCGAATTTATTAATTTTGAGCAATATTAAAGATTTTAGTCTTTTAAATGAGCTTTACGGTATTGAAGCTGGTAATAAAATTCTTGTAGAAGTAGCTAAAGCATTCAAGAAATTTTCAAAAGAGCATAATTTCGATGTTTATAGAATCTCATCTGATGAGTATGTTTTAGTTAAATTTGGAGATGATTTTGATATAGATAAATATTTTCAGACAATTGAGAAGCTGCAAGAGAGTATTAATACCCTTAGAATTAAAATTGATGAAGTTGATGACTTCATAGGTATTGAAATATATTCAGGAATATCTATAGCTCATGAGAACTCTCTTGCAGAAGCTCAGATGGCGATAAAAAAAGCAAGAGAAAAATCTTTACGATTATTAGCGTATTCACAACAAATAGATACTAAAAAACGATCAGAGCATGTTATAAAAGTAAAACGAACAATTAGATATGCTATTGAACATAAAAATATAATTCCTTTTTTCCAGCCAATAACTAATATACTCAACTTTCGCACATAGATTTCAATAAATCCACAAACTTAAGTTGAGTATTAAAGCCCATAAATAGCCACTTTTCAGTATAATCTCATAACGACAATCAATAATAATGAAGGTGTTTTT
>JAKITC010000046.1 GCA_021648285.1 Sulfurimonas sp. | reverse complement strand
ATTGAAATAATGGACAAAATAGCACAGATTGATGAGATTGTAAAGAACAATAAGGATTTTACGAGTATAATTGCTACACTACGAAGCACTACTCAAGATTTGCTTGGATTTAGGTGCGAAAGTTGAGAATAGATAATATAACTCTTGAAGATTTAGAAGCAAAGCAAAAGAAATTACTTAATAGCTTCGCTCCTGCAACAGTTAATTTAACTATAGGCTTGATAAGTACAATCTATAATCATCATATAAAAAGGGGTAAAAAAATCTCAAATCCTGCTAAAGGGATAACTCACTGTAAACTTGATAATAAAAGAGAACGGTATTTAAATAATACAGAGATAGATAAGCTATTGAATTTTATAAAAGATGATGAAGATTGCTATATATTTGTATTACTAAGCTTAAGTACTGGCGGAAGATTAGCAACAATTATGAATGTATCTAAAAAAGATATAGATTTTGAAAATAATTCTATTCAGTTAAAAGACTTTAAAAATGAAGGTACATATTACGGTTTCTTTAATAATGATGTGAAAGAGTTACTTCTAAAAATCACAAAAAAACTAAAAGTGAATGATAAAATCATACAGAGTAATATGGATAGAGTGCGATATTATGTTGGAAAACAAGCTATGAACAAACTATTTAATGTAGGTTTAAAAACAACAGATAGAAAAAATCGTGTTGTCGTTCACTCACTAAGACATACTTTTGCAAGTCATTTAGCATTAAAAGGTGCTTCTATCATAACGATCAAAAATCTCATGCACCATAAAAATATAGAAATGACTCTTAGATATTCTCATTTAATGCCTGATGCAGGTAAAGATTTAGTACTTGATTTATATAAGTAACTGAAAATATTATTACTCAATGCGAAAGCTTACGAAATACAATGTAGTAAGTCGTGGATGAGTCAGCAAACGGAGTGCGGTAGGTTTATAAAAACTTGAAGTTCCAATTTGGAACCTCAAGTTATGAACTGAATGATTTATAAGGTCACAAAATGTGACCTTATAACTAGATAATTCTTTAAGGTCGCAAATTGCGACCTTAAGTTTAATATCAGAAAACAATCTATTGATTTATAGATAAATTATTATATAATCTTAAACAATAAAAGGTAAAAAATATTATGCAAGAAATCACAACTACAATAAATTCAGATATAAAATCAAAAATATATTCTATTAGAGATAAGCAGGTAATGTTAGACAAAGATTTAGCAGAGCTTTATGGTGTAGAAACAAAACATATAAATCAAGCAGTTAAAAATAATATACATAAATTTCCTAATGATTTTTATTTTGAATTAACAGATGAAGAGGATGATTCTTTAAGGTCAAAAAATTTGACCTTAAAGAATCCTAGTAGGGGAGGACATAGAAAATACAATACAAAAGTTTTTACAGAACAAGGTGTTTATATGTTAGCGACTATATTAAAAAGTAAATTTGCTTCTGATATAACGATTAGCATTATTAGAACATTTGCACAAATGAGACAGTTCATATCTCAAAATACCTCTGTATTTCAAAGACTTGAAACATTAGAACAAAGCCAACTCATAACAAATACAAATGTTAATAAAATATTTAAAGCACTAGAAAGTAGTGACACTACACAATCACAAGGTATATTTTTCAACGAACAAATATTTGATGCCCATAATTTTGTGTCAAACCTAATAAGAGGTGCTAAAAGTAGTATTGTGCTTATTGATAATTATGTAGATGATTCAACTCTGCTTTTATTTAGTAAAAATCAAAATATAGAAGTGACAATCCATACTAACACATTCACAAAAGCATTAAAACTAGACTTAGAGAAATATAATAAACAATACAAAGATATATCTATAAAAACAAATAAAAAGTTTCACGATAGATTTTTAATTATTGATAATAAAGAGGTTTATCATATAGGTGCTAGTCTAAAAGATTTAGGTAAAAAGACTTTTGCTTTTAGTAAAATGGAAGACTTAGCTAGGCATCTTTTAGATAATATTTAAAAGTAATAGCTTGTATAATAATATACCCCGTGAGAACAAACATGCTACAATAATATAAATAAATTATTAAGGAAACTAAAGATGAAATTATCAGAAATCAATTGTAATGATGTAATATCTTTAGATGATATACAAGGAACAGGAACAACAGATAAAAATAGTGGGAATAAAGGTCTTGATAAAAAGAAAGTTGCTTGTATGCAAAAATATTATTTAGATGAGAACGGAAAGAAACAACCAGCTAATGAGCTAAAAAGAATGATTAAGAAATATTACGAAATCTATGAGAATGAGGCTTAATGAAAAATTTATGACTTTAGTGATAATACATCTTTTACAGATACTTTTGAACTTTTAGCTATACAGTTTGTAGATGATGGGCTTTATGGAGAGATACCAAAAAGCTTAGAATTTTATCTTGATTATGAAAAAATAGCTAGAGATTTGAGGATGGATTATAGTGAATTTGATAGCTGTATTATTGGTCGAGTTGCATAGTTAAAAAAAGCCTACTTTATGGGAGTAGTAGGCTATATACGAAATTTATTTTTCAAGGGACTTTAGAGGGACTTTAAAGAAAAAATTGTTATAATACATCTCCCAAAAGCCCTACACACTAAGGTCTAATAAATATCTACTGAAGAATGTCGTATTCTCTATAGATGCTCACGAAATCCCTTTATAATAATTATAATTTCGTAATATTACAATAAGTTTATATATTTATTACTTTCTTGCAGCTACTATTGCGCTAAGAAGTTCCTCGAATCCAACTTTTGAAGCATTTTCCACATCTTTCATTCTATTGAGAGCATTACTGGTATCTTTGTTTTCTCTGAATATTTCTATAACTTCTTTAAGCCCATCATGTACCGTATTATGATGTTTTGATATTTCAGATATAGCAGTTTGGTTACCTTTTAGAAGTGTATTGGTTATTGTTGAAAACCATTGACCAAATTTACAGCTATTACTATCAATAATATCGGTATATTCTGATCTTAGAGCAGCTTTATATCCATCTAGTTTTAATTTAATATGATTAATTTTACCATTACTTACATTTATCTCATTTGTAACATTTTCACTTTGAGCAGATATTATTTTAGAGTTACCAATAACAAAATCGATATTTTCTCTAAATATATCCAGTATATCCATCGCACTCTCTGCTTCTTTGGTAAAGTTATCGCTCATCTCTATCATTGATGTAGCATTTTGTTTTAAAGCAGAAATATTAATTTCAACTTCCAGTGTTGCTTTTTGTGTTCTCTCTGCTAGTTTTCTTACTTCATCAGCAACAACAGCAAAGCCACGACCATGCTCTCCTGCACGTGCTGCTTCAATTGCTGCATTTAAAGCAAGAAGATTTGTTTGATCGGAAATATCTTTAATAAGGTTAATGATATCTGCAATAGAAGTTACGCTGTTGTTAAGAGATGCAGAGTCTTCTGATAAGTTTTGAGTTAACTCTTGAACTTTCTCTATAGAGCCTGTTATTATTACCGTATTTTCATTAACTGTTGTAGCTCTATTGGAAGTTTTTAAATTATACTCATTTATCTCTTCGAGCATTGATAAGTTGTTTTCAATAGTATTTTGAAGAAAGTTCATCCCATCTCCGTAACTCTCTAAAAGCATATCTTTAAATCCATCGGAAGTTGTATCGTTTTCACTGATTTCTCTAGCAGAAGTGCTATCACTTAACTCTTGTTCAATTTGCTCAATACGTTCTCTAAGAGTATTATTTTCATTTTCTAGCATATTATTTTTATTTTCTAAATCGACAATCTTTTTATTCTTTCCAAACATCACATCATTCCTTGTATTTCTTTATGTATCACAATCATATCCAATATTGTTACATTTTTGTCAAAAAAATTTATTTCATTTAACTCTTTTGTTTCTTTCTCTGAATCGTTTCTTTTTATCTTCCAATATATCTTTCATATTTTGCATTTTTTTAAATTTGAAATCATGAGTAAAGTTCACCTCTGTTTTATCAATCTCTTGCCCAAGCTCAATATCTAAATGATCTGATTTTTTCAAAAAGAGTATCTGTGAAGAAAAAACGCTTCTGTGCCCTGTGATTAAATATGCAATAATACTTGTCAAAGCTGCATACTGGGCAAGTTCTATGCCAAAAAGTTCCATTGCCATTATAATGGAAGCAATAGGAGCGTTAGTAGTTCCAGCCAGTAGGCTTATAAACCCAAGTGCAGCAAAAAATGGTATGTTTCCATCTATAATATGTCCGAAAAAGTTTCCGCTTGTGGCGCCTATATAGAAAATAGGAGTGATTATTCCGCCGCTTCCACCGCTTCCCAGTGTGAGAGCTGTAAATATCATTTTAAGAATAAAATCATACCAGGCGATTGTGTCATATATGAATTTGTCTGTATTTAAACTATTTTTTATAGTATCAAAACCAAGCCCAAGATAGACATCCGAAAATATCATTGTAAGAATGACAATAATGAGACCGCCTATAAATGCTTTGAGAATAGGATTTAGTTTAATTGATTTAATGAATTTATGAATTTTATGCAGGAGGACAATAAAGATAACTGATATAGCCCCAAAAAATATACCTGCCAACATAACATCAAGTAAAATTTCCCAATCAAGACCAATATATTTATAATTGACTATTTCAAAGTAACTGTACTCAACACCAAGAGCTCTGGCTACCATAAATGCAGAAAATCCTGCAATAATTGATGGCAGTAGTACGTCATACATAATAACGCCGATTACCAAAACTTCTACACCAAAAATTGCTCCCGCAATCGGAGTTCCAAATACGGCTGCAAATCCCGCTCCAATACCACATACAACAAGCTTTTTTCTGTCTCTGTCGTTAAAGCTGAAAATTGAAGCAAAGAGAGATGAAGCTGCTGCGCCGATTTGTGCAGCAGGTCCCTCTTTACCTACAGAGCCACCTGCAAATATAGTCAATGTTGTAGCTGCTAATTTTATGGGTATTGTAACTACTTTCATTTTGCCGCTGTGTTTATGAATGGCTTCAATAACTTTTTCCGTGCCATGTCCCTCTGCCTCAGGGGCAAATTTTTTAACAAGAAATACAGTCAAGGCGAGAGCAAAAGGCAAAGTATAATAGTATGGAAATCCAAGAAAAGATCTGGACTCTTGGCTATAAGACAAGATACCTAAAAAAGCTGCAACCAGTGCTCCGCTTAAAGCGCCAATAATTGATGACAAGATAACCCATTTTGTAACGCTTGCTAATAAAACAGTCTGTTCTACAATATGCTTTTTCATTAATTTTCCAAAAATTTAGTAATTAGGTACAATCTCCTTATCTTATCTAAATAAACTTATCTAAATTTAATTTCTTATTATAAGATAAAAGTAAATATAGATATAATCTTGTATACTACACTTAGTATGTAAGGAAAAATTCTTGATAAAAGTTAGTGGACTTGTAAAAACTTTTTCTAAAGTAAATGTTGTTAATAATTTATCTTTTGAAATAGGAGATGGCACTATTTTTGGACTTCTAGGTCCGAATGGAGCTGGTAAAACAACTCTGATACGTATGATGTGCGGCATATTAAAAAGTGACGCTGGTGAAGTAAGCATCAATGGTTTGTCAGTAGAAAAAGCAAAACAACACTTCGGTTATGTATCTCAATCATTTGGTCAATATGAAGAGTTGACAGTTTGGGAAAATATAAGATTTTATGCTCAGATGTATGGAGTAAATAATACAAAAAAACTAGATTTTCTCTTGAGTCGTTATAACTTGAGTAAATATAGAGATTTTTTGGCTGGAACACTCTCTGGTGGTTATAAAAGAAGATTAGCTCTTGCTTGTGCTTTGGCTCATGATCCGTCAGTATTGTTTTTGGATGAGCCTACTGCTGGAATAGACCCCGTCACAAGAAAACTATTGTGGGATGATTTTTATGCTTTGAGTATGGAGGGCAAGACACTATTTATAACAACTCATTATATGGAAGAAGCGCAAAGATGTAATGAGTTGGCATTCTTAGCTTTAGGAAATATTGTTGCAAAAGGTACACCAAAAACCATAAAAAAAGCACTTGGAAATATAAAGCTATACACAGTTGAAATTGACTACACTCCCTTAATTACTGAGTACTTGTCTGGTATTGATGGGATTATATTACTAAATCAATTTGGAGATGAACTACGCATAATGGTCAGAGCTGAGTTTAGGATTAGTGCAATAGAAGAGATATTAAAAGATAAATTAAATAGTACAAATAAACTCCAAGAGGGTTCTGCAAATCTCGAAGATGTTTTTATAGCATTAACGCAAGAGAGTAATTCATGATTTGGGCAATTGCAAAAAAAGAGTTACTTCAACTTCGTCGTGATCCTCGTTTAATTGCTTTAATTGTCGCAATGCCTCTTATATTACTAATCCTGTTTGGATTAGCTCTTAAACTTGAACCTGAAAATATAAAGATGGCTTACCTTGACGAAGATAAGTCATTTTTTAGTATGATGGTTGATACTAAGTTGTGGCAAGAGGGCTATTTTGATACATACAAAGTTGATAGTTTAGACTCTTTAATAGAAGAGATACGTTCAGGACGTGCAAAAGCCGGACTGCATATAAAGTCTGATTTTTCGTATAAACTGATGGAAAACAAACAGCCACATATAACATTTTATGTTGATGGAACAATGCCTTCGTTAACGACTGCAATGAAGTATAACTCAAGTACTATAACAGAGAGTGATGTTACATCACAAATGTATTTTTTGGATGCAAATGCGTCAAATGT
Source organism: Sulfurimonas sp. (assembly GCA_021648285.1). Classification (GTDB taxonomy): domain Bacteria; phylum Campylobacterota; class Campylobacteria; order Campylobacterales; family Sulfurimonadaceae; genus Sulfurimonas. The sequence goes on along the minus strand of JAKITC010000046.1, from coordinate 6,273 downwards.
AGTTATAGCAAAGACACCTTTTATAATGGATACTGAAATCCTTTTCAATCCGGATGAGAAAGAAACATGGTTTTTCCTACCTGGTGTGATTGGTGTGCTTATTATGCAAATAGCATTGATATTAACAGGCATATCTGTTGTTAGAGAGAAGGAAAAGCATACTTTAGAGCAGCTGCTTGTAACTCCAATGAGTAAAGTATCGTTTGTAATTGGAAAATTGTTACCTTATATAGTTATAGCACTAATAGATTTTTATCTGATTTTAGGAGTTGGTTGGTATTTTTTTGAACTGCCGGCACCTGCTTCACAACTCGCACTGCTATTACTGGCAATAATATATGTATCAGTTATGATAGCAATGGGACTACTAATATCTCTTGTATCTAAAACTCAGCAACAAGCTATGTTTATAGCTATATTTATTATTGTTCCATCAATTTTGTTATCCGGATTTATCTTTCCACTTGAAGCAATTCCTGAGTATATCAGACCAATTAGCTATCTTATTCCATTTACATATTTTGTTGAGATTATAAGGGGTCTACTTATAAAGCACACTTTAGTAAGTGATTTATTACAATCATATTTACTTCTTTTTTCTTTTGTTGTTTTATATGTTGTGTTAAGTATTTTAGTATTTAAAAAGAGGATATGAAATTTTAATCACCAAGCAGTGTGTCGATTATTTTGTATATGCTATCATTAGCAAAAAATATGAGAGAATTTATGAGTAAAGTTGAAACTATTTATCTAAAAGATTATAAAGCAGCAAAATTTAAAATAACCAATTGTGATTTAGTTTTTGAGTTATTTGAAGAGTATACTCAAGTAACCAACATGATGCACATAGTTAAAGCAGATAAAAATTCTAAAGATATAGTTTTAAACAGTATAGAATTGGAACTTACAGAGTTATATTTGAATGATTCAAAACTTGATGACAGCCGATATGTAATTAGTGAAAATAGTTTAATTGTCTTAGATGTACCGGATGAGTTTAAACTTATAATTATTAATAGAATTTACCCGCAACTTAACAGTGAACTAGAAGGGCTTTATAAATCAGGAAACATATTTTGTACTCAAAATGAGCCAGAGGGTTTTAGAAGAATAACTCCATATTTAGACCGTCCGGATATTATGGCAGTTTTTAAAACAACTGTAGTAGCCGATAGACAAAGATATCCAATTTTGCTTAGTAATGGAAACACTGCGACTAATTTTAAGCTTGATGATGGAAGACATGGAATTACATGGGATGATCCTCATCCAAAACCGTCATATCTTTTTGCTTTGGTAGCTGGAGATTTAGGAGTTGTAAAAGATCAGTTTACTACCATAAGCGGTAAATTAGTAAGGCTGAATATTTATACAGACAAAGGAAATGAGTCTAAGTGCACACATGCTATGAAATCACTTAAAGAGGCCATGGTATGGGATGAAGAGAAATATGGACGAGAGTATGATTTAAGTCTTTATAACATAGTTGCAGTAGATAGTTTTAATATGGGTGCGATGGAAAACAAAGGTTTAAATATCTTTAATTCTGCCTATGTTTTAGCGGACGAAGATACAGCGACAGATGCAAACTTTATGGGAATTCAGAGTGTTATAGCTCATGAGTATTTTCACAACTGGACAGGAAACAGGATTACATGTAGAGACTGGTTTCAACTCACACTTAAAGAGGGACTTACCGTCTTTCGTGATGAGTGCTTCTCAGCGGATTTAAATTCACGTGAGGTTCAACGCATAGAAGATGTAAAAGCTCTTCGTGACAGACAGTTTGTAGAAGATGCTTCACCGACAGCACATCCGATTCAGCCAGACTCTTATATGGCTATAAACAACTTCTACACATCAACTGTTTATGAAAAAGGTGCTGAAATTATTCGTATGATATACACTCTTTTAGGTGAAGAGAATTATCGTAAGGCGACAGACCTGTATTTTGATACTTTTGACGGTCAGGCTGTGAGAACTGATGACTTTTTATGGGCCATGAGTGAAGCTAGTAAAGGGAATGGAATTGATTTAAAAGCATTTGAGAATTGGTACCATCAATCAGGTACACCAAAGTTACATGTAGATGAAAATTTTGTCAACGGTGAGTATAAATTGACTCTGACTCAAGAGGTTCCAAGTGCAGTTGATGGCACTGAGCAAAAGCCGTACTATTATCCTCTTAAAATCGCACTATTAAATGATAAAGGTGATGAGGTTATTGTAAAAACATTAATAGTTTCAAAAGCTAAGGAGGAGTTTGTATTTAAAATAGATGCAAAACCGTTTCTTTCTATTAATAGAGATTTTTCTGCACCGGTAATAATAGAGCATAGTGACAGTCATTATGGTTTTTTGATGAAGCATGACAAAAACAGTTTTGTGAGATATGAGTCTACCCAATCTTTTGGAGTTTCAACTATTGAAGCAATGATGACAGGAGATGACATAGATGAAGAGTATGTGCGAGCTTTTGGTCATATTTTAGATAGTGATGTAGACCTTTCATACAAGGCTCTACTCTTAGAGCTTCCTGGTGTATCTACTATTATGCAGAGACAGGTTCAAGTTGATTTTGAGCCTATCTATAAAGCAAAAGAGAAGCTGGCTAAACATTTAGCAATTACTTACAAAGATAAACTCATGAAGATTTACAGCCAGTACCATAAGCCGACATGTAAAGATATAAATCCTAAAAGTATAGGTGAAAGAAGTATAAAAAACCGTTGTATAAAACTTCTCTGTGCATTAGAGAGCGATGAAATAATTGATATAGCGAATAAGCAATACAGTGACTCTTTAACAATGACAGATAGAGTAGTCGCTCTTGATATCTTAGAAAATATTTCAGCAGAATATGCTGAGGCTGCTCTATCTGATTTTTATGGCAAATACAGTGATGATACATTAGTTATGAATAAGTACTTCTCAATTTTAGCAGCTTCACATAGAGAGGGAACTCTACAGCGTGTTATATCTCTTCAAAGTGATGATGCATATAATGATATAGTCCCAAATTCGGTTCGTTCACTTATAGGTGTGTTTGCTAGAAATTATAAGCATTTTCATGCAAAAGATGGATCAGGCTATAAGTTTGTAATAGATAAAATAATATATATAGACAAAATAAATCCACAAATGGCTTCTGGGCTTGCCGGAGCATTTAAAATATATGAAAAATTAAATCCACAAAATAAAAAAGTGATGAAGATTGAACTAGATCGTGTAGTTTCTACACACTCTATTTCAAAAAATGTTTACGAAATAGTTAGTAAAATAATAAAAAAACAACCTTAGAACAGCATAATATAGGGGTATAACAACAATAAATTTGTGATGTTAATGTGATATAAATTTTTAAAATGATAATTATCATGGCTATGACTTAATGTTTTTTTTGATATTATAGTTACAAAGTTTTTAAATTTTAAACATTGAGGATATATATAATGGCAAGATTAGTTGTTCTTGGTGGAGGAGTTTCAGGTCATACTGCAGCTACTTTCGCCGCAAAATGGTTAGGTTCGGCCCATGAAGTTGTGGTTGTTACTCCAAACTCAAAATGGAATTGGATTCCATCAAATATTTGGGTTGGTGTTGGCGAGATGAGCAAAGAGGAAGTTACTTTTGATTTAGCTCCTGTTTACGCCAAAGCAGGTATTAATTATAAACAAGCAAAAGCTGTTTCTATAAACCCAGAGGGTACTGGTGCAAATGAGAAGCCATTTGTGACTATCGAGTATACTCTGGAAGGTCGCGAGGGTGAGTCTGAAGTTGTAGAGTATGATTACCTTATCAATGCTACTGGTCCAAAACTTAACTTTGGTGCAACACCAGGTCTTGGTGATGCCAATGGTTTAGGTGAGCATACTGTTTCAGTTTGTACACCGGATCACGCTACGCATGCAAATGAAGAGTTTCAAAAAACAATCGAGAAGATGAAAAATGGTGAACGCCAAAAATTCTTAATTGGTACCGGTCATGGTTTATGTACATGTCAAGGTGCTGCATTTGAGTATATCTTTAATATTGAGCATGAGATAAATAAAGCTGGTGTCCGTGACATGGCTGATATAAAATGGATTTCAAACGAATCTTTCTTAGGTGACTTTGGTGTTGGCGGATTACATATGAAAAGTATGGGATTTGCTGTAAGTTCAAAAATTTTCGCTGAGTCTCTCTTTACTGAGAGAAATGTTGACTGGATTATAGGTGCTCATGTAAATAAGGTTGAAGCCGGAAAAGTAAGTTTTGAACTACTTGATGGTTCAATGGGAGAAGAGGAGTTTGACTTTTCAATGCTTATCCCTCCGTTTGCAGGTGTAGGTCTTAAAGCTTATGGTAAAGACGGTTCAGATATTACTGATACTATTTTTGCTCCAAATGGTTTCTTAAAAGTTGATGCTAACTACGGAGCCGGCGCATATGAAAACTGGAAAGCAAGTGACTGGCCAGAGACTTACCAAAATCCTACATATGGAAATATTTTTGCTTGTGGTATCGCTTTTGCACCTCCGCATCCAATTTCTAAACCAATGAGTTCTCCAAACGGAACTCCAATCAACCCGACTCCTCCAAGAACAGGTATGCCTTCTGGTATAATTGGTAAAGCGGTAGCTCACTCTATTTGTGATCGCATAACTAAAGGTGAAAATGCTCCACTGCATAAAGCCTCTATGTCTGATATGGGTGCAGCATGTGTTGCTTCTGCCGGTAAAGGTCTTTTTGACGGTACTGCTGCTGCAATGACAATTTACCCTGTTGTTCCAGATTTTGAAAAATACCCGGGAACTGGTCGTGATACAGATTATACTTTTGGTGAGATTGGTCTTGCTGGTCACTGGATTAAACATATCCTTCATCATCTGTTTATATGGAAAGCTAAGTTGAAAACTGGTTGGACAATGATTCCAGAGTAAAGTGTGAATTAAAAAAAATGCTAGCATTTTGGGTTTTCTGCCGAAGGAAACTCAGCGTTAGCGTAGGTAGCGGAATCGGAGTGCCCCCTTGTGGGTATACTTCCGATACCGAGATAAATAATAAAAAAGGAAATAAAATGAGTAAAAAAGTTGAATCAAATATCAAAGCATACAGTAATAATTTTACAACAATGACGCCTGGTCCATTTGCTCTTGCACTGAGAAAAAATTTAATATGGCAGTTCATTAGATTTATTGTTATTAATATTAAAATGATAATAGTGGTAAACAAAAGTCACTAATTCTACATACACAAACACCTTAGAGCCCATCAAGGTGTTTGTCTACACAAAAATTACATCTTATTTTTAACAAGGCAGATTAATGATTAAAGATATAATCACATATCCTATCCCACCAAGTGTTCAGTATTCAACCGACGTAAGAGTATTTAATGAAGAAATATTCTCTTTAATACAAGATATGAAGGATACAATTGAAGCTAACTCTTTGGATGGTCTTACAGCATTTCAGATTGGTAGTTATTATAATATAGTAGTTGTTAAAAAGGATGAGTCCTCCTTGGTTGAGGGTGACGGCTTTTTAGAACTTATTAATCCTAGACTACTGAACACAAATGGAAAAGTAACAACCAGAGAAAAAACAGCATATTTTCCAGGATTGAGTGCAGAGGTAACAAGGTATGAGAGTATAAGTTTAATATATCAAGACAGAGAGGGTACTCAGCACTCAATGAAAGCCGATGGAGATTTAAGTATTTTACTTCAGAGAAAGATAGATTATACATTTGGTTCTAGCTTTATAAATAAACTCTCAAAAGAGGAAAAAAAACTCTTTGAAAAAAAGTTGGAATTTGGCAGTGATATTGCCATCTCAGAGAGTTGCCCCACTATTTTTAAGAGAGATTACATAGTTAAACTCATTAATGCGCTAATGATTGCAATGATTGTTTTGCTTTTTACCTCACTCTTTACAAGCCAAGAGAGTGCAAAAACACTTTGGGATTATCAAGTTTATTTATCATTAAGTGTTATTGGATTAAATATTCTATATTTCTTTTATGCACAGTATGAGGGAAAACAGTTTACATCGTGTACCAGTTGTCAGATAGGTAATATTATTGGAACTACAGCAATATCATTAATATATTTATTCGTAATTATGTTATTATCATATTTTATAATCTAATAAATTGGTAAATATAAATGAGTGTGCCAAGCAAAGCTAAGGTAATCAAGCTGGACAATCCAGCCCAAGGAAAGGTTAGCCACCACTTTGGAACTAAACTACACAGGTTAGGAGGTAACAAATAGCTTGAAGCTGTAGTAAG
>JAKITC010000045.1 GCA_021648285.1 Sulfurimonas sp. | reverse complement strand
CATGATCAAAAAAACTTAGTTGCATATTTATCCCTCAAACTTGACTTATTAGTATATTTATTTTAGCTAAGTATTGGTTTGAAAGAGGTTAAGCTGATTTGGTTAATTGTTCAGAGGGTTCAATTAATAAACCTAATATCATATATAATTGCTTCATGCTTTTAAACAATAAATGGACATCTTTTTTAGATAATGAATTACAAAAAGATTATTTCATTAAACTTCAAATATTTATAGAATCAGAATATAAAACTAAAACTATTTTTCCAAAATATGAAAACATATTTAGAGCTTTTAATCTAATCGCACCAGACAAAGTAAAAGTTGTTATTCTAGGTCAAGACCCATACCATGGATTAAATCAGGCAAATGGATTAGCTTTTTCTGTATGCGATGAGTGTAAAATACCTCCATCATTAAAAAATATTTTTAAGGAGTTGGTTGATGATTTAGAATGTGGCATACCAAAAAACGGCAACTTAACTAAGTGGTCAACAGAGGGGGTATTACTTTTAAATACAGTTTTGAGTGTAATTGAATCAAAACCTCATTCTCACAAAAATATCGGTTGGGAGATTTTTACAGACAGTGTTATAAAAAAATTATCCTTAGAATATGAAAATATTGTTTTTATACTTTGGGGCAGTCCATCACAAAAAAAAGAGTCTCTAATCGATGCAAAAAGACACTGTGTTCTAAAAGCTCCGCATCCTTCACCCCTTTCCTCGTATAGAGGTTTCTTTGGCTCTAAGCCATTTTCTCAGACCAATGAATATCTGAAATCTAATAATAGGGATGAGATAGATTGGTGTCTTACTTCACAGAAAACTTTGCTATAACTGCTAAATGGTCTGAATAACCTTTACCTTTATGTTTTCGTACTCTAGCGCGCGAAACCTGCCATCTATAAATTTGTTTCTTTTTAAACAGATATTTTTTATCGAAATTATTTATACTATTATGTATGTAAGATATTCCTTTTTTGTTTACAAGTGATTGTGACACTAATATATTATCCAAAGCTTCTTTTTTACCTCTAAATATATATGAGTATCTATTCTTTTCATCTGTATCATACCAGAGATTATAAAAATTATTTTTCTCATACTTCACATCTGAAGCTTTTTGATTCTGTTTTAAAGTTCTTAATACATGATTAATTCCAGTCTTTCCATTTGTATCATTATGCTTTCTTTTTCTTTTAAATTTTATATACTCTTCATAGTCGGAGTTAAAATCTCCCAGAAGTATTATATTTTTATCAAATCCAATTTCTTTTACTCTTTTTCTTAAAGCTTTTGCAGATACTATTCTCATGCTTTCTGGCCCAGTTTTTGACTTCCAGTGATTTATAAACATATATAAATCTTTGCCATTAATTTTAAATTTATTTTCTAAAATATTTCTATATTTGTATGATGATGTTACAGTAATTTCTTTTGAATATACGAAAGGAATTTTACTAAGAAATGCTACCTTTATTGCTGTATTTTTTTTATCTGCTATAGAGTAGTATTGGTAATATAAGCCATTTTGTTTTAATGTATATCTTAAATCTTTTAGTGCTTTAAGCGAATGAATCTCCTGTAAAGCGATGATGTCGGCATCTATATTTTTAATGACATGTGAGAGATTTTGTAGTTTGATTTTGTAGTTTTTTTTATTCCAAAGTGATTTTCCATAAGGCTTATATTCTTTATATTTATAACCACTTTTTTCTAAGTCAAAAAGATTTTCAACATTATACGTTGCTATTTTCAAAATTGTTTCTCCATAAGCGAATGTTGTCAATAAAAACAATAAAGTTAACAGTCGCACTATTTAATGCCATTAAGTCTGAGTAAAGAGTCTAGATTTGGTTCTCTTCCCAACAGTTCTTTAAATAGTTCACTCATACTTTTTGCACCGCCACCATTCAGAATTACATGTAGATATTTTTTAGCAGTATCGGAGTTGAATATACCCTCATCAACTACACTGAAAAATGCATCCGCACTTAATACTTCTGCCCATTTATAGCTGTAGTATCCGGCCGCATAACCACCGGAAAATATATGTGAAAAGCCATTTTGAAATTTATTATAACTTGGTGTTTTTATGAGTGCTGTTTCTTTTCTGATGCTATCAAGAAGGTTTTGCACTTCATCTCCTTGATATAGTTTTGAATAAAGTTTAAAATCAAATATTGAGAATTCAAGTTGTCTTAACATACCTGAAGCAGATAGAAAGTTTTTACCACGAACTAATTTATCAATCATATCATCAGGTATTACTTCACCAGTCTCGTGATGAGTTGCAAAAAGTTTTAATACGTGTGGCTCATAAGCGAAATTTTCTAAAAACTGAGATGGAAACTCAACTGCATCCCATTCAACTCCATTAACACCACTAACTTCATTTTCGTTTACACTGCTTAACATGTGATGGATAGCATGTCCCATCTCATGAAATAGAGTAACAACATCATCATGTCTTAGTAAGGATGGGTTTTTATCACTTGATGGAGGAAAATTACAAACTATGAATGCTGATGCTAATTGCTCATTTCCATCTTCATCTGTACAGTGAGTTTGAAAGTTATGCATCCAGGCACCACCACGTTTACTCTCTCTTGCTTCTAAGTCTAAGTAAAGTCTTGCTCTTAATTTATCTTCTACATGTAGATCATATGAGAATGTTTTTTCATTCCATAACTTTTCATCAACTTTTTCAAATCTGATTCCAAAAAGCTTGTTTAAAAAGTCAAACATACCGTTCACTACACTTTTTTGCTCAAAATATGGTCTGTACAACTCTTCATCTAAATCATATTTTTCTTTTTTTAGAAGTTCACTGTAAAATGCTGTATCAAAACTCTCAAGAGGTTTATCGGCTATCTCTTGCAGCTCTTTTATCTCATTTTCGGCCTGAGATTTTGACTTACTTATAAGTGTTTCTAGAAAGTCAATAACATCATTTTCATTTTTTGCCATTTTACTTGCTAGAGAATACTCAGCGTAGTTTGTGAATCCTAAAAGTTTACTCATCTCATTTTTGAGCAATAGCAGCTCATCAATTATGATTGCATTCTCGGGTGCTCTTGTAACATATGCTCTGTATAACTCTTCTCGTATTTTTGAATTTTTACCATAAGTCATATATGCAATATATGAAGGCATTTGCAGAGTAAATTTGTACTTAACCAAGCCATTTTCTTCAAATTTCGCATTTTGTAAGTCGCTCTCTGGTATGCCTTCTACATCTTTTTCATCTGTAATTATATATTCATATGCATTTGTTGCATCTAGAATATTTTGAGAGAATCTGTTTGAGAGTTCACTCTTTTTAATATTAATCTCTTGGAGCCTCTGTTTGGTTTTTTCATCTAAGTGCGCACCACTGAGTTCAAAGTGTAAAATATTTAGCTCTATTACTCTTTTTTGCTCATAATTAAGAGAGCTTTTCTCATTTGTCTGTATCTCTTTGTAGGCTTTATAAATATCTATATTTTGAGAAAGTTTTGTCGAATACTCAGTAATGATTGGTAAAGACTCCGCATATATATCTTGCGTTTTATCAGAGTTATTTACTGAATTTAGATGAGACATAGGAGTAAAAAATTGATCTAAATACTCATCCATCATCTGCAGTGGTTTTACAAAGTTTGAAAAACTTTTATTTTCTATTTTTAATAGTTCATTAATCTTCTTATTGTTGTTTTCAACTCTTTTTTGTAGTTCTTCTATGAAGATTTCTAAGTCTACTTTAAATTTTAAAAATTTTGACATAATATTTTTTATTCCTTGTTTTCATATGTTACATAAAAAAAGAGTGATCATCGCTACACTTTGTAAGCAAACTTACTCTTCTTCATCGCGTTTGTGTTTTATAGCATTAAATCTGTTAATCAAAATATCACCATACTTGTTTGAGTTCTTTAAAAGTCTATCAAATGCTATTTTTCCCTCTTGGAGTGTTAAAGATGAATCAACAATCAAATAAGATAGATAAATAATATTTTCATTGATAGAGAGTTGTAAATAAGATAACTTTCTATTCTCTTCTAGTAGATAATCATAGATCTCTTCGATATTTTCTTGAGGAATAACACATAGTTTAGTATCACCTATGATGATTCCATTGTCATAATAGTTAATGTCAATTCTAGCACTGCCGTAATTAATTCTCCATGATGCCTGAGACCTTCTTGCTAATGTTACATCTATCTCTAAAGAACTTAATATTTCTTCAAGTAGTTTTGTCTGTCCAGTTGCTTTATATCCTTTTCGTCTCAGTTTTGCAACAGATAGCTTAATACCACAAACAGGGCAGTAATCATTTACGATATCTTTTTCATCTATTAAGTTTTTACAAGATGAGCATTTGATAATATTTTTAATATTTTTATTTTTATAACTCTTTAGAGCTTCATCCACATAAAAATATGGAAGTGAGAAACCTAAGTTATTTGAATTTTGTATAATAAATGTATTTACTCCTACTACTTCACCATTCTCATTTAACAGAGGACCACCACTGTTTCCAGGGTTTATTGCGGCATCAATTTGTATATATTCTAAGTCACCTTGGAGTCTTGAAGATTTTGATACTATTCCCTCTGTTGCAGTGTAGTTTAATCCATATGGATGTCCTATTGCTATTATTGTATCTCCATCACTAACATTTTGTTTTGACAGCTTAAATGGATTCTTAAGCATTTTAAAATCAACACTAATAAAAGCTAAATCATAGTATGGGTCATCATATACAACTTTTGCAATGGTTCTTTTAATCTTCTTTGAACTTATTACTGCTTCTTTAAGTCCTGAAACAACATGTGAGTTTGTGACAATTAAGTCATCAATAATAAAACCGGTACCACTTCCGTAAGGCGTCATGATTTGTATAATGTTTTCAATATAAGTTTCTAGTATTGCTTGAGTGTTCATGTCTATATTTCTTCAAAGTTAAGATTGTTTAGTTGAAGGTAAAAACTATTGCTAAATTCATTAAGTGATGTGTAGTTAAGCTTATCACCAAAAGGTTTAAGAAGTTTAAACCGATCTTGAAAAGGGGATATAATATCTTCTATTTTTGAAATTATTGTTCTTTTAGAGAATGATTCATTCTCACTATCATAAAGTGAACTGTAATTGAGTGCAGAAAAAAAATCTTGATTTTGGATCTCCACTAAAGTATGCAGTAATCGTTTTATAACAGGATGAAGACCATAGTTATATAATAGATATAAGCCAATATATTTATATATAATAGGAATAATTTGATTGTATCGGTTGTTCTTGTACCATCTGATTTTTGCCAGTGATTCAGTAATAAAAATTTCAATCTCTTCATGAGATGTTTTTTCACTAGGATTAAAAGTATATTTTGCATCATAAAAATTTGTACTAAAGAGTTCAAAATTCATATCTTTTAGTTCTAAAATATACTCTTTTAGTTCTTCATTTTTTGCTTCAATAGCCGAGGTATCATCACCGAAATACTCTTGAATTTTTTTACTTATATTTTGATATATCTCATATCTAGGGACTATCAGATAATCTATTTTAAAAAAAAGGTAAAGGAGTGTAAATGACTGCATTCCAGTATTGTCATTTGATGGGAATGAGGCTATTTTATTTGTTAATTCATCAATCCAGTTATGTAGAAAATCATATTTAATTTTCAGTTCATCGGGATCTATTGGTTTTAAATGTTTTATATCTTCTATTGCTACATCAGAAAATTCATATTTTGTATATTCCTTGTCAAAATCAGCATTAAGAGCTAGTTCTCTTAACGGATAAAAGATTTTTTGAGGAGTCATAGTTATATTGTCATGAAATAGTTTTAGTTTAATATACTTGTCATCACTAAAGTAGTAGGCGTATGTTAATTGATAATTTCTCTCTAAAATATATCTTTTAAGTGCTACTTTTGCGGGTACTTTTTTTGTAAGTAGGGACTCTGCATATATATACTCTTCTGTTATATACCCAGTGATTTTTGCAGTTCCTTGAAATATTTCAAAGTTAAGTTTATTGCCATCCCTGGATGTAGTAATATTTTGGTTTGAGATGTTATTTGAAAAGTTTTCTAGAGATTTAAAAAAGTACTCATATGCATTTAATATTTGTTTATTTTCAAATGCCTCATTAGCTTTATTGAAAAGTTCTTCTTCATCTTTTGAAAGGTTGGCATTTATTCCTCTTCCAAACTGGTGTTTTAATTCTGTTTTTGTTTCAAAAAAATTGAGCCAGCTCATTGATCTACTTTATAGATATTATTTATGAATCCATCCAAATAAGAAGAATGAGATTAATTATTAGCATTATAATGAAACCAGCCTTATAAAAAGCCAATGGAGAGCGCTCTATAAGAGAAACATCTTTATGAAAAAATGGCTTTACATTCTGTGGAGATTTCAGTTCATAATTCATTTCTGAATAGTGCTCATACCTAAGGTCTTTATCTATGGATATTGAGCGAAGAATCACACTGTCAAGCCATGCAGGAATATTTTTATTGTATACACTTGGTTTCTTAGCCCCTTTAAATGAGGGTGATTGAAATGGTTCTATCTCTCCATAAGGATATTTGCCGGTTAAAGATAGATAAAGCGTTATGCCAATCGAAAATATCTCACTTGATTCGCTTATAGATTCACCTTTAAATCTTTGGGGAGACAAAAAGCTTGGAGTCCCAGCCTTTGTATTTGTAGAAAAAATTTCTGTTATGCTTCCATAATCTATGATCTTAAACTCTAAGTTCTCATCATTATCTTTTGATATCATTATATTTGGCGGTTTGATATCCCCGTGGACTAAATCATATCTAAGTAAGAACTGTGACATATTTAGAAGTGTTGAGGCTAGTTCAACTGCATCATCAATAGTAATGTTTTTATGAGACAGGTAACTGTCTAAATTCTCACCATGAAAAAGTTGCATAACATAATAACGACAAGTTCGATTTTTTGGAATAACTGCTTTAGGAAAGAAGTTTGCTTTGAGTCTTTTGGCATTCCAAGCCTCTTTTATAAAAAAGTCTAAAATCTTCTCATCTTCAATTGCTTCAACTGGAGCAAATTTAACTACATACTGTTTTGTTTTCTTAGAACACAACCAGGTTCTATCATTTTGAATAAGCGATGTTTCAAGTCTGTATCCGTCTATAACTTGCTCTTTTTTTAAACTCTGTGGTATTGCTAGTTTTTGCTGTTTGAGTATTTCAATTTCATTAGCTTCTAATATTTCTATAACTACGGCAGTGGTATCATCCGGAAGATCGTCTTGCATAAGTCTGCTTGCTTTTTTCACTAAAGCAGATGCTCCCAGGTTGATTCCGGTTTCTAAGCGATTATTGCTCATAATATTATATAAACCATCACTGCATAGTAGAATCTTGTCATTTTTTTGGATGATGTTTTCAAAATAGTAAAGTTCTACATCTTTATGAATTCCAACAGCTTGAGTTAAGACGTTTTCATAGCCATCTTCACTCATGGAGTGATCAGAAGACAACTGACTTAAGATCTTGTCTCTGAGTAGGTATACTCTGGAGTCTCCAACATTTGCACCGTAGAGTCTGTTTCCTTCTATAACTACAATAGTAAGAGTAGTGACAAGTTCAACTCTTTCATAGTTTACCATTGATTCCTGATAAAGAATGTCATTTATTGATTTAACAAAAGTTTTTATTGATTTTTCAATACTCCACATTTTCGGACGAATTTTAAAGTTATTCATCAGGTATGTTGTAACTCGTTTAGCAGCCTGGGCACCTTCATCAGCACTGCCAACACCATCACAAACAATAGCAATAGTTATGTTACCTATAGTCTTTACGTTATAAAAATCATCACCCGTCAGTTCTTTGCCTTTTGCCAGTGAAAAACCAGAACTTCTAATATTAGATGATGCCATGTAAAGCCTTTTGTAAATTATAATATATAATTTTATCAGAAATTCAGATGATATGTTTGTATTTTTTGCATAACTTTTATACTATAATTTCAGTAAGGATAAATGAACATGTATAAAGAAATTGATTTAACTGTAAAACCTGAATTTGTTGGGGAGTATAAAGATGGATACCCTCTAATCTCTAAAGAGTCTGTACTCGATTGGAAGATGGTAACAAACGAGGGCTGTATAGTAAATCTACTAGACAGTAAGAACAGATTCATAGTAAAAGGCTACTACGGCATACAAAACAAAGGCTATGGCTGGGTACTGACACAAAAAAAAGATGAAAAGATAGATGCTGATTATTTTATAAAGAAAATAAAATCTGCAATAAAGTATAGAGAAGATTTCTTTAACGATGAGGGCACTACTGCTTTTAGAGTCTTCAATGGCGAGGGTGACGGAGTAGGTGGCTTAACAATAGACTACTTTGATGGATTTTATATGCTTACATGGTATTCCATAGGTATATACGAGCTAAAAGAGGAGATTTTACAAGCGCTTAAGTCTGTGGTTGATTATAAAGGTATATACCAAAAAAAGAGATTTGACGCAAAGGGAATGTATCTTAATGACGCGGATGATTTTGTCTGCGGTGATAAGGCTGAAGCTCCCATAATAGTAAAAGAGAACGGTGTAAACTTTGCAATCTACTTAGACGATGGACCGATGGTTGGTGTGTTTTTAGACCAAAGAGATGTAAGACGTACTATTCGTGACAAATATGCAAAAGGTAAAACACTGCTAAACACTTTCTCTTATACAGGAGCATTCTCAGTTTTTGCTGCTCTTGGCGGTTCAAGTAAAACTACGAGTGTAGACTTAGCCAACAGAAGCCGCAATAAAACGACTGAGCAGTTCTCTATAAATGATATACATGTAGATAAACAAGACATCATAGTGGAGGATGTTTTTAACTACTTCAAGTATGCGGTAAGAAAAAACTTGTTATTTGATATGGTAGTACTTGACCCACCTAGTTTTGCAAGAAGTAAAAAACATACATTTTCTGCTTCAAAAGATTATATAAATCTTCTAAAAGAGGCTATACAGATAACAAACAGAGGTGGAGTTATAGTAGCATCAACTAACTCTGCAAACTTTTCTATGATGACATTTAGAGATTTTATATTTAAGGCATTTAAAGAGTTAAACGGTAAGTACACAGTCGAAGAGAGTTTTTCACTTCCAAAAGATTTTAGAGTTGCAGATAACTTTAAAGAGGGCGACTATCTTAAAGTTGTTTTTATTAGAAAAGTGAAGTAACTACATGTCAAAGAAAATCATTTAAATCTGCTATCATTTTTTTGTTATACTAGTGCTAATATAATATAAGGATATTAATAATGTATTCATTTGATTTTTTTGATAAGTTAGAGAAAAGTAGTCAAGAACAACTTTTAGCAGCATCAACTTTTATGAAAGTACCAGAGGGAATGCAACTTTACTCCCAAGGTGATATTTGTGCAGATATACTTTTTTTAACAAAAGGTCGCGTTCGAGTTACTAGACAACATGAAAATGGACAAAGTGTACTTTTGTACTACTTTGAACAAGGAGAACAATGTAATGTAAACTTTACAAGCTCATATAATTCCGCTCCAGCCGTTGGAACTGCGACAGCTGAAACTGATTTGGAGGGTTTTGATATACCAGTTGAGCTTATAGCAAAACTATTTGTTGAAGATAAAGAATTTCAGAGATATGTGTTTGATCAATATGTGAAGAGACTTGCAGATATGGCATCACTTATAGAAGATATTCGTTTTTCAAGTCTTGATACACGTTTATTTAATTGGTTACAAGATCAAGAAGATAAAGAGCTTCATATTTCTCACGAAGAATTAGGAGATATACTTGGAACCTCTCGTGAAGTTATTAGTAGATTACTAAAGGCGTTTGAAAAAAATGGTATAGTAAAACTATCTCGTCGTTTAATAGAAATTTGTCATATACCTTTAAAATAATATTTGTGTAACATATATCACATACATAGTACTTATGTATATGTTACAATGATCTCATATAAATTAAAGGATTTACAATGAAAAAAATTAAAGTAATTACACTGTTATTGGGTGCAACGCTTTTTACAGGTTTAGGGACGACCTCTCTTTTAGCTAATGATGCTAAATGTGGAGCTGGTAAATGTGGTGGAGCAAAAAGTAGTAAGTCAGCAGGGAAATGTGGAGCTGGTAAAAAAGAAATGGTTAAAAAATCTGCTGGGAAATGTGGAGCTGATAAAAAAGAAATGGTTAAAAAATCTGCTGGAAAATGTGGAACTGATAAAAAAGAAGCACCGAAAAAAGCTGGTAAGTGTGGTGTAGGAAAATGTGGTTGATATAGGGTAGAGGTTATTCCTCTATCTCTGTAGTGTCTAAAAGTACTTTAAATTTTTAATCCCATTCTATCCTCAGCAAATAAAACTTTACCATTAAATACTTTTTTATAATATCAATACTATCTTGTTCATATTCTAATGTACGATTTATTCTGTGTGAAAGGACTACTATCCCGACATCTTATCTTTTGGCTACTTGGGCAATAGTTGATGGACTCATGTGTAAATCTTTTACAAATCTACTTGGGTATTCAGGTATAGCGTGGTGTGCCAAAAAGGTTTTCTAAGTACTCAGTTGTAGATGGAAAGTATTGATTTCCTTTAGAACCAAAAATATCTAACTTATTACTTCTTTTACTAAAAAAACCTGCTTTCACATATGCGGGTAAATCAACTGTATGGTCTATATGTAGGTGTGTAAGTACGACTGCATCAAGAGTTTCAAGTTTAGCACCACTTTGCTCAAATTAATTTCCAATGCGTATTTAAACCGCACTTACTACACTCAGGTATCAATTCATCTTTATGAACATGAATTTCTTCTCCACATTTAGTACATTTCAAATATGCTTCTACTATAGCTTTTGTTCCTATCTGAAACTCCACTTTCATCACAGTTGCAGTATATGTAGTTACACTATAAGGTACTAAGTAGGTAAGCATAAATTTTGTAAGATTTATATTTTCGAAATCAATAGTAGTTAATGCACCCCATTGATTTATTAAATTTAGTGCTGTCCCAACAATAAAAGAAACTTTTAGCGCCCTATTTATTATATTTGGAGATACCGCTATTTTACAGTATATTTTAAAATGTTCTATCGAAATTATCTTAATCCTTGAATTTATCACGTATTTTTAAAAATGTATCTAAGTTGTTTATAAACAGATCTATTAGTTTTGGATCAAAGTGTTTAGCTCTCTGCTCTTCAAATAGTTCTAATATATTATCAAGTGCCCAAGCTTCTTTGTAAACGCGCTTGGAACCTAGTGCATCAAATACATCAGCAACAGCTGTTATACGACCGTATATATGAATATCTTCACCAATTTTTGCATTTGGATAACCGCTCCCATCAAATTTTTCATGATGTTCATTCGCAACGATTGCCGCAGCTTGCAGGATTAGTTTCTTGGAGTTTTTTAACATGTCATAGCCTAAAGAAGCATGTGTTTTCATAATCTCAAATTCATCTACCGCTAATTTTCTAGGGGCATTTAAAATAGCATCAGGAATTCCAACTTTGCCTATATCATGCATAGGACTTGCTACATGTAGTTTTTTTGCTTCTTCATTTGATAGTCCATATAACAGTGCAAGTTCCCTAGAATAAAGAGCAACTCTTTTTACATGGTTGCCAGTCTCTTTTGAACGAGTCTCACCTATCTCACCCATTGCGTAAATGACTTCTCTTTGTGTCTCTTCGATGGCATCATTAAGCTCCATAACTTCAGTCACATCTGTGAGATAAGCAAGTAGAAAATTTTCATCACTTAGACCTTGAAGTTGAATTTGGTAAAACACATTTGAGCATTCAAACATGATAGTATCAGTTCCTTCTCTTTATCTTGTCACGTTAGTAAAAATTATATCATAATGACTTGTATTGTTTTGTGATATATATTACATACTAAAATCTTCTTATGTGTTAACATTCATCTAATATACACAAGGAGTTGATTATGAAAATTAAAGAACTATATTTGAAGTTTACACGTTTAAGTGAGTATGGAAAATCTCTATCTTTACTATTTGCTAGATTAGCAGTAGCTTATGGATTTTATGAGCCAGCTATGATGAAATGGAGTGGTATTGAAAATGTAGCTGAATGGTTTGGTTCGATGGGCATACCATTTCCCCTTTTTAATGCTTATATGGCTACAACAACTGAAATATTAGGTGTAGCTTTACTTACTATAGGACTTTTCACAAGAACTATATCTATACCCCTTATAGTTATTATGATTGTAGCCATTATTACGGTACATCTTCCACATGGATTTTCAGCGGGAGACAATGGATTTGAGATACCGCTTTATTACATGCTATTTTTATTTATATTTGTCTCAAACGGAGCAGGTAAGTTTAGTGTAGATAGATTACTTTTTGGTAATAAAAATTAATTAAAGGAAATAGTATGCGTTTTTTTAAATCAAACAAAGTTGTATCTGGAGTTTTAATGTCATGTTTAATGACATTAAGTACACTTCATGCATCTGAAGAAATTTCTAGTTATCAAGAATCATTTGATAAATTTATGCAGAAGATGCAGGCTGCTCCATCAAAATTTTCAAAAGAAGAGCAAGAAGTTATGAAAAAGGCAGCTGAGTCCTTGTCCAAGTCGCTTCCTAATCCAGGTATTCACTTGGGAGAAAAAGCACCTTTTTTTAATCTGAAGAATGCTTTTGGAAAAGAGGTTAGTCTAAAAAAAGAACTTAAAAAAGGTCCTGTGATTCTTGTGTTTTATCGTGGAGCATGGTGTCCGTTTTGTAATATGCACTTACATGTTCTACAAGAGAATTTGGAAATATTTAAAAAGTATGGTGCACAGTTGATCACAATAACTCCACAAACTCCGGATAAATCGGCAGAGCAGATCAAGAAAGACGGCTATCCTTTTGAAGTCTTAAGTGATCTGGATAATAAGGTCATGAAAGATTATAAACTCTATTTTGAGATGCCAGAAAAGCTTCTGTCAATATATAAAAAACACGGGCTTGATATTGAAGTTTATAATGGTGCAAAACGCACGGCTCTACCAATACCAGGTAGTTTTGTCATCGATAAAAAAGGCATTGTGAGAGCCATGCAAGCACAAACAGATTATAAAATACGAATGGAGCCAAAAATGATTATTGAGGCATTAGTTGAGATATCAAAAGAAGAAATTTGATGCAGATTACTGAACTTTCGCACCTAATCAAATAAGAAAAACAATCTAAAAGAACCAACCTACAGTAAGTAAAAAGAAAATAATTTATGCCTCTTTACAAATAAAGAAACTCTATTGAAGCCCTATAATAGG
>JAKITC010000044.1 GCA_021648285.1 Sulfurimonas sp. | reverse complement strand
TCCAAAAGTGTTGCTTGTATATCTTCATCTTTTACAACTATAAAGTCCTCAAGTTTTTTTTCTAACCATTTTTGATTGAAGTATTCTCGACCTGTACTCTTTGGCGATTTTTGCGAGAAATAAGGATCAAGAAGCATTAATTTTAGTAGTTTGGGATTGACAGTTCCGGAGCTTGCCCATTCACCACCTTTATCATAAGGTAGAGCTCTTTTACTTGAAATCCAGTTGTCCATCAGAATGTTTCCGCATCCGGTATCATAGCCCGTCAATTTTTCACCTAAAATACTAAGGTTAGCCATACCGCCAATATTGAGCACTGCTATATTTCCTTTTAATCTACAAAACATAAACTGATGAAAAGCGGGAGCAAAAGGCGCACCTTGCCCACCAAGAGCTATATCTTTTTGTCTAAAATCACTAATAACACTAACACCTGTTTGTACTGTTATAACGTTAGCATTTCCAAGCTGCATAGAAAATGGAGATTTACTGTTTGGCTCATGCCAAAGAGTCTGCCCGTGTAAACCAATTGCTTTGATATGTTTTTTATTTATTTGTTTTGTCAATATAAAAGTGTTTATGGCATTGGCATACAGATGACCTAAACGTGTGTCAAGTTCACCTATCGTTTTGAGTGTTGTGGAGCTGTTAATAGCAGTTAATATGTCAGCTTTTAGCTTTTTGTCAAAAGAATATCCTTCTGAGTGAATAAGCTCAAAAGATTCACCTTTAATCTCACAAAGAGCTATATCGATACCGTCAAGACTTGTTCCTGACATCACGCCAATGTATAGCTCATCCATTTAATTACTTTGAGGCTTGATTAACATCAGGTACTTTGTTGTTACCTCTTGTCTTGTCTAAACATTTTAGAGCTTCACCTTGTTTTGAACTGTTTCCCCAAAGACCACTGTTTTTATTTTTTGCATGCATTAAAAGACTATTGAAGTTTTGTTGATTTTGTTTTATTTTAAATACTTCCCATAAAACAGCATAGCCATCAATCAGCATCTGTTCGCTATAGGTTATCCCATTTCCTAGACCAACTTCACAAATTTTCTCATTTGCATCATTGTTCTCAATACTATAACTGTAAGTTTTCCCTATTTGCAGTATCTTTTTTGCATTCTTTGTAGCACTGTCTCCTGCATCTAGCATCGCTGTAAGAGGTATGTCTTTACACATTTGAAGATCTCTTTGAAGTTTACTGTTGTAAGCACTCTCAGGAGAGTCTATATATGCCATCTTGCATTTATTGGTTTTATTATTTGTCTCAAAGTACAAAGTGTCACCATCGGCAATATCTACTAAAACACCTTCCTCAGCTTGAAGTGTTGATGTTATGATAAGTACAGCAATTAAATATATTATCTTTTTCATTAAACTATCTTTACGTGCCATGGCTCATATCTAACGCCATCTAAGTTATTTGGGCTGTACCTAATGCTGATGTAGTCCAATCTTATCATATGTTCAAACTCTGTTGTTTTTGCAAAATCTGATGTGAAATTTCTGCTACCTAAACCAAGCTTACCTACATCAAAATCACCTATAGCGTGAAAAGAGTGTGACGGCGGAGCTATATCTCTTGATGTTTGAGTTATATTGCCCTTAAGTCTTTTTAGTTTAGAGCAGTAAAGGCTTAACTGTTTTATTACATTTCTTACGCCGGAAGTAAGGTAAAGAGTGTCGCCTATATCACCAATAATTCTTGCATAATCTTCAGTTGGGGTACCTTGAAAAATATAATGCCCGGTGTGAAGAATCTTTACAACATGTTTTTTAGAGATTTTGTTGTTTAAATTGTAACAAGTTCTCTCTCCATAAAATCCATATTTTGCAGGGTTGTCATAAAAAAATCTATCAATAAGAGAGATTTCTTTTTTATTAAATTCCCCTATATGCATATTTGTTTTTGCTACTTTTAAAGAGTCATCATATGAAATTAAATTAAAATTTCCAAACCCGACATGTCTTTTTATCTTTGTTAGTTTGATATCTAAAGAGAGTAGGGTTGAGAATTCATCAGCTGTTAAATAGGAGTCTGTTGCATACAAAGTACCAGCGTTTAAAGAGGCCGCTGTAAGTACCGATGAGTAAAGTAAAAAATCTCGTCTTGTCATAAGTGAATCTTTTTTATCGTTTATTGTACAGATTATATCAATATTTTGTAATTATTACTAATCTTTACTGGTTTGCATAATCAAAAAAGCAATAACAGTCCCGATAACTATCTGCCATGAAAAACCGATACTAATCCCAAAGGTGTATGGCTGTAGTGCTAGGACAGTAATGAACCCTCCAACAAGGGAGTAAAGAACTGTTTTTTCATCTCCGCGAGAAGTGAAGATAGCCGAAAAATATATTCCAAGTAGTCCGGTGTAGGCAAATGCCATGACTCCAAGAGCAAAGCTGAGCAGTGAAAGATCACTGTAGTGCTGCCAGAAGTAACTGACCATTGCCATGACGGAGAGAAGCACGGCAAAAAACAGTACTGCAATCCTAGATGCTTTTACAAAGTGAATCTCATCAATTTTGCCTTGTTTTAGTCTCCATGGTTTATATAAATCTTCAATCGCTACAGATGCCATGGCACCGAGTACCGAGTTTGTACTCGATAGTGCTGCGGCAATTGCTCCAACAGTGACCAGACCTCTCAAGCCCTCTGGCATCTCGTTTAAGATGTAGTACATAAAGATAGTGATTTTTTCGCCCTCAAAGCTTTGAGTCACATCACTCTGCAGATAAAAAAGAAAAAGAAATACTCCGATGGTTAAAAAAAGCAGTACAACAGGAATAGTCAGAAGAATTGAGAGTATCAAAGATTTTGTTGCCTCATTTTTGTTCTTACATGTCAAAACTCTTTGCATCATATCCTGGTCTAGTCCAAAGGCTGCAATATTGAGCAGTAACCAACCGCTCAGAAGACCTACAAGGTTAAATTTACCATCTATAGATGTATCTACAAAGTTTAGTTTGTTATGCTCTTGCAGGGTGTTTATAATGTCGATGTTCTCTAAAGAGTAGTAAAGGAAAACTAAAACTGCCACACCGGCACCGATGTAAGTAACTGCTTGGATGACATCACTTAAAATTACAGAGCGAACACCGCCAAAGTATGTGTAGGCTAAGGCTCCAAACATTAAAATAAGTATAGATATCGCTACATGTAAAAAAGTTATATCACTAAATAAAATCATTGAGATAGCGATTGCTCCGATGTAGAGTCTTGCCCCGCTAGCAAGTACACGACCAATTAAAAACATCACTCCGGCATATTTTTTAGCACTCTCTCCATATCTAACTTCCAGAAGCTCATAAACCGTAACAGCCTTCATCTCGTAAAATTTAGGAATCAGTACATATGCTACGAAAATCACTGCCAAAAGGGCTGAAAAATAAAAGCCGATGAATGTAAAATCATGAGCATAAGAGAACTCTGGAGCACCTAAAAATGTAGCGGCAGATTGTGAAGTTGCTAAAACTGAGACGGCAACCGCAAACATTGGCATAGAGTTTGAACCTAAAAAATAGTCTCTTGATGTTGTGATTTTGACACGACCCAAGATAAAAGAAGTTACCGCTAAAATTAAAAAATAAGAACCAAATACTAACCAGTCGAGATTTGAAAAAGCGCTTTGCATTATGTAGCCAGTCTCCTTTTGTGAAGTTGTTCGAGTCGTTTATTTGATTCTAAGATTCTCTTCATTGATATTGCGCCGTTTTTAACCTGCTTGGCTATAACTTCCACGAGTTCATCTATATTTTGCTCAGCTAGCTGATTTCCAAAGAGCAACATGTCAACTCCGGAGTTTATGGCTAAAGTAACTATTTGCTCTAAAGTGTAGTGTTTTGAAATCGCTTTCATCTGCAAGTCATCGCTGATTACTACACCTTTGTAACCTAGCTTTTCTCTAAGAAGCTTGGTATTCACATTGTATGAAAGTGTCGCTGGGTACTTTTTATCAAGGTGTGAATTAAACACATGTGCTGTCATTATCATAGAAACAGCATTTGATTTTATAAGCTCTTTATATGGCTCTAGCTCGATTTCATTCCAAGTGTTTGAAATATCAACAAAACCTTTATGTGAATCTCCAAGTGATGAACCATGACCGGGAAAGTGCTTCAGTACGCTTATAATTTTTTCATTTTTAAGTGAATCTATGAATATCTTTGCATATTTGACTACTTCTTCGGTATCGGCTCCATAAGAACGTTCTAGTCCATATATAACTTTGTTTTTGGGATTCACAGCTAAATCAACAACAGGTGCAAAATCACAGTTGATCCCAGCAGTTTGAAGCATTTGTGCCTGAGTCTTGTAAATCCCTTTTGCTCTGTCTACATGTAGAGTGGAAATCTGTTTTGCTGATGGTATTTTGGTAAATCCATAAGCTGGTTTTAGTCTTGCAACTTTCCCACCCTCTTGGTCTACTGAGATTATGAGAGGTTTATTTGAAAATGATTTTAGTTTTGAAGTCAGGTTTTGTAATTGTTTGGGTGAGCTTATGTTTTTTGTTTTGCTTCTATTGCTGTAAAAACGGTCAAAAAGGATGACACCGCCAAGTTCATACTGCTTTATGTGTCGCACTATTTCACTGTTTTTATCGATTGATTCATTTGAAAATCCGACAAGAAGCATTCTGCCTATCATCTTTTGAAGTTGTTTATCGCTTGGTAAGTCACTTGCATTTAGAGTTTGAAGAGAAAGCACAAGAGTTAAAAATAGTTTGAATATTTTCAAAAGTTGAGCCTTTTAAAGTTAGAAAATTATAGGTGTAGCATCTTTTTTAATAGGATGACAACTATTGCTATTTATGTATAAATTTTCATCTTTTATCTTAAAGAATATTGTTTGGTTAACTTTCTTTACTGATGAATTTGTTTGATTGATTTCTTTATATGAAGTTGCCGTAAACTTACATAAAAGTTGATTTTTTTTAGACGCATTATAAAAATTAACATTAGCTTGAGTAGCGAATAAAGTTGCACCTAATATAAATATCAATGTTAAAAATTTCATTTAGTTACCTCTTGAACCTGGTTTTATAGCTTCACTTCCATCTTTACACAGGGGACAAGCATCTGGAGAGTACATCTCAAAGGTAAAGTCTTCAAGCGCAAAAAATGGGATGTTTTGAGGAAGTTTACAGTTTGGCTTTGTTGTTACATCGCTGTTCTCACGTTTACAAAAACCACGATTTGCCAGAGCTACTACACCAACTATCTCTCCGCCAAGTTCCTTTACAACAGCGGCCGCTTCCATAGCAGAACCGCCAGTTGTGATAATGTCCTCGCACATGAGAACTTTTTCGCCTTTACTTACTTCAAAGCCACGGCGGATACTCATCACACCATCAACTCTTTCAGCAAAAATATAACGAACGTCAAGAGCTTGAGCTAAAGCAAAACCAGCGATAAGCCCGCCAAGAGCTGGAGCACAAACTGTATCAATTTTTAATCCACTTTCTTTAATCTCATCTGCAAGAGCTCGAGCGAGTAGCTGAGCTGTTCTTGGGTCTTCTAAAACTTTTGCAGATTGTAGGTAAAACTGTGAGTGATTGCCGCTGCTTAGTTTAAAATGCCCCTCTAAAAGAGCATCTGCATCCATATATATTTTTTTAACGTCCATCATATAGTCCTTAATTTTACTCAGCGTAAAGCTCACGCATTTTGATGATTTTTAGTTGTTTATACTTTTAAAATTTCTGCTTCTTTAGTTCTTAAAATGCTATCGATTTCTGTTATAAATTTATCAGTTGTTTTTTGTATCCGGTCTTGAGCAGATTTAGATTCATCTGTAGTTACTTCTTTGTCTTTTTCAAGTTTTTTAATCTGGTCATTGGAGTTTTTTCTGTCATTTCTGATTGAAACTTTTGCATTTTCTCCCATACCTTTCATCTTTTTTGCAGACTCTTGTCTCTGTTCAACAGTCATAGCAGGAAAAAATAGTTTGATTTGATCACCATCATTATTTGGAGTTGCTCCAACATTAGCTGCACTTATCGCTGATTCGATGTCAGCTAAAAGATTTTTCTCCCAAGGATTTACAACGATTGTAGTAGCATCTTGAGCTATGATAGAACC
The DNA here is from genome assembly GCA_021648285.1 of Sulfurimonas sp. Classification (GTDB taxonomy): domain Bacteria; phylum Campylobacterota; class Campylobacteria; order Campylobacterales; family Sulfurimonadaceae; genus Sulfurimonas. Next base: position 9,429 of record JAKITC010000044.1, on the reverse strand, counting down.
AACTTGGTCAAGTGAAGTTTGAGTTCCGTAGTAATCAATTTTTACATTGTCAAGAACCGATGTAGTAACCTTTCCTGTTCTAAGTGTTTTGAAGTCTCTTAGCATATGCTCTACACTTGATTTCATTTTTGTGTCACACGCATTAAATATTTCGTTTAGCATTGGATTCCCTTATAATATGAAAAATAATTTGAGATTATACAATAGATATGTTTAAAAAAAGAAGTTAGAGAAGATATATAGTTGCATAAATGCAACTATTTTATAGATTATTTTGTAGTTGGTGCCGTAGGTGCAGTCTCATTTGAAACTGGAACAGTAACTGGCTCAGTAGTTGGAGCAGATGGAGCAACAACATTTGTTTTCTCTATCATGTTGTCTACAACCGATTCACTGGCAGATACAGAGTACATATAGCCTAAAGCTATCGTATTTGCAACAAATAAGAACCCTATAACAAATGTTGTCTTTGCTAAAAAGCTATTTGGACCTTTTGCTCCAAAAACAGACTCATTAGAGCCACTGTATGCACCAAGACCGATGCTTGAGCTCTTTTGAAGCAGTACTGCTATAACTAACACTACAACCAAAACGATTTGAACAATAAGTAAGAAACTAGTTGTCATTAATATATCCTTGAGGGACTGGCCCTATTTAAAAAGTGGCAAATTATACCCAAAAAAACAATATATTACAAAATAAGGTATAATTTCAAAAATATTTCTCGGATGGATGAGCATGAAAAAAACTTTTTTTATAAGCATAATGGCTCTTCTCGTTTTTTTTATTGCAACTTTAAAGCAAAATGAACAACCTGAGGATACAACAAATAAACCGACTGTCGCACTTAGTACATTCTCTCTTTATGATATAACAAGACATGTAGCAGGCGAGACGGTTGAAACATTCATGATTCTTCCTTTTGGTGTTGATGCTCACAGTTATGAACCCACTCCAAAGCAGGTAGCAAAACTATATAAAAGTGATTTGGTTATTTACAGTGGGGCGGGTTTAGAACCTTGGATTAACGGTTTTGAATTTAAAAACAGAACTATAGATATGAGTCAACATGTAGATCTTAAAGAGTTAGGTGAACATGATCATGGACATGAGCATCACCATGATGAGGTAACTGCCAATATTGACCCTCACTATTGGTTGGATATTTTAAATATGATAAAAGCGACAAACTACATTACTGATGAGCTAATAGGGATGTTTCCAAAAAATAGAGAACTTTATACTAAAAACAGAGACAGTTATATTGGCTTGTTAAAAAATCTTGATAATGAATACAAAAATACTTTGTCTACATGTAAGCTTGATACTATAGTGGTAAATCACAATGCTTTTTCATACCTTTCAAGCAGATATGGTTTTGAAGTAGAAGCGCTAAGCGGTTTATCTCCAGAAGCCGAGCCAAGTGCAAAAGGTATGGCTAATCTAATCGAATATGTCAAAGAGCATAAGATAGCAACAATATTTTTTGAAAGTTTTGTAAGTGATAAAGCTATCAGAAGTATTGCCGATGAAGCTAAAGTCGATGTTGATGTACTTCAGCCTCTTGGTAATATTACGGCAGATGAAGCTGCGCAGAAACTTTCTTACGAAGATATTATGAGAAGCAATCTATATAAAATATCTAGAGCTTTGGAGTGCAGATGAAGTTCACAGTCCCTATTCTTGATGTTAAAGATCTAAACTTTGAGGTTAAGGGTCAAAGTATTCTTTCAAATATATCTTTTGAGATTTTCTCTTCTGAGTATATCGCTATAATCGGCCCAAACGGTGGTGGTAAAACTACACTTATACGTATGCTCCTTGGACTTGACAAGCCGACAAGCGGTGAGATAAAAATCTTTGGTAAAAAACTTGAAGATTTTAAAAAGTGGTATAAGATAGGTTACGTTCCTCAGCGTGCTTCACATGTAGATAGCTCTTTTCCTGCCACAGTTTTAGATATTGTAAAAATGGGTAGAACTTCGCAAAGAGGATATCTGAGCTCTTTTAGTGAAGAAGACAAACAGTTTGTGCAGGATGCAATGCTTAAAATGGATGTTTTAGATTTATCGGATAAGATGATTGGAACTCTTTCAGGTGGACAGAGACAAAGAGTGATGATTGCCCGTGCACTTGCTTCAAAACCGGAGATTTTGATTTTAGATGAGCCTAATACGGGCGTAGATATGGTCTCACAAAAAAGATTTTATGCTCTGCTTAAGCAGTTAAACAGAGATGACGGTATTACTATAGTTTTTATTACACATGATATAGGTGTAATTGCAGACGATATAGCAAGACTTTTTACAATAAACCAAAAAGCTATTATATGTAATGATCCAAAACAGACTTTAAGTTGTCAAGAAATGAGTGAGCTTTATGGGATAGATGCTCATTCACTTCACGTACATAAGCACGAGCATTGATATGTTAGAGATGTTCTCTTATGATTTTATGCAAAGAGCTTTTGTAGCTGGCATTATTATAGCTGTGCTGGCTTCAGTCAGTGGTACTTTTGTAGTACTTCGTCGTTACTCTATGATTAGCGAAACACTTGCCCACTCAGCTTTAGTTGGTGTCGCTGTCGGTCTTGTAGCTGGTCTGAACCCTCTTTGGATGGCGGTTGTTGTGGCAATTTTGTCTGCTTGGTTAATCGAGTATTTAAGAAGTGAGTTTTCACTTTACTCTGATGCAGTTTTAGCTATTTTATTATCAGGTTCATTGGCAATTGCCGTAATTATTGTTTCTCTTGGCGGAGCTTTTAACAACTCACTTTTTTCATACCTTTTTGGTTCTATTTTATCCGTAAGCAGTGAAGATGTAATAACAATAGCGGCTTTTGGAACTGTAGCTTTAGGTATACTTCTTATATTTTCTAAAGAGTTGTATTTTATTGCATATGATGAAGAGGTAGCAAAAACAAGTGGTGTTAAAGTAAAGCTTTTAAACTTTTTACTTGTAAGTGTTGTTGCTATTATTATTGCTCTTTCCATCAGGGTCGTTGGAAGCCTGCTGATAGGTGCTCTTATGGTTATACCGACAATTTCGGCTCTTCAGTTCAGAGTAGGCTTTTTAAAGACAGTTCTAATCTCTCTTGTCTTTGCGTTGGTAAGTGTATTTGCCGGAATGACTCTCTCTTTTTACTTCTCGCTTCCGTCAGGTGCTACAATAGTCCTTTGTGTACTTTTTATCTTTATAGTCTCTTTGATAGCAAACAAAAGATGAAAATAAGTTCTGAGTTTTCTAAACATGCTCTAGAGTACGACAAATACAACGTAATACAAAATAGAGTAATAAAAAAACTTCTCTCCTTAGTAGATAACAAACCACGAACTATTTTAGACCTAGGTTGTGGAAATGGAAGTTTATGCAAGGCGATAGATTGGGATTATGAACACTTCACAGGAGTTGATTTTGCCCCAGGCATGCTGGAACTTCATCCAAAATCAAATAAAGTAGAGTCTATTTATGGTGATTTTAATGACAAAACACTTTTTGATAACCTCCTTACATATAATTATGATTATATCTTTTCAGCTTCTGCTCTTCAATGGGCAGAGAATTTGAGTCTTGTATTTGAAAATATTAAAAAGCTAAACGCACCAATAGCACTGGCTATATTTACATCAAATACTTTTAAAATCTTAAATGAGACTGCTTCAATAAATTCTCTGCTAAGAAGTGCAGATGAGGTTAATGAACTTCAAAAAAAATATTTCAATGCAGAGTTTGAAGTTGTAAAGTACAAGCTAGAATTTGAATCTACCAGAGATATGTTTAGATATATAAAAAAAAGTGGTGTAAGCGGATCTAGAAAAGTACTGAATTATAAAGAGAGTAAAAAACTATTAAATGAATACCCGGTTAATTACTTAGAATTCGAAGTTGCTTTTATCTACAGTATATAACAGCGTCACCTGTTTTAATCTCACCCTCTTTAATAACTTTAGTAAAAATACCTCTGTCATTTTTTAAAAGCGTCGGTATTTTTACATCAAGAATAGCTAAATGATTACAGATTGTACAGTTTTGTGATATTTCTAAAATTGTGTTACCAATTTTAAGCTGCGTGCCAATTTCCAAGTCATAAGGGTTGTAGTCAATTAAAATATTTTCACCCAAATAGCCAAATGGCATCTCTATCCCATAGGTCTTAACTAAGTCATAGCTGGCATGTGATGCGAGCAAGACAGATCTTTCTATATTTCTATTATAGAACTTATCTCCCTGTACACCGAACTTATCTAAGATTATGGACGCTTTATCAAATCTTTGAGAAGTTCCAGATTTAGAGATAAAAAGTTTTAAAATCTTACCAACTTTTTTGCCTGACATCAATACGCCTTGTAATTGTTTATATTTAGAATATTATCATATTTTTTATTACTTTAGCGAATGAAAAATATAAAAAAAGTGTGTAAAAATATAAAAATGTGAGAAAATCATTACATTTTTGTCTATTTGCTTGACAATTGACAAAAACTTAATATATAATTATTTTCTTACATTTTATACTATACATATAATTTCTTGAGTATATGTGTTTATAAAATTTACGAGATAATATAAGGAGGTATATATTAATGAGTAATATTTCTGAAAATAATTTAGAAAGTACTAATAGTAGAAGAGATTTTTTTAAGAAAACTGCTGCTTATTCCGTCAGTGCAATTGCTGCTGCTAGTATTTTAGCACCTGCAAAACTGTTAGCTGATGATGAGAACATAATTCACCACACTAAGTGGGGGACAACGTTAGGTGATGAGCTTAATAAAAACCCATATGGTCTTCCATCAAAGTATGAGCATAATATTGTAAGAAGAACTTCAAGTCTTATGTCATCTGCTGGAGACATGCATGCGGCTGTTTCAATGAGTCCATTACATGAGTTAGAAGGTATCATCACACCAAATGGTTTGCACTTTACAAGAACTCACAATGGTGTTGCACATGTAGATCCAAATAAGTATAGACTTATGATTCACGGTCTTGTTGAAAAACCAATTGTTTTAACTCTTGAGCAACTTAAAAGATACCCATCTGAGAGTAGAACTCTTTTCCTAGAGTGTCCTGCAAATGGTGCTGCTGAATGGAAAGGTCCACAATTCAACTCTTTACAATTTGTAAAAGGTATGATGAGTAATTCACAATGGACTGGTGTTCGTTTGTCAGTAATTCTTGATGATTTAGGTCTCAAGCCAACTGCAAAATGGATGCTAGCAGAAGGTTCTGATGGTTCAGAGATGAGTAGAACTATCCCAGTTGAAAAAGTTTTAGATGATGCAATGATCGTTTGGGCTCAAAATGGGGAAGCACTTAGACCGGAACAAGGTTATCCTGTTCGTTTAATGCTACCGGGTTGGGAAGCAAACTTATGTATTAAATATCTTAAGCGTTTAGAATTTGGTAAAGAGCCTTGGTACTGTAAAGAAGAGACCTCTAAATATACTGTTCTTACTAAGAGCGGCAAAGCTATTCAACATTTCTATCCATTAGAAGTTAACTCAATTATTACTAGCCCTTGTCCTGAAAAACCATGGTCTGATCTTAAAATTGGCCAAATGGTTGAAATCGAAGGTCTTGCATGGTCTGGTCACGGAACTATCACTAATGTTGATATTTCACTTGATGGTGGAGATAACTATGTAGAAGCTCAGTTAAAAGGTTTAGTACTTCCTAAATCATGGACTAGATTCTCATATATGCACAAATTTGATGGTAAACCATTATTCATTCAGTCTCGTTCTGTAGATGATAGTGGAAATGTTCAGCCGTCAGTATCTCAAGAGAAAGATATTATCGGTGTTGAAGGTGTTTACCATAGAAACTCTATTGTTACTTGGGAAATTAAAAAAGATGGTTCAGTTCATAATGTTCAAGTTAGAACAGACAACTGTCCAGCATAGTAAGGGAGGCGTATAAAATGTTAAAATTAAATAATAAATTAATTGCTGCAAGTGCGGCTTTAGTTATTTCAACTCTTTCTTTTGCTGGTTCTGGTCCATACAACGCTACTAGAGATGCTTTAGATGGTGGGGTTACTTATCCAAGAGCTAACGGTGTTGAGACTGCATACCGTTACAATACTCAAGATATGTCAAAACTTAACTACGGTAGAGTTCCAACTAAAAATGAGTTAGCTGCTTGGGATATGGATATGATGCCAGATGGAACAGGTTTTCCAGAAGGTTCAGGCTCTGTTGAAGAGGGTGATGAGTTATATGAAATGCAGTGTGCTTCTTGTCATGGTGAATTTGGTGCTGGTGGTAAAGGCTACCCTACACTTGCAGGTGGTACTGTAGCATCACTTAAAAACCAAAGAACTTGCCCAGGGAAAGATGCTCCAAAAAGAACAATAGGTTCTTACTGGCCACAAGTTTCTACGCTTATGTGGTACGTTCGTGATGCAATGCCATACGCACATCCAAAAAGTTTGACTAACGATGAACTATATGCAATGACAGCTTATTTACTATCAGCTAATGAGATTACTATTGATGGTGAAGAGCTTGATGATGAGTATGTTCTTAATAAAGAAAAACTTATGAAAGTTAAAATGCCTAATCGTGATGGTTTCTATCCAAATATCGATGGACCAAATGGCATTGAGAATGTAAGAGCTTTTTTTAAAGATCGTAAAAATTATGGTGCAGTTGGTACTCGTTGTATGAAAGATTGTGGCAAAGAAAAAGTTATGAGGATTGGTAATGAGATTACTAATGTAGTTCCTCCATATTCTACTGTCAGAGATTTACCGATAGAAAAAGCAACTGCTTCCAAATCAGCTACTGAAAAAATGTATGATGCTTCATGTGTAGTATGTCACAAAACTGACGCAATGGGTGCTCCAGCTGTTGGAGATCATGACGCATGGGCTACTGTTATAGAACAAGGTATAGATAAAGTTAATCACAATGCTATCAACGGCTTAGGCGGTATGCCTCCAAAAGGCGGTGCCATGGATCTAACAGATGCGCAAGTGAAAGAGATTGTTAAATTTATGGTAGAATCAAGTAAGTAAGACTTACTTTAAAACCAACATTATAAAGGAAAAAAAATGCAAAGAAGAAAATTTTTAAGTTTAGGTGCAGTAGCTGCTGCTGCATCAGTATTGCCAGGTAGCTTAAGTGCTACTGATTTTAGAAAGACAGCACCTTCTGCGTGGAAAGCTGCTGGTTCAGCTGAAGCTATTAAAGCTCTATATGGTGATGCTAAGATGATTGAAGGAAAAATCAAGATCAAAGCTCCAAAACTAGCTGAAAACGGTGGAGCTGTGCCAATCGGTATGAAATCAAAAGTTGAAGTTGAGTCTGTTGCTCTGTTTCAAGATGCAAATCCTAGATCTGCTGTTGTTGTATTTGAATTAGGTGAGAGCGGTGTTTTTGACCTTAAGACTAAAATTAAGATGAGAAAAACTGCTAATGTAACTGTTGTTGCAAAAGGTAGAGATGGTAAATTATACTCAGCTGTACAAAAAGTAGAAGTTTCTATTGGTGGTTGTGGAGGTTGATTCAATCCCACCATTCATTTAGTATAAAATAAACAAGAGAAATAAAGGAAAATTATGAAAGTAAAAGCAAAGTTAAAAAAAGGCAACGTTGTAGTTAAAATTTTAGCTAAAAGCCCAATGGCTGGTAAAGAAGAGGCTGAAAAGAAAAAAATTAAGGTTGAGTTTATTACTCACATGACTGCTAAAGTAAATGGTAAAATTGTATGGGAAGCGTCTACTGGACCATTCCTATCGAAGAATCCATATATGCAGTTCGCATTCAATGCTGAAAAAGCTGGTGCGAAAAAAGGTGATAAAGTTGAAGTTGACTGGGTTGACAGCAATGGTAAAACTGCAAAAAAATCAAAAAAAATCAAGTAGATTTTTATAATTATAAAGCTTATTATCCTGATAATTTTTCAGGGTAAAAGCATTTTATTAAATAATAGAGCATAGATTTGAGATGTTATTTAACACATCAATTCTATTCTTTCGAGAATTAAATCTAAAAAGGAAATCTTATGTTAAAAAAGATGATGAACCCATTAGTAATATCTGTTATAGCTTTACTACCGCTGATGAGTGCTTGTTCTTCAGACTCTTCAAAAAAAGAGGCAGCAACAACAATACCAACTAAAGAGGTTGCTCCAGCAAAGATAGCTGTAGCAAGTGATGAGTTTGATTACAAATTAGAGCCAAAACAAGTTAGTGGAAATGTATGGTGTTTCTTTGGTGCATTAGATATGCCAACAAAAGAAAATGGCGGTAACATGTCAAACAACTGTTACATCAAAACTAAAGACCAATGGGTTCTATGGGATACTGGTGCATCATATATCTACGCCAAACAAGCATATGCAGCTATGAGTAAAATTGCTGATTTACCTGTTAAGACCATTCTTTTAAGCCATGAGCATGATGATCATTGGTTAGGTAACAACTATTACAAAGAAGTTCAAGGCTCTAAAATAGTAGGTCCTGAGTCTATCAATAAAAACTACCATGCCGGGGATATTACTAGAATGTTTAGAATCTTACCTGAAAATGCTATAAGAGGTACAAAAATTATACCTGTAGACGAATGGCATGATGGAACTTTCAAGTTTAATATTGGCGGAACAGATTTCGAATATGTATCGGTTGGAAATGGACACTCTGTATCAGATTATTTTCTTTATATGCCGAGTGAAAAAGTTATTTTTGCTGGTGACTTAGTTATGAATGGTAGAGTCACATCAAATAGAGATGGTTCTGTTCTGGGTCAAATAGAAGCACTAGAAATAATGAATAAAAAAGAGTGGACTACTATGATTCCAGGTCACGGTTTTATTATTGATGAGAAAGCTGAAGATGAGTCAATGTTATACTTTACTGCAATGAGAGACAGAGTTCAAGAAGCTATGGATAACGATATTGAAGAAATGGGAATCGTTGAAGCTGTGCCAATGAAAGAGTTTAAAGATAAAAAAATGTATGATTTATTACACGCTTTAAATGTTTCAAGAGCATATTTAGAATTTGATATGGGTCTTCCAGAACACGAAGTAGTCCACTAGATTTGGCTTTTTAGCCAAATCCTTCTCCCGAAACATCGTTAGATGAACTTCCTTAAAATATTAATTTTAATCATTGGCTTACATGCAATTGTGAGCGCTAAAGTAATCAGCATAAATAATATTAGAAACGAAGTAAAAAAACAAAAAAAACAAGTATTGGTTTTTTTCCATATGACACACTGTGGCGCTTGTAAAAAAATGATTAGAAACTCTTTTAACAACCAAGAAATTACCAACCAAATAAATAGAAATTTTATTCTAGGAGTCTGTCGGATAAATAAATCTCTTCCAGCAAATATCTATTCCTAAAGTCAGTTTCATAAATACTAAACATTAAATTTAGGCGTATAACACTCCAAGTCACAGTTAACCTGCCTTGTATTA
>JAKITC010000043.1 GCA_021648285.1 Sulfurimonas sp. | reverse complement strand
CTGATTCCGATTGGATGCTTTGAATTGTTTCATGTATAAATATTGCTCTACTTCTCTTGTATTTATATTTATTTTATCTACTTTTCGCTGTTATCTTGATTTAGCTTAATCCGACAGACTCCTAGGTGGAGACGAGTTTGCAGTTGTGATAAGTGATATTACTGATATTTCTTACATAGATATAATATCAAATCGTATTATTGATGAGATAAATCGTGACTTTTCATACATATCTAAACCATCGCCTGTAGGAGTCAGTATCGGTATTAGCCTTTTTCCTCAGGATGCACAAGATATTGACACCATGATAAATAATGCGGATGAAGCTATGTATAAAGTAAAGTCATCCTCCAAAAATGGTTATGCACTCTATAAAAAAGAGACTCTCTTTACCAGTTAATCCAAATAGTGTATACTTAATATTATAATTATATTCTTTAAGGAATTTAAGTGATTAAAATAGTTTTACCACTGCTCTTAAGTTCTCTACTTTTTGCAAAATACACAAATTGCGAGTTTCAAAACAAGAACTATGAAGATGTATGTGAAAAAGTTGTAAAAAATGGTGTTTCATATAAATATGCCAATGAGTTTTTACTATCATATTTTAAGACCAAAAAATTTGATGAGGTTAGCTACAAGTATCTGCAGCCAAAATATATTAAAGCTCATAAAAAAAGTGAGAAAAAAGCGAATAACGTGTTGGTCAAATATATACCTAAAATGGTTAAACATCTAAAAGAGTACAAAGAGGTTTATGACCATGCAGAGAAAAAATACGGCGTAAATCGTGAGATTGTTGCTGCTATTTTATTGAAAGAGACAAAACTTGGCAAGATAAAACCCACCCACGACGCTTTTATTGTATTTAACACTTTGGTAGTGCGAACCAAGCCAAACACAAGACGAGAGAAGTGGCTGCTGAAGATGGGAAAAACAAATATGGTCTCTATAATCACCCACTGCTACAAAAAAGGCATTACTCCTGAGCAGTGTAACCTGCCAAGTTCTTACGCCGGAGCTGTAGGAATACCACAGTTCATGCCAAACAGCTTTATCTACTCCGAGGGGTATAAAACAAAGATAGCTGATCTGACAAAGATGGAAGATGCCATTATGTCTGCAAGCAAATTTTTAAATAAAAAAGCCGGCTATTCTGAGCTGATTGACTGGAGTATCATGCCCAATATTGTAGATATAGAATCTGCTTGGTATGACTATGAGTTCAACAATGATAATGCCTCATTTGTATATGCAAAAAGTAAAAAGTCAGGAAAAGCTTATGACTGTTTTACATGTGATAAGCCAGAACTTGAGTATCTTAAAAAATATAGTAAAAAGATTATGCGCTACAACAACTCATCTAACTATGCGGTTGGTGTAATTCGCCTTGCTTATGATGCACATAAAGGACTTAATTCTCTTAATAAATAGTGGTCTTAAGCGTATGTGATTCGTTGGGTTTTATAACTCTAGCATCACTAAAAGCATTAGCTGATTCTATGCAGACCATACCTTTGTAAGCATCGTCTTTCATGGCACTCATTCGTCTGCATTTATCAATCCACGGATTCCAAACAACTACAGAAAATGAACCTTCATTTTGTATATGGATAGTCCTGTTTTTATCTTCTAGCAATATTTCACCCTCTGCCTCTTGATAAACTCTGTCAACTTCCCCATTAAAAGTTATATCACCACTCTGCTCTTTGTCTTCCATACTCACTGCATCAAGATATGGTTTTTTATCCAAACCTTTTATGTTGACATGTGAGATGTGTGAAACATCAAAATAAGTATGCAGGGCCTGCGTAATTTTAAAAGATTTATCATCTACATTTGTAGTTTTTAGCTCCATAATCAGCTTGTCACAAACTGTTACATGTAATTCAAGTTCAAACTTATGTGGCCACAGGTTTAAAGTCTGGGGTGTAGATGAAAGAGAGAATATAACTTCAGTTGTATTGGCATCAACCTCATCTGTACTGATGAATCTCCACATGGCAATTCTTGCAAAACCGTGTTGAGGCAAGTTTTTATCTTTTGGCAAACCAAACCAAGGCCAGCAGACTGGAATACCGCCACGAATCGACTTTGTATGTTCAAAGTCACTAGTCTCACTAAGCCAAAGGATAGACTTTTCATGATTTGTTTTATACTCATAAACATGTGCGCCTTGAAGCGCTATTTTTGCAGTAGCAGAGTCATTTTTTATCTCGATGTATTCAAAACCGTTGGGAAGTCTTTTACTGCTTATCACCACATTTGCCAAGCTGTTATCTTGTGCCATTTAAAAGCATAAAAAAGTATGAACACATAACAGATTATACCAATTAAATAAGTTGACTGCATATCTCCGCTTACGTATGCGATTTTTCCAAAGATAAGAGGCAAAATAGCTCCGCCTGCAATACCCATTATTAAAAGAGCGCTTCCTTGTGCCGTATATTTTCCTAAACCTTCCAGTGCCAGAGGCCATATTGTAGGCCAAATCAGTGCATTTGCAAAACCAAGAAGTGCTACAAACGTAACGGTGTCAGGAAGAGTTGGTATACCGCTCCATCCCCATAAAACCTCTGAAAGTCCATGACCATCACTTGCAAAGACAATACTGAGTAAAAATACGATTCCCAAGATGGCAGAACCAATAAGTGCACGTTCTTGTGAGAGATATTTCGGTATGCAAAAGATTCCTACAAGATAACCAAAGACCATAAACACCATTGTGTAAGAAGTCAACGAAGTGAAATTTTCAACACCCATATTTTGTCCGTACAGCCCTATAGTATCTCCGGCTATGACTTCAATACCAACATAGAAAAAGAGTGCGACCGCACCTAAAACAACACGGGGGAAATGAAATATACTTTTTTCCTCTAAAGTCTCATTTTCTTTTTCAAAATTAAGTTCGGGAAGTGAAGAGTATTTAACCAAGGCTATTAATCCGCTAAGCACAACAGCCATGATAATATATGGAGCAATAAGGCGAGATGCCAAATCAGATTTATCAGATTCACTCAAATATCCCAAAGAGCCAAAATCCGAAAGTATGAGAGCGGTAAAAAGAATAGGGACAATTACGCCGGCACCTTTGTTTATAAGTCCCATAATCGAGATTCTCATAGCTGCGCTCTCTATAGGTCCAACACAGACTATGTATGGGTTAGATGCCGTTTGTAAAATAGTAAGTCCTGTTCCAAGCACAAAAAGTGCGATTAAAAACAGTATAAAACTCGCACTCATGGCAGCTGGAATAAAGAGAAGACTGCCAACAACCATAACGCACAAGCCAAGAGCCATGCCATCTTTGTAGCCTGTTCTCTCCAGCACATAAGACATAGGCAGTGCCATAACAGTATAAGCAATATAAAAAGCGAAAGTTACAAAAAGGGCTTGAAAGTCATTAAGATTACATATCACTTTTAAAAATGGAATAAGTGAACCATTTAACCAGGTAACAAACCCGAATATAAAAAATAAAATCCCTATTATAATCATTGGAACAAGAGTTTCTCTATTGTTCATTTTTTATACCTTTTAAATATTTTGCCACTGCATCTTCGTCGTTTGTGTGCGGAAGTATAATATCTGCAACTCTCTTAACAGACTCTTGTGCATTAGCAACTGCAACAGAATTTCCTGCAACTTCAAACATACCTATGTCATTAAGATTATCGCCAAATACAGTGAGCTTCGACATGTCAAAATCGACATATTCGCTAACACTTTTAATCCCGTGAGATTTATCTGCGTCTTTATTCAAGATTGTTAAGAAATAACAACCGACATAAGCTTCGGGTGCCAAAATATATTTCAGAGTATTTCCAAAAATACTCTCTACATGTAGAGCTAATTTTCGCAGCAGTTGCTCCTCTCCCATATAGACAATCTTAAAATTTTCATCCATCCCGCGGATATTTTTACACTCTTGCAGATTGTCATCTTCACTATAACGAGTAAGTACCTCTTTTTGATGTTCGTTTAAAATACTTGAATATAAAAAAGCTTCATTAAGATTTTTATCTGCCAAAGCTAAAACAAAAGGGAATATTGCAAATTTAGCGCCCTCATCTATGATAGCATCCGCCACTTCTTTGTTTATAAATTTTGTGTCAATTATTTTTCTGTCCATTGTGGCAATAAGAGCACCATCAAGCAGTATCATTGGAGCATTAATATGAATATTTTTTAAAAACTGTGCTGTTTTTTTGTAAGTTCTAGCCGTTGCGATACTAAGAATCGAATCATCCACCATACTATTCCAAATCTCTTGCGTGAAAGAGCTGAGGGATAAATCAGTTCGTAAAAATGTATGATCTAAATCTGTAATATATATTTTTTTCATTCTGCTAATATTTTAATTTACATGTCATCATTCTCTCAACCAAGACACGTCCAATCTCTAATTTACTATCAACCAAGGATGTAATATTCAAATCTTGTAAGTTGTTTTTATCCTCTAAAGTAGCCACTTTTACAATAAGGTTAATATCTTTTGTGTGTTTTAGAACTGTTTCACAGACTGCTCTTTTTTTATCTATATTATCTAATGTAACAATAATCGCTGCCGAACTCTCTGCATGTAAGGCTTCCAAAAGAGATAGTTTTGACATGTCTCCTAGATATGCTTCCTTACCTTCTGCCAATGCTTCTTGAACATGTTTAGGAGAATTATCTATTATTACATATGGAGCACCCATTTCATCTAAATTTTTTGCAACAAACTTACCAATAATACTGTATCCACAAACTATTACATGATTTTTTCTTGAGACAAAATCTGAGGTATCCAAACCCAAATATTCATGATGTGTAACATGACTTACAAGCTTGTTGATTTTGGATATAAAAAATGGAGTAACCATCATAGAAAAAATCACAACCAAAACCAAAAGAGATTCCAACTCTTTATCCAAGAGTCCACCCACGCTGGCTACAGCGAATATTACAAAAGAAAACTCTCCAACCTGAGAGAGTGCCAGAGCTGTTTTAAGTGACAGCATATGCGAAGATGTAATGCGAAGCAAAAGATACATTATAATACTTTTTAAAATAAGTACAAGTAAAAATATACCTATAATAATTCCAATATTATTTATAAAATAGAACACATCAACCTTCATACCGACTATGATAAAAAATGTACCAAGCAGGATGTCTTTAAATGGTGCGATATCTGTTTCAACCTTATGATGGTATTTAGTCTCAGCTATAATCATCCCGGCAACAAAAGCACCAAGTGAATATGTAAAGCCCATATATGAAGCTAAAAGTGAAGCACCGATAACAATAAAAAGAACTGAACCCATAAAAAGTTCATCAACTTCACTCGATGCCGAGAAGTGTAATAACCAAGTCATAACTCTTTTACCAACAACAAACATCAGTATCATAACTATCACAGCACTCACAACAGTATCTTGTAAAATTACGGCAACCGACTGATGACCTTCGCTAGTTAAAAAACTTAAGAAAATCAAGATAGGGATAACTGCAATATCTTGAAAAATGAGTATTCCTGTTGCACGCTGGCCGTAGGGGTTATATATCTCTTTTGAGCTTTTTAGATAACTTAATACTACGGCAGTGGAAGAGAGAGCAAATGCCAGTGAAACGATAATAGCCGAAACAGATTCAAGTTCAAAAACATAGTGAGTAATAGCATAAACTATCAAAGCAGTAAAACCGACTTGCATAGTACCATTGAAAAATATTTCCGTTTTCATGCTGCTCATTTTTCTAAAAGAAATCTCAAGCCCGATAGTAAACATCAAAAAAACTATGCCGAATTCACCTACATGTTCAAGAGTTGCCGAGTTATTCATATCTCTCAAATCAAAGGCATAAACTAAAATTGTACCGGTTAAGATATAGCCTATTATCTGTGAAACCCCAAGTCTTTTCAAAAACAGATTTAATACTGTTGAAACACCTAAAGCGACAACTATATAAAAAAGTGCAGAATCCATAAAAAATTTCCAATTATTAAAATATTAATATTGTAGCAAAAGAATCTTTTAGCTTATGCTGTATAAATCAACTAAATTAAAAAAAGGCTATACAGATTTTAAGAGATTTTATAATACAATCGCGTCTAGAAAATATTTTTTGGAGTCAAAATGACTCCCTCTCACCAAAGGTGAAGCTTTAGTGACTGAATATCATCTGGACTTTGTTCAGGTGATATGAGATTAAATAGTAGGATTTTACATGACTAAATACATTTTTGTTACCGGTGGAGTTTTAAGTTCTCTTGGAAAAGGAGTAACTGCTGCTAGTGTTGGTACTCTTCTTAAGCACTCTGGTAAAAATGTGGGTATGTTAAAAATTGATCCATATATAAATGTCGACCCTGGAACTATGAGTCCGTTAGAGCATGGTGAGGTTTTTGTTACAAAAGATGGAGCGGAGACAGACTTAGACATAGGAAACTATGAAAGATTTTTAGACACTTCTTTTTTAAAATCCAGCAACTTCACTACCGGTCAAGTATACTCAAGTGTAATCGAGCGTGAGCGTGCAGGTGGATATCTTGGTCAAACTATTCAGGTTGTTCCTCATATTGTTGGTGAAATTGTAAACCGTATTAAAGAAGCTGGCAGTGGGCATGACATCCTAGTGGTAGAACTTGGTGGAACTGTTGGTGATATAGAAGGTCTTCCTTTTATGGAAGCAATCCGACAGATGAAACATGATGAAGAAGTTGCTGGCACATTTTTTATACATGTAACGCTTATCCCATTCATAAAAGCTGCCGGTGAACTTAAATCTAAACCAACTCAGCACTCAGTGCAGGAACTTCGCCGTATCGGTATCACTCCTCAGATGATTATTGCTAGAAGTGAGTATCCCCTTCCAAAGACTTTCAAGAAAAAACTCGCTATGAGTTGTGATGTTTCAGGAGACAGCGTAATAGAGGCACTTGATGCATCAACTATTTACGATGTACCCGTTACATTTTTAAGACAAAATATTTTAAAACCTATCTCTAAAGAGTTAGGCTTAGGTGAACTGAACCCAGATATGGAAGAGTGGGATTCTTTAGTTAAAAAAATCGTTCAACCAAAAAATAAAGTAGTTGTTGGTTTTGTCGGAAAATATCTTGAACTTAAAGAGGCGTATAAATCTTTAACAGAATCACTTATTCACTGTGGTGCACACTTAGATACTCGTGTTGAAATAAACTGGGTTGATAGTGAAGAGGTTGAAGAGAGAGGAGCTGAGGTTCTTCTTGGTGACTGTGATTCTGTTTTAGTAGCAGGCGGTTTTGGTAATCGTGGTGTTGAGGGCAAGATATTAGCTATACAATATGCTCGTGAGAACAAAATTCCATATCTTGGTATCTGCCTTGGAATGCAACTTATGCTTGTTGAGTATGCTAGAAATGTTCTTGGTTTAGAGGGTGCGAACTCAATAGAGTTTGATGAAAACACTCCTCACCCGATGGTTTACCTAATAGACAACTTTTTAGATCAAGCCGGTGACAGACAACTCAGAACTCACCAATCACCTATGGGTGGGACTCTTAGGCTTGGAGAGTATCCGTGTAATACTAAAGAGGGTTCAATACTCAGAGAAGCTTACAATGGTGAAAAAACTATTCATGAGAGACATCGCCACCGTTATGAAGCAAACCCTGCTTACCGTGAACAGTTAGAAAAAGCTGGTATGGTTGTTACTGGTGAATCTAACGGTCTTATAGAGGCTGTTGAAATTGAAGATCATCCTTGGTTCTTAGGTGTTCAATTCCACCCAGAGTTTACATCTAGACTTCAAACTCCAAACCCATCAATACTAGCTTTCGTAAAAGCCAGTTTAAGTATTTTGTAAAAGGAACTAGTCCCTTTTACTTCGCTTGGGCCGCTATGGTCACTAAAGCTAGACAGATTCCAAGTCGAGCTTGGAATGACGGAGTATTAAGCTTATGTGCAACACAAATATACTTACCAAACAAAAACTTTTTGAGCTGCTTTCTCAGAGATTTGACGGTGAAGAGAAAAAACTATCTCAAATCCCAAGCCCTTCCCTGCTTCAAGATGCTGATAAAGCTGCCAAAAAAATAGCCGATACAATACGAGAAAATAAAAAGATAACCTTAGTTGGTGACTATGATGTTGATGGAGTTAGCTCGAGTGCAATTATGGTTGATTTTTTTAGACAAATTCCATATCCGCTTGAAGCTATTATTCCAAATCGTTTCAGTGACGGTTACGGAGTAAGCCCAAGTGTTTTAGAAAGAATAGATACAGACCTGATAATTACAGTTGACAATGGCATATCTGCTATAGAAGCCGCTCAAATATGTAAACAAAGAGGTATTGATCTAATCATTACCGACCATCACACTCCATCAGAAATACTGCCGGACGCTTACGCAATTGTTGACCCAAAGCTCTCTACATGTAGTTACCCTTTTAAAGAGATTTGCGGAGCACAGGTTGCTTGGCTGCTTCTAGGACTTGTGAAAAAAGAATTAAATCTTACAATAGATATGAAACAGTTTTTAGATATTTTGGCAATCGCAATAATCGCAGATATTATGCCCCTTATAGATATAAACAGAACTCTTGTAAAAGAGGGTCTAAAAGTTTTAATGACTTCAAACAGACCAGCTTCTGTAGTCATAAGAGACTTTTTAAATAAATCTATTATTAGTTCAGAGGATATTGGTTTTCAGATTGCACCTCGTATAAATGCCGCAGGAAGACTTGAAGATGCTTCTATCGCCTTAGAATTCTTTACGGCCACGGACGTACACAAAGCACACAAACAGTTTAAAAAGCTCAACTCTCTTAATGAGCTTCGAAAAGAGACAGAAGCAAAAACTACCAAAGAGGCACTGCTATGTGGAAATGAGAGCGACCATGTTATTGTTGTTGCGAAAGAGGATTGGCACGAGGGTGTTGTCGGGATTGTTGCTGCAAGACTGGTAGATCATTTTAACAAACCTGCAATTGTTCTTAGTTGTGAAAATGGTGTAGCCAAAGGCAGTGCCAGGAGTATTGGCAATGTAAGTATCTATGAACTTATAAAAGAAAATGAGAATTATCTGAGTAAATGTGGCGGACACAAAATGGCTGCTGGACTCGGTCTCTTAGAAGAAAATATTGATGCCTTTAGAACCGCTATTAATAGATCTGCATCAGCACTGCATCCAGATGATTTTATACCCTTAGAAGAAGTAATTGGTGTAATGCCAAGTGATGAAATAGATATTGAACTCTTAAACTTACTGGATAATTTTGAACCTTACGGTGAAGCAAACTCTCGACCTCTCTTTTTAATAAAAGATGCTGATATCATTGAAATAAAACTATTTGGCAAAGATAAGTCCCACTCTAAAATCATTGTTAGACAATTTACTCACGAGAGAAAGACAATAGAGTTAATCCTCTTCAAAAAAGTTTTTCAAATGCCTCAAAATAGAAAGTTGACATGTAATTATAGAGTAACTAAAAATGAATTCAATAATATGGTATCAGCTCAACTTATTATAAATAAAATACATGATTATTGAACAAAAAATTTCTAGAATTGATACTTAAACTCAAAGAATGGTATTAAAGAGCAATTAACAATAATATTTAAAACTTTCTTAAGCCTCAAAGCTGTAAAATTTGATAACTTTATCACAAAAAGAGGAAAATCATGAAAAAATGAGATTTTGGAAGAAATTTTAAATGAAATGGATGAGCCTTACATGAAAAAAGTAGAGATTAGTGAGCCTGTTGAAGCTAAATATGATGGATATACAGTTTGTCCACTTATTACAAGTATCGGTACGGTTATGTTGGGCTGAGTTCAACAGGGTTACTAAAAGTTTATGCACTTAAACCAATGACTATACATGGTATGCTTTGCGCTAAAGCATACCATGTATATCGTAGAATCTGAACTCGTCCAGATTCTACTCAGTCACAAAATAAGCGAAGTGTTTTTTTAGAAAAGCTACACGTTTCACGTGAAAAGGCTTTTTTGACTAAATTCACATCCCTCTCTATAAACTACAAAATAGGAAAAAAATGAAAAAAATTACTCTTTTAATCTCAATAGCTATGACATTTTCTTTATCACTAAATGCATTCTCTCTAGGAAAACTAGGTGAATTCAAATTTGAGAAAATACCTAATACTAATGTTTGGATTATGCACGGTCCTCCAGAAAATCCAAGTGTTGAAAATGAAGGATTTATGAATAACCCATCATTTATAGAAGGTGAACATGGAACTATCGTAATTGATCCTGGTGGAAACTACAATGTTGGTTTAAAAATAGTTGCTGAATACAAAAAAGCTACAAATAAACCTGTACTTGCTATTTTAAATACTCATAAACATGGTGATCACTGGTTTGCCGGTAAAGCTTTTGCTGAAGAATTTCCAGATGCTCAAAGTTATACTCATCCAAATATGATTAAAGCAGCAAAAGATGGTGCTGCTAGACTATGGTACAACATTCTAGAAGACCTTTCTAAAAATCTAAAAGGTACTGATGGACCATTCCCTTTTCCAACTAAAGTTTTAAAAGATGGTGATGTTCTTAAAGTTGATGGGCAGACTTTTAAAGTCTTTCATCCAGAGCGTGCACACACAGATACAGATATCTTAATAGAGCATGTAGAATCTAAGACACTATGGTTAGGAGATAACCTTATGGATTGCCGTCTTGGTGGCATGGATGAAAGTTCTAGTGTACATGGAAATATCGAGCTTCTTGAAGATATTATTGCCCAAAGAAATGGTTATATTAAATATAATCTTTATGTTCCAGGACATGGTCCGTCAGATAAAATGCATAAGGTTATTGACCCTTTCTTAAACTACTTTAAAACAGTTTTGAAATGGGCTAATAAAGCTTATGAAGATGATAAAGAAAGTTATGAAGTTAAGCCAAATGTAGCATCTGAATTAAAAGACATCCAACATTGGGATGAATTTGACCGTCAAATGGGTAAACACCTTATGAAAGCAATGTCAGAAATTGAACTAAAAGATATGTAATACCCTTTGAGTCACATTATGTGGCTCTGCCCTCTATATTTTTATAATAATTTCACTATAATCTTGTATGCTTAATATATACGAATGCCAAACAACTAAATCCGATATACTAAACTTAGAAATTTTAAACGATTCACTTGCTGCATACACTACAAAGCTACACGGGGTTAAAATTTTTAATCCAAATACATGTGAGATTAAAAAGAGTATTACGAATGTGTATTTAAACTCTGAAGTGACGAGTTCAGCATTTAGTCCAAACTCCGAAATGTTTGCTTTTTCATGTAATCAAACTATATTTATCATCAATATACAGAGCAAAGAGATGCTTAAAAGCATCCAAACAGATGGTGAAGAGGTAGAAATACTAAGCTTTGACGCATCATCAACTTATATCATTGCAGGAACTAAAAAAGGGAGAGTGCTTCAATATAAATATGACAATCCAACCTTGTTGGCAAGAATTTGTTCATTTCCGCATGATCGTTCCAGTATCTATATGGATATTAAGAAAAATGACAATTATGTAAGCGCATTTGCGTTTTACAATAATTACTTAGCATCTAGTGGTTTCGGTGGTGCCATTTTTGTAACAGATCTTCGTTTACAAAAAAACAGATGTACCATAACCCACAATAGAAATCGTAGTGATGCTTTGTGTTTTTTAGATGAAGACACTATAATAAGCGGAACAAGCAGTGGTGAAATTTATATAACCTCTTTAAATGATACAAAGAATTATAAAAGTATAAGAACACCTCTCTCATCAATAAGACAAATTATCCTTATGCAAAATCCAAACTACATAATGGTCACAGGTAAAACAAACATTATTTCTATTATAGATATAAATAAATGCAAGATTGCACATAGTAAATATATTGTATTGGATGCTCATATAACTAAAGTAGGAATACTAAACAACAACTATTTAGTTGCTGCTCTAGAAAATAGAAAGATACAAATCGTGGAACTTCCAAGTGAAGCAAAACTAAAATCACTGATACTTCATAATTCTATTGAAAAGGCTTTTGAACTTATTATGAAGGAGCCTATGCTTATAGGTTCGTACGAGGATAGAATGCTCCAAGAGAAATTTGATAACGCATATTTAGATGCTACAAAAGCGCTAATAAATCAGAACAAAAGCCAAGCAGTTAAAATTTTAGATCCCTATAAAAATGTAAAATCTAAACAGATTCAAATTAGAGATCTCTTTAGTGCATTTAAAAACTATCGTAATTTTCAAGCACTTTTTTATGAAAAAAAATATGCCTTAGTCTATGCTATCTCTTCAAAGTTTCCAGCTCTAAAACAGACTGCACAATATAAAAAAACTGAGCAAATCTTTAAAATAGCCTTTTCAAATGCTCAAAGATTAATAGCTCAAGGAAATACAGAAGGCGCCAGAGCTTTGTTAAGTGATTACACTACTGTAGTATCAAAAAAACCTATCATAAGAATGATTTTGACTCAAAACAGAGAGTTTCTTGAGTTTTTAAAAGCTATACATGTAAAAGATTTTGAAAAAATCAACAAGCTTATAAATACAAATGAACTCTTTAAGCAAATACCAAACTACACTTCATTAAATGACGAGATAAAAGAAAAACTAAAAAGTGTAGAAGAGAGTATTAAAAGTGCTCAGGTAGAGAGTGCGAGGGAGCAGCTATTTGAACTTGAAGAGATTTCACATATCAAAGATAGAGTAAAAAATCTACAGGATGAGTGTAGCAACGTAGAAAGACTTCATAAAGCTTACAATGATAGCGACTTTAAATCCTGCTACAAAATTTTAGATTCACATAAATCACTTAGCTTAACTGAGTTGGGAAAACTTTTAGAAAAGCATTGGTCGAAGATTATAAATCAATGTGAAGAGTATGCCCTTGTTGGAAATATTAAAGATATTAAAAAAATATTGGGCGATCTGATAAGCTTACCTACTAGACTTAACAGAGTTGGAGATCTTGTAAGGGTTAGTTTTCATGTAAGAATCAAACTTTTAATCTCTAAGAAAAACTTTAAAGTAGCAGAGACAATTATATATTCCTATATTGATATATTTGGTTTAGATAACGAAATGAGCCAAATAATGAAAAAGTTTGAAAAGATATCAGATCAAGAGTTAGCTATTACACAGACTGAGAAAGATAGACCGACTAGAAATAGCTGGATACACTCCAGAATTATTATTAAATAACGTCCATAAGCGATATTAGAGTATCTTGTGTGTCTTTAAATTGGCTTTTAAATGTAGAGCCTTGAATTAAAAATTTCTCCATACCCTCTTTTTTATCCATTGCTTCATCTAGCTCAGAATCACTACCCTTTGAGTAGGCACCAATACGGATAAGAACCTCATTCTCTTTTAAAAGCGTATAAAGTCTTCTAAATTTCATAACCGCTTTAAAATGCTCAACTGAAATTATATCATTCATAACTCTGGATGCCGAGTTTAATATATGAACAGGAGGATATATACCAAAGTCGGTAAGCTCACGCGAAAGCACAATATGCCCATCCAAAATAGAACGGGATTGATCGGCAATTGGGTCACTCATATCATCACCCTCAATAAGAACTGTAAAAAAGGCCGTAATAGAACCTTTACCCTCCTCTTTTCCTGCACGTTCCATAAGTTGAGGAAGAAGTGTTAAAGATGATGGCGGGTAACCTTTTGAAGTTGGTGGTTCACCAAGTGCCAGCCCAATCTCTCTTTGAGCCATAGCAAACCTTGTTACAGAGTCCATAATAAAAAGAACATCCAAACCTTGGTCTTTAAAAAACTCAGCGACACTCATAGCAGCAAATGCGCCATATTTTCTCATCAGAGGGGAGTCATCTGAAGTTGCTACGATAATTACAGTATTTGTTAAATCTCCTCCGAGATTTTTCTCTATAAACTCTGGAACTTCACGACCACGCTCACCAATAAGTGCTACAACTTTTATGGGTGCATCAGAACCTCTTACAATCATACCCATAAGCGTTGACTTTCCAACACCACTTCCTGCAAAAATACCTAACTTCTGCCCTTTGCCACATGTCAAAAGCCCATCAATGCTTTTAACGCCTACGCTAAACACCTCGTCTATCATTCCACGTTTCATCGCAGCTATAGGGGCCTTTATAATTGGTGAAGATACTGAATTATTAATACTGCCTTTGCTGTCTATGGGCCTCATAAATGGGTCAACAACCCTTCCTAATAGAGATTCACCTACTGGAATATTTAGTCCTGTCTGGTCTAAAAATACTTTATCACCAGAGCAAAAACCCTCTACAAAACTAAAAGGAGTGATAAAAAAAGTACCTGCATCTATTTCTGTAACCATACCCATAGTCTCTTGGTTTGTCCCATTTGAAACAATCTTCACCATGTCACTTATGCTGACCTTCAAACCTTTTGCGGTAATAATTGTAGCATTTATCTTTACAACTTCACCAAATGAGACTGAGTAGTTTTTGTCAGAGATTCTATCTTTAAGTGAGGAAAAAGGCATCTTAATTTAGTAGCGTGTGCCGGTAGGTGAATTAATCAGAGAGAAAAATTCGCTTCTTGTCTTTTGATCTTTTTTAAATAGACCACGAAGAGCTGAAGATGTTGTAGTTGAGTTTATCTTCTCAACACCCCTCATCTCCATACACATATGACGAGCTTGAATTACAACTGCTACGCCTTTTGGTTGAATTGTATCCATGATAGCATCGGCAATCTGCTCAGTTAGCTGCTCTTGAATCTGCATACGACGGGCAAATACATTTACAACACGAGGTATCTTAGAGAGACCAACAACTTTTCCATCAGGAATATAAGCTACATGTACTCTTCCAATTATAGGCAAAAGATGGTGTTCACATGTAGAATAGAACTCTATATCTTTTAAAAGGACCATCTCATCATTTGAGCTTGTAAATAGTGCAGACTCAAGAATCCCTCTAGGATCTTCTTTGTATCCGCCAAAAATGAATTCATGCGCTTTTCTAACTCTGCCAGGGGTCTTTAGTAGACCTTCTCTGCTCGGGTCTTCCCCGATATAAAGCATCATATTTTTTACAGCATTTTCAAATTCTAAGTCTTTTATTTGTGACAATTTTTTGCCTTTGATATTTATTATATGAATTATACAGAAATAGCAGTTAAATATGGATTGGTCTGTTAAATATTTGTAAAATAGTTTTTGATGCTTGCGACTATTCTAGCTATGAAAAGTGCAAGAAATAGTGCTATGCCAAGGTACTCATGTAATAAAGCACCGACAACACCAAGAAACACAGCAAAAATAATCGTGCTAAAAAGGTTAATAAAAAACTCCAATGCTAATGCAAACTGGTCTCTTAATCTGTTTATATTAAACATTATAGCATTGTCGTTTGTAGGGGTATTAAAACAATACATCTTGAGCCATAGCATTAAGAGGTTATTGTATCACATAGTCGTTTGTAGGGGTATTAAAACATGGTATGATTAACTAAACCCATTACAGACATTGTATCACATAGTCGTTTGTAGGGGTATTAAAACAATGGGATGATATAGGTGTATTTGTTGAAGATTGTATCACATAGTCGTTTGTAGGGGTATTAAAACTTCTCTCTAATTGCTCTCCATTTTCAACAGATTGTATCACATAGTCGTTTGTAGGGGTATTAAAACAAACTAGATGAGCAGTCTTATGCTGCACTT
>JAKITC010000042.1 GCA_021648285.1 Sulfurimonas sp. | reverse complement strand
CGATACAAATCAGTAAAAAATAGAAAAATAGTCTAAAAAATCACTTCAAAATTGAAAGTGAATTTTTAAAATGCTAGAATATCAAAATCAAGAAGAATCAGCTGGCTTGTTCAGAGGGTTCAATTCAATTACATATAATTTTTGCATAATATCGCCATAGTTAAATTATATAATTTCTCTCTAGTGAAGAAGGAGTAAACAGTGAACATACCAAATAATGTTTCATCAATTATAGCTCATCAGACCATGATGAATACAAATGCCAATAATGTGGCAAATGTAAATACTGATGGTTTTAAACCTAGTGATACCAGAATGTCAGACGATGGCAATTCAGTTTCGGCTTATAACGTAAAAGCTGATGACAATGGCTCTACGAAGAGTCAAACTGATTTAGCCAAAGAAATTCCTGACCAAATAATTGCACAAGACGCTGTTGCTGCAAATGTATCTGCGATTAAAACTCAAGATCAGATGCTAGGCTCGCTTTTAGATATAATAACTTAGTATCTAAAAGCTACTGCGTTAGAGTATTCATACTTTTTAAATTTCTAAGTATTTCTGATTCTACGTCATAGTTTTTTTGCTTTTTACCCAACTTAAGAGAGCTGAATACTGGTTTACCGATTATAATTCTACCCTCAACTCCATCTTTCTTTGTTTTGATTCCCCATGTGTTATGAAAAATAACTATTTCACCATTATAAATACCTACATAAAGTACAATATGCCCTTTTTTATAAAGAAGTGTTTGAAACGGTATAGCCTTTTCTTTAATTAGTTTGATCTTTTCTTCATCACTCATGCCATCAAAAGATATTACTTTACCAACCTTACTTTGCTGGTAAGAGTTTCTAGGTAACCATATGCCAAATGGAGCAAATAAGTCTCTAAGCATAGAAGAACAGTCTCTTTGTCCATACATACCGCCCCAACCATAATTTGTAACAGATACTTCTCTTATTATATTAGATAAATTACTTCTATCGAGAGTTAACACTTCTTTATGCGCTACTATTTTAGATATTTTAGATTTAATAAAAAGTGGTTTAGAATCTTTGTATGATGAAACTGTTAATACAGTATATATTCTTTTATTTTCTGAAACTAATGCGAACATCATTCCTATTTTAGATCTAAATAGAAACTTCCCACTATCACTATATATAGGAACTCCCTCTTTAACTATTCGTACCTGTTGAGCTTTTTGACATTTGTCAGTATATTTTTTATCTACAATAACAAACTCATCTGATTTAATCCAACCAGATGTAAAACTGCTAAAAGCATATGCCCACTCTCTGTCTTTAGAGTAGTGTGAAATAAAGATAGGTTTATTTGCGGCAATTGTACTATTTTGGAGATAATCAAATGGAAAACCTTCACCTGCAATAGATGGATCTTTTAGTAATGGTTTTATTGTTGGGAAAGCTCTAATATTAATCTCTTTTAGTGTTAAAGCTCTCTTATTAACAGTTGCATATGTCTTGAAATTAGCACTCTCGAGCATATCATCAAAAAAACTCTTCTTTAATGGTTGAAAATTCTCTCCAAAGCTCTCACCGAAACAATATGATGCAAATGGCCATTTTACCGAGTTTAAAGTTTCTTGTGGTCTTTTAATATTCCACATACTAAAGTAATACTTTTTATATCTCTGTTGAATATTATAATAAGGCGTTGCAGTTGATATATTTTGTGAAAAATAACTTACTTCCTGCGGTATGTCAACTAAGTCACGTATCTCTAAGTGTTTTACGGGAGCTAAAGTCACTGGCTCTTCACAAGAAAGATTAGCATCTATTTCAATTAAAATCTCTTTAGCAGGAATTTTTTCAACTGGCTCTAGCTCTATTGCTTTTTGTTCAATCGGTTTTGATTCTACAAACTTAATTTCTTTATCTGAACAACCAATTAAAATAATAACAGATAAAATAATAAGAATATACTTCAATTACAAACCTTTAGTCAACATCGCCAAATCTACTGACTACTCTACCTATTACTTCTATCTCTTGTGGGTCAAGAGTCTGCGTAGAGTATACTTGATTATCAGATATTATATCTATTTTTCCATCTATTCTTTTTTGAACTCTCTTGATGAAAAGTCCGGCTTCTGTCCGTATTGTAAATATACCGCCTCTTTGAAGGTCAGTCTTATTTCTATTTATAAAAACTATATCATTGTAACTGAATGTAGGTTCCATAGAATCACCTGAGACGTTAATTGCCTCTATATGTTTCAATTCTCTCTCACCACCGAGCATCATGACAAACTCATGAGGAATCTCTATCTGCTTATTATCTTCATATTCACTATCAGCTCCCCCACCGGCAGAAGCGCTCACATCATTAAAATATTTAACCATAAAAAACTTGTTCGTCGCATCAACAAGACTCTCTGGAGATTGTCCATACAGCATCCAATTTATCGATATGGACTTTGTTGCACAGAAATCAAGAAGCTCACCAAAAGGAATCTTATTTCTTTTTTTCATAGTTGCAAAATTCATTTGGCTAATACCCAATATATCAGCCACATCTTTGTCAAAAATCTTTTTTTCACTAAATTCAGCAGATACAATACTCTTAATCTCTTCGATAACATCTAAAAAGTTTTTCATGACATTTTCCTTTGATTTTAATCAAATATTCCAAATTATAATACTTTTTTGTAATAAAGTCAAAGATTATATGACAAAATGCAATATTTATTATATAAATAGAGAAATATCTGTAATATTTAATAATTAATTAAAGGATTTAAAATGTCAATCATAGTAAGAAACGCACAAAGTTTATTGGATAGATTCGAAAATAGTTTAGAAATATGGGCAGAGAGAATTTTTTAAGAAGTAGACTCTTTGAATATATTAATTTCTAAACCTAATTTTTAAAAGACTCTGAGCTGGACTCTTCGCGTCCACTAACTTCTGAACTTTGATTAGATTCAGTAGAATTCTCTAAATTTGCTTCCCTGTCAGCTTCACGAGCCGCTGATTTATTCTTATGGTAACCACCAAAAATAAAAACCATAAACAGTATAAAAAGAAGAATCATCACTACATCAACAAATATGCCCATCAATTATCTCCAAATGTAGAATAGTTTTGCCTAATAGCATCATAAAGAACAATACCTGTACTTATTGCTAAATTTAGACTTCTACCTTCTTTAGTCATTGGTATAGTAATGTTTTGCTCTTTATAGGTATTTAAAATATTTTCAGGAATCCCTGCAGTCTCACTTCCAAAAAATATAAAGTCACCCTCTTTAAATTCTGCTTCAAAATACGGTCTATCTGTTTTAGTTGTTGCAAAATGAGCATTAGTTGTTATTTCATTCTTTTGGAAAAACTCTTCAATAGACTCCCATACATGTAAGTCTAGTTTTTCCCAGTAATCTAATCCAGCGCGTCTTACTGCTTTTTCGTCAATATCAAAAGCTATGGGTTTTATAATATGAAGAGCTGCACCTGCATTCACACATAAGCGACCTATTGCACCGGTATTGTTTGGTATTTGTGGATTTACAAGTACTAAATTAAATGACATATTAAAATATTACAGTTTTATTAGCATATACAAAAATTCTATCTTCCAGTGCTAATTTTAAAGCACGTGAGAGAACAACTTTCTCTACATCTTTACCAGATCGCTGCATATCTTTCCAACCATAAGCGTGGTCTACATGTATAACTTCTTGAGCGATAATCGGACCTTCATCAAGATTATTATTTACAAAGTGTGATGTAGCACCAATAATTTTGACACCTCTGTCATAAGCCTGCTTGTATGGATTTGCACCTATAAACGCAGGTAAAAACGAATGATGAATATTTATAATTCTATCTTCATATACTTCTACAAATCTAGGAGTTAATATTCTCATATATTTAGCTAATACAATGTAATCAATATCTTTAAACCCTGCTAAACACTCAAGTATTTTAGTCTCATGCTCTGCTCTATCTAGATCTACATGTGATATTGTTACAAAAGGAATGTCAAACTTTGCTACAAAAGATGCTAAATCATCATAATTAGATATAACAGCTAAAATATTTGCTTCAAGCTCTCCATCTTCATGGCGAATCAAAATGTCACCAAGTGCATGCATCTCTTTTGTAGCCATAATGATAATATTTTTCTTTTTTGGAGCTATCACTTCGACAGTGGCATTTGAAGGTAGTACATCAGATAGTAATTTTTCTAATTTAGAGTACTCTATATCACCATCAACAACACTTCTCATAAAAAATTTGTTATTCTCTTTATCAACAAACTCACTGTTTGAAAGTATGTTTAAATCATTGTTATAAAAAACAGTAGATACTTTATAAACTAAACCTTTTTCATCATTTGCATCTATAAGGACTCTATATTTACTCACGTTCTATTCTCTTCTTCAAGCTCTTGAACTCTGGAATCTATAGTTACCAGCACATACTCTAAAAAATTAAGTGTCATGTCTACTTTGGCTTCTATATTTGTATTGTTTGGTGCTTGAAAACCTTCAAAAAGAACAAGCAGTCTTTCTCTCATTGATGTTAAAAACTGCATCTCATTGCCGGACTTTTGCTCATCTTCCTCTTCAATTTTAACTTCAGGCTCAACCTCAGGACTTTTTTTAACTGCTCGCTTAATGTTATTTATTGATTTTGAATCATTATTAATTGGTTTTATATCTTCCATCTCTGCTAGAGTTGATAGTATTACATCTTTTAGTTCCATGACTTCAATAACCACCTTTCAAATTCGTTAAACTCAACTTCACTGTCCATCTTTAGAAAAAACTCTTTCATCTGAGTGTTTACATTTAAAAACTTTTTTCTCATCCCAGAGAGTCTTCTTATAGCAATCTTTGCATCACTATTAGATGAATCTTTTTTTAATATCTCTTTGTAAATATCAAGGGCCTCTTCTTTAAGACCTTGAAGTTCATATATATTAGCTAAAGTTAATGTTTTCATTTTGCCGCATAATTTGCGATAATAGAACCAATTTCACTAGTTGAACAGACTTCTTTAGCATCAAACTGTGCTAAATCTTTTGTTCTGTAGCCTTCTTTAAGAGCTCTTTTTATAGCTGCATCTATTTTATTAGCAGCATCAATCTCTCCAAGAGCATGTCTAAGCATCATTGAAGCGGAAGATATAGTAGCAATCGGATTAGCGATTCCCTGTCCTGCTATATCAGGTGCTGAGCCATGTATGGGCTCATATACACCTATTTTTTCGCCAACTGATGCAGACGGAAGCAAACCAATAGAACCACAAAGCATAGATGCTTCATCGCTTAAAATATCTCCAAAGATATTTCCGGTAAGCATAACATCAAATTGTCTCGGATTTAACACTAGTTGCATTGCCGCATTGTCAACATACATGTGAGAAAGTTTTACATCAGGATATTGTTCTGAAATTTCAGTTACTACATTACGCCAAAGTTGAGATACATCCAAAACATTTGCCTTATCGATTGAACAGACTCTTTTACTTCTTTTTTGTGCGATTCTGAATGCTTGATGTGCTATACGCTCTATCTCCATTTTTGTATAGACCATGGTGTTCCAGCCTTTATCTTCAGTACGACCTTTTGGTTCACCAAAGTAGATACCGCCAATAAGTTCACGAACAACCATAATATCAACACCCCTAATAATCTCAGGTTTTAGTGAAGATGCATTAACAAGTTCTTCATGTACAACTACTGGACGAAGATTTGCATATACTCCAAGCTCCTTTCTAAATCTTAAAAGTCCACTCTCTGGTCTTTTTTCGCGAGGTAGTGAGTTCCATTTTTCTCCGCCTATTGCACCAAAAAGTACAGCGTCGCTATTTAACGAAGTATTGATTGTCTCTTGTGGAAGAGGATCTCCCGTGATATCATAAGCACAACCACCCATAAGGGCTTCTTCATACTCAAAATCAAAGTCAAAACATGAAGAAACTGAGTCTAAAACTTTTACAGCCTCATCTATAATTTCTGGTCCAATTCCATCACCTTTAATAAGTGCGATTTTATATTTTTTCATTATTTACTCTCCTCGGCTTTTATTTCATTCTGAGCAAAGTTCATAAGCCCGCCGGCATCAATAAGCTCTTGCATAAACTCTGGAATTGGTGTAAAACTGTAAGTTTTACTTGTGGTTTTATTTATAATAGTTCCGTTGTTCATATCAACGCTAATCTCATCACCTTCTGCAATTTCAGCACTCTCTTGAAGTTCAAAGATTGGCAATCCCATATTGAATGCATTGCGATAAAATATTCTTGCGAAAGTCGGTGCAATAACTGCAGCAACACCGGCAGCTTTTAAAGCGATTGGGGCATGTTCACGAGAACTACCACAACCAAAATTTTCACCAGCAACTATAACGTCACCAACACACATCTTAGTTACAAACTCTGGATCTGCATCTTCCATAACGTGCTTTGCAAGTTCCTCAGGAACTGAAGTGTTTAAATAACGAGCTGCTATGATTAGGTCTGTGTCAATGTCTTTACCGAATTTCCAAACTTTACCATCAATATTTGCTTTTTGCATATAAATCCCTAATTACATTTTAAATAAGTTTGCGATTATAGCTAAATTGTGATTGTAGTTTTCTAAAATGGTATTTTAAACAATAACTGAAAATCAATCTAAAAAATATCTTTCAATAAAATAGTCCAGTTCTAGCTTTAGCTCACTGTTAGATTTTGACCTGGTTTGTAAATAAAAGCTTCTCTGATATTTTCATAAATTCATCAAGTATGTATCAAAATGTATATTTCTGCTTTCTTCTAATATTTTCATTGTTTTTTACTTTAAATCTTATCTTTTTAGATTATTTGTTGTTTGCAACATCTCATCACTGGTTGTGATTACTTTTGAATTGGAATCATAAGCTCTTTGCCCTGTGATCAGGTCAGTCAATTCAACAACAAGTTCAACATTACTAAGTTCAACAAAGCCCTGTCTCAAAACACCTAATCCATCTAACCCGGGGGTACCTTCAACAGGCTGCCCAGAACTATCAGTCTCAATATACAAGTTGTCCCCCATAGAGTGAAGTCCGGCTGGATTTACAAAGTTTGTCAGTGTAACCTGCCCTATTTGAGTTGCTTGTGTTTGCCCAGGCTGAATAACAGTAACCGTACCATCAGTACCAATACTAATATTAGTTGCATCAGGTGGAATAACAAGCTCAGGAATTAATTTATACCCATCACTGTTAACGACGGTACCGTTTTCATCAATTTTAAATGCACCATTTCTTGAATATACCTCTGTTCCATCCGGAAGCTCATGCTTAAAAAAGCCCCTGCCGGTTATAGCTAAGTCCAGTTGATTATCAGTCTGCTTTAAACTACCTTCTGAAAATATTTTATTGATGGCTGTAGGCCTTACACCAAGTCCAACTTCTATACCGGTAGGACTTTTAGTGACATCACTAGTTGATGTTCCTGCATACTCCATAACTTTATACATGAGATCAGCAAATTCTGCACGAGACTTCTTAAAGCCAATTGTGTTTATATTGGCAATATTATTTGCTGTTGTATCTATCTGTGTCTGCATCCCCAACATTCCGGTAGAGGCAGTATAAAGTGATTGCATCATAATTTAATTCCTTAATTTTATTTCATAAAATGAAGTAAACCTTCATTTTTCATTACGGTATCGGAAGTAATTCCGCCACCTACGCTAACGCTAGGTTTTGCTCAGCGCAAAGCTCACGTCACTAGTGCCTTTTTAAGCTTTTCTAGCAATTTTATTTATAGCGTCGTTATTCATATCATCCATTTGGGCACTCATAGCTTTTTGGTACATTTCTACTAAACGATTTGTCTCTATCATCTGCGTCATCATTTTTACAGCATTTACATTACTTTTTTCCACAAAGCCCTGCATAACAGCTCCGGTATCATTTAGGCTCTCCAACTGAGTCTCTCCATCATATCTGTAAAGATTATTACCCTCTTTTTTAAGAAGTGCAATATTGTCAGGTTGTGCTATAAAGAGTTTAGCGCCCTCTGCAAGTTTTACACTATTTGGTATATTTGAATACATCTGTCCGTTTTTATCAATTTCAATGATACTATCCTCTTGATTTAGTCTTATTGGAGATTTTGAATCAAAATAATCACTTGGCAACACTTCATAACCACTCTTAGTCACAAGCCTTCCCTCGTCATCTTTTGTAAATGAACCATCTCTGGTTAATCGTACACCTTCTGGAGTTTTAACCAAGAAAAAAAGACCTTCTCTTGAGAGTGCTATATCTAAAGGGTTATTACTCTTTTGCATTGTCCCAAGAGAGTGGTCAGTGTAGGAATCGACGATTTGTGGAGCCTTAGTAATGGTTCTGTTTAAGAACTGAGCTGCTTCTTTGGTTTGATTTTCATTTGGAAGCTCATCCCTTGCCTCTTTATAAAGACGCATGAAGTCACCAACGACAAGATTGTCCTCTTTAAAACCAACTGTGTTCACATTAGCAAGATTGTTCGCAATAGTATCAAGACGATTAAACTGAGTAAGCATTCCTGCTGCTGAACTATAATATCCACTCTGCATGAATTCCCTTTGTTTGCATATATTTTCAGGTATAAAGCAAAGTGTGTTCCAAGAATATACGCTAGTCTTAAGAAGAAAAATTTAAGACTGTTTCGGTATAATCCACCTTTGAAAAATCTTAATTAAAATAAGGTATATTTTATATGACAGCTAAAGAACTCAACAAAGCTATTGATACATTCTTTACAAGCAAAAAATCAAAAGAGTGCTCAACCTACGAATCACTTATAGAACTTTTTGATAAACAACCAACCGCGGCACAAGCAAAAAACATTTTCAAACTTATTGAAAAAAGCAAATCATGCATCTATACTTCTTCTGAGCATGCAAAACTTCTTAATGACAAAGAAGCAGAAGCTAGAAAAAGTGCACAGAGAAAAATGCTTGAAAATAATGAAACTGACAAGTTTGATATATTAAAAGAGCATGAACTTCTAGAGTGGTCTCGTTCTGATTCCCCTGTTCGTATGTATCTTAGAGAAATGGGACAAATTCCTCTTCTTACTAAAGAAGAAGAGATAGAGATATCTAAAAAAATTGAGGGTGGAGAGAGTATCATTATTGATGCAATCTGCTCTGTTCCATATTTAATTGAATTCATTTTAGACTATAAAGAACCTCTTATTAACCGTGAAAGAAGAGTTAAAGAACTCTTTAGAAGTTTTGAAGATGAAAAAGATGAAGATAGCGATGATGATAATGCTGTAGAGGAACTAGCAGAAGAGAAAACTCTCTCTGTCAAGGATAAAACTAGAGTTGAAAAAGTAACGATAAGCTTTAAAGCATTAGAGAAAGCAAAAAAAGAGTGGATAAAACTCGCTGATAAAGTACCGGATAACCTAGATGGAGAACTTAATGTAGACATAATTCAATACTTTTTAGGTGTAACCTTTAAAAAGAGCGTATTAAAAGAAAAACTACTAGACTTGGGACCAACATCTAAACTAATAAATGAACTTGTTAAAGCTATGGAAACTGCTCTAAAAACAGATGATGGTTACGATAAAGAATTAAAAAGACTAGAATATAAGCTTCCTCTTTTTAATGATACTTTAAAAGCAAACCATAAAGTTTTGGTAGAAAAAATCAGTGAACTTAACAAAGAAGACATTGCCAATATGGTTCCAGAAGCCACTATGGTAAGCACATATATGGAAATTAAAAAGCTTGTACAGACTAAAGAAGCTTCAAAAAACAGTTTTGATATGGAACCTGATAAACTAGCTGATATTTTAGAGCAGATTAAACGTGGTAAAAACATTTCTGAAATCTCTAAAACAAAGATGGCAAAGTCAAATCTAAGACTTGTTGTATCAATCGCAAAAAGATATACAAATCGTGGACTTCCATTCCTTGACCTTATTCAAGAAGGAAATATTGGTCTTATGAAGGCGGTTGATAAGTTTGAGTATCAAAAAGGTTATAAATTCTCAACTTATGCTACTTGGTGGATTCGTCAAGCTATATCTCGTGCTATTGCAGATCAAGCAAGAACTATTCGTATTCCTATTCATATGATTGAAACTATTAACCGTATCAATAAAATTATGCGTAAGCATCTTCAAGAACATGGTAAAGAGCCAGATGTTGATACAATCGCAGTTGAAGTGGGTCTTTCAGTTGAAAAAGTTAAGAATGTAATCAAAATCACTAAAGAGCCTATTAGTCTTGAAGCTCCGATTGGTAGTGAAGATGATGGTCGATTTGGTGACTTCATTGAAGATAAAACATCCCTTTCTCCATCTGATGCAATACTAAAAGATGATTTAAAAGTCCAAATAGAAAATGTTTTAGAGCAGTTAAACGAAAGAGAGAAAGCTGTTATTAAACTTCGTTTTGGAATTATGGATGATGAGAGTGATAGAACACTTGAAGAAATTGGTAAAGAGCTTAGTGTCACAAGAGAGAGGGTTCGTCAAATTGAATCTAGTGCAATCAAGAAGCTGAAACACCCTAAAGTTGGAAGAAAACTTAAAAACTATATAGAAGAATAGTTTGGAATTATGATGACTTATCTCGCCAAAGGCGAAGCTTTGGTGACTGAATATACTTTGGACTTGTTCAAATTATATGAGATTTAATGGTAGGAGCTATTATGACTTTTGAACAACAGTGGATAGAGTACGACTACAACCCTTTCGTACTCTTCAACTCTGATGGCAAAGTTATATCCCTAAACTCAGAGGCACAATTTTTACTAGGTGCAATTACTACAAACGAACTTTTTAATCTCGCTACAACTTATGCAAATTTATCATTTGGTTTTAAAACAACATTTATAGAATTAGAGTTTGGACGCTATAAATTTTTTGCTCTAACAGTTGGATATGAAAATGATGATGAGATAGGTATAAAACTATATCAAGCACCATCTTTTAAACTAAATAAGCCAAAACCAATTGGTGAACTTACAAATATTTATACACTCGTTGACTTATGCATATCAACAAACTCTATAAACTCTAATATAAGCTTTATTAAGGATTTCGACCCAACTATACCAGAGATAATCATTGACTCAAATAATTTTATAAAAATACTAAATTATATTTATGATTGCTTCATTGAAAATAAAAAAATACAAACTAAAATATTTTATCGAGTTGGTGAGCATATAAAATTTGAAGATAAAAAATACAGTATCTTTTCTATTGAAGTTTCTGCCGAAAATATAAATAAAGAAAATATAAATAAAGAAAATATAAATAAAGAAAATATAAATAAAGAAAAAATAAGTAAGTTAGAAATTTTTACAGCAAATACAAGTTTTTATGTTGATATAAAGAAGAAGATAACCATAAACATACCTATGATTACCTCTTAAACTAGTTTCTATCAGACCATATCTTTAGAGCTTATATACCCAACAACTATGCCCATTAGCAGAGATGGAAGATAAATAGCAATATCTAAAAGCTCATTATTCTTAAGTGCAATAAACCCTAAAATTAAAAATAGATAAGGCAGTAATCTATAGAGAGATACGCTTGCTTTAGAACCTTCTTTAATATCTTTGATATTTAAGATCTTTATCTTCTTTTTTTCTTCTTTAACAATAGCTTTTAAGTCAAGTTCATCTGCTGGAGTCTCATTTATTGATATATCGTCATAAAGCTCATATGGGTCTTCTATTTCATCAAGTAAATCTCTGCTACTTTGAGCATTGTCAGCTTCAACCTGGGTCTTCACCATTTTATTGTATGCAAATGCTGAACCCAAAATAACGAAAAAACTGCTTAAAAATGCTATTTGCAAATTTATATAAAAAGTAAATGATATAATAGAAGTTGATAGAATCATCAGCTCTGATATAAGGATGAGCTTAATACCTTTTTTCACCATAGTCCTCATCATCGTAATCGTCATCTTCTAGTTTCTTTTTTATAGCATAACGAGGTTCTTTAGCTAACTCTTCATACTCTTTATACTGTTTTGAATATGCTTTGTAAACATTCGTTATAGCCGCAGCTATACCGATAAACACACCTATCCAAAAAGTCCAAGAAACTCCAGTAACATTTTTAAGCAAAAAACCTATTCCGATACCCATAACAACAGCCACAACCATAGATATGCCCAAAGACAAGCTGTCAGCAGCCTCAATTATAGGTTTTATTCTCGGCTTCTTTTCTTCTACTGCTTCTTCTATCTGCTCTTTATCATCAGCCATCTGTTATTGCTTTAAAGACTCTTGCGCTAGCCTTGATTGTATCTTCAATCATCTCATCAGTTGTCGCAGTTGATATAAAGCCTGTTTCATAAAGAGAACATGCAAAGTAAAAACCTTCTCTAAGCATTCCAGAGTGAAACTTAGCAAATAGTTGGGCATCTGAGTTACAAGCATCTGCAAAGTTCTTAACCGGTTTTTCATTAAAAAAGAAACCGAACATGCTTCCTCTTGTGTCAATCTGCATTGTGATACCACAAGATTCTGCTTCTTTTTGCATACCCTCTACAAGTCTAGTAGCGCGAGAATTAAGCACTGACATAACCAGTACATTTTTCTTTAACTTACTAAGTGCTGCAAGTCCTGCTGCCATTGCGACAGGATTTCCACTTAATGTTCCAGCTTGATAAACCGGTCCTTCAGGAGAAAGCTGTGCCATAATCTCCGCTCTAGCACCAAAAGCACCAACAGGCATACCGCCTCCGATAACTTTACCAAGCGTAACAATGTCCGGCTTAGTCCCGGTAATTGATTCAGCACCATTGATAGTAGCTCTAAAACCACTCATAACTTCATCAAAAATTAGTAGAGCCCCATTTTCATCACATATTTTTCTTAGTTCCAGCAAGAACTCTTTATCTGCAGGTACAAGACCCATATTTCCAGCTATTGGTTCTATAATTACACATGCTATATCACTACAATCTGCAAAACAATTTTTTACACTATCAATATCATTGTAAGTAGCCAGCAGTGTATGCTTTGTAAAATCAGCCGGTACTCCTGGAGAGCTAGGATTACCGAATGTTACAGCACCGCTTCCCGCCTCAACTAAAAGTGAATCACTATGACCATGGTAACAGCCTGTAAATTTAACAATATCATCACGACCGGTAAAACCACGAGCAAGACGAATTGCACTCATTACAGCTTCTGTCCCACTGCTTACAAAGCGTATCTTATCTATAGAGTCAAACATTGACACAACAAGCTCTGCTAGTTCAGTCTCTGCCTCAGTGGGAGCACCAAAACTAAGACCATGTTTTACAGCTTTTATAACCGCAGCTTCAATTGATTCATCTCTGTGACCAAAAATAAGCGGTCCCCAACTCTGTACAAAATCAACATATCTGTTACCATCAACATCTATTAAGTATCCACCCTTCCCTTCTGCAATAAAAAGAGGAGAACCTCCAACACTGCTAAATGCTCTAACTGGAGAGTTAACACCCCCTGGAATTAAATCTTTTGCTTTATTAAATGCTTTAAGCGATTCTTGTGTACCCATTTAAATGACCTTACTTGATTTCTTGTAATTATATCAAAGAAGTATTAATCTATATTTGATACAATCAACAAAATACTTTAATAGAAACGGAACAGTTTGAATCGCTCATCTTTTGCACTATTTGTAGCACTGCTAATTCACTTTTTACTTATACTTATTTTTTGGTTACTTGGCAGTATGGTTCATGATGTTAATAAACCTATAAAATCTAAAGAAGAGAGGATAAAAATA
The DNA here is from genome assembly GCA_021648285.1 of Sulfurimonas sp. GTDB lineage: Bacteria > Campylobacterota > Campylobacteria > Campylobacterales > Sulfurimonadaceae > Sulfurimonas. Next base: position 2,141 of record JAKITC010000042.1, on the reverse strand, counting down.
TCTCTAAAAGAGATGCCTAAAAAACTCAAAAATGACGCTCTAAAAAAGCAAGCACCCAAGCCGTCAAAAAAAGCACCGCCTATGCCAAAGGGCAAGCAACTGAAAAAAATAGTAAAACAGTCAAAAGTTACACCGATAAAAAAATCACCTATTAAATATGAGCAAAAAAAAATAAAACAAAAAAAGAAAGTAAAAAAGCCGCCGATCAATCCTACAAAACCTAAACCTATAGTAAAACCCAAGCCGAAGGTAAAACTACTTCCACCTATAAAACCATATTTATTCTTACCCCCTAAAAAAAGTGAAAATAAATATAACTCTTACGACTGGCTCTCAGAGGATAAATCATCTCAAGAGGTCAAAAAAAAGAAAATTAAAGTAAAAAGTAAAAATAATATTAACAATTCCAATATAAAAGAGCTTTACGGTGATGAATTTGGTAAGCTTAGTGCAGGTCAGCAAAAATATATCTTAGATAACCAAGAGATTATGAGAAGAATTACACAACAGGTCTTAAATAGAGTTGCCAGAGTGAACCTGACAAAAAATTTAAATGTCAATAGAGTAAACATAATAGAATTCTATCTACATCCAAACGGAGATATAACAGATTTTAAATTTTTAAAGAAAAGTGGTTACTATATTCTGGATAAGACCACAAAAGAGACCATAGAATACGCTTACAGCAGATATCCGAAAGCGAGTGAAAAAACATTAATCAGATATAATGTTTTTTATGATTTAGCTAGATATTAATTTTAAAAGATATCTTTCTGATACATTACTGGATATTCATTCAATTATTTCAAATCCATCCGCCGCCATAACTAAGAAGCGAATCCTGTTTTAAAACAATCTTTTTCAACTACTATCTTTTTTTGCTTTTCTTTTCTCTTTGTATCTTTCTCAACAAAGATTTTTTTACGAGTTTTCGGATCCATCTCTGTATAATACATGACCGCAGAGTATGTTCCAGGAGTAGGAGTAAATACCTGAGCCTGTTCTGGGTTCATCTTAAGCTCATCTGTTGTAAAGCGTTTTAGTTCATGCATGTCTTTCTCTTCGCATCCTGGGTGAGCTGCTATCAGGTAGTAAGTCAAGAACTGATTTTTACCCTCTTCTTTGTTTAGTCTGTCATACATCTTTTTAAAGTCAACTAAAGTTTCTTTACCCGGCTTACCCATAAGTTCAAGTACATGTTGCTGGGTATGCTCCGGTGCTACTTTCATCTGTCCTGAGATATGGTGCTGAACCATCTCTTTTAGGTATGAGTATCCATGTTTTTTATCTGCAGTGATAAGATCATATCTGACACCGGAGGCCACAAATGCTTTTCTGACACCCTCCACTTCTCTGACTTTTCTAAGAAGATTTATGTTTCTGCCGTGGTCTACATGCATAACCTTACAGAGTCTTTCTGCATCTACACATCTAATATCGTCACATGTACCTTTTTTAAGCTTCTTACCGCACTCGTATCCGTACATGTTAGCAGTTGGTCCACCAACATCAGAGATAATCCCTTTATAGTCTTTATACTTGTTAAACTCTTTAGCCTCTTCAAGTATGTTTCCCTCTGTACGAGTTCGAATAGTCCTTCCCTGATGAACACCAATAGCACAGAAATTACACTCTCCCCAACAGCCGTGATGAGTCATGATTGAGAACTTTATAGTCTCTAAACACTTAACCTTACCCATCTTTGCATAGTATGGGTGCAACTCTCTCGTAAAGGGGAGATTTGAATTTGCATCCATCTCTTTTTCATCAAGATAGTCACATGGAGGATTTTGAATCAGATAACGAGAATCAACTGGCTGACATAGTCCGTTAGCACTTATGGGGTCATTATTGTCATAGAAGTCATCAAAGAGATATATATACTTCTCTTTGTCATCCAGACACTCTTGATGTGATGGAAGCTGAATATACTCATATTTTGGTTCTTTAGATATATAACAGACACCTCTTATATCTGTATAGTCTCTTTTCTCATCCAATGCACGAGTTACCTGTTCTAGGAGTCTGTCGGATTAAGCTAAATCAAGATAACAGCGAAAAGTAGATAAAATAAATATAAATACAAGAGAAGTAGAGCAATATTTATACATGAAACAATTCAAAGCATCCAATCGGAATCA
>JAKITC010000041.1 GCA_021648285.1 Sulfurimonas sp. | reverse complement strand
CATAAAAACACCTTCATTATTATTGATTGTCGTTATGAGATTATACTGAAAAGTGGCTATTTATGGGCTTTAATACTCAACTTAAGTTTGTGGATTTATTGAAATCTATGTGCGAAAGTTGAGTAAGATATAAAATATTTATAATTCTACCTGTTCTACCATTACCGTCATAAAATGGGTGAATAGATTCAAATTGATAATGAATAACTGCCATTTTTATAAGAGGGTCTACGTCGTCTTCAACATTCATATACTGTTCAAGATTATCAAGAAGTATTCTAATTGTCGCTTCGTCTTGTGGTGGAGTATGAATCACTTCACCAGTTGCTTGATTTTTAAGAACTGTACCCGCCTGTTTTCGTATACCAGCAACATTCCCTTCAAGCTCTTCTTGAATATCAACGATATGACGAGTAAGAAGCAAAGAATGCTCACGAACCAAGTCAAAACCTTTGAGTAATGCCCTACTGTAACTTTGTACCTCTTTTGTAGCATGAGAGATACTTGACATATCTAAACCAGACTGAAAAAGCTCGTCATGTGTCGTAATAATATTTTCTATTTCAGAACTATCTTTTGCTTCTTGTAGAATCAATGAGTTTATTAAAATCGCTTGATTAGGAATAATTTTAGCTACACCATTAAGTTTTGCAAGAGCTCTATTTGCTGTGATAGATTTTTTTAAGATAGATTTTGTTTCAATATCTATTTCTAGTGGTAAATTATTTGGTATGAATTCAGTCATTAAATTCTAGACTTCACTTTCATAATTTTTATCCATTTTTCTTACATACTTTTTAACACTTACATTAAGCATATCTTTACTACTAATTTTATCTAACCATACTCGTTCTTCAGTTGGTAAAATCTGAGAAGCATATATTAATGCTCTTAGTGACCATGGATCTAATGAAAAGGATAACTCTTTCTGCTCTCTAATAAATGAGATTTTTTTTTGAATAACGCCATTAAAAAAGACTTTCTCTTAAAAGATATACCACCAAACTTTTTGAACACTTTATCAGTTAATTCCAAGGTACGTAAATGGTCATTCTTTATTAACATATAATCTATCCATAAGTTTACAAATGGAATTTTGTATTCTCTAAGTTCATTTATTTTAGTTGCTATTATAGTTCTATTTGCTTCAACAATATTCTTATCAACCACCTTAATAAGGAATAAACAGACATTTTTAATAGCTGGAAGTAAATTTTCTAAATTTTGAATTACTTTTAATGTTATCGCTGGGTCTTCTATTTTTTTCATTTTTCCAAATAAGTGTCTTGCAACACCTAAATCAAACTTTTCATTAGATTTTAATACATAATCTAACATTTCATGAAAAACTAATGTATTAACTATAACTTTAACGTTCTTTTTTCGCTTCAGCTTCTTCCTCTTCACTCATACCGTACATATCAAAAGCGGAAGACCCTAAAATATTGTGCCATTCTTCTTTCTTTTTATTCTCTTCCAATTCAGGATCAAAAACCTCTTCAATAAATGTACTAGACAATTTTAAATAAGTTTTAGCAGAAGATAAACTTAACTTATGGTGGGTATATAAGTACTTTGTAAGTTCTTGAAGTATTTTATGTGCTTCTTGTTTTGTTTTAGCAAAAATTCTAAGATCGTCAGCATAACGAGTAAAAGTAACATTATTATTAAATAAAAAATGATCAATATCTGTTAAAATGAACTCTGATATCACTATACTAGCCGTAGGACCTACAGGAATACCTTTAGAGCTAGAAGCAGTTAAGGACATTAAAAAGTTTTCTAATAATTTAGCAACATGTTTACTTTCTTCTGTTGATTCACTAAAATATTCATATGAGTCACAAATACAATTATGTACACGGTGAGTATAAATACTATTATAAAAATCTGCAATGTCAGTGGCTAGTATATATTCAAATTCTTGTGCATGTTTTTTTGTATTATCTTCAAAAGCGTCCCATGCTTTATTTTGTATATCTTTATCAAATAGATTTCCATTCTCGTCTAACTTAAACCTATAGCTACACGATATTCCCTGTGAAAAATCAAAACGATATTTTTCAAGCTGAGGAACAATATAATAAATTAAAGAAAAATAAATCAATGTGTCTATTGGATCAAGTTGGTGTGAGATTCTAAATCCTATTGTACTTTTAGGAACTGCCATAATTCTAGTTGCCCCTGTCTCATACTTGTATAAGTTTTGGACAGTAAGTTTGACCTTTATATCAGCCCAGTCAGACCATATCGCATGAAACTCAAAAGGTTTAGGAAAGATATCTCCGTCTGAAAACCTTTGTAAGTGTTTTTTAGTCCATTCCAGCGACTCTTCAGATAAATAAAATTCTTTTTGTGCTCGTGCCACAGAATCCTCACTTAAGTTAATTATCAGCATTATACCTTTAAATTTTCAACACAAGAAAATATATTCATTTATGAATATATTTAGGTATCTTTTGGCATACTTCCATTTCAAGTTTTCAACATATGCCGCTATGGAGAAATTGGTAAACTCAGCAGATTCAAAATCTGCCGCCTTTACGGGCTTCTCGGTTCAAGTCCGAGTAGCGGTACCACTCTTATAAATATCAAAAATAAATTCCAAGTAAATAAATATTTATGTATAATCTCACACAGGACAAAAAATTAAATAAGTACCCAACAACTGCAAATTAAGTTTAAATTAATATACTTACTGCACAGTTATTGCACAGAGACTCGTTAAACCACCTATTATAGAGGCTGAGTTCAGGATTCAAAATCCGCTGCCTTCGGGCTTAGGGGTTCAAATCCCCTCTCTGGTACCACGTCTTAATAATTATATGCTAAAATTATAAAAAATCTTTTAAGTGATAAAAATGTTAGCAAAAATTTTAATTTTAACTCTTGTGTTTATAAACTTATATGCTGGCAATACCCTTAGTGGTAAGTATTATGTAAATTCGCGTTCAATCAATCTCTCTAATGTAATACAAAATCCTAAAAATGATTTCAATATCTTTACAATTGAAAAAAACAGATATACAAAAAGAGTAAAAACAAAAAATTTAATAAAACTGCTAGAAACTCATGGTTATAAAAACTACAATTCAAAAAGCAACTACATAAACTTCATATTAAAAAGCCCAATTGATACATCAAAAATTGAACGCAGTATTAAAGAATATTACCAAAAACAGTATGAAAATATTGAGATTACAAATGTCTCTGCAGAACCAAGAAGCCATATTACTGCATTACCAAAAAATTACATGGTAAACATCCGTAATAGAAACTTTTTATCAAGAGACGGGACTGTAAATATAAAAACATCAGATAATAAAAAAATATTTTTTAATTATAATATAACAGCGACTTTACCTGTATACATAAGTAGAAAAAAAATAAAAAAAGATGTAAAACTATCAGCTATAAACACCTCTAAAAAGAGTATAATTCTGGACAAATTCAGAGCTAAGCCAATACAAAGTATAAATGGGAACTTTCTTCAAAGCAAACACCATATATCCAAAGGTAAAATTCTAACAGTTAGAGACGTAGAAGCTCTTAGCGTGGTAAAGAGAAATTCTTTTGTAACCGTAAGCCTAAATAGTGATAATATGGCAATAACTTTTAGTGCAAAAGCACTCCAAGACGGCAAAGTAAATGATATAATAAAAGTTCAAAAGAGCAATGGGAAAAAACTTAAAGTTAAAGTTATTGGTAAAAACAGAGCGGAGATGAGATGAAGTTAATTGTAGCGGCAAGTGGTGCTAGTGGAGTAAACCTTGGTATTAGAACACTTAAGCTGCTTCCAAAAGATATTGATAAACATTTTATTATGACAAAAAACTCTGAGATAGTCTTAGATAAAGAGATGAATATCACATGTCATGAAAATGAAGATATATCAGCAGGCATTGCCTCCGGTTCTTTCGGTACAGATGCTATGATAATTGCGCCATGCAGTATGAACACCTTAGCAAAAATAGCATGTGGAATTTCAGACAATTTAGTCACCAGGTGCGCAAGTGTAATGATAAAAGAGCAAAAAAAACTTATCTTAGCTCCAAGAGAGATGCCATTTTCTGCCATAGCGTTAGAAAACATGCAAAAACTGGCAATGCTTGGTGTAATAATAGCACCTCCCGTTATGGCTTACTACTCTGAGCAGCAGACTCTTGAGGAAATGGAAAACTTTATTATTGGCAAGTGGTTTGACTTGCTTGGTATAGAAAACAATTTGTATAAAAGATGGGAATAATGAAAAAAATAGCACTCTACCCCGGAAGTTTTGACCCTATCACTAATGGTCATTTTGATATTATTGAAAGAGCATTAGGATTATTTGATGAAGTAATTGTAGCGGTAGCTCTTTCAGAGGACAAAAAACCTATGTTTACTCTCCAAGAGCGAATAGAGATGACTAAAGAGTCCGTAAAGGACTTAAATAATGTGAGAGTTGTTGGTTTTGATAACTTAACAGTTAAACTTGCAAAGACACACGACGCCAGTATCATTATTCGTGGATTACGAGCTGTGAGTGATTTTGAGTATGAATTACAACTTGGATACCTTAACAACTCTTTAGACGACACAATAGAAACTGTATATCTTATGCCAAAACTAAAGCATGCTTTTATTAGCTCGTCAATCGTAAGAAATTTACTAAAATTTAACGGTAAAACTGAACACCTTCTTCCAAAAGAAGTTCAAAAAATCATAGGAAGTATGAATTCATGTACATTGCAATAGAAGGCATCGATACAGCTGGTAAAAGCACACAGATAAGCAGTATATCCAAGCACTATCCAGATGCAATAATTACAAAAGAACCTGGTGGCACTGACATCGGCAAAGAGATTCGAGAGATGGTTCTAAGTGCCCGCGCACAAAGCAAAAAAGCAGAGTTTCTTCTTTTTTTAGCTGATCGGGCTGAGCATATTAAAGAAGTTATAGAACCCAACCTAGGCAAAATCATTATCTCTGATAGAAGTGCTGTAAGTGGAGTTGCATATGCTTTGGTTCAAGGTGAAATAAGTGAAACAGCCATAGTGCATTTAAATAAATTTGCAACGGGTGGCATATATCCTCAAAAAATATTTCTACTTAAACTGACAAAAAAAGAGCTTGAGTTTAGACTTTCCCAAAAAGAACTAGATGGTATCGAGCTTAGAGGAGTAGAGTATCTTTTAAGAATTCAAGATGCTATCATAGAGGCCACAAAGCTCCTGAACTTAGAACTCGTAGAAGTAGATGCAACAAAAAGCATAGAAGAGATAACAAAAGAAATATTAGATAATATGAAGGAAATAAATGATTAATTCGTTAAGAGGAATGAACGATATTTTAAGTGAGGATTATGAAAGGTTTACATACTTTATAAACACTGCTACGGAGATAGCACAAAAGTATGGTTTTCACTTTATTGAAACTCCTCTTTTAGAAGAAACAGCTCTTTTTAAACGTTCGGTTGGTGAATCTAGTGATATCGTTGGTAAAGAGATGTATCAGTTTATTGATAAAGGTGAAAACGATGTTTGTCTTCGTCCGGAAGGAACAGCCGGTGTTGTTCGTGCATTTATACAAAAAAAGCTTGATAAAGCCGGTGGAATCCATAGATATTTTTACCATGGTGCTATGTTTCGTTACGAGAGACCTCAAAAAGGCAGACTAAGACAGTTTCACCAATTCGGTGTAGAGAGTTTCGGAATAGACAGTGTCTATGAAGACGCTACAATGATTATGATGGTCAGTGATATTTTGAAAGCGCTTGGTATAGGCTATAGACTTCAACTAAACTCTTTAGGTGATATCAACTGTATGCCTGCGTATAAAGAAAATCTCATTGACTATGTAAGAAAATGTAAAGATGGTATTTGTATTGATTGTGTACGAAGATTAGAAACAAACCCTATTAGAGTGCTAGACTGTAAAAACGGTTCATGCCAAGAATTATACGTAGATGCTCCAAAACTTCTTCAAAATCTTTGTCCTACATGTAGTAATGATTTTGATACGCTTAAAAAGATTTTAGATGATAACTCTATTGATTACGAGATAGATACAAACTTAGTCCGAGGGCTTGACTACTACTCAAAAACAGCATTTGAATTTATAAGTAATGATATAGGGAGCCAAAGTGCAATAGCAGGTGGTGGGAGATATGACAAACTTGTCGAATTTTTAGATGGTCGCCCTACTCCTGCTGTCGGTTTTGCCATAGGTATTGAAAGACTTATGGAGCTTATAGTTATGCCTGAGAGTTTGAGAAACGGTTATTACATTGGTGCAATGGATGATGAAGCAGTTGATCTAGTCATAAAACTTGCACATGCAAAAAGAAAAACAGACAAGACAACAATAGACTATAAGACTAAAAATCTACAGAAGCATCTAAAAGCTGCAGATAAAATTAATGCCAAATACTGCGCGGTTATAGGTTCAAATGAAATAAAAGATGGTACTATATGGATTAAAAATCTAAAAGAGAAGACAGAAAAAATCATCGAATTAAAGGAGTTTTAAATGGATATTTTTAGTGATGTGTGGCTTCATGAAATATGGTCTGTATTTATAGATTTTATTGAATTTTTTTTACTTGCCGGTATTGTTTTTGTAGTTAACTTATTTGTATACGACAAATATGTACAAAGAAAACATGCTTTACTTATAAACTACCCTGTAGTAGGTCGCTTAAGATATATGTTTGAAACTCTTAGAGAGCCTCTGCGTCAATACTTTGCAGAAGAAACGTTTTATGACTCTAAAGATAAAGTTGATTGGGTATATACAGCGGCTAAAGATAAACCAAACTATAAATCTTTTTCAGTAGCACAGCCATTCTCTGGTGCAAGGTTTATTATAAAACATTCAAACAGTGTTCTAAATGATAATGAGGTCAGTGATGACACCTCTGTCATATTTGGTCAAAATAGAGAAATACCATTTGTATCGCATACTCCTATTTTTCGTTCTGCTATGAGTGACGGGTCACTTAGCCCAGAAGCCATTCGAGCATTTTCTATTGCTGGAGCGAAAACTAAACTAGCTATAAATACTGGAGAAGGCGGACTTACGTCAAATCATCTATTTACCCATAAACCAAACTTAAAAAACTGTGATTACCTTGAAGTTGTAAATAGTACGGCTTATGCAGAACTTATCTTTAAAATAGGTTCTTTTTTCTTCAATAGAGCAGTAGCTCTAAAATGGTATAGAACAGTCCTCTTAAATAAAAGAACTCAAAATACTTATATCTATGACACAGCTTCACATGTTCTCTTTCGTGTAAACTGGAAAGCTTCTTTAGAGACTTTTCCTAAAGAAGTTCCAGAGGATATACCTAATATGATTTTTCAAATCAGTTCAGGACTTTATGGTACTCGTGGCGATGATGGAAAATTTGATGAACTAAAATACCAAAAAGTCATGAAGTTCTGTCGCATGACAGAGATAAAAATAGCTCAAGGTGCAAAACAGACTGGAGGAAAACTTGCAGGTGCAAAGGTTACCGCTGATATTGCATACTACAGAGGTGTTCCTGAAGGTAAAGATGTGTTTTCACCAAACAGATTTCCATATGCAGACACAACTTCCGATTTACTAGATTTCGTAGAAAAACTTCAAAAATTATCTAAAAAACCTGTTGGGTTCAAAATAGTTATATCTGATTCAGGTGCTGTTGAGGAGATAATCAGAGAAATCGCTGCCAGAAAATCTTCTGGCAGAAATATGCCTGACTTTATCACTGTTGACAGTGGTGAAGGAGGAAGCGCAACTGCACCACTTGAACTTATGGAATCTGTTGGACTAACAACCAATAACGCGCTTTATGTGCTAGACACTTTACTTAAAAAATATGAGATTCGCAATGATGTTAAAATAATTGCAAGCGGTAAAATATTAACACCGGATGATGCTATTATCACAATGTGCATGGGTGCTGACGCTATTGGAATTGCTAGAGGTTTCATGATGAGCGGTGGATGTATCCGTGCAAGAATGTGTTCTGGTTTTGGCTCACATGTCTGTCCTGTTGGGATGGCAACCCAAGATGAGAAAAAAAGAGCTTCTTATCTGGTTATAAAAGAGGGGAAAGAGATTGGGAACTATCATAATAACCTCATAAAAGGAATGAAAATGGTTCTTGCAATAATGGGAGTTAAAAACTTAAATGACCTTAATAAATCATATCTCACCTTTAAAAATCAAAATGGTGAAATATATTTTGACATAGACGAATATTTTCATCATAAACTACATGTATAATTAGGTTTATATGAAAAATTTTGGTCTAGATATTTGGTCTAATAAAAACTTCATTATTGAAGATGGGCAAATAAAATTAAACTACAAATCCATGCCATCTCTTCTGCAGATTGTGGAAAAAATACGCTCAGATGATGTTAGAGGACCCATTTTATTAAGGTTTCCACACTTGATAAGAAGGCAGATCAAAACTTTATACTCATATTTTGACAAAGCAATTGAAGACAACAACTATAAAGGCAAATTTAATGCTGTCTTTCCTCTTAAAGTCAATCAGTTTCCTTTTGCCGTAGAAGCAATAACAACTCAGGGAGCACAATATAACTATGGGCTTGAAGCAGGTTCAAAAGCTGAACTTATCCTAGCGATGAGCAAGACATCTAAAGGGGCTAATATCACTGTAAACGGCTTTAAAGACAAAGAGATGATTACGCTTGGATTTATAGCAGCTCAAAGCGGACATAACATTACAATTATTATTGAGGGTCTAGGAGAGCTTGAAACTATCTTAGAAGTTGCAGATGAATGTAATTTAAAAGTTCCAAACATCGGAATACGTGTTAGACTTCACAGCGCCGGAAGCGGTATATGGGCCAAAAGTGGCGGGATGGATGCAAAATTTGGTCTTACTTCTACAGAAATAATAGAGGCCATCACGCTTTTAAGAAAGGCAGATTTATTGGATTCTTTAGGTATGATTCATTTTCATATCGGCTCTCAGATGTCGGACATAGCACCGCTAAAAAAAGCCCTTCGTGAAGCTGGAAATATTTATGCTGAGCTTAGAAAAATGGGTGCTACAGAGTTAAACAGCATTAATATTGGTGGTGGTTTAGCTGTAGAGTATGATCAACATACACATTCTAACTCTCGTAACTACTCGATAGATGAGTTTTCAAGCTCTGTTGTGTTTTTACTAGGTGAGATTATGAATGCCAAAAATGTTAAACATCCAGATATATTTACAGAATCAGGAAGATTTATAGTTGCTTCTCATGCAGTGTTGATTACGCCCGTCTTAGAGCTTTTCACGCAAGATTATCAAGAAAAATTACTAAATTTTAAATCAGTAAATCCACCTTTGCTAGAAGAGCTTATGGATTTAAACAGACTTCTCAACAATGCTAACTGTATAGAATACCTGCATGATGCTCTTGACCATATGGAATCACTTTTTACATTATTTGACTTGGGATATATAGACCTACAAGACCGCTCAAATGCTGAGATTCTAGTCCATAATATTATAAAAAAAGCACTATATCTTAAATTTTCCAATCCAACAGATGAGCTGGAGCAACTACAAGTAAAGCTACAAGAGAGATATCTTATTAATGCTTCTATCTTTCAAAGTTTACCTGACTATTGGGGGCTGGGTCAGCATTTTCCTGTTATGCCTCTACACCATTTAAATACAGTACCTCTAAGAGCAGCATCTCTTTGGGATATTACATGTGACAGTGATGGAGAAATTGCGTTTAACCCAGATAAACCTCTGTACCTGCATGATGTCAATCTAGATGAAGAGGATTATTTTTTGGGTTTTTTTAATGTCGGCGCCTATCAAGAAACTCTTGGGATGAATCATAATTTATTTACTCATCCAAATGAATATACTATTGAGATAGATGAAAATTCTTATGAAATAAAAAATACTGTTGAATCTAAAAGCATATTAGACATATTGGAATCAATTGGCTATGATGCTGGGGAAGTATCAAATAAACTCAAAAAAGACATATCTTCCTCCAGTTTTATTACAGAAAAAGAAAAAAATGATACACTTGCAAAATTAGAACTGTTTTTAAAACAAAATGGTTATTTAAGAACTACAAACTAAAGGTTAACTTTGGGACTTTATTCAGAAATAAAAGAAGATTTTTCAAATGCTTATAAAAATGACCCAGCACTAAACTCAAAAATAGACTTCTTATTTAATTACCCAGGTGTGTGGGCCGTTGCTTGGTATAGAGTTGCGCACAGGCTCTATTATTCAAACTTCAAGCGTTTTGCTAGAATAATAATGGGTCTTACCCAAATCCTAACAAATATTGATATACACCCAGCCGCAAAAATTGGTAAAAGAGTTTTCATTGACCACGGAGTTGGTGTTGTTATCGGTGAAACAACTATCGTAGAAGATGATGTTTTAATCTACCAAGGTGTAACACTTGGTGGAGTATCTCTTACTCATGGCAAAAGACATCCAACTATTAGAAACGGTGCCGTTTTAGGTGCTGGAGCAAAAGTGCTTGGAAATATAGTAATAGGAGAGCACGCTAAAATTGGTGCGAACTCAGTTGTTGTTAAAGAAGTTCCAGATAATGCTACTGCTATCGGTATTCCGGCACATGTAATAGAGAAAGGAAGATGTAAAGATCCATTTATGCACAATATGCTTCCAGATATCAATAAAGAGATGTTTGAGTATATGCTTAAGAGGGTTGCTGTACTAGAGCATATTCTTGTTAAAGACAACAAAGAACTGCTAGATCAAGACTTAGAACTAGAGAATATCTATGAATCTTTCATTACTGCCATGAAAAATTAAAAAATCAACTTATAATCATTATAATTTTAGTATAATTCATTTAATATTTCACCTAAAGGGTAGTGCTATTTATTCCTGAGATTTACTTAGAAATCTAACACAAATAACCACTAACTAAAAAAATAAAAGGAAAACACTTGCTGACAAATCGCATAAACACATTATCCGAATCAATTACAATTGCAATCACAACTCTTGCTCAAGAGTTAAAAGCACAAGGAAAAGATATACTTAGCTTTTCTGCGGGAGAACCTGACTTTGGAACTCCACAAGTTATAAAAGATGCAGCAATCGACGCAATAAATAAAGACTTTACCAAATATACTGCCGTTGATGGTGTTCCTGCCTTAAGAGAAGCTATAGCAGGTAAGTTAAAAAGAGATAATGGTTTGACTTATTCTACAAATCAAATTATGGTAAATAATGGTGCTAAACATTCTCTGTTTAATCTTTTTTCAGCAACAATAGAAAATGGTGCTGAAGTAATTATTCCAGCACCTTACTGGGTTACTTATCCAGAGTTGGTAAAATATTGCGGCGGAAAAGTTGTTGAAATTGAGACACATGATTGCGACTCATTCAAGATAACACCCCAGCAGTTAAAAGAAGCTATAACACCTAAAACAAGAATGCTCATCTTAACTACTCCATCAAATCCTACTGGGTCTATATACTCAAAAGAAGAGCTTATAGCACTTGGAAAAGTTTTAGAAGGAACTGATATTATTGTAGCATCTGATGAAATGTATGAAAAACTAACCTATAAAGGTACATTTACTTCTTGCGCTGCTGTTAGTGACGACATGTATAAAAGAACAGTAACCATAAATGGTCTTAGTAAATCAGTTGCTATGACTGGTTGGAGATTTGGCTATATGGCTGCAGCAGATACAGAACTTATCAAAGCAACTAAAAAACTACAATCTCAAAGTACTTCAAATATAAATTCAATTACTCAACTAGCTGCTATAGCAGGTCTTGATGGCAGTGCTGATGCTGATATATCTATGATGAGAGAGGCATTTATAAAACGCAGAGATGAAGCTGTTAAGCTTATGAATGAAATTGATGGGCTAAGTGTTACAAAGCCAGATGGCGCATTTTATCTTTTTGTTAATATTAAAAAGGTTAGCAACGATTCAATGAAGTTTTCAAAAGAACTTTTAGAAAAAACAGGTGTTGCTGTTGTGCCAGGGGTTGGTTTTGGCAGCGAGGGTTATTTCAGATTCAGTTTTGCGACTGATATAGAGAGTATCCGCACAGGAATCAAAAGAATTGAAGAATTTGTAAAAACATTCAAGCCAGACTTCGGCATATGAAAAATCAATAATCTCTTTTAAAGAAGTGCCCCCTAATATAAACTCCATAACTCAGTTCAAATAGAATTGATACTACAATAAAAGATGCAAATATTAATATTGCATGATAATTAGTTTTGTATGTATACATAAGAAGAGTGATTAATGCTAAAAAACTGGTAATAATAGATGATATAACTATTATTCTATTTGCATTCAACTCCTTATAAAGCTTATATGCACTTATATTTACAAGGAAAAAAATTAACAAAAAACCTGCGCTTGCAATAATCGCTATCTGGGTTAAATTTATTGAGTTTGCAATAATTAAACTGAGTAATAAAATTATAGATATACCATATATTGGTATATCTCTCATCTCTTTATCCAATTTTTCGGGTAATTCACCCTCTTTTGCTAGAATAAATCCCAATCTGGCATTTCCATAAAATGTTGCACTTATGGCTGAAAACGTGGCTAGAAGTGCAGCAACCGAAACTATTACAAACCCCGCATGCCCTAATGCAGGCTGTGCAGCTATTGCTAAAGCATAATCTTTTGCTAATATAAGCTTATCTTCGCTAACTACCCCAACAGTAATAATAGCAATAAGTATATATAAAACAAACACAAAAGAGACTGATAAATAGAATGCTCTGGGTAGATTCTTTACAGGATTTTTAATATCAGCAGCAGCATTTGCTATAAGTTCGAAGCCTTCGTAGGCTACAAATATAATCATACCGGCAGTAAGAATAGACAAATTACTTCCCCAATGGAGTGGAGAAAGTCTTTGTATGTCAACAAATGAAGCGCTAGATACTATAATAATTATCAGCAATATTATCTTTATAGCTACTATATAAGTTTCTGATTTACTCACAAAAGAGGCGCTAAGTAAGTTGATAAGAGCCGGTAATATAATTGCCGTACTTATCAAAACATGCTTTAATATTTCTGATTTGTTATCAGGGAAAAAAGTCTGAGCATAGGAGGCGAATGCTACCGCGTATAAAGAAATCGTTACCAAATAACTCAACCATAATATTAAATTTATACTGGCTGTTAAAATATTGTGGTTAAATGCATTATCTATAAAAACAACTGTACCGCCACGACTTTGATATCTTACAGACAACTTTGCGTAAGAGTATGAGGTTAATAAAGCTACAATTCCAGCAAATAGAAATGCTAAGGCAGTTGCACCATGAGCTAATGATACAGCCTCGCCAAGAACAGCAAAAATACCACCCCCTACCATGCCTCCAACACCTATTGATATAGCACCTAAAAGCCCGATAGTTCTATTTTTATCCACTTAACTTTTCTTACAAAAATTATTTTAAGGCTGTTAGCGCTTCAATAACTTCATCTAGATTATCTAGTGGAATATGAACTTTCCACTCTGGCTCATCTGCATTTCCAGCTAAAGAGATACCAACACTCACAACTGATGAACTTTTTTCACCATATGGCTTATCAATTTTTGTTACTGAAATAACACCGTTTTTCGTTCCGCTTAAAGCAATAGTTTTTGACATGTTATCTTTCCTTAATTTTGTTTTAGTAGTTTAGCAATTTTACCCTGAAGTTTTAACCATGTTCTATGTTCCATCAAAGGAAAACCAGCAAAAGTTTTTCCACTATCTTTAATACTTTTTGTGACACCGCTTCTAGCTGCGAATGTTGTAAAAGGTGCTATACTCAAATGACCTGAGACAGCACTCTGTCCACCTATAACAACATTTCTGCCCAATGTGGTCGAACCAGCCATTCCACACTGCGCTACTAAAACTGAGTATTCACCCACTATACAATTGTGTCCAACCTGAACAAGATTGTCTATTCTTACACCTTTTTTTATGGTGGTTGAACCAAAAGCAGCTCTATCGATTGTTGTAGAACTTCCAATCTCTACATTATCTTCTATCACAGCATTTCCATTTTGATAGATTTTTCTATGCTCTCCGAGTTTATTTGTGGCAAAACCAAAACCATCGCTTCCAATAGTTGTATTCGCATGAATTACACAATCATTTCCTATCTTACAATCTCTATAAACAGTCACATTAGGATATATAACAGTATTATCGCCAATAATTGCTTGGCAACCTACATATACATGAGCCATGATGGTACAGTTTTTACCTACCTTGGCACCATTAGCAATCTCTGCTTTATTTGAAACTTTACTTCCTTCGCCAATTTCAGCAAGGGGCAGAATATCATCTTCAATTGGAGGGGCAAAATATTTGGATAGTGTAGCCATCTCCCAATATGGATCATCAGCTATTAAAGCTATACACCCATCTGGCACATGCTCTTTTAGAGACTTGTCAATAATAATAGCTACAGCATTGGATTCTTTAATATCTTTAATATATTTTGAACCTGAAACAAATGAAATTTCGCTTGCCGTAGCATCTTTTAAAGTGTTCATACCCGTAACTTCAGACAATTTTACACCCTCGGTTAAAAAACTATCACCAATGAAGTCACTATTTATTATTTTTGACATCTCTATTAAATTCATAATTAACTCCTATTTACTTAAATTAGCTATTTTTATTTGAAGTCGTCTCCACTCTCTATGATCCATAAGAGGGTAACCACTATAAACTCCGCCGCTTTCTTTTATACTTTTTGTAATTCCACTTCTTGCAGTAAAAGTAGAAAAAGGAGCTATATCCAAGTGATCAGTAAAAGCACACTGTCCACTCACAACACAGTTGCGTCCAAGTTTAGTTGAACCACCAACTCCTGTTTGAGCTACAAATATACAATATTCACCAATATCACAGTTATGTGCTATATGGATAAAGTTATCCAGTTTCGTACCTTTTCCCACTACTGTAGAGTTAAAAACGGCCCTATCTATTGCGCAGTTTGCACCAATTTCCACATCATCTTCTATGATGACGTTTCCATTTTGATAGATTTTAACATGTTCACCATCTTTTGTATGAGAAAATCCGAATCCATCAGCACCGATTACAGTTCCGGAGTGAATGATGCAATCACTTCCTATTAGACAATCTCTATAGATAGTTACATTTGGATGAATAGTAGTATTATCTTTTATAACCACTTTTGTACCTACATAAGCACCGGCCATGATAGTTACGTTTGAGCCGATTACCGCACCGTTTTCTACTTTAGCCATACTATCAACATAAGAATCATTGCCAATTTCAGCAGGGTCAAGTTGTGGTTCTATTGGTTTTGGAGCAAAAATTTTTGTAGCATATGCCATTGAAAGAGAAACATCGTCACAAATTATGTATGATGTATTTTCAGGAATAGATTCTATTAACGATTCAACAATTAAAAAAGCTTTTGATTTTGAAGAAGAGAGTTGTGAAGCATATTTTTTATGAACTGCAAAAGTAAGCTGTGATGAAGAAGCAAGCTCTAACTCATTCATAGAGTTAACTTCTAAGTCATCACCAACTATTTCACTGCTTAAATATTTTGCTATCTCACTAAAGAGCATAGCTTATCTCTCTAGTGCTACAGCACCGCTTCTAACAATCTCTTTTGGATTGTATCTAGTTATCATTTTTAAAAAGTTTTCAACTCTTTTTGGCTCATCTGCAACCATAGCAATGATAACATTTTCGCCGACATTAACTATTTTACCGTTATAAGCTTCGCAAAGAGTATTAATGTCTGAAATATTATCAGATACAGGAAACTTAATCAATGCCATCTCTTTTTCTACTAAATCAGCATGTTCATAAACTCTAAGAACCGGAATAAGCTTATGAAGTTGCTTAGTAATTTGTTCAATAACTCTCACTGAACCAGATGTAACAATCGTAAGTCT
>JAKITC010000040.1 GCA_021648285.1 Sulfurimonas sp. | reverse complement strand
CTACAGCTTCAAGCTATTTGTTACCTCCTAACCTGTGTAGTTTAGTTCCAAAGTGGTGGCTAACCTTTCCTTGGGCTGGATTGTCCAGCTTGATTACCTTAGCTTTGCTTGGCACACTCATTTTTTACTCTCTTTCAATTGATATATGGCTACAACATTTTTTGATTGAACTCTATTTAAAGAGTTGTTATATTTTAATTTGTTACCAGTCACTTTATTATTGTTTCTATAAAGAACATAATTTCCATCAGCTCTTGCAATTGCCGTTTTTTTATTATAAACAACCTTCTGTGTTTCAAATGTCAAACCATCTTCTCTAAAATATACGACATCACCCTCTAAATAGACATTATCACCTTTATATATTCCGCTATTTGATTTCATGTTTGCAATATACTCTTGAGAATTATCAGTATAATCCATTAGTTTGACACTGTATCTATCTGAATATCTTGTTCCTTCAGTTCCGCTCATTAGTGATGTTAAACCTTTTTCATCTAATTCATACATAGTAAAAATAGATATATTAAATAATGGGACATCAGAAAAATCATCTTCCTTAATGTCCATCGGTTTAAACAATGTAAGTATCATCAATAAAGCTAAGGAGACTAAAGAAAAAAAAATATTTATATTCATCTTATATCCATACAGATAAGAATTTATCTTTTAGATCACTCTCGTTAACTAAAATATCAATCATCTCCCTAACAGCACCATCCCCACCATTTTTTGTCAATACGGTACCAACAATCTCTTTTATGTCGTCTACGCCATCATTCGGAGTAAAACTTCTACCGACTAGAGTTAACATATTATAGTCATTTAAATCGTCACCAATAGCGCCAACTTCATAAAACTTAAGCCCTAAAGAGTCAACAAGATCTTTTAAGATTCTGTCTTTATCTTTAATGCCTTGAAAAATATTTTGAACACCAAGTTCTTCTGCACGTCTTTGAACAATAGTAGAATTTCTGCCTGTAATTATGGCAACCTGATGGCCCATTTTTACCCATGTACTTATACCAAGTCCATCTTTGATATTGAAAGCTTTACTCTCAAAACCTTCTGATGAGTACGTAACTCCCCCCTCAGTTAAGCATCCATCAACATCAAGTACAATCAATTTAATCATAATACATCTTTTGTGCTTGGTATTCCAACTCTCTCATTTTTTTGTATTGCACGACGAATAGCAACAGCCATCGATTTAAAAGCAGCTTCAATTATATGATGTTTGTTTTTGCCTCTTAATTCAATTATATGAGTGCTGATTCTTGCATTTAGTACAAAAGCTCTAAAAAATTCTTCTACAAGTTCAGTATCAAATAATCCAACTTTACCACTAACATTAAGGTCATACACCAAAAATGGTCTATTACTTAAGTCTAAATCACAGCTAACGCAAGCCTCATCCATCACTATGTTTGCACTGCCGAAGCGTTCCATATTTTTAATAGGATATATGGCCTCTGCAAGGAGTGATCCCAATACAATACCAACGTCTTCTACGCTATGGTGGTCATCTATATGAGTATCACCGACACATTTAATATCCATGTCAATCAGTGAGTGCTTTGAAAAACTTTCTAACATGTGGTTTAAAAAACCAACATCCGTCTCTATGTTACTTTTTCCGGTTCCATGTAAATTTAGTGAAATAGTTATATTTGTTTCTTTTGTTTTTCTTGTTTTTGTAATCATTTGGGACCTCTTTAAATTAATCTTCTCTAACAATAAATGAACTTTTAAAATAACCAAGAGCTTTATAGTCTCTAGCCTCTTGCTCACTTTTAAAGCCTTTTAACCAAACCTTGAACATTCTGCCGTTCTCGGTTTCCATATCTTTTATAATAGTCTTATATCCATTGGTTCCGTTATGTTTTTTCTGTGTAGCAAGGGCACCCTCAATTCTTGAAAAAGAAGCAATTTGAAGAGCAAATCCTTCTAAAGATTGTTGTTGTGGAGTACCCTCAAGCTGTTGCTTTGTAGGTATTCTTCTTTTACCTTTAGAATCAAAACCCAATACTTCAATACGGACAGGGGCAGTACCTTTACCAACCATATCAATTTTATGAGCTGCTTTGTTTGAGAGATCTATTATCCTGGTAGCGATAAATGGACCTCTATCGTTGATTCTGACTACTGTAGTTAACCCATTTCTAAGATTAGTCACTTTAACAATTGTATTCATTGGCAGAGTCTTGTGAGCTGCCGTCATATCATACATGTTGTATTTTTCACCATTAGAAGTAAGCTTACCATGAAAATCTGGACCATACCAGCTAGCGTTGCCTCTAAACTCATCTCCAACATTTACTACAGTCGGATAGTACCTTATTCCTCTGATTACATATGGATTCATTGTTGGATGCTTATAATCTTTTTTGTTTACAAATTGATTATGTGAATTTTTATCAGATGAATAAGTTTTAGTTTTTCCAAAGTTTGCATAAGATCTTTTACCTTTTATGCTACATCCAGTAGATAAAATAAGGACAAATGTAATTAGTGTTACGGAAAGCTTATTCATAAATTTTTAGTCTCTCACCAGCCCTGATAAGGCTGCCTTTTATACGATTTTGTTGCTTTAGATTTTTAACACTTATTCTATGAGCCTTGGATATTGACTCTAATGTATCCCCTCTTTTAACCATATAATAAAATTTACTATTAATTTTTTTCATCTTAGACTTATTATCTATAGGAATAATTAGCTTTTGTTTTAATTTTAATCTACTGGATTTGAGCTTGTTAAAATCCATAATCATCTTATATGGAACACCATATTTTTTACCAATGAGAGAAAGATTTTCACCTCTCAATACAACGTGGACTTTATATATATTTTTTATCTTTTCTTCAAAGTATTTCTGTTTAAAGTCTGAAAGTTTTATATATGGAATATATATGTCATAACCCTTCAAATAAGGGGGTACAAAGTCGTATTTAAGGTGTCTATTTAATTTTTTTAACTCTTTAAGCGGTATCCCTATAAGTTTGGAAACTCTTCTTAATGATTCTCCCCTTGGTACTCTGACAGTAGATACAGAGTATGCATTTGCACGGTTAAGAAGATGTTCGTATTCGCTATTTAGCAAGAATTGTTCATCATTACCCATCATAGCTAATGCAACAATCTTTCTTATGTATCTTCTACTCTCTCTTGGTATATATTTTTTCTTTGGATCAAGTAAAACAGACAGTTCGTCGCTCTTGGCTTTTTTGATTGCTCTGCTCAGTCTACCTTCACCACAATTATAAGCTATCGCAGCCAAGTACCATTTACCAAATTTTTTATGCAACATAGAAAGATATTGAGCAGCAGCTTTTGTAGATTTAACAATATCTCTTCTTTCATCAACATATGAATCTATTTTAAGTCCGTAATGCTTCGCTGTTTGAGGCATAAACTGCCAAAGTCCAGATGCTCTTTTTTTTGAATATGCCCTAGTTGAAAAATGAGATTCTGCCATCGCTAAAAAAAGAAATTCTGCTGGAATATTATTTGTAGTTAAAATACTTTTTATAGCCGGTATAAACAAGTAGGCGTCGTCCATTGCTTTAAAGAATTTCTTATCTTTATAAATAGCCTTCTTGGAGTTTTTCATTTCATTCATAAGCGGATCATAAAGGAAAGACGCTTCTATATCGAAAGACTCAAGTATTGAGACTTCTTTATTATAGTTTGAAGTAAACGTTAGATTAGCGCTTAGCAAAAGCGGAAGCAAAAATAATAAAAAATGTTTCAATATATAACTCTGTTGTTGAATTTAAAGGTTGATTTTATCTAAAAAAATATTAAAATCAGTTAAGACTCCTTTCATATTAAGAAATATTAAAGAGTTTTAAGGCATTTTGGCTAGTTATTTCCTCTATGTCTACTAGTTGCATTTCATAAAGTTCAGCCATTTTTTGAGCAATAAAAGTAGTATATAATGGTTCATTCCTCTCTCCTCTGTGAGGCATTGGAGTCAAATATGGACCATCTGTTTCTATAAGAAGTTTATCGTGCGGGATTTTAGGCAGTACATTTACAAGTTTTCTTGCATTTTTAAAGGTTAAAACACCACCAATACCGAAGTAAAAATTCTCATTTGCAAGGCTAAGAAGTTCTTCATCTGCATTGTAGCAGTGCAGTACTCCGCCAACTTCTTTTGCGTTGTTATCTAACAACATGGTTTTAGAATCTCTTGAAGCATCGCGAATGTGCACAATAAGGGGTTTTTTATACTTTTTAGCCAACTCTATTTGAGCTACAAATATCTCTTTTTGTCTTGTTTTTTCTGCTTCTTTTTCTTCATCTGAACCCTCTAACCTATAGTAGTCAAGTCCACACTCACCTATTGCTACACATTTTTTATGTTTAGCATACTTGTCAAAGTCAAGAGCAGCAAAACCATCCATATCGTAGGGGTGAATACCTACTGCAAAATAGACATCATCATTTGCATCCGCTATCTCAACTGCTCTATCTATTGTCTTAGCGTCTGCACCAGGGATAATAAAGCGCTTTACACCAGCTTCTCTGGCTCTATCTAGCACTTCATTCAAATCATCTTTGTATCTGTCATCATCCAGATGTACATGTGTATCTATAATCATCAAGAACCTTTTATCTGCTTGCCTGCAACAGCTCTTTTGCAAACTTCTTGGCTTCGTTTGTTATGTTGTCCCCGCTAATTATTCTGGCTATTTCATCTACTCTGTTATCAAATTTGAGTTCACTGACATGTGATTCATTACCCTTTTTATGTACAAGGAAATGCTGATCTCCCATAGAAGTGAGTTGAGGCTGATGAGAAATTACAAATATCTGAAAATGCTTGGAGAGTTGTTTTAAAACTTTTGCAACACTCATGGACTCTTCGCCGCTTAGGTTTGCATCTATTTCATCAAGCATCAAAATACCGCCGTTTTTACTCATAAATTCTGATTTAAGCGCTAAAATAGCGAGTCTTAACCTGTTAAACTCGCCTGTACTTACTTTTTGAAGTTCTGTAGAGTTGAGTTTCAGCACAAGCTCATCTTTACCGTAGAGCTCATAATCTATCTCATTTATCTCTATTTGCGCATTTCTGAGATACAACTCTTTTAGATATTTATTTAGCTCATTTTCAAATGATTTTATCTCTACATGTCGAAGTTTGCTAAGTTTATCTGCCAACTCTTTGACTTTTTTATTCAGAGTAGCCTCTTGCGCCTCTAAATTACCTTTGGTTATCTCTATATTTTCATACTTTTGCAGCTCTAAAATCTTCTGCTCTTTATACTCAAGAGCATCTTTAATGCTTCCATACCTTCTTTTAAGCTCTGAGAGTGCTTCTATGCGATTTAAAACCTCTTCTATATCCACTTCATCAAGTGCAGAAAATCTTTCCTCTGCACTCTCCATAGTAGCCCTAAGCTCATTCATTGCGTCAGAGAAGAAAGAGCTGTCGATATCAAGTAGATCTAAAGCGCTAAAGACACTGTGTTCACTCTCAAAAATAGAGTTGGCCACGTTGATATTTTCAAGCACCTTCTCTTTTTTGGATAACTCTTTTTTTATCTCTAAAAGTTCGCTGTCTTCTGCTGTTTTTGGGTTTATCTCTTCTATCTTTTTTATCTCAAAGGTTGCAAACTCTTTTAGCTCGACTATCTTTCTCTGCTCTTCTTCAATACTAAAGAGTTCCTTTTTAATCTTTTTATGTTCTACAAAAGCCTCTGCGTATTCATCTTTAAGAGCAAATACCTTATATTTTTTACTCTCAAGCCTGCTATCTAAGATGGAGAGCAAGTTTTCATTTTCAAAATCACTAAAATCTTTAAGAGAAAGATGTCTTAAATAATTTGAAGCTAAAGTATTCATAGTTTTTTTTGAAACACTTTGATTATTTATAAAATATCTGGATTTTTCTTTTTTTATATGCTTAAAAACATTTATATTGTCACTCTCAATACCTATATCTTCTGTATCTAGTTCCCATGTAACGGTAGATTCACAGAGTGACGCTTCACAAGCCTCAGCACCTACGGAAGAAAGAATCGAGTTCATGAGTATTGACTTACCACTACCGCTTGGTCCGGTAAAAACGACCAATCCTGGTATCAAATCAAGTTCTATCTCTTTGAAACTAAGATAATCTTTTAGAAAAAATCTCTCTATCATTTATGTAACCTTGTAAACTATTTTCAAATTATACTTTTTTATTATTAATTCTATGATTTTATCTATTTTTATTACATCTAAACAGTTCTATTGCAATCTGTCATGTTTTAAAATAAAATCACAAAATCAACTAATTCAAACATGATTTTATATAAAAAATTGATAAGATATAGTATTATTTCAAAAAATAAAGGAAAAATCAGAATGTTTAAACTTATTATAACTACAGTTGCTTTGACTGCATTGCTCTATGCAAATAATTATGAGAAAGGCGATGAAGCTTATGAAGCAGGAGATATTAAAAAGGCTATAAGTTTTTGGAAAAAAGGCGTTAAAAACGGAGAAGTAGAGTCAGAATTCATGCTTGGTTTTTTATATCTGCGTGGAGATGACATAACACCAAACAGCAAAAAATCAGCCGCACTGCTTGCCAGAACATTTAATCATTACGATGAGACTCTACTGATAACCATTGCTATTAGCTACTATAAAAACATGGGGAACAGCGTGGAGGACAAGTTGGCTATACAACAGTTTGAAGATGCGATAGACAGAGAGGGAAAAGTTGCTCAATACAATCTTGGCATGCTTTTTGTAACTGGATCAGGTATTAAAAAGGATCTTAAAAAGGGTGCTTCTTTGATTAAAAAATCGAAAAAAAGTAATTTTTCAAAAGCTACAAAAGCTTGGGCTAAACATGGGTTAAGTAAGTATTAGCTTACTCGCCCCAATTTAATTTCTCTTTGAGTACATCAAAGTAACTATACTCTTTTTTATGCATCAGCTTAACTGTTTTGGTAGCAAGCTTTATATGTACGCTCTCCCCAAGACCGAGTTCATGCATCTCCTGCCCATCAATGATTATAAGAGCTCTTTCCTCAGATGTTTTCATCTCAATTGGAAATTTTCCGGGAAGAACAACCGGTCTTTGTGTTAAGGAGTGCGGGCATATCGGTGTCAGAGTAAAAACATCAGTTGTAGGGAAGACTACGGGTCCACCAGCTGAAAGATTATATGCTGTAGAACCGGTAGGAGTTGAGACGATTACACCATCACCATAGTAGGTGTTAAAAGCTTTAGAGTCAACCAAAGTCTCGATATGAATCATATTTGAGACTCTTGTACGAGTTAAAACAATATCATTAAAAGCATACATTTTAACTTTTTTGGAGTTTTTGACAACAGTTGCTTCAATCACCGCTCTCTCATCAATTTTATACTCACCTTTAACAATTAACCCAACAAAAGAGTCAAGTTCATCAAGAGAAAGATTTGCCAAGAAACCAAGATTACCCGCATAAACACCAATAATTGGAATATCAAAATCAAATGATTTTCTAACTGTTGATATTAGAGTACCGTCACCGCCCAGAGAAATCAACATGTCAACTTTGTTGCAGATTGCTTCAAAGCTTTCTCCATCTCTGCCAATCATAGAAGCACTGTTGCTTTCCAAAAAGACTTCAATGCTGCGACTCTCGAAGCTCTTTTGCAATTTAATATAGGAATCTTTTAGCTCTGGTGTTGATGGTCTTATCACTACGCCGATTTTTTTTATAACTCTATTTTCCAAATACAACTCTTTATTTAAAATATTTTAGATTATACAGTTTTTTTTAGTTGTTATTTGCATGAATCTTCCTTAAAGTTCAAGCAAGCAAATTCTATTCCGCTATATTATCTAACTTTTGTGCTAAACTTTTAAAAAATTAACAAAGAGCAGTATTATGGCATTTATAGAAGTAGACGAAAGTGATTTCCAACAAGTAATAGCCCAGGAGTTTGAAAAAAACAACATAGTGATTTTAAAGTTTGGTTCAGAGCTTTGTGATGCTTGTCATGCACTAGAGAGTGAACTTGAAGATGTTGATGATGAGAATGAAAATGTATCTGTATTGACTATAGAGTGTAGTGATTCCCCTGACCTTGCAGAGCGTTACGATGTTTTTAGAGTGCCGACTATGGTTATTTATAAAGATGGTGAAAATATGATTTACAGAGGTGAAGGTGTAATTTTATCTCATGATATTGAAGAAATTATAAGCTAAATTTAGGTACAATCGCGAAAATTATTTTTAGGACTCTATTCTATGAGAAGTCATTATTGTACAGATTTAAGTGAAGTAAATGTAGGTCAAGATGTTGTTTTAGCCGGTTGGGCAAACAACTATCGTGACCATGGTGGTATTATTTTTATTGATTTACGCGATAACAGCGGTTTAGTTCAACTTACATGTGACCCGGAAGACGACGCTGAGGCACACAAAGTTGCAAACGATGTTCGTGATGAGTATGTTCTTATTGCTAAAGGAACTGTTCGTCTTCGTGGTGAAGGTCTAACTAATCCAAGACTAAAGACCGGTGCTATTGAAATTATTGTTAATGAGCTTATCATTGAAAATAAATCTGCTCCTGTTCCATTTGTAATCGGCGACAAGAGTGTTGGTGAAGAGACTACACTTAAGTACCGTTATTTAGAACTTAGAGATCCTGATTTACTTGAAGTTTTTCGTCTTCGTTCTAAAGCAGCAATCGCATGTAGAAATATCCTGGATAAAAACGGTTTCTTAGAAGTTGAGACTCCAATCCTTACTAAATCAACTCCAGAGGGTGCTAGAGATTATCTAGTTCCATCTCGTATTCACAACGGCGAGTTTTACGCACTTCCTCAATCACCACAACTTTTCAAACAACTTTTAATGGTTGGCGGATTTGACAGATACTTCCAAATAGCAAAATGTTTCCGTGATGAAGATTTAAGAGCTGACAGACAACCAGAGTTCACTCAAATAGATGTTGAGATGAGTTTTTGTACCCAAGAAGATGTTATCAAAGTAGCAGAAGATTTACTTACTACAATGTTTGGTGCATGTGGTGTTGAAGTTAAGCCTCCATTTAATCGTATTACTCATGCTAACGCTATGGAATGGTATGGTTCTGATAAGCCAGACATGAGATACGACCTTAAAATGGTTGACGCAATCGACATCTTTGAGAGATGTGACAACGAAATCTTTACAAACATAGCTAAAAAACCTCATACTAACCGTATTAAGGCTCTTAAAGTTCCTGGTGCTGATTTAGTATTTAGTAAAAGAGAGATGAAAGGCTTTGAAGAGTTTGTAAGAAAATTCGGTGCTCATGGCTTAGGTTATTTCCAAATGAAAGAAGATGGTCTTAAAGGTCCGCTTATCAAGTTCTTCAAAGAAGAAGATATTGCACTTTTAGTTGAGAGACTAGGTATGGAGGTTGGTGATGTTGTATTTTTTGGTGCCGGCGATAAAAAGACTGTATGGGATTACATGGGTCGTTTTAGAAACTTCATTGCTGAGCATGAAAAAATGAATCTTATCGATGAAGATTCTTTCGAATTTGTATGGGTTGTTGATTTCCCTATGTTTGAAGTAGAAGATGGTCGAGTAAAAGCACTTCACCATCCATTTACAATGCCTAAAGATACTGACAAGGATGATGTTGAAGAGATAGAGTCAATCGCTTACGATATCGTTTTAAACGGTACGGAGCTTGGTGGCGGTTCTATCCGTATCCACAAAGAAGAAGTTCAAAATGAAGTATTTAAACTTCTTGGAATCGAGGAAGAAGAAGCTCAAGAGAAATTTGGTTTCTTACTTGACGCTCTTAAGTTCGGTGCACCTCCACATGGCGGTTTTGCTCTAGGTTTTGACAGACTAATGATGCTTATCAGCAAAAAGAAAAGTATTCGTGACGTTATTGCATTCCCTAAAACGCAAAAAGCTTCTTGTATACTTACTAAAGCACCAAGTGCGGTTGATAACACTCAGCTTCGTGACCTGCACATTCGCCTACGTGAACAAGTAAAATAGTCCATAAAATGAAGTAATTCATTTTACTTCGCTAGAGCCGCTGAGGCTACTTAGAATGGAGAATGCCATTAGTTAGCATTCCTAAAAGCTAACTTTTGCAAAAGTTAGACCAAAACTTCAAGGATTTACTTTTTGAAAAAACTATTTCTAATTATCGGAGCTCCGGGCTCTGGTAAGACTACAGATGCAGAGTTAATAGCAGAACAAAATGATGAAATAACACACTACTCTACCGGCGATATGCTTAGAGCAGAAGTAGCTTCAGGCAGTGAAACAGGTAAAGAGTTAGACTCTTACATGTCAAAAGGTCTTATAGTTCCAATTGAGATGGCTATAAAAACAATCACTAACGCTATAAAGAATGCTCCTACGGACATTATCATCATTGATGGTTATCCTAGGAGTATGGAGCAGTTAAATGCTCTTGATGAGTATCTACATGTAGATTCATCTTTAGAACTTACTAGCGTTATAGAAGTACATGTAAGCGAAGAGACTGCAAGAGACAGAGTTCTTGGTCGTGCTCGCGGTGCTGATGATAACAACGAAGTATTTGACAACCGTATGAAAGTCTACACTGAACCTCTAGCAGACATACAAGCTTTTTACAAAGCTAAAAATCTTTTACATGTGATTTCTGGCGAAGGGACTATTGAAGAGATAGTTTCAGAGATGGGAAGCTTTATTAACTCTAAAATCTAGTTCCCAAGTTTTTACCCCAAGGGCATTTCCTACGGGCACTTGGGAATTCATACATTATCTTATATACACGCCCAAGCATAGCACAAACGAGAAAAAAGTGAGAATATTCTAGATGAAGTATGCATCTATTTTTTTCATTAAGCCTTTATTTGTCATGACAACCAAAACATAAATCACTATTGTTGTTGTTCATCCTACGGTACATACTGAAGTAGCCATTATGTGGATCATGGCAAGATACACATTCTACTGTGTCTTTATTTGGACCACGAAGTAAATCCTTAACCACAGTAGCACCTAACCACGCTGTACCACCGCTATTAGTAGTCGATAAAACAGTATTTGTTTCTCTTAAACCAGCATTGCCAACTATATATTTAATAGATATAGGATGATCATTTGTAAGCTCATCATAACCTACAGCTGAAATAAATGCTCCCATTACTCTTATAGCAGTTGGGTCACCAGGACCAGCTAGTAAAAAGGTAGTAGGATTTAAAGGATTAACTGCATATATATTTTGATTGCCCGAGCCAGGTGCATTTATAACACTATTCATTGCACTTACCCCGTCATGACAACTTAAACATGCTGCTGACTGATTTGTTGGTGCACCTGCAGTAGGGTTTCCTGCCATAGTAGTTCCGTACATTTCAAAAGTTTTAAGACTTGCTCTTTTATTCCACAGCGGACCTATGCTTGATGCGCCGTTAGCAGCGTGTGGGACGTGACAATAAATACATACTTGATCATTAGCGGCACCTGATGAAGGAGCCAATGTTGAGTGATAACCGTCCATCGCTAATAGTTCTATAAAAAGAATATGTAAAAGTCCATATAGATAAAATAATTTCATTTCTATATAGCAACCTTTATCTTTTTAAGTATCTATTCAACATGAAGCATATCACATTCTTACTTAAAAATTAAATAAATCTAAGTTAAAATAAAAGTACAGATAAGGTAGAAAAAATAAAAAGCATCCAGAAGAGTTCTGGACACTACATGTAGATTTAGGTATTAACCTAGTTTAGAAACTATACTTACTTCAACATCAGCAATATCAGCCGTACCGTCAACAGTTATGTAAGTTAAACTATCTAGCTTAGAAGCTTGATCTTTATAGTAACCGATAAGAGGTTTTGTAAGGTCGTGATACACTTTTAATCTATCAAGAACTACTTCCTCTTTATCATCATCACGTTGAACTAGGTCTTCACCTGTCTCATCGTCTTTGCCTTCAACCTTTGGCGGGTTATAAACTAAGTGGTAAGTTCTTCCACTTGCTAAGTGTGCACGACGACCGGCCATACGAGTAACTATCTCTGAGTCTGGAACATCTATCTCGATAACAGCATCTATTTCGATACCGGCATTCGTAACAGCGTCAGCTTGAGGAAGTGTACGAGGGAAACCGTCTAAAAGGTAACCGTTTTTACAATCATCTTCAGATATACGATCTTTTACAAGACCTATGATAATCTCATCAGTTACAAGCTGACCAACATCCATAGCCGCTTTGGCCATCTTGCCCATATCAGTACCGGCTTTGATAGCCGCTCTTAACATGTCACCTGTAGAGATTTGAGGGATGTTGTATTTTTTCGTTAAAAACCCGGACTGAGTACCTTTTCCTGCACCGGGAGCTCCTAGTAATATTATACGCATTTATTTCCTTTAATTTATTTCATAAATTTAAGGGAACCTCTTCCCTATTATTTATCACGGTACCGGAAGTAATTCCGCTACCTACGCTAACGCTTGGTTTCTTTCGGCAAGAAGCCCATTGCACTAGTGCAATTTATTTTATTGATGAGATTATATATAAATCTAATTAAAACTAACTATAAAATAGATATAATTCGCATTAGAATTTTACTTCTAAAAATATAAAAGGATTTATCAATGAGAAAATTATTTCTTGCAACATTTATTTTAAGTGCTATACTTTTTAGCGGATGCTCTTCTACTTGGGAAGGCGTAAAAGAAGATAGCAGCGAGGCTTGGAGTAATACTAAGAAAGCTGTTAACGAAGCAACAGACGATTAGTATATAAATAAGCCTTAGCGGCTTATTTTATAAAACTGGTGGAACCTCATGGTCTTTCACATACTGGTCAAACTTTCCTTCTCTTTGCATCTTTAGTGCAAAATTACGTACTTGCGCTCTCTCTTCTTGATACTTCATTATCGGAACACCCATCCCACAACTTGTCTCAACTGCGTAGATATTAAACTTAAATATTTGACGGATAGCATTCATATCTTCAGAGAAAAACTCGCTTGCAGTTGCAAACTCAGGATTATCTTTTAAAATAGTCTCCCCTTTACAAAAACAGCGCAGTATCATCGGAGCATTTTCAAAAGCGTTAAACACAATAGTAATCTCACCATCTTCGCCTATATCTCTTGCTGTACGGTTTCCGCTTCCCAAATAGTCTATCATGTACATGGAGTTTTCATCTATTACATGTAGTGATTCATACCCTCTAGGAGAAAGGTTTACCTCATGGTTTGAACATGACGCGATGTAAAAAAGTTGTTGCTTTTTTATAAAATCTATATCTTTTGCTTCTAATGCTTTGTATTGTTTTCCCAATCTAAACTCCTAAACTATAATATTTGTTCAATTGTACAAAAACAAGATTTATATAAACTTATTACTAATCAATTATATATTAAATACATACTTAACATGTCAAACATAAATAATTATATTTCAATTGATTTAGTATATAATACTTCATATCTTCAATCAGGGAAAAGAACATGTTGACTTTTATACGCAAACTTTTTAAGGCACTAAACTCTTCAGGAAAATCATGGCAACTCTCAGGAGCTATAGTCTTAGCGATGTTCGCCGGTTTTTTACCTTCAACCTCTCTTGTACTATTAGTTATTCTTTTAATAACACTGATTTTAAATGTTAACTTCGGACTTTTTCTTCTTTTTACCGTAATCTTTAGCGGTATTGGTTACTTGTTTGACCCTATTTTTGAATCTATCGGTTATGCTGTTTTAACAAAGGAGGGGTTAAATGGACTATTTACTTCTATGTATAACTGTCCTCTATTTAGATGGAGTGGGTTTAACTATACACTTGTACCAGGTTCATTAGTTGTTTCAACTTTACTAGCCATACCGATGCTTCTTATCTTAAACAAAGTAGTAAGTCTCTACAGAAAACAGATAGGACTAAAGCTAAATGAGTGGAAGATAACTCGCTGGATGAACCTTTTTAATGAGGAAGCAAAAAAAAGCTCACCATTTCGCTGGTGGGGGCTTGGTGTCTTTGGCGGACTAACGGCTGTCATTGTCATAATCCTGATTTTTATATTTGACCCTCTTGCTCGTGTTGCTATGGAAAAAGGACTTTCATACACTCTTCAAACAAAGGTAAGTATCAAAGACTTCAGCTCTAGTTTTTCAGACCTACATGTAAAGATATCCGGTATTGAAGTGGCAAACAAAGATAAGTTGACGCACAACCTTATACAAGTTGGAGATATAGAGTTTGACCTCGGTTTTTCTGCTTTAGTTGAGAAAAAAGCAATGATTAAGCAGTTAAATGTAAACGCTTTGGCTTTTAATGAAAAAAGAAAAGTTGCAGCAGTTGCTTATGACATCTCTTACATGTCAAAAGCACAAGAGTCTAAAACTGACAAAAAAGGCTCCGCGTCAACTCAGAGCAGTCCTTTTTCTATTCCAAGTGTAGATGATATCTTGGTAAAAGAGGAACTAAAGTCTGTCACAGAGGCACAAAAATTAAAAGCAGATATACAAGCTACTAAAGATAAATGGACAAAAATCTCATCTGAGTTAAATAGTGCTAATGAAGTAGATGAGATAAAAGCAGATGCCACGTCACTGCAAAATAGCCTGAAAAATGCTGATATCTCAAAAATCGCCTCTGCTAAGAGTGATATAGATAAACTAAAATCAAAAATAAGCGACTTAAAAGATAAATACGCATCTTTGCAAAAAGATTTCAATGCAGACCAAAAACGCCTGCAAAAGCAGATATATGCTCTAAAAAATCTTCCGCAACAAGACATAGACCGTCTTAAAAACAAGTACTCTTTGAGTGCAAGCGGCGGTGTAAATCTTATAGGAACACTTATTAGTGGCGAGATTGACATGTACGTGCAAAATGCACTGAAATATTACGAGATACTTCGTCCGTACTTGGATGACAGCTCTAAAAAAGAAGTAAAAGAAGTTGCCCCTCCTCGCGGAGAAGGAAGATGGGTAAAGTATGCCAATCTTTCAAAGATTCCAGAGCTTGTTGTTAAAAACTCAAATATAAATGTAAAACTTAAAGAGGATATTTTAGATGTACATGTAAAAGACCTCTCAAGTAACCAAAAACTCTATGGCAAGCCCATGAGTCTGCATGTAGATGCTAAAGGAAAACAGTATAATCATATTGTTGCGGATGTTCTTGATGACAGACGCAGCAACAAAGCAAATACAAGCTTCGATATAAAGGTCTCAGGCTTCAAGACAGCTTCACTTGATATGAAGACCTTAAGCATGAACGATATACTCACTAACGCGAGCCTTAAAGGTAAAATAGAAGGTATGAGAATAGATGCAAAAAGCCTTATACATGTAGAGCAGGTAAAACTACAAATGCCTTCTCAAAAACTTGTGAACGATTTACTTTCCGGTATCTCGAAATTTAACGTAGATATATCGCTAAGCGGAGATGTTAAAAAACCTGCAATAGCTGTTAAAAGTGATCTTGATAAACAACTTGCTTCTGGCATGGAGTCAATGGTATCAAATGCAACAAAAGGGTTTGAAAAAGATCTTACAGCTGGTATCATGAAAAAAGTCGGCGGTTCAAGCGAAGGACTTTCAGCAAACCTTGGTGATGTAGGCTCTTTACTTAACTCAAAACAGGATGCCTTAGGCGGGATTAATACAAGTTTCTCTCCGACATCAGGCGGAGCTGGAGGACTTTTAAAAAAGTTTTTTTAAATCTACATGTCGGGAATGACATGTACCCAACTTTTCATATATTGTTAAATCAGGATAATGATATAATTAATAAAAAGGATTTATTATGGATGCAACAACAAAAGGCGTAGAAGCTTTAAAAAATGAGATAAGACATGAAGTTAGAGGTATTTTCAAAATGAATATGAAGTTTGAAGATTGGTCTGTTCCTGAAACTGATGATAGAAAAGCAGCAGGCTTGATATTGATAGAGATGCAAAATGCACTTGATAAACTCAAAGATGAGTTTCAAGCTGGAGAGTATGACAATTATTAAGCTAAAATACGTTTAATTAATTCCAGGAAGTACAATGCCATTTTCAAAACTAGGACTATCTACAAAAATCCAGAGCACACTCAAAAAAAGTGGCTATACAGAACCGACACCTGTTCAGGAAAAGGTTATTCCTCTTGTACTTGAACACAAGGATGTTATGGCTATGGCTCAGACCGGAACCGGTAAAAGTGCCAGTTTTATTCTTCCTATCCTTGACCTCTGGTCAAAAAATGTTGGCGAAGGAAAAGCGAAGATAAAAGCTCTTATTCTAACACCTACGCGTGAACTTACACTTCAAGTTGCGAATGCTTTTACCACATTTGGTGCAGACTTAGAAAGAAAGCCGAAAGTGGTTAGTGTTATCGGTGGAGAGAGTCTTGGCGATCAAATCTTTGCTATTCAAAAAGGTTGTGACATCTTGGTGGCAACATCTGGAAGACTGCTAGATGTACTTACTAAAAAACAGATGAATCTGTCTCATCTGGACTTTTTTGTTCTTGATGAAGCAGATAAGATGCTTAACCTTGGATTTGCAGAGGAACTTGAGCTTGTTTTAGAAGCTATTCCCCAGAAACGTCAAAACCTTATGTTTTCAGCTACCTACCCTCAAAAGATACTAGATATCGCCTCAAAAATAACTAAAGAAGCTGTAGAAGTCAGCATAGAGCATGAAGAGCCTACAGTTGTCAGCATACAACAGCGAGTTATCGAAGTCAACAGTGAAAACCGCGGTCCACTTCTAAGACATCTGTTAGATACTCATAAATGGGAGCAAGTGCTTGTGTTTATGTCGAGTAAACGTGCTACTGACAACATAGCAGCTAAGTTTATAAAATACGGTTACAAGGCAGAATCATTTCATGGTGATTTATATCAAGACGAACGTAACTTTACACTTGATGATTTTAAAGCTAAAAAGATTCGTGTTCTATTTGCCACAGATATTGCATCGAGGGGTTTGGATATAGATGACATCACATGTGTTATAAACTATGATCTGCCCCGCTCTCCTGCTGATTATATACACCGCATAGGCAGAACTGGAAGAGCAGGTAAATCAGGTGTTGCTGTTTCATTTATATCGCATGATGACAAAGCTCACTTTTCTCTTATAGAGAAGCGTTCAAATATAAAGCTACAAAGAGAACATATAAAAGGGTTTGAACTTACGGGAGATGCCCCAGCAAAAGTAAAAGGTCCTGCTCCGGTAAAAGGCAAAGGCAAAAGTAAAAAAGACAAACTAAGAGAAAAAGCCCTAACGGAGTCTAAATAGGTTTATTGGAGTCTTCTAGGTCCTTGAAGTTTCTTCTTCTGTCTGTCAGCTCATCCTTATACTTCAGATAATCTCCGTAATCAAAGAACTTGCCATATCTTGAATGATTATCTCTAAGCGGCTTAGAGTGTTTTATAGGGCACCAGAACTGCTCTGTTCTAGCTGCTATCTCCCTTACATAAGATGTCACACCGTTAAAGTACTCACAATACAAGCAGTTTATCTTTTCAACTCTTCCTAAATAAAACAGGTTATATCTGTCTATAACTACATAGTCTTTTCTTTTAACTTTTGGAATTTTATATATTGGAAAACATACTGCCTGAAAGATACTTACCATCAAGTCTATAATAACTATTGGAATTATCATAGCCCAAATAAATGGAATAGTAATAGTTACGCCTATTGGCTGTGAAGAGAGATATTTAAGAGAGCTGACTATCTTAGACCTGCCCTCTTTCATAACACTCTTTTCAAACTCCTCTTTCTCTTTTTCTATTTTTGTTAAAAGTTCTTCTTCTTTTTTCTTAAATTCAACAATTAGTTCATCTTCCAAGACTCTTATTTTTTGGGTTATCTCATCTATCTTATCATTAAACATGTTCTCTCCTAAAAGCTATAAGTTATATCTGCGAATACTCTATCATTATCTTTGATAGACTCTAAGTATGGTTTATCTCCGCCAATGTAGTCTACAATGCCAAAGTTTACACTTAAAGCGTCCATAATGTCATAATAAATCCAAACTCTCGCAAAACCGCCATT
>JAKITC010000009.1 GCA_021648285.1 Sulfurimonas sp. | reverse complement strand
TCATAGCATGATCAAAAAAACTTAGTTGCATATTTATCCCTCAAACTTGACTTATTAGTATATTTATTTTAGCTAAGTATTGGTTTGAAAGAGGTTAAGCTGATTTGGTTAATTGTTCAGAGGGTTCAATTAACTATCACAAAAAGTATTTTATTTAATTTGGTAAGTTTACCTAAATATAGGGTTGTTGTCCAAGTTATTAATAAGACAAGTTTTTCTATCTGAAACTTAAGAAAAAAGTGTATGTTTAATACTTTTTTAGCCGTTATTTGAACACTAATGAGTGTTATTTGTCATATGTAGTATTAAACGACATAATATTACTTATTTGTACTTTTTATTTTTGGGGAAGTTTATCAGGCGTGATATCTTCGCCCAATTCTGGAAGCTCTAAAATAGTCCTGTTTAAGTCTATCATCTCCACTTCATCCATTGAATCAAATGTCGGAACAAGAAGTAATCTCATCTCATCAAATCCATAGTATTGATACATACCGTTATGAGTGATTTTGAACATGTTTGCCAATGTTTTTTGAGTGTTTTTATCTAACTCTTTATCAAAAATATTAGTGAGGTTTAAAATTAGTACATATTTAGCATCTTTATCCTGAGCGAAACGAATATTTTTTACGTATCTGTAGTTACCTAAAGGCATTGGCAGCAACATCTTTTCATGAGCATCAATTAGTTTGTTTGCTTGTTCTTTCAGACTTGACATGTAGCTTTTTTGATGTTCTTTGTTTTGTGGGAATAGTTTTATAAGTTGTTTATTTATTGTAAATCTATCAAGACTTTTATTTGTTTTTTTTGCCATCTCAACGAGAGTTGCTTCATCTGTCTGATTGTTAAATTCCATATCGTCTTTTAGCATAATACTATAGAGAGTATAAATCATTCCGGCTAGAACTATCCATCTTATACTTTTGGCAAATTTATTAAACATTTGTCTTTTATACAGCTTTTACTTTTGCTAAGTCATCTTTTACCAAAGAGAGTTTTGCAATAAGGTCTTTAAGAATCTTTTCTTCTTTTAGAAATTCTTCTTCAGTAAGATTTTCGAGTTGCTCAAAACGCTCTAGTGTTGTTCTGGCATGAGATACAGTCTCTCTTAGATTATCTACTTCTTCGTCTTTGTGAGAATTTACATGTGCGATGAGACCTGAGAGTTTTCTCTCTGTAGTATCTTGTTTACCTGAAAGATAAAGCCCTATCATCACTAGTGAGAATATAATAAAAAATACAAATATTACAGTTATGTACATAGAGAATCCTTTGAGAAAAATTAAGTTTAAGTAGTATATCATTAAAAACAGAATTTTATAATGTACTTATGGTTAAATTTTAGACATAAATAACTAATTTATCGTGTATAAATTTTGTATAATTATTACACTATTATCATGGAGACTTAAATGCAAACACCTTTAGAGAGTTTTATAGACCACAAAGCCGATACAGGAATGCAATGTGGTAACTACTCTATAGATATTCCAAAACTGCAAGAGGGTGAACAGTATAGATTTCACTTTGATGCAACTGCATGTGTTGGATGTAGATGTTGTGAAGTTGCATGTAATGAGCAAAATAATAACCCAGCAGATACTAAATGGAGAAGAGTTGGTGAGATGGAGGGTGGAGAATTTCCGCTATTTACTCAACTTTTTAACTCTATGAGCTGTAATCACTGTATTGACCCTGAATGTTTAAAGGGGTGTCCAACTAACTCTTATATCAAAATAGACGAGACAGGAATAGTTGTTCACGATGACGATACATGTATAGGTTGTCAGTACTGTACTTGGAATTGTCCTTATGAAGTTCCGACTTACCATGAAGAGAGAAAAATTGTAACTAAGTGTCATATGTGTCATGAGCGTTTAGCTGTCGGCGAGACTCCTGCTTGTGTTCAAGCTTGTCCTTCTAGAGCAATCGAGATAGAGGTTGTAAATGTTAAAGAATGGCTGGATGGTGCAATAGATAGAGAGGCTAATATGCCTTTCTTACCGGATGCCCGCATTACTAACTCAACAACAAGATATACTTTGCCGGATAATCTTCCTGAGAATATGAAAGAGGTTGATGAGCATATACTTAAACCTGCTCACTCAGAAATACCGCTTGTTTTTATGACAGTACTTACTCAAATCTCTCTTGGTGGTTTTTTAGCTCTGTTTTTAGGTGATGTTATGAGTCTATTTGGATTTGTTCAGACCAACTGGATAATGGCACTTTTAGTTATGCTTCCAGCTGCACTTGGACTTCCTCTCTCAGCTCTTCATCTTGGTCGTCCATTTTTAGCTATGACAGCGATGAAAAATATAAAAACTTCATGGTTGTCTCGTGAAGCATTGGCTCTTGGAGTTTTCGTGTTATTAATGAATATTGTGGTTGTTCTTTACTTTATAAAAGCACCACATGTAACTATACTTTTAACAGAATTATTTACTTTGCTTGTCGGTATATTTGGCATATATGCTCAGGCTATGATTTACCGTATAAAAGCTCGTCCAGCATGGAACAGAACTACGACAAACTTGAAATTTTTTGGAACTCTACATGTAGGTTTGTTTTTACTTGGATTTTTAGCTATTGTTCTGGGATTAAAAGAAGTTGCAATTCCTCTTATAGCTTTAGCAATGTTAGGTGCAATTTCACAAATCTTTTTTACTTATGAGGATTTGCGTACTTTGAAAAATACTAAAGAAAATGAATATCAGTTGTTAAGGACTGCAAGACTCTATGATGAAAACTTTTCTAAAATAAAACTGTTTCGTTTTGTATCTATAATCTTAGGAGGTCTTATCTTACCGCTTTTAGTAATAGTGTTATTCAGTGCCGGTTTATTCGCGGTTTCTAGTTTAGTTATGTTTATATCATTACTCTTAGTATTTAGCAGTGAGATTAGTGATAGATTTTTATTTTATTCAACTGTTGTTCCACTTGGAATGGCAGGTGGATTTTTTGTAGGGAAACAGAGATAAGTTCTCTTCTTTTAGTTCCCAAGTTTTACTTGGTACTCATATCTTAAGTAAACATTCCCAAGCAGAGCATGGGAACGAGATGGTAAAGGTTTTATAATGATTGATAAAATTAAAGATTTTTTAGGTTTTGATATAAAAGCAGACAAATATAAACTCTCTCATGATCCTCAGTTTGGAATGATAAGCGATGAAAAAAAACCTGACAAATGGGTTTTTTCTACATGTGGATATTGCGGGGTAGGGTGTGGTTTGTATATCGGTGTTAAAAATGGTAGAGCAGTGTATACCAAGGGCAATCCAAAACATAATGTAAATATGGGAACTCTTTGCCCAAAAGGTTTGAGTGAGCATCAGCTTATAAATTCACCTGAGAGAGTAACAACGCCACTTATAAAAAAGGGCGGTGAGTTAGTTTACTCTTCATGGGAAGATGCATATACAAAAGTAGCCGATGAATTTAAGCGTATAGCTTCACAGCACGGAAAAAAAGCAGTGGGTGTTATAGGAACAGGTCAACTTTTAACAGAGGAGTTTTATACCCTTGGCAAGTTCGTTCAGCTAGGACTTGGCACAAATAATTTTGATGGAAATACAACTCTGTGTATGGCATCTGCTGTAATGGGTTATAAACAGTCATTAGGTTCTGATGGTCCGGTAGGTTCATATGAGGATTTCGAAAAAGCAAATACAATCATTCTTATTGGTGCAAATATCGCAGATAATCATCCGATACTTAAGCTTCATATCGCTAAAAACAAGAACGAACCCAAGATAATTGTTATAGATCCAAGAGCTTCTAAAACTTCACAGATGGCTGACATATATGTGCCGATAAAACCAAGAACAGACCTCGCACTTTTTAATGGACTCGCATATATTGTTATGGAGCAAGGTTGGGAGGATGAAAGTTATATAAAAGCCAACACCAACGGATATAAAGAGCTTAAAAAACATCTTCAAAATTATCCTCCGCAGGAGGTTGCAAACATAACAGGGATAGATGTTAAAACTCTTTATGAGATTGCTCGTCAATTTACTGCACAAGATGCGGTTTTATCTGCATGGACTATGGGTGTAAACCAGTCTTTTATGGGGACTGATACTGTAAGTGCTATCATAAATCTGCATCTTTTAACTGGACAAATCGGACGCGAAGGTGCCGGACCTTTTTCCATAACAGGGCAGTGTAATGCAATGGGAACTAGAGAGAGTGGTTTTACATCTTCACTTCCTGGGTATAGAAATTTTGGTGATGAAAAAGCACTAAAAGAGTATGCAAAAATTGTAAACGTGCCAGAAGATATTGTTCCTACATGTAGAGGTTATAAATATGCTGAAATCATAGACGCAATTGATAGAGGTGAGATAAAGGCTCTTTGGATAGTTGCTACAAACCCATTAGTTAGTTTTGTAAATCAGGAAAAACTTCGCAAGACTTTGGCAAAACTTGATATTTTGGTAGTGCAGGATGCCTTTATGTCAGATACAGCAGAGATAGCTGATGTAGTCTTCGCTGCTGCTACATGGGGAGAAAAGGAGGGAACTTATACAAACTCTGAGAGACGATGTAACAGAGCAAACAAAGCGGTAGAACCTCTTGGCAATACAAAAAGTGATTTTGATATTATCGTTGATTTTTCAAAATATTTTGAGGGCGTAAATGAACTTCTGTTTCCATCGTGGAGTAAGCCATTAGATGCCTTTAATGAGTTTAAAAAAGTGAGTAAGGGACAGTTATGTGACTACTCTGGAATCACTTATGAGCTTTTAGAAGAGCATGGTGGAATTCAATGGCCTTGTAATGAAGAGAGACCATTAGGGACAAAAAGATTATACTCTAGCGATATGCCTTTTGTGAGTAAAGATCAAAAAGCAAATCTTTTGTGTTTAGACTGGTTCCCTATGGCTGAACAAGTTAACAAAGAGTTTCCTCTTATCTTAAATACTGGACGCACAGTTGAGCAGTGGCATACTCGTACAAAAACTCGCTCTATTGATATATTAAATGATTTAGCACCTGAGGCTTGGGTAGATATAAATCCTAGTGATGCAGATAAGCTAAAAGTAAAAAGTGGTGATAGAATCTCTCTCTCATCTGCTAGGGGAAGAGTAGAAGATGTAGTTGTTCGTGTAACTCAAAGTGTGGCTCCATCAACTCTGTTTGTACCTTTTCATTTCAATACACAACTTGTAAATAATTTGACTGCTGAGAGCTTTTGTCCAAAATCTGGTGAGCCAAATTTTAAGCAGACTGCTATTCAACTTCACTCGGATGAGGTTCCCCAAGGCTTGGAATTTCAAGAAGATGAGATAAGCGGTGCTATTTCATATGTCAAAACAAAATATGAGGGTATTAAAATTAAAGAAAAAGAGATGAGTATTTAGTTTTCTTTATTTGTGAAGTATTGCTATAAAAACAATCTTTATTGCGATATTCTATTCAATAGATGCACATTCTCTAATGCATGAGGATCTTTATATAGCAAATTAGTTAGTTCTTCACTGTAGGTATAGATTATTTCTGCTTGCTCTATTTTTTATATTTCATTTTAACTTTCATTAAATCTATTCTACATATTGTCTCTAAAAAATATATCATATAAAAAAAGATTACTGTATAAAAAATAATCAAAATAATACATATTAATGCCTATTAAATAGCTAAAATTATACTAATATAATAACTGGAGCTTTAAAATGGTAGAGTTACAAAAAGCTTATGATAAAAGAGCAAGTAAAATTAACAAAATTGAGATAATTAAAAAGTTGAAAAGTCCAAATGAGGCTTGGAATAAGCTAGAAAAGTATGCACAAGCCGGTTATGAATCAATTCCTGAGGAAGATAAAAAATACTTTTTAAAATGTTTCGGAATATATGATAAAGACTCTGTGACACCACAAAAGTTTATGATACGAGTTCGTATTCCAGGTGGATATCTAAATGCAGCACAAGCTAGAATCCTCGGGGAGATGGCGCAAGACTACGGGCAGGATTATATTGATATTACAACCAGAGCACAGATAGAGTTTAGATATTTAGACATAAAAAATCTACCTGCACTTTTTAAAAAAATGGCCAGTGTTGGTATTGATTCTTATCAGACAGGTGTAGATAATTTTAGAAATATTTTAAATGACCCTTTGGATAAGCTGGGGTTTGATAATGTACTGCCATCTCAAGAGTTACTAGAAAGACTACAGAACAAGTTTTTACACAATCCTGAGTGGATATCTGCACTTCCAAGAAAGTTTAATACTGCTATAACAGGTTCAATCTCAAACAGATGCAATGTTTTTGGACATGACTGCTGTTTTGTCTTGGCGCAAAAAGATGGGGTCTATGGTTACAACATGTATCTTGGTGGAAAAGTTGGCAAAATTGCTAAGAGTGCAGATATATTTCTCTCATCTGCTGATGAGGTTGAGAAAGCATATGAATCAATAATAGATATATTTAAAAGATTTGGATTTCGTGATAATAGAAATAAAAATAGGCTACATTTTCTAATAGATGCAGTAGGAATGGATGAGATATCAAAAGCAATACGTGAAAATGCAGATGTAGATTTTGCCAGAGCCGGTGAAACAATGACTAAACTGGATTTTAATGATCCGGACCACGGAAAAGTTCAGCTTCGTGATGGAACTTTTGCAGTACATATGGTAGTGCCAAGCGGTATTTTTTCTGGAACAGATTTGGTGCACGTAGCAGATGCGAGTGAGAAGTTTGGAAATTCTGAGATTAGATTTGATATTGAGCAGAGCCTTTATATACTTGGTGTGAAAGATGTAAATTTATTATTGTCTGAGAATATCTTTGATAAATACAAAAGCGTGGATACACCATATAAAAATCATTTAGTTGCTTGTGCAGGCACACAGCACTGCTCATTCGGTGTAATAGAAAATAAGTCAGATGCTATTAAAATGGCTGAGTATTTACAAGAAAAAGTGCCATTGGTTTCAGGCAGAATCAGAATGTACTGGTCAGGTTGTGTGAAAGGGTGCGGTATTCATGGTTTGGGTGATATTGGCTTTGAGGGCTGTAAAACTAAAGTAGCCCACAACCAAGGAGGACAAGCCGGAGAAACAGAGGGAGGGGTGCATATTTCTCTTGGAGGAAAGCTTACAAGCGAGGGTGTTGAAGGTTACACGGTTGTTAAATCGGCACCACTCAGATACGCTTCATTTTATGTTGAAACCTTGATGTTAGAGTATAAAAAAAATAGAAAAGTTGGCGAGATTTTTGAAGAGTTTCACGATAGAATTTTAAAGCTTTATACCCCTGCAGCCGTTGGTTTTATAATGAAACTTGGAGCATATTTACGAGAAAAAAATATAGATGATGACGTAGGATTTAGTAGTAAGGTTGTTACTTGTAAGAATGAAGAGTTTGAAGTATTTGAATTAGGAAGAAAACTTTACTATAACTTGTCAAAAAAAGAACCATACTCTTCTTATGATAGGTTCACAAATGTACTTAAAAATGAAAAATTATGTAATATACGTGAATTATTGCCCACAGTAGATGAGAATATAGCGAAGATGTTAGAAAAAATATTAAATACAAATGAACAAAACAGAGCAGTTGTTTTTTCAGAGATCACAGATTTTATTTCTCTTTAGCTGCAAATTTTTTTTCAAAGCAAAACAAAAGCCAATCTTAAGTATAATTCGCGG
Organism: Sulfurimonas sp.; assembly: GCA_021648285.1. GTDB lineage: Bacteria > Campylobacterota > Campylobacteria > Campylobacterales > Sulfurimonadaceae > Sulfurimonas. The sequence continues at coordinate 64,063 of JAKITC010000009.1, read as the reverse complement.
ATTATGACAAAGGAATTTCATGGCTAACAAACGGGTATTGGTTAAGTTTTCAGGTGAAGCACTGGCAGGTGACGCAGGTCATGGAATTGACACACAGATTTTAAACTACATTTCTCAAGAGATTAAATCTTTAGTAGATGCAGGTATCGAAGTTGGGATTGTTATCGGCGGTGGAAATATTATCCGTGGCGTTACAGCTGCTCAAGATGGCATTATTAAAAGAACTTCTGGTGATTATATGGGTATGTTGGCTACTGTTATAAACGCTATTGCTATGCAAGAGGCTTGTGAACATGCTGGACTTAAAGTTCGTATGCAAACAGCTATTAAAATGGAACAGATTGCTGAGCCGTACATCAATCGCCGTGCAGTTCGTCATTTAGAAAAAGGTCGTGTTGTTATTTTTGCAGCAGGAACAGGAAACCCATACTTTACAACAGATACAGCTGCAACTCTTAGAGCTGTTGAAATAGGTGCTGAAGTGATAATCAAAGCTACTAAGGTTGATGGTGTTTATGATAGGGATCCTAATAAATACAGTGATGCTATTAAACTTCCACAACTAACTTATGAGCAAGCATTAAATGATGACATTAAAGTTATGGATGACACATCTATTGCATTGGCAAAAGACAACTCTTTACCAATTTTAATATGTGATATGTTTAAAAAAGGTAATCTATTGGATATACTAAACGGTAATATGCAAAATTGCTCAATCGTTAAGTAATTAAACTCTGCCTCTAATGAGGCAAGCTTTAGTCACCAAAGTGGTGTCAGTGAAGGTAGCAGGATCGGCGTACCTCTTGAGGGTATGAAATAAAATTAAGGATAATAAATGAAAATACAAGAACTAACAGCAAAAATTTTAGATAATAACCCAAGTATGGATCGCTACCAGTTAGCTATAGCTGTATCAAAAAGAACAGATGAACTTTTGAATGGTGCAATAAGCAAACTAAGTGTTGCAAAAAATATTAAAGCAGCAGACTTAGCTTTAATGGAAATAGCTGAGGGCCTTGTACGTATTAAAGGCTTTGTTGACATAGAAAAGTAAGCCAAGTTGAGCTTGAGTCAAGTAGATATTGAAAAAGTTAAACATCTACATGATGTTGACTCAGCTATTTCATACCTTTTTTCACAAATCCCTCAAAGTGACGCCCTGCAAAAGGCATTAGATTATTCTAAAGCAGCCCATGAAGATCAATTTAGAAAAAGTGGACAACCATATATTATCCACCCTATATTAGTAGCAAGTATTGTCGCATCCATAACAGATGATGAAGCAATGGCTATTGCAGCACTTTTGCACGATGTAGTAGAAGATACATATGTAAGTATTGACGAGGTAATAAGTGTTTTTGGCACAGATGTTGCACACTTGGTAGAAGGTCTTACTAAGATTGATACTATTAGAGATGCTGAATTGATTCCTTCTAGTTCAAATGAACGTTTAGTTGTTTCTGCCCTCTCTTTTAGAAAGATGCTTTTAGCAAGTATAGAAGATGTTCGGGTATTAGTAGTAAAGCTTTGTGACAGACTTCATAATATGCTTACACTTGAATCACTGCCCGAATACAAACAACAACGAATTGCAGAAGAAACACTTGTGGTATATGCACCAATTGCTCACCGTTTGGGAATCTCTTTTTTAAAAAATATATTAGAAGACTTGAGTTTCTCATATCTTTTTAAAGAAGAAAAACACAATATAGACAACTATCTTGATACTAACTACCATGCGATAGAGATGAAGTTAGATGAGTTTAAAGAGTCAATTCACAAGCTCTTATCTAAAAATGGATTTTGTGAAGATGATTTTGAGATACTTTCTCGCGTAAAACACCGATACTCTATTTATCTAAAAATGCAAAGAAAAGGTGTAGGCATAGAGGAGGTTCTAGATCTTTTAGCAGTTAGAATATTAACGGATGATCCAGTTGCTTGCTACAAAATTTTAGGTCTTATTCATCTACATTTTCAACCGCTCTCTTCTAGGTTTAAAGATTATATCGCAGTTGCTAAAGACAATGGCTATCAAACTCTTCATACTACTGTTTTTTATAATACTGCCATCTTTGAAGTTCAAATAAGGACTCGGGACATGCATAATACAGCCGAACTTGGAGTTGCTGCTCACTGGAAATATAAAAGTGGCGGAAACAATAACATTAAGCTAGACTGGTTAAATAATTTGGGTTATCAAAATGAATCAGTAGAAGATTTTTATGATCTGATAAAAAACGATTTATATAGTGAAGACATATCTGTTTTCTCACCTACTGGGCAAGCTTTTACTTTACCTCGCGGCGCAGTTGTACTTGATTTTGCTTATGCAGTGCATACACATGTAGGCGACAAAGCAAAAACAGCACTTATTAATAAGACTAAAGCCCCACTGCTAAGTGAGCTTCATAATGGTGATATTGTTAAAATAACGGTTGATGATAAAAAGATCACTAGATGTAGTTGGATAGATGCTGTTAAAACATCTAAAGCTAAATCAAATATGAGATATAATTGTAATTCCAGGATTAGAGAAATAGATGCAAAAACCAGTGTAAATATTGTAGCGACTGCAATGAACTTAAATCATTCAAGGGTAGTAGAGTGGTTTGATAGTTACAGCTGTGAAAAAAATTCCACCATTCCTACCGACATAGAGCATTTTCGTGATGTTATCCATAAATATATACTAGAAATAAGCCAAAATAATCGTTTTAAAAGATTTCTTACTCGTCACAGATTTAAGCTTAAGCGGTATGGTTTTAGAGGCTTAGAGATATATAGCGCATTGAATGTAAATGATGTTGTTTTTGATTACTGTTGTCATCCAAAATCAGGTGATGAAATAATGGCCTTTTTAGAAAAAGGTAAAGCACATGTACATCATAAAATGTGTAAAAGTGCGGCGAAGAAACTTGATGCAAAAGAGGCCATGGTTTTTGTTAAATGGGAAAAACTGAATATTTACAACTACAATATGATAGTTTCACTTCATAGCGGTGTTGGAACATTAGCAGAATTTTTGAATTTTTTGGCAAAGTTAAAAATTGATATAAACCTAATTGAATTAGGAAAAAACAGAAGTGAATCTACAAGGTATTGTGAGCTTGGATTTGAGTCAAAAGAAGCAGATATTAACTCACTTCGTGCTAAAATTGAGCAAAAAATAAAAGTAATACAACTCATCCGTACAGATGATGCGTATCGTTGATTAGTCCGTAGAAGGAACAAAGTCCCTTTTACTTCGCTGGCGCCGCTGTGGCGACTCATAGTGTGAAATGTCAAGTGTTAGCATTTCTGAAAGATATTTATAAAAAGAGAGTTACATGTTAGAAGAAGCTTTAAGAGAAATAAATAGAGGTGCTGCTGAGGTAATTGACAGCCAAAGAATTGAAAAATTATTAAGAGCGTACTTTGATGAGGGCAAAACTTATACAGTTAAAGCTGGTTTTGATCCTACTGCTCCTGATTTGCATCTTGGACATACTGTTCTTTTACATAAGCTGGCTACTTTTCAAAAATATGGTGCGAAAATACAGTTTCTTATTGGTGATTTTACGGCTCAGATTGGTGATCCAACAGGGAAAAGTGCAACTAGAAAAACATTAAGTGCAGCCGATATTATTGATAATGCAAAAAGCTATAAGGAACAGGTATTTAAAATATTAGATGAATCCAAGACAGAAGTTGTTTTTAATTCTGAGTGGATTAATCCACTTGGTGCTTCTGGTATGCTATCTTTAACAACTACATATAATGTAGCAAGAATGTTAGAGAGAGATGATTTTGATAAAAGATATAAAAGTGGAACTTCAATTTCTATTAGTGAGTTCATTTACCCGTTACTTCAGGGTTATGACAGTGTTCATCTCAAGAGTGATGTAGAGATAGGCGGAACAGACCAAAAATTCAATCTTTTAATGGGTCGTCATCTTCAGCGTGCATATGAGATAGGAAAAGAGCAGTCAGTGTTGATGATGCCTATTCTAGAGGGTCTTGATGGTGTTGCTAAGATGAGTAAGTCTTTAAATAACTATATTGGTGTAGCAGATGAACCAAATGACATGTTTGGAAAAATTTTAAGTATCTCCGATGATCTTATGTGGAGATACTATGAACTTTTAAGTACAGCGACATTAGATGAGATTGAAGTACTAAAAAATGGTGTAGCTGATGGTTCCCTGCACCCTAAAAAGGTTAAAGAGGATTTAGCTTTAGAGATAACAGCCAGATTTCATTCAGACGAGTTGGCACAAGATGCAAAAAATGAGTTTGATAAAGTTCATTCAAGAAATCAAGTTCCAACAGAAATGCCTACTTTTAGCTGTGGAGGTTCAGTTTGGATTGCGCAAGCATTGGTAGATTGTAATATTGAGCCATCAACCTCTCAGGCAAGAAGAGATATTAAGCAGGGTGCTGTTAAAATAAATCAAGAAAAAATATCTGATATTCAGTTACAATTACAAAGAGGGGAGTATATACTCCAAGTAGGAAAAAGAAAATTTGCAAAGTTAAAGGTGAACTAATGAGCTTTAAGTCATTAAAAATCGGTAAATATACAATACAAAAGCCGATAGTTCAAGGTGGAATGGGTCTTGGTATTAGTTGGGATCAACTAGCTGGCAATGTTTCAAAAGAAGGTGGTTTAGGTGTAATTAGTGCAGTTGGTACCGGTTACTATGAAGATAAAGCTCACGCAAAAAAACTGGTTTCAGACAGACCACTAAGTGAAGCAAATTTTTATTCACCAGAGGGTTTAGATAAGATAATTAAAAATGCAAGAAAAATATGTGGCAATAAACCACTTGCAGTAAATATCTTATATGCAATGAATGATTATGGTCGCGTTGTGTCAGATGCTTGTAAATCTGGAGCTGATATTATAATTACTGGTGCTGGACTTCCAACTAATATGCCGGAATTTGCTGAGGGTTTCCCTGATATTGCACTTGTCCCTATTGTATCTTCACCAAAAGCTCTTAAAATTATCTGTAAACGTTGGCAAAAAAGATATGATAGACTTCCAGATGCAGTAATTGTTGAAGGCCCTAAAAGTGGTGGGCATCAAGGTTTTACGTATGAGCAGTGTTCAATGCCTGAAAATCAGCTAGAGAATATTGTTGGTCCGGTTGTTGAAGAAGCTGCAAACTGGGGAAATATTCCAGTTATTGCTGCTGGTGGAGTTTGGGATAAAAATGATATAGAGGAAATGCTTTCACTTGGCGCAGCCGCTGTACAGATGGGTACTAGATTTATTGGTACTCATGAGTGTGATGCACATGAAAACTTTAAAAATGTACTTTTAAATGCTAAAAAAGAAGATATCGTATTGATGGGTTCACCAGTTGGTTATCCGGCTCAAGGTGTTAGAACAAATCTTACGGAGTTGGTAGAAAAAAGAGAAGGTCCTGCAATTAAGTGTATCTCTAATTGTGTTGCACCTTGTAACCGTGGTGAAGAAGCAAAAGAGGTTGGCTTTTGTATCGCTGATAGACTTAGTGATGCCTTTATGGGTAATACCAAAACTGGTCTATTCTTCTCAGGAACAAATGGATATAAACTCAATGAGATTATTTCCGTAAAAGAGTTAATGGATAAGCTTACAGAAGGTGAATAATTAGCTAATGATTCGCTCAATATTTTTATTATTTATTTTCGCTCTATCTCTTCATGCTTTAAGTGATAGTAAAATTCTAAAACGAGCTGATAATCTCATGAAGAGTGGAACACAAAGCAATCAGTTCCGTGCATACAATGATTATAAAAACCTATATCTTCGTGCTATTGTAGATAATGACAATAGGTTAAAAAAAAATGCTTTAGAAGGTATAGTAAAAAGTGGGAATAAACTTCATATAGATATCTCAAAATACTCTAAAGAACTCAAAAAAATATCTCTAAAAAAAAGTTATAACAAATCTTCAATCTCTTTAAAAAAACCAAATCAAAAAAGTAAAAAAACTAAAAAGATACATGTTAAATCTTCACATAAATTAAAATCAGTTAGATGGAAAGATTCTAAATTAGTTCTACAATTTGATAAAAAACTCCGTAATAAACAGATAAATTATTTTACTCTCTATGATTCTAAAAAGAAAACATATAGATATGTTTTTGATGTACATGCCTCAATGCTTACAAAATCTCAAAATTTAAGAAGAGAGGGTATTAATAGAATTAAATTAGCTCAATATAAACCAGATACTTTGAGATTAGTTATTGAGAATAATTCAAAGATAAAAATTAACTTTAAAAAGACCTCAAAAGAGTTAATAATTACTATTAAAACAGGTAAAAAAGTAAGTACATATCAAAAAACATTCACTTCAAAAAAAGTTGATAGATATAAAACTATAGTTATAGATGCCGGTCATGGCGGTAAAGATCCAGGTGCAATTGGGTATAGAAAATATAGAGAAAAAATAGTTACTTTAAAAGTTGCCAAAGAGTTGCAAAAGATTTTAAAATTTCGCGGATACAGAGTTTATATGACTAGAGACAAAGATAAATATGTAAAGTTAAGCAGAAGAACAAAATATGCAAATGCGAAAAATGCAGATATCTTTATAAGTATTCACGCAAATGCTGTTGATAAAAAAAATGCACATAAGGTTAATGGAATAGAGTGCTACTTTTTATCTCCATCTCGTTCAAGTAAAGCCAAAAGAGTTGCGGCAAAAGAGAATTTAGCAGATTTGAGTGAGATGAATAGATATGGAAAAAATAGTTACTTGAATCTTTTAAATCATCACCATATTTTGGCATCAAATAAACTAGCAATTGATTTACAAAGAGGTATGCTTGGTGCATTAAATAAAAAGTATAAAGCTGTAAAAGATGGGGGAGTAAGAGAGGGACCTTTTTGGGTTTTGGTTGGAGCTCAAATGCCGTCAGTACTGGTTGAAGTAGGATTTATCTCCCATCCAATGGAGGCAAAAAGGCTGGTAAACACTAAGTATACAAAAATAATGGCCAAAGGTCTCGCTAATGGTATTGAGAGGTATTTTGCAAAAAATCATTAAACAAAGTCTTTTTTAAGACTCTTGTTTATACTCTAAATCACCAGCACGAGACTCTTTCTCATCTATAATTCTTTGAATTTGTGTTTTAACTTTGTCATAACGATATTGTTCTTTAAAGCCTATAATACGGCCACCAGCTGCATTTGGATGTCCACCACCATTTGCCCACTCTTTGGATATTTGAGAAACACTTACTTTATTGTTAGCTCTTAAGCTCATCGTTCCACGATAACTCACATCTACAATAAAGTCGTATTCTGGGTATGCTAACAGGAAGCCATTGCCTACTATAGAAGTATTTCCAATACCATAACTTAAAAAGCCTCTATAACCTTTATAATATATTGTTTTTTCATCTCTAGCTTCACCTAAAAGCCCAACAATGAATTTTGTTGCTAAATTATCAAGGGTACCATCTTTATCTATTTTGAAGAACTCTTTTTTTATCTTGTGAATATTTTCATCTAACACTATGGGTGCACTCGGTTGATCAATATATTTTGTAGCTTCATGTAAAAGAGATATTTTGTAGTTATTGTCTACATCTGCAAACATTACTTTGTTTAGCTCTCTGGTTTCTGTTACAAGACGCATACAAACTTTTCCATACTCGAAGTTATCATGATCTTCCATTTTCCATAAATCAACAGCATTTACTATATTAACAAATTTATTCATCCAAGACGGCTCATCAAACTCAAAGTGTTCTTTTACATAATCATAAGTTATTTTTGTAGCACAGCGCTCGGTATCCAGATAATACCACCCATACTTGTTCGAACTATCTTCACCACTTCCATGGTGATCCAAGAGTGTAATTGTTATATCTTTTTTATTTTCATTTAGCTTGTTTACTTCATTGTTTAACCATCTTGATTCATCAGCAGTTAGATTTAAATCTGTTATTAAAATCGTAGCCTTATTGTTATCAGATTTAATAATATTTTCTAGAATCATATCTAGTTTTTGTTTTACTTCTGCACCGTAGTTAGCATTATAGTTATGTAGTTTATATGGAGTATATTTCATAACAAGTTGGCAGCTATAGCCATCTAGGTCGGTATGTGATAAGTGATGAATTGTTTTAATGCTCATTGTATTCCTTGTGTTAAGTTGTTGGTTCATTTATGGAGATAGAGCCCATTACTTCAAATGTAGCGCTAGAGTCAATCTCTGCATGCGATAGTGTTACTACATCAAGAGAAAATCTTTCAAATATCTCTGCAACACCACGTCTAAGTTGAGGGTCAACAATTATTATAACAGGTGACACACCCTTTTGTAGTAGTTCTGCAGCTTTAGTGCTAGTCGCTTGAATTAGTGCATTAATCTCTGCCACGTTGAGAAGAAGATTCCTTGTGCCATCTTGCTCTTGAGATTTTTCCAGCATTAATTGTTCAGATGAAGTATCAAAAGTAAGTAGTCTTATAACCCCATCTTCACTTGCATACATTTGAGTGATAATACGAGATAGTTTAGCACGAACTTGTTCTGTAATAACATCCACATTCTTCGTAAATTCAGCTATATCTGCAATAGTCTCTAAGATAGTCAGCATATCTTTGAGAGGTATTTTCTCATGTAGAAGTGATTTAAAGATTCTTTGAATTAGTCCAATAGATGCAACTTTTAGAACATCATCAATAATAACTGGAAAATCACCTCTAATTTTTTCAATAAGAGTTTGAACCTCTTGCCGAGTCAGAAGATCTTCCGCATTTTGTTTAACAAGCTCACTCATATGAGTTGATATTACAGTAGCAGGATCAACAACGGTATATCCATTTATAATAGCATCTTCTTTTTGTTCAGGAAGTATCCATATGGCATCAAGCCCAAAAGCAGGTTCCTTTGTAGGTTCTCCCTTTATTTCACCAGTTGCCATACCACTATCCATTGCCAAAAACTTATCTGGTACAATAACGCCTTCTCCAATTGAAATACCCTTTAGAAGTATTTGGTACTGTTGAGGCTTAAGATGTAGATTATCCCGAATACGAACCTGAGGCATCAAAAAACCAAAATCTGCTGCAATTTTTCGTCTCATTGAACGGATACGTTCCAGTAAGTCACCACCCTGAGAACTATCTGCTAAGCGAATTAATTGATAGCCAAGTGTTAGTTCAAGCATCTCCACTTTTAGAATATCTTCCAGGGCTGATTCTTCTTCTTTGGCAATCTCTTCATTAGACTTTTTAGGTCGTGCTTCCGCGTCCTTTTGAGCCTGTTGTTCTCTGTCTTGTGGAGATAGTATATTGTTAATATCAAGAATAGTAAGCTCACCTCTTTCGTACTTATAAATAGACCAACCAAGAAGCGCAAATAAGATGCCTACAAAGCCCATAGAAGCTGTGGGAAGTCCCGGAACAAGCGCAAATAAAATCATTATGAAACCGACAATCATTAAGATTTTCGCATTTCCAATCATCTGATTTATAACACCGTCGGCAAAATTATCTCCATCTCCAGAAGAGCGTGTAATCATAATACCTGTAGCAGTTGAAATTATAAGTGCTGGAATTTGACCAACTAAACCATCACCAATTGTTAAAAGTGTAAATGTAGAAGCACTAGCACCAACAGACATGTCATGTTGAAAAACACCAATTAAAAAACCACCGATTATATTGATAAGTGTAATGATAATACCCGCAACAGCATCACCTTTTACAAATTTAGAAGAACCATCCATAGCCCCATAAAAGTTTGCATCTTGAAGAATTTCGGCACGACGCTGTTTAGCTTCTGCATCATCAATTAGTCCAGCGTTAAGGTCAGCATCAACCGCCATCTGTTTACCAGGCATTGAATCAAGTGTAAAACGAGCAGCAACCTCTGCAACCCTTGTAGAACCTTTTGTAATAACCATAAAATTAATAAGAACTAAAATAGAAAATACAATAATACCTATCACGTAGTTTCCACCGACAACAAAGTTTCCAAAACTGGTGATAATACTACTTACATTATCAGGTCCCTCATGACCATGGCTTAAAATCATTCTTGTTGTTGCAATATTTAAAGATAGTCTAAATAGAGTTAGAATAAGGATTAGTGTTGGAAAAGTTGTTAAATCAGTTGGCTTTGGAACATAAAGCGAAATAAGTAAAACTAAAACGGCTACTGCCATCGATACTGTAAGTAGTATATCCAGTATTTCTGAAGGTAGAGGAACAATAATAATTGCTAAAATAGACATTACAAAAACAACTACACTTAAATCTTTTTGACCTAGTAAAAAGTTTAGAGTTGTGCCAATCTGTTGTCTAGTTGTAAGTTTTCTTGCCAAGAACTAGATTCCTTTAAATAATGACATGTTGATTGTTTTGAATAGACATGAAAGCATTACTCTAATACATCTGCTAAGGTCAATTCTGCTAAAAAAAAGTCTATTTTCCCCTGAAGTTTATTTAAAAAAGGCCAAATAGAGCATAAGTGTGCTTTGTCTGATGGACAGTCATATATTGAAGCGGCACAATCAAAAACAGCCGGTGCTTTACCTTCTACCGAAGACATAATTTTCAACATATTGATATCTTTAGGTTCCAGTAAAAGAGCAAAACCACCATGAACACCTTTGTATGACTTTAATACACCATGTTTTGCTAAGGCTTGTAAGATTTTTGCTAAAAAACTCTTAGGAATAGAAAGCTGTTTAGAGAGTGTCTCACTATCTATTGGAGAGTCTGCTTTAGATAAAACTATGAGAGATAGTATTGCATATTCACTGGCACGAGTTATTAACATATTATTACTTTTGTTTTATTTTTTTGTTGATTATATCAAAAGAAGTTGAAATAAAAGAAGAAATTAGATATTATTGCACTTCAACTTTATACACTATTGTGTGTAGGAGTTAGATCAATATACCTTTTGGAGGCTATTATGGCTTTAAATTCGGCTAAAAAACAAGAAATTGTAACAAAATACGGTCGCAAAGAAAATGACACTGGTTCAAGTGAAGTTCAAATTGCACTATTAACAGAGAGAATCAGTGAATTGACTGAGCACTTAAAAATTTTTAAGAAGGATCATGCATCAAGACTTGGTCTTTTAAAATTAGTAGGACAACGTCGTCGTCTTATGAAATACTTTAAAAGAAAAGATAAAGATGCTTACCTTAAGTTAGTAGAAGACTTAGGTATTAGAGATAATATCTAAGTATTAAACTTATCTTTAAACCCATAATTAAACCTTTTATTTAAGGGTTTAATTACTTTCCTCAAACACACCAATCAATCAATATTACAACTCAAAAAAATAGTAACTTTATGATACATTTATGACATATTTGACTGTTTATACAAACATAGATTTTTTTTACATATTATTTACATTTCTAAGCTGTATACTATTTTATAATTTAATTTTTAGCGGAGGTTTACAGTGTCAACAAATAATAATGATATTAGTACTGAAGGCTTAACATTTCTCGAAGATGGTGAAGTCCTGTATGATGATTTGTATCTTTTAAGTGAAACAGATGAAAAAGGAATTGTTGAGTATGCAAGTGATTCTTTTTTAAAAATAGCAAATATGGCAAAAGATGATTTAATTGGTCAGCCACATAATGTAGTAAGACATCAAGATATGCCAAGAGCTGCTTTTAAATCTCTTTGGGATGATGTGCAGAACAAAGGTTTTTGGACAGGTTATGTAAAAAATGCCAGAAAAGGTGGCGGACACTACTGGGTATATGCAACAGTTCTTCGTTCAGTGGATAAAAATGGAAATACTAAATATGTTTCTATTAGAGTCAAGCCTTCAAGAGAAGATATTAAAAAAGCTATTGAGCTTTATGCAACACTAGATTAAGAGAAAAAGGAATTAATAATGGCATTAGTGAAAAAAGATAGTTCAACTTCATCTTCATCTTCATCAGCAACAGTTGTATCAGGTGGTGGAGATAAAAGACGTCAAAGAACATTAGCTAAACAGCAACAGATAAGCGAAAGCATTGCCGGTGTTTCTATGACTATACTTGAGAATGCTCAGGAGAGTGTTAGTGCAATTGAAGAGTTAAAATCTTCTATGGAGCAGATTGCAACAGCTGCTGAGGAAAATAGCGGAGCGAGTGAGCAGGCATTGCTAAATGTAAAAGGCATAAATACGAATATCGGAAGAATGAATCTAACTATTGATACTGTTATTTCTTCAACTCTTTCTACCGGTGATAATATTATGCTTTCAGTTGAGAAGATAAGCGATTCCGTAGCACAGATGGATAATGCTGTTAAAGTTGCTAAAGAGTCTTCAACAAAATCTGAAGAACTGAAAGTATCATCGCAAAATATTGGTGACGCAGTAGGTTTTATTGCTAAAATTGCTGATCAAACAAATTTACTTGCTCTTAATGCAGCAATTGAAGCATCTCGCGCAAAAGAGCATGGTAAAGGTTTCGCAGTTGTTGCTGATGAGACTAGGGCTCTTGCAGGGGAGAGTGAGAAAAATGCTGAGTTCATTTCAGAACTTGTGACAAAAATACAAGGCAGTATAGATAATATTATTCAAAGTATCGGTGATACTACTGTAACTATTTCTGCTAATGGTGTAAAAGGTAATGCTCTTAGTCTTAAGATGGAAGAACTTACAAAAATAGCTATATACTCTGTTGAAGCAGCTAGAAGTGTAAACATTTATACTCAGAAACTTGGTGATTTTGTGTCTAAAATAAATGATGGTTCTCAAGATATTGCAAGTGCGTCAGCTGAAATAGCACTGTCTGTTGAGAAAACTCTAAATGGCATAGATATTCAATCAAGTGCACTAAGTAAAACTGAAGATGATATTAAAGAACTCTCAGACTTAGCAGAAGAGTTAAAGTTCTCTACAGATACCATGAAGTCAGCTGAAGATATTGCACTCTCTGCAGATACTATTGGTGGTTCTATGGAAGAGATTCAAAATGCTTTAGAGGGTGTTACAGGTGCTCTAAATCAGATAGAATCAGCATCACATACTACAAATAAAAGTGCACTTAACAATAAAGAACTTATTGAAGCTGGTATAGAAGCAGCGAAAGATATAGATAAGCTTATTGATATAGCAAGAAGAAACTTTGATTTATTAAAAGTTTCATTTAATGTTGTTAAAAACACTGTAAGTGAGATTAGAGGGGCATTTAATGACTCAATTACACAAGGGAATAGTGCTGCTAGTGAATTGAATGTTATAGTCAAAGAAACTAAAAATGTTGATAAAACAGTTGGAAATATTTCTAACTCAATTGTACAGTTAAATATGCTTGCTATTAGTGGATCAATTGAAGCTGCCCGTGCTGGTGATTTTGGAAAAGGTTTTGCAGTAGTATCTGCTGATATTAGAAGTTTAGCAAAAGACTCAGAATCTAATACCGATAAGATTAATGATATTGTAGAGTCTATGAACTCAGAGATTGAAACAGTTAGAACAGACTGGAACAATCTTTTAACCTCCCAAGGAAATGAGCAATCACTTATTGATGTTCTAATTAATGACATAGTTAAAATTACAGACATGTTAGTTGATTTATTAGACAGGTATACAGGACTAAAATCCATTAATGATCAAAATCTTGAAGGTATGAATCAAGTTATGATTGGTATTAGTGAAATTCAAAAAGCAGTAGAGCTCAGTGCAAGAAATGCGATGGAGTCTCGTAAAGCTAGTGAGTTGATTATAGAAACAGTTTCACATATCGGTGAGGGTGTTGAGGAGTTGGCTGTTATGGCAGATGAGCTTCAACAAGGGTAAGAAAAATGCAAATCCAAGAGATATTAATCATTAAAAATGCTTCTGAAAGTTATGGGATATCCACAGAAGAGATAAATCATATTTCCAGAGTACCATCACTAATGGAACTCCCATTAAGACCGAAAGGGACTAGAGGTCTTTGTTGTGTTGGTGGGAGTATAGTAACTATGGTTGATATAAATCTTTTGCTAGATATGTCAGAAGTAGATTTGGAAGCTAATGAGAGCAGATTGCTTAGTTTAAACGGTGCTTACTCATCAAATGTTCTTTTGGTTAGTGAGGTATACAATACCGTAAATATTGATAAAAAAAATATTGAATATTTAGATAAAAATGATGACCCCGTTATTGCAATATACAAATATAAAGATTCTTTGGTTCAGGTACTTTCACTCGATATTCTTTTCTCTAAAATAAACAGAGTTCAAATTGAGTCAAAAGAGATTTATACAGGAAAAGTGAAAGAACTGGAAATGCAAGAAGAAGATTCAAATAGATTCTTGATTTTTACAATGGCAGACGAGAAATTTGCACTAAGTATAGAGTATTTAAGAGAGATAATCCTCTCTGATGTAAATTATACTAATATTGCAGGTTCTTCCGAAGAACTTCTTGGACTTATTACACTGAGAGATGATTTAGTCGCAGTTATTGACTTACGCAGTTATTATGGTTTTAAACCAGATATGAATGATAAAAATAGAATTTTAATTGCTTCACACAATGCTGATGTAATCGGATTGTTAGTAGATGAAATAATTGATATTAAAAGCTTTTTAGCCAAAGATATAGAGTATATGAAAGAGAGTTTTGAAGATAATAAAATCTCTGGAGTTATCCATGATGACGACTCATTAATCTCATTTTTTGATAAAGATGTTTTAGAAGCTATATTTAAAAATAACGAGGCATATATCGAATCTAAAAGTGAAACTTCAGTATCTGAAGAAAGTGTTCAAAGTGCTATGGAAGTGATAGTATTTAGACTAGCAAATAGAGAATATGCTTTTGATGTGGAGTGTGTTGCGGAAATCATTGATATAGTTGATTCTACTGAAGTTGCTTTTAGTGATGTGTCAGTTGATGGAATAATTAATATCAGAGGTCAAATAGTTCCAATTGTCTCTTTATTTGAAAAGTTAAATATACCGACAAAAATCAATGAAGATTCAAAAATTATAGTATGTAATATTGATGGAAGTAAAATAGGGTTTGTCGTAGACAGTATCAGTGATATTTTAGATATAAAAGCTGATGAACTTAAAGAGCAAAATGATGAACTTTTTACAAATATATTACATTTAGATAACGGAAAAAGACTAATTCTTTCTATGGATATAGAAAAAGTAGTTACAAGTGAGGATAATTAATTGGCTAAAAAAGTATTAATAGTAGATGATTCTGCGCTAGTTAGAAAACAACTGAGTGAGATTATCTCAACGCTTGATTTTGATATAGATACAGCTAAAAATGGTCAAGAAGCTGTGGATAAAGCTCTATCTATGCAGTACGATGTTATTACTATGGATATAAATATGCCGGTTATGGATGGTATAGAAGCAGTAAAAATTATTATGAAAGAACAACCGACAGCTATAGTGATGATTAGCTCACTGACTACAGGAGATGCTAGCATAACGATGGATGCCCTTGATTTAGGAGCAATTGATTATATAGCAAAACCTGGAACCATGAACGTTGGTAAAAATGAAAATAGAGAAGATATTTTACAAAAGGTTAAATCTCTTAGCCGTATACCAAAAAGAAGACTTTTAAATAGAAGAGTAAAGTTAGTACAAAGAGAGAAGCCAAGTAGAGAAAGCAAAAAAATACCGGAGCAGACAACAGATAGTAGAGATATTGAAAAGGTTGTTTTAATTGGTGCTTCTACAGGAGGACCAGGACTGATTAAACAGATTTGCGCATCACTTCCTGCTAACTATAAGTACCCTATTTGTGTAGTTCAGCATATGCCAGAACAGTTTACAAAAGCTTTTGCAACCAGAATTGATCATGCAAGCAGGCTTAATGTTTATGAAAGCTCTCATAATATGGAGATATTACCGGGAAATATTTATATAGCTCGCGGTGGTGTTCATATGAATTTTGCTAAAAAAACTTCTGGTAAAATTGTTATAAAAGAAGAGCTAAAAAAGGGTGATAGTTTTTTTCAGCCAAGTGTAAATGAGATGATGCTTAGTGCTTTTGAAGTTTTTAAACCATCTGACATTATAGGTGTTTTGCTAACTGGTATCGGTGATGATGGGGCAGAAGGCATGGTTCAACTTAAAAAAGCTGGGGCGTATACGCTAGGGGAGAGTGAAAACAGTGCAACTGTGTATGGAATGCCAAGAGAAGCATACGATAGAGGTGGAGTTTCTGAACAGCTTGACTTTATGCAAATATTAAAAAAAATTGCTACATTTAAATAAAAGGAGGATTAGATGGCTTTAGTAAAAAAATATGTTGCTCAAGAGACTGAAAAATTACCTCAGTTTTTAAATCTTGAAGATGCTATTGTTTATTTTGAATCTGAAAATAATAGAGATCATAAGGACTATGCTATTGAAGAAATTGCAAAATTAGATCCTACTGTAAAGTATCTTGTATCACTTATAAATAATCATGAAATTGATAAAGCTATTTCAACTAAAATAGCTTCTGTAATATCAACAATGGAGCCAACAGATATTATTATAGAATCTGTAATGAACTTACTTAAATCGGACAATGCATATATTAGGAATTTGGGAATTTCCATCTTAAGAGATTTTGGAGATGCAATTAAATACTATATTGTAAAGTTTTTAATAGGAGATGATAGAGATTTAAGGATTTTTGCTATTAATGTTTTAGGAGATGTTGATTTTTCTGAATCTAGAGATATGCTAATTGAACTTCTAGAAGATGAAGAGGATATAAATGTTGCCATGACGGCAGTAGATTATTTGAGTGAAATCGGTGAAGAAGAGGATATTGAGTTACTTGAATCTTTGAAAGATAGATTTAAAGATGATGTCTATGCTAAATTTGCGGTAGATGGCGCTATTAAGATGATTAAAGGATAACAAGGATGTCAACTCTTTTGTCAAAAGAAAATTTTTTAAAGATGAGTGAGTTTATCTATAGAAAAAGTGGTATTTTTTTAGATTACGATAAACACTTTGATAAATTATCTAAGTATGTTGACAGACGTGCTAATGAATTGGAAGTAGAGGACTTTAGAAAATATTTTTTTATTCTTCGTTTTGAGGATAAAAATGGTGAAGAGTTTCAGGAATTAATGAATGCTGTTACTGTAAATGAGACTTATTTTTTTAGAGAAAAAGAACAATTTGAAGTTTTAGCTAACAAAATATTGCCAGAACTTCATAAGACTTTGCCAGCTTCAAAACCAATAAGAATACTGTCCTCACCATGTTCTACGGGTGAAGAACCTTACTCTATGATACTTCATATAGTAGAAGAGGCTAATGTAGTTGAGGAAAGGGATATAGAAGTAGTTGGCATAGATATTGATTCAACAGTAATAGAGAAAGCAAAAAAAGCAAAATATACAGATCGCTCTGTTCACGCTATTCCAAAGAATATTTTGGCTAAATGGTTTAAGAAAAAAAATTTAGGTTATGAGCTTATTGAAGACCTGCATGGGAGTGTTGACCTTAAAGTAGCAAATATATTTGACAAAGAGGAGATGAGAAAACTTGGAAAGTTTGATGTAATTTTTTCAAGAAATATGCTCATCTACTTTGATGATGCATCTAGAAAAGAGGTTGCAATGACATTTTATGACATGTTAAACCCAGGTGGTTATGTCCTTTTGGGACATGCTGAGTATATGAGTCGTATCGTCTCTGTCTTTAAGGCAAAAAAAATAGACGGTACTTTGATTTATCAAAAGTAAACTTAAATAAAACAAGGAGAAAATTATGCCATTAGTAATATTTGTAGATGACAGTGAGACAGCTTTAGCATCCACCAGAATGGTAACTACCAGTATGCCAATAGAAGTAAAACAGTATACAGAAGCTCAGGTAGCTTTAGCTGAAATTCAGGCAGGGATGACACCTGACTTGATTATAACAGACCTAAATATGCCTGTAATGAATGGATTTGAGTTTTTAGAGGGTTTAAGAAAAGTTCCTTCAACACAGAGAACACCATGCTTGATGTTAACTACTGAAACAAAAGCAGAATTGAAACAAAAAGGTAAAGCTTTGGGACTTACTGGATGGATTGTAAAACCATTTAATCCGGCACAGTTAAAACAAGCGATTACCAGAGTACTTAGACTGCCGGCATAGGGGTTAGTAAAATGCTTATTTTAGATTCAGTTTATGATTTATTAACACATATTAAAGAAGTTCAAAAAGATGCGATAGCTCTCTCTTGTGAATCTTTATTGATGATTAGTGGTTTTATAGAAAAAAATAATCTTGAAATAGATGATAGTGTGGCATCAGCTCTCCAATATCAAGATGTTATTTCTCAACAGTTAACAGCAATAATAGAAGCTATTGACAGTGTGCAAGAAAATATTGATAGATTTAATCATTCATATAAAACAGATGAAGATATAGCTGTAGACAGTATGAACAAGTTACAAGAGAAACTAAGTTTGACTTTAGGTGAAGCAAAAGATAAAAAAGACAGATTTTCGGGAAAATTTGCAAATAATCATGCAGATGAACAAGAGATAGAATTTTTTTAGGAGATAAATATGTTAACAGTTATGGTTGTAGATGATTCAAAAACAGTAAGAAATTATCATGGTTCTATACTTAAGTCAATGGGTGTTGAAATTGTGGAAGCAGAAAATGGTATGGAAGCATTAGAGAAGAGTTTAGATGCAGATATTGACTTATACCTTGTTGATGTAAATATGCCTATTATGGATGGTTACTCTTTTGTTGCAGATTTGCGCAAACAGGACAATCATAAAACGGTACCTGTAATAATGGTAACAACACAGGAGAAAGAAGATGACAAAAGTTCTGCTTATAAAGTAGGTGCCAATCTTTTTGTTACAAAGCCGATTAAACCAGATCAACTTCAAGCGTACGTAGATATTTTAATTAAGAGTTAGAGGAGATATTATGGATCCATTATTAGAACAATTTTTAAGTGAAGCAAGAGAAAATCTAGCATTTATTGACCAAAATATAGATGAGATAGGTGGAGATGATCCAGAACTTTTAAACTCTGTTTTTCGAGCTGCACATACTTTAAAAGGTGGTAGTGGAATTGTCGGTTTTGAGAGTGTGAAAGATATAACTCATCATGCTGAAGATTTATTGGATATGCTTAGAGCAGGGAAGATAGAGTTCACTGATGGTATGACAGATGCACTTTTTAATGCCTTTGACGAAGTACTGAATTTAGTTGAAGCTGCAGAAGAGAGTGAAGGCATCGTCGAAGCTGATGCTAATACGGTAAAAAAAATAATTGAAGATTTAAATAATCAAATGGGTAAAACTACAAAAGCAGAAGCTGAGTGGAAAGTTCCATTTACGCTTCTTCAAGATAGCCAATTTATAATAAATATGCCACTCAACACATTGAGAGGTATAAATAGTAAAAAGATTGTTTTTAAAAATGCTGAGCTTAATGAAGAATATTGTAATAATGAGAATTTATATGCTGTTTTATTTGATGTAGATGAATCGTGTATGGTTTATGGAAATGACCCTGTATACACTCTTTCTCTTTTAGGCGATAAAGTTTTTGGTGTTCACTCTTGTATGACTACAGAAAATGCAAAGTCAGTCTTAAGTGGAACAGAAGATGAAGAAGGTTTATTATTAAAAGTACAGTTAACAGCTTTTATTTATGCAACTTATGAAGAGATAGAAGATTCACTTTTTAACTTTATTGATGAACTTCAACTTTTACCTTTGGATGTGACTTCTCTGCTTCAAATAGAAGTTGGTGATGCTCATCATAAGCTAGATTCCTTAAGAGAGTTAAACTCTATTGCAGATGATTTTGATTTGGCTACTATTGTTAGTGAAGTTGAAACTTCAATGGAACTAATCGGAGCAGATACAATACAGTATGCACAACTTCAAAGATTTTTAGATATTTCGGGCCTAGTTAATGAAACTGATGTCACTAAACTAGGTAACTTTTTTAATAATCTCTATAAGGGTGAAGTATATGTAGATTCAATCATCTCTAGTGAATCCAGTCAAAGTACAGAAGTTAATAAGCTCGAAGAGTCTAGTTTAGAATCTTTATCAGACACAGAAGTAGATAATACTATTGAGATGAATGAAAACATTAAAGCAACAATACAAAATATAAAAGAGCAGCAGTATAAGGCTATTGATTGCATAGAGAGTGATGATGATTTGCAGAGAGTTATATATATGATGGAGAAAATAAGAAAATTTACTCCCAATATGCCTAATAGTTTTTCTACAAAAGATAAAGTTAAAGCTTTCTTAGAAGTGGATTTAGATGTTTCCGATGAAACTAATCAAAGTCCAGAACTAAATAGACTCGAAGAGTCTAGCTTAGAGCCTCCATTGAGTACAGAACCTGAAAAACCAAGAGCTGTTACTAATGTTGAACCAAAAGAAGAGAGTAAAAAAAGTGTAGTCGGTAAAACTGTTAAGATAGATCAAGAGTCCATTGACTCTCTTATGAATGTTGTTGGTGAGCTTCTGGTCGCTAAAAATTCTTTACCATACCTAGCCGATAATGTAATAGGTATGACTCATGAGGTTATAAAGAGAGAAATTATGGATAAATATATCTTTATAAATCGTCTCTCTGAACAACTTCAAGATTTGATTATGGGAATGAGAATGCTACCAATATCTTATGTGTTCGACAGATATCCTAAGCTTGTTCGCGACATTTCGAAAAAACTTGGTAAAAAAGTAAACTTAAAGATGGTTGGCGGTGAGACTAAACTTGATAAGAATATGATTGAGATGTTAGCAGATCCAATGATTCATATTATGAGGAATTCTCTTGACCATGGTATTGAAATGCCTGATGTTAGAGAGCAAAAAGGCAAAAGTGCGAATGGAAATGTAAATCTAAAAGCTTATTCACAATCTGATAAGATTATTATAGAGATTATAGATGACGGTGCTGGTATAAATGTAGATAGAGTTGCTAGTAAAGTTCTTGAAAAAGGCCTTATGACTTCTGAACAGATTGATGCATTAAGTGAAGATGAGATGTCTGAGTTAGTTCTATTACCTGGTCTCTCAACAGTAGATGAGATTACAGAATTTAGTGGTCGTGGCGTTGGTATGGATGTTGTTAAAAAATCTATCGAAGGTTTTGGCGGAAGTATTAGAATTAAAACTAAAGCAAACCAAGGAACCACAATTTTACTCTCTATTCCTATGTCATTAGCTGTTACTTCTTTACTTCATATTCAGATGAACGATATACACTATGGTATCCCGATGGATAGTGTTTCTGAAACTGTAAAACTTGAAAGAAGTGAAATTGAGTATTTACACAATGAGCCATTTGTTTATATAAGGGGTGAAGTTATTCCATTGTTATTTATTAAATCAATGCTTAATGAAGAAGCTATGGAAAACGAACCATTATCTATTGTAGTGCTTAATATAAAAGACAATATGCTGGCGGTAGTGGTTAATCAATTTTTAGGTCAACTAGATGTGGTTCAAAAACCTCTTGTTGGTATTATGGAAAGTCATCCACTCTTTAGTGGCACAGCACTTCTTGGAAATGGACAGATTATAATGGCAATAGATCCCATTGGGCTTTTAGGTATTTCACAAAAATTAAAAGAAGATATTGCTGTAGCATAGCAGTATGTACATGAAGGTTTAAATATGATGGATTTAATAGTTTTTAGTATTGCCAATAGCCAGTATGCAATAAATATTGAAAATGTGCAAAGAATAATACAGGCAGAGGAGTTGACATGTATTCCTAATGCTAATGAGCTAATAGATGGAATGATGTCTTATGAAAACAGTGTTATAAAAGTTTTGAACTTTCGTAAACTTATAGGACTTCCCCCTCATGAAGATGAGGATAAAGATATTGAAGATTCTACTTTGAAATTTCTGTTTTATGAAAATACTAATGAAAACTTTGCAATTAAAGTTGATTCAATAGATGATATAGCACATGTAGAAGAATCTAATATTATGAATGGTGATGAAGATAGTAATTTAAGTGAGTTTTTGGAACTTTCAGGTATTCTAGATATAGATGGTGTTTTAATTAATGTTATTAAAACAATAAAATTACCAAACAAGGAGAAGTAGTGGCAATAACATATAGTAATAAAAGTGCGACATTTGCATCTGTCATTTATGAAGATGATGTGTTGCCTTTAAGAGATTTTTTACAGGGAAATGCCGGTGATGAAATCAAATTTGATTTTAATGATTGTGAAGATGTCCATTTAGCAGTGTTGCAGCTAATTATGGCATATAAAAAAAACTATAGTTGTATCTACGAATTTAGTGATGAAGACAAACTTTTTGTTAAAGTTTTAAAAGGATTTGACACTAGTGAAAACCATTGTAATTAGTAATAGAAAAGGTGGTTCAGCAAAGACTACAACAGCAGTGAATGTTGCGTCTGGCTTAGCAAAACATGGATCTGTATTACTTTTAGATTTTGACACGCAGGGTCATGCCTGCATAGGTGTGGGCTGTGAGCCAAGTGAAGATCTTGGAGTTCATTCAATATTTACCGGACACACACTTAGTGAGACATTTATACCTACTGTTCATGATAATTTAACACTCTCTCCTGCACTGGCGTTCTTTGATGTATATGAGTATTCAGATTTAAGAGGTGTGCTAAAAAACCGTTTTAAACGAGAAAATATTGCAGACTTTTTCGACTATTGTGTTATTGACACTCCTCCAACATTTGATGCGCTTTTGAAAAACTCTTTAGAAGTAGCCGATAGTGTGCTTATACCTTTTGTTCCTCACCATTTAGGTGTAGTCGCAGTTGGACAGATGATGAGAGCAGTTTACCAGAATGCTTCACAATTAGGAAGAAGTATAGCTGATATATCTATATTGCCGGTTATGTATAATCCACATATTAATGAGCATAAGGAGTCACTTGTCAAAGTTAAAACATCGTTTGGAGCAGAGAGAGTGCTATCGCCAATAGGTGTAGATATAAAGCTTGCAAAGCAGTTTGAATCAGGCTCACCAATTATCTTAGATGAGAAGCGTTCCAAAGGAATGAAAGATTATAAACAGTGTGTTGACGAATTGTTAAAAAGGATTTAGTTTGAGTAATGACTCTGCAGATGAAAAATTAATAATATTAGTTTGCGAATAAGATATTAAAATTTTAAAAAAATTAGAATAAGGTGAATAAGGTGAATAAGGTGAATATATTAATAGCGGACGATAATTCTAGTAATAGAATGATATTAAAGCTACTACTGGAAGATTTTGAACATGAAAATAATAAAACTATTTTCAAAATTGAAGAGGTATCTAATGGTTTAAAAGCGGTTGAGATATGTAAAAATAATGATTTTGATATAATTCTAATGGATATTATAATGCCAGAAATGGATGGAATAGAAGCTACAAAAATAATTAGAAAAATCAATCCCAATACAATGATTATCGCTGTTTCTGCTGTTGATGATAGTGATAGACAAAAAAAGATTCTTAACAGTGGTGCAGAAGATTATATTTCTAAGCCTGTAAATTCGGATATATTTGCAAGTAGAATCTCTAATTATATAACTCTTGTTGAAGTTAGAAAAAGTAAAAAGAATTGTCTACATACATTTAGTAAAGTTAATCTTTTTAGTTCCGAAATATTTAGTAGACGAACAATATTCATAATAGATTCAGAAGATTCTTTATCTGAGTTTTGGGAATTTTTTCTTTTAAATGCCAGAACTAAGTATGATAATTTAAGCGATGTTGTACGTACAATTTTTTCTATTGCGGAGACTCAACTTAAACTTTCAATAAATACTGGAATTTATATTGAAGAGTCAGACGAATATCAATATTTTACTCTTATGAATATAGATAAACTTCCACCAAAGATAGTTGAACTAATCTTAAAGAAAAATCTTCTTGTGTGCCCATATAAAGTAGATGATAGTAAAATATCATTTGAACTATCTAAATTTTACTCTGTAGATGAACCCGAAGTTGAAGAAATAAAAAATGTTGAAATAAAAGAAGAGCTTATTGCTTCGGAAGTTAATATTCAAACAGATGATTCTGCTTTTGTTTCAAAAGAGTTGCAGGTATTTGACTATCTTGATGATGAGGACTTGATAGATTTAGAAGAATATGCATCAAAATTGGGTTCATTAATGTTGATAGTTGGTAGTGAAGCTATTGCATCTGAAGAGTTACAGGAAATATGTTCGTATTTAGATAGGTTAGGCTCTATATTAGGTACATATAGTGAGGTATATCCTATATCTAAAGCACTAACTCAATTATCTCAAGATTTAGCAACTTATTCAGATGTATTTATTCAAAATTCAGAAGCGCTGGGACCTATGTGCAAAGCTTTTGCCAGTGACATGTCAACATGGATAAGAATGTCTTTTTATAATGGTGCACCAGCTATTGACTTTATGAATGACACTATTGTTGTGAATTGTGAAACAATCTCTAGAATGTTGAAAATAAATGAACAAGATGATACTGCAGTTGAAGATTTAGATGATATTTTTGATTTTTAGGAGTTTCTATGTATAAAGTTAATGTTCAAAACACATGTAGATGTTTTTTAAAAAGTGGAATGGTTGAATCTTCCGAGTTTAGTACAAAAGAAGAAGCTCAAAAAGAAGCTGAGTATATGATAGGTGTTATGAACTCAACTTTTTGTCAAAAGCATGAGTTTGATTTAAAAGAGCAGTTTGGTGATTATACGATTTATATTAAGCCAAGAAAATAATAGCTAAATCAACTGCTGTTTGATAAATTCGTTATAGTGACCCTCTTGAGCTTCCAACTCATTATGGGTTCCGCCTTGTACAATTTTGCCATCTTCTAAAACATATATTACATCTGCATTTTTTACAGTACTAAGTCTATGAGCTATTGTAATTACAGTTTTATCTTTGAGTATCGGTATAAGCCTAACTTGAAGTTTTGCTTCTGTGTGTGCATCAAGGGCAGATGTAGATTCGTCAAATATCACTACACTTGTATCTGCTATGATCATCCTTGCAATGCTTAGACGTTGACGTTGTCCGCCTGATAGTCTAATGCCGTGGTGTCCAACTATTGTATCAAGTTTATTAGGCATGTTATCTATCATACCACTTAGTTGTGCTGTATCTAAAGCCTTATAGATATTATCATCACTGATGTTATCATCGCCCATAGTTATGTTAAAACGTAAAGTCGAGTTAAAAAGTATAGGCATCTGAAGTACTAAAAAGACTCTATCTCTTAGTGAACTTTTGTCTAACTCTGTTGAATCTATATCATTATAAGTCAAAGAGCCGCTGCATTTTTCATAAAAACCTGATATCACATGTGCTAAAGTTGTTTTTCCACTTCCGCTAGCTCCTATAAGTGCTATTTTACAACCAGCATTTATATCTAGCGATACATCACTAAGTGTCTCTTTTTCTTTATTGTATGAAAAGTTTACATTTTTTAGTGATATATCTACTCTGTTAGAGATTAACTTTTTATCTCCGCTTGCTTCTGTATTTAGCGTTAGTATTTTGTTTATTCTTTGTAGCGCTGCCATCGCAGAGGAGTAGGAGTACTGAAAACCGAGCATGTCTTGAACAGGTGTCATAATAAACCAGATGTATCCAAACATCGCAAACATCATACCTATGCTGAGGTCACTGTATGCAACCAATACAAGCCCAGAGGCACGAAGAACTTCAAACATTACTAAAAAGATAGTGTATGATAGTCTTTCATAAGCTACATTCTTATACCCAAACTCATTTGAAGTTGTCTGAATATCTTTAGCTAAATTCACTGCACGAGAGAAAAAATATGACTCTTGATTACTAGCTTTTATCTGTCCAAAAAGTTCTAAAGTCTCTCCTATATCTTCTTGAAAATCAGATATAGCTGTGTTCTCTGCTTTTTTTAGTTTACCAACAATTGATGACATTTTTTTACTAAGTAACATTATTACAGGTTGTATAACCAGTATTAGTACTCCCAAAATAGGATCGATTGCTATCATAACAATAGCAACGGCGATAAGTGTTAATATAGATGATACTAGCTTGCTGACACCAGTAATAATGAATGTATCGAGTGTATTTACATCTGTAACAAGGTTGGATGTTATAGCACCGCTGCCTAAAGTCTCATACTCATTCATAGCTGTAATCTGCAGATGTTCTATAAGTCTTTTTCTAATCATATATGTTACATACTTTGATATTTTAGTGAATATTTTAGTAACTAAAACCGTAAAAAAGTAGTATATAAAACGAAGAAGAATGACAGATAATGTCACTATAAGTATATAGTAAAGTGCAGTGGTTTCACCAAAAATAGAATCAATCGTGCTTACAAAAAGTCCAGGTTTGTTTAGTAAAACTTCATCTACCATAACAGGCAACATAAGAGGAATAGGTACACTTACAATTATCGCTATTATAGTTACGATTTGCCCGTATATGAGAGACGGTTTTTTATCTAAAATAAGTTGGAAGATAGTTTTTAAAGTGATTTGATTATTCATAAGGAAATTATACCTATTTTATGCAGCTCTAAACAAGCAGGAAATTTTCTAAAGAAAGATTTCTATAGCTCTCGCCAAGTCCTCTTTTGTATCTATTCCAAAACCTGTACTGGCAACTTTTACCATAGTTATCTTTTTTTGGTGATAAATAGCACGAAGCTGTTCTAACTTTTCTATATCCTCTATTGGCGCATCATTAAGATTACAAAACTCTTTTAAACTTTTTTTACTAAATCCATAAATACCAATATGTCCAAAATATTTAGCACCGCTACCTTGGTTATAAGGTATACTCGAGCGTGAAAAATATATGGCATTGTCTTCGTTGTCCAATACAACTTTTACAAGGTTTGGATCCTCTGCTGATTCTGCATTTATTGCATTAAAACAACTACCCATTATGAATGATTCATTTTTATTTTGCAGCTCTTTTAATTTTTTTATGAGTGATTCAACAACTTCTGGTTCAATAAATGGTTCATCAGCTTGAATATTGATAATAAGTTCGTTGTCGTCTACATGTAGAAGGCTAGCACACTCATTTATGCGGTCTGTCCCGCTTTTGTGAGTTGTAGATGTCAGCATTGCTTCTATGCCATACTCTTTGCATGTAGCAATTATTAATTCATCATCTGCGGCTACAACAACTCTATCAAGATGTGCAACTCTTTTTGCAGTTCTTATAACCATAGGTAAACCACCAATATCTGCTAAAACTTTTTGTGGAAATCTTGTTGAAGCCAATCGTGCCGGAATTATAATCATTTAATGCCTTTAAGATATAATATCAAAATTATATCTAAAAGGTGTTTGATGCTTCTTTATCAGCCAGAATCTGGTTACTGTTATAACAGTGATTCTGTTTTTTTATACGATTTTATAAGCTCGTTTAAACCTCGTGGAAAAATTTTAGATATTGGAGCAGGGTGTGGAATAGTAGGTCTTTTAGTTGCCAGAGATAATCCACATGTAAAACTGGAAGCTGTTGAGAAGCAAGATGTTTTTGTAGAGTATGCAACCATAAATGCAAGAGTAAATAAAATTAATTATAAACTTCATAAAAAAGATTTTTCAGAATTTGATGAAGATGAGAAGTATGATTATATTATCTCCAATCCTCCTTTTTATCACGATGGCGTGACTAAAAGTGAAAATGAGATGTTGTTTAATGCAAGGTATAATATCAACTTGCCATTAAAAACATTTTTTAAAAAGGTTTCAAGAATTTTAAAACCAAAGTCTCACTTTATATTTTGTTATGATGCTTCTCAATTTGGATTGATTTGCTCAGAGCTAGATAGAGTAAATATGAGAGTTGTGGATGTGCAATTTATACATCCTAAAAAAGATAGAGTCGCATCACTGGTTATGGTGCATGCGAGAAATGGATCAAAGTCTCTTATGAGGGTTTGGCCGCCATTTATTAGTTTTGACGGTGAAGAGTTTTCACAAAAAGCTAAAGATATTTATCAAAAAGCAAAGACGCAAAGTATAAAATGTCAACTGTAGTTAAAAAAGATGGTTTTAGTTATTTGTTTGATTATAGCGCATGTTCTATATGTCAGGGCAGATGCTGCAGTGGTGAGAGTGGTTATATATATGTAACAAAAGCAGAAATTGAAAATATTACTAAGTTTATAGGTTTAGATATTAAAGATTTTATGCAACAATATCTTTTTAAAAAAGGTTACAAATACTCTCTTAAAGAGAAAAAATTTGGTGAGAGTTATGAGTGTGTCTTTTATGATAGAGAATCAAATGGTTGTACAATTTATGAAGCGCGACCTTTACAGTGTAAAACGTTTCCTTTTTGGGACTATTACAAAATAAAAGTTAATGAGTTAAAATTAGAGTGTCCAGGAGTTAAAGATATTTAATCTAATAAAACTATTTGTCTCTTTAGTAGTAATTGTTTTTTATGTTGGCTGTGGTGCTAAGCACTCGGTAGGAGTAAAAGGTTATGAAAAAGCTTTTGATAAGGAGGATATATATATTCTTATTGGACTTCGTTCGGAGCAGCTAAAAGATTATGATACATCATCAAATATATTTAGTACTTTATATACGAAGACAGAAAAAAAAGAGTACTTATATCGCTCTTTAAGAGATGATCTGGCAGCTGATAAAAATGAAAAAGTTATAAAAAAGGTTGATGAATTATCCAAAAAAATAGTAAATGATTTTGCACTTATAAGAATAAAAATAATTGCCTTAATAAAGCAGAATAACTTAATTCAAGCAAAAGAGTTGGCACTGAAACTGGTTCAAAAATCAAAAGAGATAGATGATTATCTTTTAGTAAGCGAGATATATGTCAAACTTAAACACTTTGACACTGCTGTTAAATATTTAGAGAGTGCTTATATTAAAGATTATAATGAAAAAATTCTAGATAGGATGTCTATAGTTTTATATGTAAATCTTCAGAGAAAAAAAGATGCGATAGCACAATTGGAAACTCATTCCAGAATTTATGGATGCTCTAAAATGATATGTTCAAGACTTATAGGATTTTATAGTAATGATAATAATATAGATGGGCTACTATCAACTTACCTAAGACTATATAAGATAGACCCAAATAAAAATATTGCTAAAAAGATAGTTCAAATATACGGATACAAGAAAGATTATCTTAAAATGATTGATTTTTTGCGAGAGAGCAAGATTGATGACGAGCTTCTTCTTCAGCTTTATGTACAGTCTAAAGATTATAAAAAAGCTTCACCTCTTGCAAAAGAGATATATAACGGTGGTGGAGATATCACATATCTTGGACAAAGTGCAATTTTTGAGTATGAAAGCAGTGATGATAAAAACGATAAAGCTATGCAAAAAAGTGTAATAAAAAAACTAGAAAAGGTAATAAATAGAAGAAAAGATGGAATCTACTTAAACTATCTTGGATATCTTCTTATTGATCATGAAATAGATGTTAAAAGAGGAATGGAGTATATACAAGAGGCCATAACCCTTGAGCCAAATTCCACTTACTATCTTGACTCTTTGGCGTGGGGTTACTATAAGCTGCAAGAGTGCCAAAAGGCTAAAGAAATTATAAATCAAGTAGCCAATATGGATGGTAGCAGTAACTCAGAAGTTGTAAAACATATAAAAGCTATAAATAGATGTAACAAGAGCAAAAAAAGGTAAAACGTAAAATGATTTTAGACGATATTATAGAAAAGACAAAAGAGGATTTGGTAAAAAGAGAAAAGGAGTTTTCTCTTGACTGGCTTGGTCGTTCACTAGCTTTTAATGCTAGAGCTCCAAGAGATGTGTTCCCATATTTAAAGGCTACAGAAGAGGACCCGTATAGAATAATCTCAGAGGTTAAAAAAGCCTCTCCCTCAAAAGGTGTTATTCGTGAAAACTTTGATCCCGTAGCAATCGCTCAGAATTACGAGAGAGGAGGGGCAAGTGCTATCTCTATCTTAACCGAACCTCACTTTTTTCAGGGTAATCTTGATTACTTAGGTCAGATTAGAAGATATGTAGGTATTCCTCTTCTAAGGAAAGATTTTATAGTTTCAAAATATCAGATTTTAGAAGCAATGGTTTATGGAGCAGATTTTATTTTATTAATTGCCGCGGCTCTTAGCAAAAAAGAGTTAAAAGAACTTCTGGCATATACAAGACATCTTGGTATGGAGGCTTTAGTTGAGGTTCATGATAAACCTGACTTGGTTAAAGCCATTTATGCTGGAAGTGATATTATTGGGATTAATCATAGAAATCTGCAAACTTTTGAGATGAATATGAATCTGTCATATGAACTTATACCACTGATTCCAAATGGTAAGATTATTGTGGCTGAGAGTGGTATATATGAGCACGGACAGTTAGAAGATCTCTCTAAGGCCGGAGTAGATGCATTTTTAGTTGGTGAATCTTTAATGAGACAAGATAACGAGGAAGAAGCCTTACGAAAGCTTAAGTTCGGTTAGAAGTTATTCTGAAAGTATAAACTCTGAACTTTATGAAAGTTCTAGCTTCAGTGACCACAGCGGTCCGAGCGAAGCTAAAGGAATTACTTCCTTTAGCAGACTAACTTAATAGATTTTTAACACACTCACTTATTCTTTTTCCATCAGCTTTGCCTGCTAACTCTTTAGAAGCCATACCCATAACTTTTCCCATATCCTTAGGGCTTGTAGCGCCAACTTTTAAGACTATCTCTTTCAGGGTAGTTGATAGTTCATCATCACTTAGCTGCGCCGGCAAGTATGGAGTGTATACAGCAATCTCATCAAGTTCAATTTGCATGAGGTCGTCACGACCGGCATCTTTGTACTGAGTTGCAGAGTCATTTCTTCTTTTTACTTGAGTCTGAATAATTTTAATAACATCATCATCATTTAGTTCTTTTCTTTCATCAACTTCTATCTGCTTAAATGCACTAGTAAGAAGTCTTAGAGCATCTCTTGTTTTTGTATTTTTTGACTTCATCGCGTTTTTTACATCTTGGTTTATTGTCTCTCTCAAGTTCATAATATATCTGCCTTTTCTTTGGAACTATTCTTGCTAGCATTATAACTAAATAAATACCTTAATCTTAAGAGATAATAATGACAAAACAAATAATAATATTTATCATGCCTATTTATGTTATACTATTTTTATCAGGATGTACAGCAAACTTAACTGATCCAGAAATTAATTTTGAACCTCCGGCTTATGTTGAGCAGATGCCGTCGCATGAGGATAAAAATGATTTCATATCGACCGGCAGTATATTCGGGCAGGGCGATAATCCTCTTTTCTCAGACCATAAAGCTATGCATGTGAATGATATTGTTACAGTTGTTATCTCTGAAAGTGCTCAAAGCTCAAGCAGTGGAAGTAAAAGCCTTAATGAAAGTGATAAAACTAAATTTTTGGGTGGTGCATTTGGCTCAACAGGGACTAATTCAGCAGTCAACTCAGCTCTAAAAAAAATGAACAACTTAGCAGGTGTTAGTTTAGGATTGGAGAGTGGCAATGATTATAAAGGTCAGGGTAGTGCTACAAAAGATGCCTCATTTACTACAACAGTGTCGGCAAGAATAGTAAAAGTGTTGCAAAATGGAAATTATTTTATATCAGGCAAAAGAGAAATTTTAATAGATAATCAAAAACAGGTAATACAGATAGGTGGGGTTATTCGTCCATATGATATAGATCAAAATAATAGAATAAGTTCTGCTCAAATGAGTGAAGCAAAAATTCTTTATAAAACAGAGGGAGATGTCGATCGTGCAACACAACAAGGTTGGGGAAGTAAAATTATTCAGTCTGTTTGGCCATTTTAGTTTACTATTAGCACTTGGTTTTATAACTCTTAGTGCTCAAAGTTTTGAGGACTTTAAAAGTTCTCAATCTAAATCTTTCCAAACGTATAAAGATGAGAGGGATAATGCTTTTAATAATTACTTAAAGCAGCATTGGAAAGTATATAGTGTACAAGAGTCAAATCCATTGTATGAAAAACCAAAACCCAAAAAAATCATCTCGGCTAAAACAAAACCAACAAAGCCAGTTGGCCCAAAAATCACTATTAAAATAAAGAAACCCATACAAATAGAACCTGAGCCAACTGTTATTAAAAGAACTGTAGTTGCAATAAAACAAAAAGATATAAATTTTGATTTTTATGGTACAAATTTAGAGTTTGATATCCCAAGTGGTATAAAAAAAGCTAATTTTTATCCTCAAAATCAAAAAGGGATAGCGAATTTTTTTAGTAGTGCAGCTTCTAGTGTATATGAAGATTTTATATTAAAAATACAAAAAATCTCAAAAATTATGAAGTTAAATGATTGGGGAACTTATCTATTGGTTGTGAAAATTTCCAATATGGTATATTCAGATCCAGACAACTCAAGACTTCTTAGTTGGTTTATCTTTAATAAAATGGGTTATGCAGTGAAAATAGGATTAGCAGAAACACATGTTATTTTGATGCACTACTCCAAAAAAATAATATACTCAACACCAAATTATAATTTTGGTAAAAAGAAATATTATGTTATTGATAATTATGCAAAAGAAAATACAGGAAGACTTTTTTCCTATCAACAGGATTATCCGGGATCAACCAAACCGCTTGATCTGTCACTAGAGACACTTCCTGATTTGAAAACAAAGATGATAAATAAAACTCTTGAGTTTGAACAGTTTGGAGACGTCTATAGCGTTCCATTCCAATATAATAAGAATCTTATAGATTTTATGGCAACTTATCCTCAGGCTGATTATGAGACATTTTTTAATGCTCCAATTGATGATAGAACTTATAAGACAATAGTTTTATCACTTAAAAAATATATTGATGGAAAAAAAGCAAGTGATGCTATTAATTTTGTACTTAATTTTGTACAGAAAGCCTTTAAATATGAGCGTGACAATCAACAGTTTGGCAGAGAAAAAGTAATGTTCGCGCAAGAGACCCTATATTTTGATAAATCAGATTGTGAAGATAGAGCAGTACTTTTCTCATACTTGGTCAAAGAGCTGTTTGGGGTAGGTGTCCTTGGTGTAAAATACAAAGATCATATGACAACAGCTCTGTATGTTCCAATGGAGGGTGATAAAATAAAAGTAGGATCAAAATTTTTTGTTTTAGCAGATCCGACATACATAAATGCTACTGTTGGTATGAGTATGCCAAAATATAGATCCATAAAACCTCAGAGCTATATAGTTGTGAAAATTGATTAATTATGAATACTATGGAATCCAATCAGATAGATTACTTAACAAATATTTCTAATAGATTTGCCCTTATGGAGTATCTAAAAAAAATTAAAAGTGGGAATCTTTTTTTACTAAATGTAGATAATTTTAGTAATATTAATAATGCTTACGGTTTTGAAATTGGTGATAAAGTATTGATAGAAATAGCAAAGTTTATCAATCTATCCAAACCAGCATCAACTAAATTATTTAGAATTAATTCTGACGAGTTTGTATTGGTTAGCGATGAGGCTATGAACTTAAAAGAGTTAGACTGTGTAGCAAGTTCTATAATATCTTTTTTTAATCAGATGGAGATTAAAATTGATGAAGATATAGAAATAAAAGTTTCTCTAAGTATTGGTATTGCTATGGGTAGCAGTACTATAGTTTTAAATCATGCACGTGTAGCAATCAAAGAGTTGAGAGAGCATAAGAGAGCTGCTTATAAGATATATGATCCAAAATCAACATATATAAAAAAACAAAATGCAAATATATACTGGATTTATAAAATTAAAGAGGCATTTGTAGAAGAAAATATTCTTGCATATTTCCAGCCAATTATAAATAACAAAACAAAAAAAATTGAAAAGTATGAGTGTTTAGTAAGGATTTCAGATGATGGAATACTGATTCCTCCAATAAGATTTTTAGAAGCTTCAAAACTAACCGGAACGCTATCTTTGGTTACAAAAACTATAATTGAGCAAAGTTTTAGTAAATTTAGTGATACAGAATATGAGTTTTCTATAAATATTACAAGTGCTGATTTGCACTTAGAATATCTAGAAGAGTATCTTCTTAAGTATGTAAATAAATACAAAATTGATCCATCAAGAGTTGTATTGGAGATATTGGAAGATATTGACACTTTAGATGAACCTGAAATAATCAATCAGTTAGAGTCACTAAGATACAATGGATTTAAGATAGCAATAGATGATTTTGGGAGTCAAAGCTCAAATTTCTCTAGACTCTTAGAATTTTCACCAGATTATCTGAAAATAGATGGTTCATTTATAAAAAATATTTTAACCGATGAAAAGAGCCTTATTATTGTTGAAGCTATAGTTCTTATTTGTAAACGAAGTGATATTAAAGTGATAGCTGAATTTGTTCATTGTAAAGAAGTTCAAGAAAAGATTGAAGAACTGGGTATTGATTACTCTCAAGGTTACTATTTTGGAGAACCTAGCCCAGAGTTAATAGTTTTATAAAACTACTTTCATCAACTGCTTTGGAGAAGTAGTAGCCCTGATATACTTGTGAACCACACTCTATAATAAACTCCAACTGGGATTTATCCTCTATCCCTCCCGTAACAATTTTTATATTAAATGTTTTTCCCATATTGATCATCATATTTAAAAGCTCTTTATTTTGGAACTGGGATAAATCATTTACCAGACTTTTATCCAGTTTGATGGTATCTATAGGTAATTTTTGAAGATATTTAAGAGATGAATATCCTGTTCCAAAATCATCAATGGTAATCTGAACTCCAAATTCTTGTAGTATCTCTATTTTTTTTATCGCTGTGTCAAAGTCTTTTATTAAATCATCTTCTGTTATCTCTATTTCAATTTGTGATGGATTTATTTTAGCAGCAGATATAATATCTATAACTTTTTCTTCGAAGTTTGTATATAGTAGTTCTTTAGCAGATACATTGACTGACAAGCTTCCTGTAAAAGTTTTATTTGAACTGATAAATTTACAGGCAGTAGTTAGTGCTAAAGTTGTAAATTTATATATAGATTTTGTCTTAGCTGCAACTTCCATAAAATAGTCTGGAAAAAGAATACCTTTTGTAGGATGATTCCATCTTATAAGTAGCTCTGCTCCATCTATTTTTTCAGTAATTGTATGAACTTTTGGTTGATAATACATCTCAAATTGAGAGTTCTCAAGAGCATCTTTTATCTCTTGGTCAATGGATGAAAACTCTAATAGGTTAGCTTCAATTTCTTTACCAAAGAAAACAAATTGGTTCTTTCCTTGGTTTTTGGCTCTATACATTGCTGTATCTGCATATGCGATTATATTTTTTACAGTTTTTTCATTGTTGGGAAATATCTTAATGCCTATACTTGAACTTATATTTATGATATTATTCTCAAGTATAAATTCATCCGATATAATTTTTAAAATTTTATTACATATATCTCCAACTTCTTTTGCAGCCATATCTATATCTTTATTAATATTTAAAAGAACAATAGCAAATTCATCACCACTAAGTCTTGCTAAAATATCTCCATCTCTTATAGACTTGTTTAAGCGCTTTGCTACTTCAATAATAAGTAAGTCACCAATATTGTGTCCATAGTTATCATTTACAGCTTTGAAGTTATCCAGGTCTATAAAAAGAAGTGCATGTTTAAAGTCATGCCTTGTAGCTTTCCCAAACTCTTCTTCCATTCTTTGTGTGAAGGATTTTTTATTTAAAAGATTCGTTAAAAAATCATGATTTGCTTGTTCTTCTGCTACTTTTTGAGCTTTTTTAATATCAGTTAAATCTATAAATTGAGCAATATAGTGAGTTGTTTTGTCATCTTCACCCTTAATCGCCGTAATAGAAAGTCTCTCTGGAAATATCTCACCATTTTTTCGTTTGTTATATATTTCACCTTGCCAATGTCCAGATTCAAGAACATTATTCCACATATTCTCAAAAAATGACAAGTTATGTTCTCCAGACTTTAACATTTTTATATTTTTTCCTATTACATCTTTTGAGCTATAACCTGTTATCTCTGAAAAAGAGTTGTTTATTTTTAATATATTGGCATCTGTATCTGTAATAACCATTGCCTCTTGAGAATCAAATGCATAAGAAGCTACTCTAAGTTTTTTGAAAGCTGTTTCATTTTTTATAAGAGCTCTTCTCAATATAAAGAATAAAATAAGAAGTGATATAAGCGATACCGACCACAAAAAAGTTTTTAGATATAGTGATTTTAGGGTGTTCACACCTATCGTCTCTGTTTTTGAAATATAACTTAATAATATTTTTTTAGATATTTTATGAAACATGTCTATATACTGTGTACTGGCATGAAAAGAATTTAAAGCATCTTTTGCATCTAAATTACCATAAATCAGGTTATATCTGTAAAATTGTAATTCATTCTCAATTTTTTGCGAGAAATTAAGATTGTAAACATTTACTGATTCATCAGAAGCACTTTTTAAAAACTCGTAAATTGTATCTTGCTGTTTCATTTGAAATTGTTTTATATCGTACACAGAGTCTGGTTTGATATTGCCTATAAGTTGGTTATACATGTGAGCACGCTCTAAGCCTGCCTGCTCTTTAAATATCTCTAGTTTTATAATAGCTGTTATGTCAATATTGAATTTATTATTGATCGAGTTAAAGAGTTCAATTGCTAATATTATTTTTGAATTTATATCTGTATAATATTTTATTTCATTATTAAAGCTGATATCTGAGTTTTTTACAGCTTCTCTTATTTTATTTATTTTACTTAAATCATTTATAATATCTTGAACAACAACTTGAGTGTTATGTGAAAATTTTTTGAAATTATGAGATGTTAATTTATCTTGCAATATTTTATAAGAGTCATCACTTTTTTTATGCTGTTTTATTAGCTGTTCTTTATATTTTGTTTTATCAGTAGCAACTATGTAGCCAGCTCCTAACCCTCTTTCTATTTGAATATTATATATTAAATCGCTTAACGCTCTAGTTATATGAGAAAAATCATCAACTCTGTATGATTCTTCCAGTTTTTTGTACTCGTTTGAAATTGAAATAATAGAAAAATATAAAATAGTGATTATCGGTATAATAAAAATAAATAATACTTTAAACTTTAGTGATTTGCTTTCCATATGGTAATTCTAGTATAAAATTACTAGAGAGTGTTTAAATTTAGCAAAAAAGTAAAATATAGTATTGATATGTAAATAATTTTACACATGTTTGTCATTTTAAAAAAAAATGTTACTACTGTAATGATATAATTAACATCGATTTGTCAGTAAAATTTTATAAAGCATTCTCTATAAAACTTACCACATTTATACATCTTATATAAAGAGTCTGGATTCAGAGATATGGAATCAATTCCATTTTCTACTAAAAACTGAGTAATCTCTATAACTTTTTTACCTTCATCAGGGGTACGCACAAACGGGAGTATTATTTTAATATTTGTCATTCCCATGTCATCACGAACTCTCTTTAGGGCTTCACATTCCCACTCAAATGCTTCTTTGTAGCTTTCATCGTAGTAGCGACTTGCACCGCGAAAACCTATCATCTGGTTCTCTTCAACAGCTTCATATTTAAGTCCACCCGGCATATTTCTATACTCGTTACTCCTAAAATCACTTGTTCTTATAATGGCAGTTTTTGGATAAAAAGCCGCAGCAATCGTACCTATGCCTTCACTTAGTTTTTGCAAGAAAAACTCTTTGGCATTAGTATGTGGTGTCATAAAAGAGAGAATTTTCTTCTCCTTACAATTTAATTGTATCACAAAAATAATAGGTTTGGTAAAGTTCTGTTGCGTTAGAATCAACTTATGTAGTGAGCGTATTGTAAAATATGTTTTTGAAATGAGATTTCATGAGTAAAATAAAAATTAGATTATTATTGATGTTATTGCCCCTTCTCTTCTCCATGGCTACTCTTGGAGTATATACTTTTTTTGGAAAATATGAGCAGTATAAAATATTAGATGAATCAAGCAATGCTATCAAAATCTCTACGAAATTATCAAATTTAATATATGCAATACAGCTTGAAAGAGGCAGTAGTTATTTAGAAAACTATAATCCTGTATATATAGAAAAAATGAAAAACAAAAGAGAGAATACAAATAAGAAGTTTGACCTGTTTTTTCAAAGTATTGATTACTCTTTTAGTAACGTATCAAGAGAAAAAAGTATTATAGATAAAGGTTTTAATCAACTTAATTATATTCGCATGAAGATAGATAATAATGAAGGTCTTGATATCTTTGAATCTTACTCAGATATCATAAGTGAGTATTTAAATCTTGAAAAGACTCTTTTTTATAGTGGACAAGATAGGATATTGCACAAAGAACATAACGCACATCAAATTTTATTGTTACTTCAGGAGAGTGCTGCAAAAGAGAGAGGAATGCTAAGCAGTGTTTTTGAAGCTAAGAAGCTGGATGCAAAAAAATATATGCTTGTAAATGAATATACCAATAGATTTAACCAATTGCTGGATACATTTTACAATACTGCACCGTTGGAGTATCAAAAAAAATTAAAGAAACAATTTCAGCAGCCGGTAGTAAAAGATGTTAATAAGCTTATTCGATCTGTACAATATAAAATATACAGAAATTATTTTATTAACGACTTACTGCCTCTTTTAGGCTTAAAGGGGATGGTACATAATTTTAAAAATTATCTTATTCGTGGTGATGAAAATTTAATAGAATCATTTGAAAAAAATTATAGAGAGGCTCTTAATATTATAGATAAGTATTATCTTTTAGAGCAATTTAGTGAGGCAGATAGAGATAAAATTTTAATTATAAAAGAGACAATACAAAAATATGCAAAGATGCTTCCAATCATTATAAACATGAAAAAAGAGAGAAAAAATATTTTTGAGATAGATAATATAGTTAAAATAGATGATATGCCAGCTGTTAATGCAATAAATTATTTATGTGAAAATATAAATGATATATCTGTAAACGAGTGGTGGAAAAAATCAACCCAGCGAATAAATTTAATTAAAAAAGTAAGCGATGAGCTACAAGATGATATCTTAAAAAAATCTAGAGATGAAAAAAAGCGTATAGCTAAAGAAATCGCTATTTTTTCAATTATAACTTTTATAATAGTATTTATGTCACCAGTTTTAGGTATTTTGATAATGCAAAGGGTAGTAAATGACCTTATCAGTACAACAAATATGATGAATAAAATGCGCAAAACAGGTGATTACGACTATATATTTAAATTAAAAGGCTCAGATGAACTCTCAGACTTACAAAAGGCCTTTAATAAACTGATTAAAGATAGAAATGAAGCCGAATTAAATCAGAAGCTTTCATCAGAAGTTTTTAACAGTATTAATGAAGGGGTGATTATCCTTAACTTTAAAATGGAGGTTGAAGCTGTAAATCCAGCTTTCAGCAGAATAACAGGTTATAGTTTTGATGAGGTAAAAGATAGACATTATTCAATTTTACATGTAGAAGATAATAATCAACTTTTTTATGTAAATATTGAGAATGAGTTGAAAAAAAACGGTATATGGGAAGGTGAATCTAATAGTATAAGAAAAAACGGTGAAATATATTCTGAGCTCTCAAGTATCTCTATTATAAAAGACAAAGATAATAATATAAGTAAATATCTAAAAGTTTTTCGCGATATTACTCTAAAAAAAGCAAATGAGGAGAAAATATTTTATCAGGCAAATTATGATGAACTAACAGGATTGCCAAATAGAAATAATGGAATGTCAATTTTAGAACATGAGTTAAAAGTTACAAAGAGAAACGGAAGCAAGTTGGCCCTAATGTTTTTAGATTTAGATGGATTTAAAATGGCTAACGATACTTTTGGTCATGAATGCGGTGATAGAATACTAAAAGAGGTTGCACAACGATTTTTAAAATGTGTTCGTGAGGTAGATAGCGTAGTGCGTATTGGTGGAGATGAGTTTATAATCATTTTGCCTAATATCCATGGTGCAGCTGATGT
The DNA here is from genome assembly GCA_021648285.1 of Sulfurimonas sp. Classification (GTDB taxonomy): domain Bacteria; phylum Campylobacterota; class Campylobacteria; order Campylobacterales; family Sulfurimonadaceae; genus Sulfurimonas. The sequence continues at coordinate 24,182 of JAKITC010000009.1, read as the reverse complement.
TAAACAAATAGCAAAAAATATTATAGAGGATATACAACATAAATATGAGCTAAAAAATGCAGAGTGTGACTTTATATCTGTTAGTATAGGAATTAGTATTTATCCAAGAGATGCTCAAGATAGAGAATCATTGCTTAAAAATGCTGATGAAATGATGTATAAAGTAAAAGAGAGAGGTAAAAACAACTATATGCTTTATTCAGATGACATGTAGTTAAAGATGAGACTTAATGAAAAAATCGGGCTCCTAAATAATCATCAACCATTTTCAGCTTCAGACTTTTAGTAAATCCATTTTGTACCTTTAGCAGTTTTTTCATAGGAGAGAATACTCCACCATCTAATGCATTTGTAGTATTATGAATCTTAAAAAAAAGTAGAAAAGTAAGCACCCGTTTTTTTAATTAAGTCGCATTTTCACATGCCAAGAACAAGAAAGATATATAATTAAGTCCAAACTTTAAAGGTGTAAAAACTAAAAATTGTGAATATAATAAGAACAATAACTTATGATATAATAGTACATGGCAAGAATAGATTTAATAAAAGAAAAGATAAATTATTTAAAGGTGTGGCTAGGTATATCTGTAGTTACGCTAATTAGTTTATTAGGATGGTTAAGCAGTAATTTTGATGAACTATCAACTGTTAGGTCAATTATTTCATTAATAGGTGTTGCATGGTTAGTTGCTTTAGTACATTTTTTAAATAAATCTATACTAAATAAAATAAATTCATTGGAGGAATTATAATTATGGAAAATATTATAAGTATTATAACACTAGGGGTAATAATCTTTTTTAGTTATGAAGCATATTTATCTACAAAAGATAAAGCAGTACATTAAATAAATAATATTAACTTCTTAAAATTGTAAATGGTACTACTACAGAATACATCTATAACAACAACCAAGTAATATAGGAGTATGTAGATAATACTCTAACAAACTCATATATATATATGCAAGTTATATAGATGACCCCATAGCATACACATACAATATTGAGACATACTACTACCTAAAAGATAGACAATACTCAGTTGTAGCAGTAACTGATTCAAGTGGAAATATAGTAGAGAGTTATTCATATAACTCATTTGGTATAGTACAAAAAACCTATGACTGTTTACTTTGAGAGTTTACAGAGTAATGATGAAAACTACATCAAACCTGATGTAAAAGTTTCATAAGGTAACAGGTCTAAAGGTGAATAAGGAATTTGGAAATGTTGTCTTGACTTTTTGGGGTGGTATAATGTACTCAAACTACAAAGTATGATCTAAACTCAAATGTTGTACAAGAAGATATAACTATGTGACCAAGATTAAAAGCAGGAAAAGATCTTAAAAGAATCATATACTCATCAAAAACAACTATATGCTATATTCAGATGACATGTAGCTAGATATGATATAATCATAACTATAAAAACAGTGGAATTGGTATAAAATGCGTTCATCAGATGTAAGCTCTATTTTAGACAATAAAGACAGGTTGTTAACTCAGACATATTTCGATTTGCAGAGATATTTTGAAGAAAAATATGGAAATGACACTGTTGTATTTATGGAAATAGGGACTTTTTTTGAGGTCTATGAAGTAAATAATGATGATGAACAGATAGGTAAAGCAAAAGAGATTGCTGAACTTCTAAATATTCAACTAACCAAAAAAAATAAGAATATCATTGAAAACTCTGACAAAAACCCACTCTTAGCAGGTGTTCCTGCTGTCTCATTTGAGAGATATTTAAATCGTCTAATATCAGAGCAAAAATATACTGTTATAGTAGTAAAACAGAAGGGCAATCCTCCTAAAATAAGCAGATATATAGCACAGATTGTCTCTCCTGGGACAAATTTTGATCATATTATTGATAATGATGATAATTACATAGTTTCGCTATTAGTTGATAAACACAGAGATATTTACACAGTTGGGTACTCTGCCATAGATGTTACAACCGGAAAGACTTGGCTTTATGAAGGGCATGGAACAAGTGAAGATCCATCTTATGCCTTAGATGAGGTGTTTAATCTTCTAAATATTTATCGCACTTCAGAAGTTGTTATTACATTTTTAGATGGGATTGATGATCAGCGACATGTCATTCAATACCTAGAAATTCAAGAGCACTATCACTACAGCGTGAACAACCAAAGACCAAAGATAGATTTTCAAAATAAGCTGTTTCGTGAAGTTTATCAAGTTCGCTCACTTTTATCGCCAATAGAACATTTAGATTTAGAGAGAAGTCCGATGATTACAGAATCATTGGCAATACTTATTCACTTTGTAATCGAGCATGACATGCATATAGTTCAAAAATTAGATCGTCCAAATATCATAGATAATCGCCGTTTTATGTACCTTGGAAATAGTGCATTGGAGCAGATGGGTGTAGTATCTAAAGACAAAAAAGAGTTCACACTTTTGAAGATGATGGATAGAAGCTCAACCGCTATCGGTCGCCGTCTTTTAAAAGAGAGACTTCTAAATCCGATTATGGAAAAAGATGAGCTAGAGCGCAGATACAATCTAATAGAGAGAGTTTCATCACACACACGCTACCTGGATGAGACAATGCGTGGTGTTTATGACCTTGAGAGACTATCAAGAAGACTTGATTTGGGAAGACTGCATCCTTTTGAGATGAACCACATCTATGAGTCAATGCTTAGTGTAAAAGAGTTGATGCTTTATGTAAAAAAACATAAAATCCAAAAGACACCTTTTCATGAGAGTGAACTAGATGAGTTTTTAAGAGATATATCAAAAAGTATAGACTTGGATGTTTCTCGTCGCTTTACAAATGCAACCATAGATGAAAACTTTTTAATGAACGGTGTTGATGAGGCAATTGACACTTTAGTGAAAGAAAATTCTACTATGCTAATAGCCTTTAAAGATATAATGGAAAAAATTGAGTTGTTACTAGAGAGTTCTAATGCCGGGAGTTCAAACCGTTTGGTTACACTCGGTCTTTTAGAGAAAGAGGGTTATTATATATCTTTGAGTAAAAACAGATTCTCTATGATAGAAGATGAATTTAAAAAGAGCGATGATTTTAAAGAGTACAGTGTTAAAAAACTTACTAACAGTGTAAAGATAACATCAGATTTTACGGACAATCTATCAGACAATATTATGAAAAATCGTCGTAAAATTGTCTCTTTGGTTAGAGATAGATATACCCAGCTTCAAGAAGTTTATGAGAGACGATATTCTCTGCTTTTTGACCGTGTTATCTCTTATGTAGCTGATTTGGATGTAGGTGTAAGCTCATCAAAAGTTGCACGACTGTACAAACACTCAAGACCGATGATAGTTGATGTCCAAGAAGATGAAAACTTCATGCAGATTATGCAACTTCGTCATCCACTTATCGAAGTACAAGAGAGAAGCGGAATATATATTCCAAATGATATAGTAATGGGTAATCGTTCTTATATGGATTTGCCTTATCCTGAAACTGTAATGCTTGAAGTTGGTGTTCATGATGGACATGACATCAATGGTGTTTTACTGTACGGAATCAACTCCAGTGGAAAGTCATCTTTGATGAAAAGTATAGGAATAGCTAGCCTTATGGCGCAATCAGGCTTTTTTGTTAGTGCTGCTGTTATGAAGTTTTCTTTATTGGATTCGCTATTTACAAGAATAGTCTCAAAAGACAATCTCTCTAAAGGGCTTTCAACTTTTGCAGTTGAGATGTTGGAGTTAAAAAATATTTTCAATCGCGCAACAGCCCGTTCTTTGATACTTGGAGATGAGATAAGTCACGGAACAGAGACACTATCAGGTGTAGCGATAGTCTCAAGTGCGATTATAAAACTGGCAAAGCTTCGTTCACTGTTTTTGTTTGCAACACACCTTCACCAGCTCTCAACAATGAAAGAGATTACAAGCCTGGGCAATGTAGTTGATCTGCATCTTAGTGTTGAGTATGATGAGGAAAAAGATACACTGCTCTTTAACAGAATTCTGCAAGCGGGAAGCGGAAGCAGCATATATGGTTTGGAATTTGCCAAATCGCTTCATATGGATAGTGAGTTTTTAGATACAGCAAATAAAATCAGAAAAAGATTAGCAAAAGATTTTGATGAGTTAGAACTTCTTGTGAAGAAAAAGACAAGTAAGTACAACAAAGACCTCTATGTGACTAAGTGTGTGATTTGTGGAGCAATGGCTGAAGATGTTCACCATATTAATCATAAGTCTTTAGCAGATACTGCAGGGTTTATAGGACACTTTCATAAAGACTCCAAGCATAATCTTGTTCCGCTATGTAAAGATCATCATAAAGAGATACATGATGGCAAAATAAAAGTAGATGGTTTTGTTATGACGTCAAATGGTTTAGAGCTAAAGTTTGAAGAGCAAATTAGTAAGACTCAGGCAGTTATAGCAGAAGAGCCTGAGATAAATGAAGTAAAAGAAAAAGATGAATCTGATGGCTTTGTTTTAGAGGACTGGGATTAACAGCCTGAATTTAGTTACCCAGTTCGGACAAACAAGCTATACAGTGTGAAGATTCCGGTAAGATCATAAGTCGTCCAAATATAATCTCCTCTTCACATTCAGCACATATACCATAGCCGTCTTTATCAACTTTTTGTATAGCATATTTTAACTTATTGAGTTTGATTTCGGCTTCATGCAGAGCATGTTCATTTACTTGTTGCTCTCCAATCATTTCCAACCTGGTTAAGCGTCCTAGTGAACAATCAGGTGTGATGGGTTTTGTTTTTTCTTGTAGTTGGGATATCTCATTTTCAATAGATGAAATATCTTCGATAATCTTATCTTTAATCTGCTTTTTTTGTATTTTAGTCATGAGATTTTATTGATCTTTATATGGTAGGAATTTCTATCTGTTGTTTATTCATGATTACATCAGGCATATTGTTATTTATAGAATATTCCAATATATCAAATAGAGAATTTAGCATTGTTTTATCACTCTCATAATCTTTTGAACTAACTACGCCGGTATATAACTGTTTATCAGAGTTTTTATTTTTAAATTTTGTTAGCATATTTGAAGTGGCTTTTATTGCAGATTTAGTCGGAGCAGAATCAAAAATAGCACAGCATAAATTGTCCTCTAGTAATATAAGTTCATCAGTTTTTCTTTGGCTTTTTATAAATTCACCAAAATTAACATTCTCTTTACAAAGACCAAGAGCAATGGCAAAGTCCACATGGTACCTTTTATTTCTATATGAGTACTCTTCTAAACTACTCGTTATTGTCTCGAAATAACTTTGACGATTATTTTTTAGTCTACTTATCATTTTTATTTCCAAATTATTTATATTTTAAAAGGGTAACATAAAACACCATATATTTAACTGATAAAAACAGATTATATTTACAACAAGAGATTTATAATGAAAAAGTTGTATAATTCAGTTGTTAAATAATTGGAGAATATATGAACAAATTTGTTTTAATAATTAGTATTGCCGTTGTTATAATGATTTCTGGGTGTACGCAAGAGACACAGAATAAGATGGGAAGAATTATACAAAACTGGACAGGTACGGATGGTGTACTTGATATTTATATGGGTGAGAAGCTTGTAAAAAGATTTATCAAAATAGACAAACTCTCAACAGCAGAGGCTACACAGGGTAATTCACCAAGAACATACCGCTATGGATATGGTTATTTAGATCTAAATCAAAACTATAAAGTTGACGATGGAGAGAAGAAGCTATATTTTGAGATTAGTGACTACGCAACACCGTATATATTTTATGATAATCCGGGTGCTAAATGACAATTATAGAACTTTTTAAACATATGATAGCTCAAAAGAGCGAAACACCGAACGATGGTGAATTATTGGATTATATAGAAAATTATCTGCCAGACTTTAAAGCTGTTCGTGTAGATGTAGAAGATGTTAAGAACCTTTTCATTTATAAAAAATTCGGAGATGGAGATCACTTGTGTTTCGCAGGACATGTAGATGTTGTACCTGCAGGGGAGGGTTGGAATACTAACCCTTATGAAGCAGTAGAGAAAGACGGCTCTATCTATGGGCGTGGAACTCAGGATATGAAGAGCGGTGTTGCTGCATTTACTCAAGCCGTTAAAGAAGCCGACTCTTTTAATGGAACATTATCAATTTTACTTACTTCAGATGAAGAGGGTGAAGCTACTTATGGAACTGTAAAAGTTTTAGAATTTTTAGAGAACAATGAGATGCTTCCAGATGCAGTTGTTGTAGCCGAACCTACATGTGAACTTAACTTTGGTGATGCTATAAAAGTAGGACGTCGCGGTTCTATCAACGGATATATCACATTAAAGGGTAAGCAAGGTCATGCAGCATACCCCCAGAAGGCTATAAACCCCATACATAATATAGCTCAGGTTTTATCAAATATGGCAGGAGTAGATTTGGATAATGGAGATGAGTTTTTCAGCCCAAGCAAATTTGTAGTGACAGATATCCGCTCCGGCATGGAAGTGACAAATGTAACACCGAACGAGCTAAAGATGATGTTTAATGTAAGAAACACAACTTTGACTACTCAAAAGGAGGTCACTGAATTTGTAGCTAAAAATCTTGTTGGACTTGATTATGAGCTTCGCCTTACGCAGGGTTCTTATCCTTTTAGGACAAATACGGATACAAAGCTTGTGAAAAATATTGACATGTCAATTGAAAAAGTGACAGGAATTAAGCCAAAACACTCAACTGCAGGCGGTACATCAGACGCAAGGTTTGTTGCTGAGTCTGGCATTGATGTAATAGAGTTTGGTGTAAAAAATGACACAATTCATAGTGTAAATGAGAGAACAACGGTAAAAGAGGTTGAAGACTTATATAAAGTGTTTAAAGATTTAATCAACATGTGGAAATAGGATATATAATTAAATAAGAAAATCTTTAATTATACTCTTGCCTAAGTATTACTTCTCTTCTTTTGATTAGAAAATATATGATACATACTATCGATGTAAGAATAACTATATATTTTGTACCCTCACTGATATTAAAGCTAAATATAATCGAAGATATCAAATATATAATTATGACCTGTAATGAGAAGTAGATATTTGGCATTAAACTTCCCGTATATTTTCTTTTATTACCAGCCATTTTTTTGCTGACAAGTTTTCTTCTTTGATTATAATCCATATATATCTCCAAAAATATTTATGATGCACAACGATATGCAATATTGTATTTCGCCAATTCAAATACTAAGTGCAGCACCTAGTTAAAAAGCTACATAAGATTTCCTAATTGTATCGAAAATACGAGAGTTTGAAAATAACTATGTAAACCCAAACAATTAGATTTATTTTATATAGCAAATAAGTAAATTATTTGTAAAGGATTTACACATGAGTTTAATAAACTATTTGCAACTCAGTCCCTAACTTTTCATCGTGATGCCTCTAATATAACCTAATGGTTTTCAAATAATCTTGTGCTTACATATTTCTTAAAATTTTTGTATAATACAGTCAATTAGTTATTTATATAATTAATTAAGGGAAAAAAATGAAACTGATTTTATTTATTTTAATGATTACGACTATACTATTTACTGGGTGTTTTAAAGAGGATGGTCAGGTTCGAATATACAGTGATATAGAGAATGCGACTATCTACATAGATGGTAATAAAAAAGGTACGACAGGAACAAGTATTGCACTAGCAGATGGTAAGCACGAAGTCCGTATATATAAAGAGATAAATGAAGAGTGGTACCATGAGGGCAAACAAAGTATCTATGTTGGAGAGAATACACCTGATAATTTTAAAATATATACAGATAAAAAACCAACAGAGCTCAGACTGGAACGACTTGCAAGAGAAGCTATTCTCGCAAAAGAAGACCTTGTTTTAGAAGGGAAGAAAGCAAATGCCGCTGCCGCTGTAACACTAGAAGAGGCAAGGGCAGGTAATTTAGATTCAATGAAACTAATTGCTGGATATTACGAGAATGGTTATGGTGTAAAGATAGACATTCAAAAAGCAGAATTTTGGAAGAAAAAAGTAAATCTGCTTTCAAAAGAGAAGCAAGAGGAAGAGGAAAGGCTTGTAAAAGAGATGCAAGCAAAAGCTGCTGCAACTCTAAAAAAAGCCAGAGCCGGTAATGTAGATTCAATGAAATTGATGATCGAGTACTACGAGAGTGGTTATGGTGTAAAAATAAATGCTTATAAGGCAGAATATTGGAAGAAAAAAGTAAATCAACTTGCAAAAGAGAAGATAGATGAAGAGCAAAGACTTGCAAAAGAGAAGATAGATGAAGAGCAAAGACTTGCAAAAGAGAAGATAGATGAAGAGCAAAGACTTGCAAAAGAGAAGAGAGAGAAAAGTATTAAGCTTTTTAATTTTTATTTTTCTGTGTCTAAAGATGAACAGGCAAAAAGATTTAAAGCAAGAAGGGAGGCAAGAATTAAGGCAAAAAGGTTAAAAATAGCTAAAGAGTATGGTTTTTCCAGCTATCCAGTGGATACTTATATAGACACAGAAACAAAGCTAATGTGGCAAGATAATGAAGATACTAAAAATGTTTACAAAGATTGGAGCGGTGCTAAGGAGTATTGTCAAGATTTGAGTATAGGTGAGTATAGTGATTGGAAATTACCAAGTTATTTAGAACTCTTAAGTATTTTTACTTATCAAAAAGACAATTACACAATAAAAAATAGCTTTAAGAATGTTACATTGATGAACTATTGGTCTAGTTCTGAGAATGTAAACAGCAGAACTTTCGCTTGGCACGTGAACTTTGGCAAGGGTGATGCAGTCATCAGTAGTAAGTCAAATAGGTATAATGTTCGTTGTGTTAGAGGAGCTGTTTCCTCGTTAGTTTTCGAAATTACTGACTAGTAAAATATAGGATATCAAGTAGAGATAAGTAAAAAAGCTAAAAAAATAAGAGAATTTACGATTTAAAGTAAAAAATGGTGTCTAAATAATCATTTTTTCTTATAGTTTAAAAGATAATCATCAACCAACTTTAGCTTCAGACTTTTACTCAATCCTCTGTGGATTTTTATAAGTATTTTCAGTGGAGAAAAAGTTCCGCCATCTAGTGTATTAGTTGTATTTGGAATTTCAATATTTTTATGTTTGTTGCGAGTAAATAGATAAGGTATATTTGCTCTTAGACTCCGATAAGCAACTCTAACTTTTTGATGAGTATAATATGTTTTCCCAGTTTCTAAATTTATACTTTTCTCTTCAATAAAATCTTTATAAGTTTCATACCATTCATCTAATTTTTTTGTGAAGTTTTTCTCATTTGTTTGAGTAAGTCGATACATTATTTTATTCAAATTTTTTTCAGCTTGAAGTGCTCCAGCCACTTCATTCGGACACCATTATTTTACTTTAAATCAAAACTTTGGAGATTTTAAATATGACGGACTCATTATAAAGTCTCAATATCAACCAACTCTACACGCTCACAATCTTTCTTTAGTAACTTTTTAGTTGCTGCATCTTCTTCTGCTAACATTAGTATATCTGCAAAGTCATCTTTCGTTACTTCAAATGTATGTAGCACTTTGGTAGTTTCAATTCTTAAAGATGCATCTGTACTAGTAGAGAGTAGGGCGATATTTCTAACGCCTTTGGCAAATTCACTTTTTATAGCTTTAGCTACTTTTTCGTTCAAAAGTAACTCTTCTAGAGATATGTTTTTATTTAAATCCCCATTACACAGAATTTTGTATGTTACCATTATTGTCCCATTCATTTTTAGCCTTTTAACCTATTATAGTTCATAATAATATCCTATTATTTAGTATAGGTCTAAATTTATTGCAAAATGTCATTTTTTTATATAATATCTTTAGGCAGATTTACTAAAAATGCTCACTAAAGTTTCTAAAATTATCAGACTGAACCAATGTCACTTCTGTTGATATCTCAGTAAAATGCTTCTTAGCACAAGCTATTTTAGAAGACTCAGCAGTTTTGATATCTAAGCCTAACTCACTTCCTTTACTTTCAACTACAAAGTAAAGCTTCTCTTCATTCTCTTCTTCTATCAGTACTGCCCAGTCAGGGTTATATGTTCCTAGTGGTGTATTGATTTTAAACCAACTTGGTAGTTTTGTGAAGAGTTTAACTTTTTCATTTCTATTAAATTCAATGGCAAAATTCTCTTCAATAGTAGAATCATAAACCGTATGAGTATATATAGATTTATTTTCACGATTCTCTATCATATTTGAAGAGAGATATCCATATAGTTCTTGCTCTTCAAAACACTCTTGAGCATAGTAAAATTCATTTCCTAGTTTTTGATATTTAATACCATCAACAATAAACATACTCATAACTTTCTTAATAATTTTTATAACCCCATCAATAAACTTTTGAGGATTGTTTTTAAATCCTTGGAGTTTTCCACTTTTAATGAGGATATCAACAATATTTTTTCGTGTTAAATTAGTTTCATTTTGTAAATAAGTTATGATATCAGGTAGCTCAAAATCAATAATCTCACTATTTAAAGGGTCATTTTTAATAGTCTCATCAATAATTTCTACACCAGCTTTTGTAATTTTATTTGTAGCTTTTGAATAAAGATATTTTATCTTTCCTACTGTAAGGTCATTGATTATATGTTTTGCACACTCATCAACGAGTTTTTCAACATCAAAATCAACTCGATAAGTTGTTTTATACTTTATCTGCTCCCATAATGCTTTAAAGTCTTCACTTAGATAAACTTCTTTGTTAAGAGTGATAAGCTTCCTATCATTTGCATCTTTAACATTGAGATTACCAGAAATTTTAATAATAACAGAAGTTATGTCAGCTTGGCTGTCAGAAAACTCTTCAGGAACTTCAAACCTATTTTCTTTTATAGCAGTTCTTAGTGTATCTTGAATTTTCCCACGAGAATCTATATATTTGTTATCTTGTAGATATTCATAGATTTTTTCACTATTTGTAGCTCCAAAATACTCAACATCTCCATTTTCATTCTCTACTGGTATATTGGCAAAAAAGTGTTCTTCTATGACACCAAATTTAATTCCCTCTTCATCTTCAATCTCTTTTTGTAATGCACGAGCGAAGTCTTCATAACTCTCATTTGCCATTACAGTTAAAGTATTCACATCAAATCCTCTAACTCGTTCGCCTCTTTGATTAACGCATATTCTAAGTCCACGACCTATCTCTTGGCGTTTTTTCATTACAGACGAAGTTTCATTCAATGTACAGATTTGAAATACGTTAGGATTATCCCATCCCTCTTTTAAAGCACTATGTGAAAATATAAATCTAAGAGGTTCACTAAAACTTAGTAGCTTCTCTTTGTTTTTCATAATCTTATCAAAAGCACTCTCATCGTCTTTATTTTTACCAGTACTATCTTTTACACGACCTTTAGAATCTTGTGCAAAATATCCATCGTGAATTTTCTCTACTTCTGTTTGAATATCTACATCAGCAAATAGAGTATTGTACTTTGGTTTTTTCGAGATTGTTTTAAACTCCTCTTCAAACCATAAAGCATATTTGCCTTTAACTTCATTACCCTCGTCATCATAACTTCTATAATTAGCCACTCTATCAATAAAAAAGAGACTCAAAACTTTAATATCTCTGCTTTTTAAACGAAGCTCTTTATCTAAATGCTCTTCTATCGTTTTTCGCACCTGTAGTCTCTTGATACTGTCATCATTAGCATCTCCAACAGTCTCGCCAATATTTATAATCTCCTGATTTAGAAACTCTATATATTCACTGCCTTTTTCTATATAAATATCATTAATTGTATAGCCATCATAGACATCACGACCATTTGATTTTTCATAAAGGTCATCACTATTTTTAACTACTATAACTTTGCGTTTAGTAGAACCATTTTGAATAACATCTATTTCAATTTTTGCACTTCTAGGATTTGCTTTAACACTTACTAGTCTTATGTATGCTTTATTTGAAGTATCTTCAAGTTTTACATTGGCTACTTCTATCTGCTTAACAAGTTGCTGTTCATAAGCGTCTATAGAATCTAGTTTATACATAAGGTTAAATTTTTCTATATGTGTAGCACTATATCTTAGCCTACAAAGAGGGTTAAGTGTAAGAATTGCCTCTTTTGCCCGTGAAGTGTTATCAACACTCTGAGGCTCATCTATGATAAGTATAGGATTTGTAGAAGCGATAAACTCTATTGGTTTCTGTCCGTTCAGTCTATCATTTTCTCTATGGATAATGTTTGCTTTATTATTTTTTGTAGGGTCTGTAAAACTTTTTCTAAATGCATCAATATTTATAACCATTATACGAATATCACTACTCGTAGCAAAATCTCTTACTTGTTCTAAGTTAGAACTATCATAAACAAATGAGTCATAATTGACATTATCAAAAAGAGTTTTAAAATGCTCACTCGTTATCTCTAAAGTTTTTTTAGTTCCCTCTTTAATAGCTATAGATGGCACAACGATGATAAATTTCGTAAATCCATATCGCTTATTCATCTCAAAAATAGATTTGAGATAAACATAGGTTTTACCTGTCCCTGTTTCCATCTCTACTGAAAAATCCATTGAGCCTAGCTTTTTAGATTGAGGAAGTCCATTACGGAGTTGAATACTTTGAACATTGGCAAGTATTTCATCATCTAAAAGTTCAAGTCTATTACCGATACCAAGATCATTAAAATCAGCAGTAGTTTTTTGCCCTTTGGTTTGTGGTCTTACAATACTAAAATTACTTTGACAAACCTCTTGACCTTCAAATATATCTACTATGGAAGCTATTGCTCTATCTTGATATCCTAAGTTACTTTCAAATTGTATTTTCATTATTTATTTTCCATTTAGCCAGTCATTGACTGGCTTTTTATCTAATTTTCCTATATAAACTATTCTTTATAATAAAAGTAGTACAATTACTACCTTATTTGACTTCTACCAAGTGTTGGAGTCCTACAAAAGGCTTTTTGGCTTCTGTGCCCGTGAAGATGTTTTCATCGTGAAAAACAGAGGCTATTTTTTTATCCATTTTGGACTTCCTTTTATTAAATCAATCGCTTTTTGCCCTTTACCGTTTACACCGTCAGCTAAATAGGCAGTGATAAATTTTGCTTTTTTATTGTTATCTCTATTTAAACTTATTATAACTGCATAATTATCTACACATATAGCTACTCTTCGACTGTTATCATAGTTTTTTGTCTTTGAGTTATATCCTATATAAAGTTCTGCATTCTTATTTTGAAGTATCCATTTTATCCAATAAATTCTATTGGCTCTATTATATGAAAACTTTGATTTATCCTTTGCTTTTCTATTTTTGCTTTCAAAAAAAGCATGTTCAAAATTACTAACATAAAACTTTACACTAATATTATCAAATGTAGTAATTAAATTTTTGCAATAATATTTTTTATAAATTTTCTTATAAAAACTAATCTCTTCATTAACAATAATGCTGCAAATCACTAAAAATTCCTATCCAAATTTATCTCAAAAATATTAAAAGGCTGTTTGTTTTTTGTGGTTGATTTATTTAATGATAAATCTAATTTTTCGCAAGCATAATCATGAAATTCTTTTTTAGCACCTCTCATATCAACTGTGTTATATCCATAAGAAACAAGTCCAATCAATACATCTACATACTGTATAAAAAGATTTTCAAAACTATCTCTTGGCTCTATTAGTTTTATATTACCTGTATAAATAGCATTATTTAGAACTTTTTTGAGCAATGGTAAAGGTTTATAAACTTTATTTGTTTTATCATCTACATAAACATAATAATCATTATGATGTGAAGCTGTATTCATTTTATGAACTAACACTTGATAGTAAAATTTATAAAATCCTATGTCACTATTGTTCTGATGATATTCAAAGTTTATTTTAGAAGTATCGACAACGATTGCCTTAAAAAAATGAAACTCTTGATAATCTACAAATATATCTACAAGTTCTTTATAGAAATCAAGCATTTTATAAGATATTTTAGTCCATTTTATCTCTACATTGAAGTTGTGTTTTTCTTTTAATTCTTTTATCTGGTTTTTTAAGCTATTTCTTTTTTCTCGCTCTAGCCATAGACTACCTATAACCATAAAACCATCGTCCACACTTTCTAAAAACTCCAGTCTTGATTCATCACAGTATATATCAATTTGCATTAGAAAACCTCTCTTATTCGCTCTAACTGTTCATCAAAGTAGTCTATGCCAAAATGATGAACACTCTTTCGTTTAACTTCTCTGTTTCCCTCTTGTTGAACTTGTAAGAATTCCTTACAAGTTGCATCTTCAAAAAGTTCTTCCTCTTTATAAATATTTTTCAGATGTAAAGTAATGTTTTGTGGTGTCGTCTCAAAAAGTTCTGCCATTTTTTTTTGAGTAAGCCATAGTGTTTCATTTTCAAAAAGAACATCAACATTTATTTTTGACTTATCTATTTTAAATATTACAAAATTTGGAAATTCTTGGAGGTTTGTTTCTATCAGCCTTTGCATTATTTCCTCTTTTTAAAGTGATCGGATTCGACCACTTTAGAATTTTGTCTTGTTATAATGTGAAAGCTTTGGTATTTATTTATAATTTTAGCTGACATCTTGTTCCTCTCTTTATTTTATGCTATAATAACACTATTGAATCCCTTCGGGGCTCTTCCTCATTTTATGGGGAAGTTACTACTTCAGGTCTTGTTACTTTCACAAATTTTTCATGCATAGTTTTAAAATCAGTTATGTTCATAACACCACTCTTATATTTAACACGCTTAGTATCAAACATTTTTACTTGTGACAATATAGCACTATTTGTTATGTTATTTTTACTTTTATTTGTATAAGTAAATTCATAATGATAGATATTTTCTTTCTTTTTTGTCGTTAAAGGTAAACCTAAAAACATATTTTTATTAAACTTTTTCATAATCACTACAGGTCTTAAAAACTCATCACCCTTACCATCTTGCTCATAACCTACATTTTGCCCCATTCTAACAAAAACAATATCACGCTCTTTAATACCTATGATTTTCTGATGAAAATGACTTTTTTGTTTTACTATGTTCCATTTGTCAAAAAGTTGGGTGATTAGTTGGTTTAGATTCATTTTTTATTCCTAATATTTATAGGGTCTTTCAGAGTTTGTTTAATTGGCATTTGTATCTGCTCCAATACTCTGTTTTAAAGCTTCATATTGTTCGACATCTTTTTCTTTTATTTTTTCAATAACTATTTTCACACATTCCTCAACTTCTGCAACATCAATTGGACTCCAACCTCTGTCTATAAAAGTTAAATGTGAGTATTCATTTACAACTCTGTTTAAAAGACTAGGAACATTATCATTAAATAACTTATCTAAATTATCAAGAGGACTATTAGTATTTGGATATTTATAAAACAAATAATATTCTAAAAACTTTCTTATATTATTCGGAATATTATAAAATTGATTATAGGTATTTTCAATTTGTCGAGACCTCTCACCATTTACTTCTTTATAAAGTTTATAAATTTCATTAAATAAATAATTAAACTCTGTAGTGTAGTCTTTTAAATGCTTTGGCATCAATCTTAAAACACTTCTTTTATTATTTTGTTTTTGTTCCATTTCCATAATAAAGTGACTTGTTTCATCATTAAGAGATGTTAACCTTTTTATATATTTTAAAAAATCTAAATTATGTGTAGATATAAAAAGTTGTTTATATTTTTTTGGTTTGGTAATGATACTTTCTATTAGACTAAATATAAAGAATATATGATTATTATCCAAACTTGATATAGGGTCATCAATATATAGTATTAAACTATTTGGATTTACTTCATCCTCTAATTTATCTTTTATTTTTGCTATAAAATAACAAAATGACACTAAGCTACATTCACCCTCACTTAGGTTTTTAGCTTCAACACCATCTCTAATAATTTTATATTTTATGCCTGTTGTTTCATCTTCTGCTACTAGTTTAAAACCATTGTATCCAAAGAATTTTTCTAAATATTCATTAACGAGTTCAGCACCTTTACTTTCATCGTTAAGTTCTGTTTGTAGCTTTCTAATATCTTCTTGATATTGTTCAATTATAGTACTTATTACATCTTTAGACGCTTTAAGTCTTTCTTCTTCATTTTTACTTTGTTCTATATTTTCAAGTTTTTTATTATAATCTATATCAGCTAGAAATTTTGATATTTCACTGAGTCTTAATTTAGTTCGTGCTTCAGATTGGTCTTTTGGTAATGTTGTTGTTTTTAAGTTATTCGTCTTAATTAACTCATTTATATCCTTGATGAGTTCTAAAATATTATTAGATGCATCATCTATAGGTAGAAGTTCAATACTTGTAAATATATCTTTTAGTCTTGAATTTAATTGAGTAATTAGCTTCTCGATATTATCGCGATAAGTCGATTTTAATATTTTCCATTTATCTAATGAGCTTTTAATATTACTTTGTAATGTACTATAAAAATACTCTTCATTAAAATTAATAAAAGAGCCTAAACCATTTTTAGCTACTTCTAATAAATCTATTGTTTTAGTTATTGCTCTTCTAAGCTCTTCAGATTCTTTACTAAAATGCTCATCTAACTTTTTCCATAATTGTTCATCAATATGATTACCACAAAAAGCACAATCTTCTCTTTTATTTTCATGATACTGCCTACCACTACGAACCCATTCTTGCAGTAAATTATCATTTAATAAATCTTGTATTGGATTTGATGGCTTGATTTTTCGACTTAGTATTTCTTGAACTTCTAAGAAGTATTTTTTAAAATTTGGTTTTTGTTCTGGTAATATTTTTATATCTAATTTTATATCTTCATTTATCAGCTTAGTTAAATTTTTTGTTGATTCGTCATCTAATTTTTGAATATTAGATGCTTTAATTGTTTCAATATCTGTTCTTATATTATTGATTCTATAGTTTACATTTTGATATAAACTATTTGTTTTTATCTCTTGATTTGCTTTCTTTTTAAGTTTATTTTCTAACTCTTCATTTAATTCTTTATGCAATAAAAAACTTATATTATATTTTTCTTTTTCATCTTTTAACTTAAATAACAATCCTTTGCTATATTCTTCTTTTTCCTCATCAGGATTATCTCCCAATTTATCTGTTATCTCCCTAACTTTTATTTCAATTGCATTATTATCTCCACCTAACACAGTAAAAGGCTCTATAGAACCATCTTCATTATGCAACCAGTTTAAATTTTCTTTTACAAAATCTGTATTGTAAACACATAAGTCTAAACTATTTAAAGTGAGTACATTACTTTGTATAATTGATGAATCTTCTAATGTAAACGAAAATTCAGGACTTTTATAGTCAGTATGTAAACTTTTATTCTCAATACACTTAAATATTCTTGACAATGTTGTTTTGCCAGAATAATTTCTTCCATAAATTATATTAATATCTTTAAATTCACAATCTGGAGTAACAGAACTGTTCCAAATATAATTTTTGAATGAACCAAAATTATTAATATCTAATTTTTTTATTTTGCTCATCTTAAATACTCACAACTTCATCAATATCAAACTGCTTAAGCACTTGTATAGCATTCGTCTTTACATTTGTATCAGCAAAGCTTTTATCTTTAAACACAACTCTTGCGTGTCTTTTTTTCTTCTCTTCGTCATAGACTACTTGTTCTTTTATGAACTCGGCTATGGCTTGGACTACTTCTATGGTTATGTTGTCATCTAGGCAGACTACTAAGGCTCCATTACCTATGTTGTAGACTGTTTTTCCTTCTATGTTTAGTTCTTCTACATGTAGAGTTAAATCTAAGCCATATTTTAAGAGGATTTCGTAGAGTAGGTCTTGGCTTGTTCTGTCGCTTTTGATATTGTCTACTGCATTTAGTAGGTTTGTTTCAAGGTTATCAAACGAGCTATCCCACTCTTTTATATTTGAGCTATCGAGTTTATAGACTTTAAAACCTATATCGAGATTTGAGAGGTCTTTGTCTGGGTTATCAGCTATTATCTTTTCTCCTGCTCTTCGGATTCGTTCTTTTCCTATTTCACAGATGTTTTTATATCCTGCTTTATAGGCTTCGCTTTTTTTATCTGTTTTTTCAGGGAGTTGAACACAGATATATTTTCTCTTACCTTCGTCTTCACTATTTAATTGCATAGTAGAATGTGCTATTGTTGCAGAACCACTAAAAAAATCTAAGATTACATCATTTGAATTTATTCCTATATGTAATATTTGCTTTAATAATCTCATTGGTTTTGGATAATCAAAATATTTTTTATCGCCAAATAGTGCTTTTACTTCTTTACTAGCTTCTTGTGTATGTCCTACATCTGAATGATAAAAAATTGAAATTGGTACTATTCCTTGTTGTATTTCAGATAAGAACCTTTTTAACCTTGGAACCCCTGAACCATTTGCACCGAACCAAATTCTATTATCATTTTTAAGTTCTTCAAATTTCTCTTTTGAAACACCCCAGCTTCTTCCTTCAGTTGGGAATTGTTTTTCACCATTAGGTAGTTCTATTTCATATCTATCTTTTTCTGTCATTCTTGCTACTGTAAGGTTATCACTTTGCCAAACACCTCTTTCATCATTATCTGGATTCTTGTATCTTGCTTTTTGTTCACTAGTCATTGGCAATAACTTTCTACTAAAGAGAGGTTTATTTTTAGCATAACATAAAATTTGTTCGTGGTTTAAGGAAAAATATTTTGCATCATTTTGAGGTGAAAATTTCTTTTCCCAAACTATTTCTTGAATATAATTGTCTTCTCCAAATATCTCATCACAAAGCTTCCTAAGGTTAGCCACTTCATTATCATCAATACTTATAAAAATAACCCCATCATCTTTAAGCAGATTCCTAGCCAATTTCAAGCGCGGGTACATCATACTCAGCCAATCACTATGATACCTACCATTTGTATCACTATTTGTACTTAGTCTGTTTCCATCACTATCTATCTGCCCTGTTTGCTCCATATAGTTTTTGATGTTGTCTCTAAAATTGTCTTTGTACACAAAATCTTTACCTGTGTTGTAAGGTGGGTCTATATATATCATCTTCACTTTTTTATGGTAAGACTTTTGCAGAAGCTTTAACACCTCTAAGTTATCGCCCTCTATGTAGAGATTTTGAGTAGTTTCCCAGTCTTTAGACTCCTCTTTGCAAGGTCTAAGTGTTGCCGTAGATGGTGTTTGCGCTATGCGTTTGGCTTCTTGCTTACCGTTCCAAGTGAAGTTGTAGCGTTCGTTCTCTTTTTCAGTAAACTCGCCTAGTTCTTCTTGTAGTTTTGCAAAGTCTATCTTACCCTCAGAAAAAACTTCAGGAAATAGCTCTTTTAAATTTCGTATATTTTCACTTACTATATCTTTACTTTTTCCGTCTAGTTTGTTCATCTGTTTTCACCTCTTGAAATTTTTCTTTGTTTAGTGTATAATACACTCATAATTCGCCTTCGGGCACACCCACTTTTTAAGTGGGGTTAATCAGCCTCTGAGTCTTTTCTACTATTTTTATAAAGTCTTCTTTATTTACCATACCTATTTTACTTAAAACTCTTTTTATACTAAAAGTTCTTAGTTGCAATATCATTGCTGAATTATCAATATCACCTCTTGTTTTGTTTGTATAGCTAAATTTATGAAAATAATCATTATCTTTTAAAGAGCTTGTCAGGGGAATACCAATAAATAAATCATGTGTCAATTTTCTTATAATTATAACTGGTCTAGTAAAGTCTTTGTCCTTCCCATACTCTTCACTACCTAAGTTATGTCCAATTTTAACCCAAAAAATCTCTCTTGGTTTGATTCCTAGTTTTCTGCTTTTTGTACTTGTATGTTTTTTAACTTCATTCCACTTATCAAACTGTTCCATTTACAACTTACCTTTTAAACTTTCTAGTTTATCATTTAACTTTTTAAGCTCTATACTTAGATTTACTTTTTCTCGTATATCTGTTTCTTTTTTTATCTTTGAGATTATATCGTTAATACTTAACTCAACTTCCTGTATCTCTTTGAGCAATTCTTTTGTATCAACACTTTGTTCTAAAGTTCCACTGTATTGTGAAGCATTAAACGTAATCGCCAAATTTGAGTAACTGTTGTAAAACTCTAAAAAGTTAGTAAATGGATGGTTTTTTATCTCTAAACTTTCTAAAAACTCTTGCTCTATTTTACTACTGTTATCTAAATCAATCCATGCTGTAAAATAGCTCTCTTCTACGACTAATTTAGAGCTATCATTTTTGTTGATTCTTTTAGGACTTATGTTTATGCAAATCTTGTTTTCATCAGCAAAGACCACGATAAGAGGATAAGGGATATTTTGAATAATGTTTGATAGTTTTTTTAGTCTCTTAGTGCTTAATAGTTCTACTCTTATAAACGCTATCTCTGAGTAGTCATTCTCCTCATCGCTAAAAGGTGCTATGTTTATTTTGTCTTTGTTTAGAAGATACTCTAAAGTGATGTTCTCTACATCTTCACTTATGATTTTTTTCTCAGTGGCGTTTAGTGAAAAGTTTTCTATAAACTGCTTTTTAAATAGCTTACGGTTTATCTTACATGTAAGAGGAATATTTAGCTTGTCTAATAGCGTTTTTTTCATTTGATTACCAAGTAAGATATAAGCTCAAAATCTTCTATTGCCGTAAAAAAATCACTGGAGATAGTTGTACCACCACGAGAAAAAAGTGAGTCTATTCCACTCTCTTCTTTTTTACCTATTATGCTCTCTACTGCTGTTTTTAACTGAGTTGTATATTTACTCATATCTTGATAATTCTCGGTATCTTCTTCAAAGAGTTTTACTACTTCACTTATAGCTTCTTCTTTACCCATACAAAGGTTTTTATAGATGTCAAGTATAGTTTTAGCACTTGTAAAACCTAGCTTGATTTCATTGTTCTCATTAACATAAACAAGGTAGTAAGGCTCTAGTGAGTAGTTATCTGTATGAACTTCATTTTTTAAAAGTCTTAGACAAAATATCGTTCCAGTTCCAATAGTGCTATTTTGAGTATCTTGATTTAGAACTACACTATGAACACCTAATGGACTTCTTTTTAAACTCTCTTCGTCAGTTTTCAAGTAGCCCATCAAATCCATTTTAAAGTCATTAAGTGTTAAGTCTGTTATGGATATACCACCACTTACATCTTCTAAGTCTATGACCGTCTCTTGAAGCTCTTTGAGTTGTTTAGCTCTGTAAGATAAATCATTCATATCATTTGTGTTATTTATATCTATGATATTTTCTTCGCCTGTTGCAGATACATCAAGCAGAACCATTCTACCACTTACACGACTTTCTAAGTTTATGTACTCATCAAGCTCCATATTTGCCCAAAAGTTAACGAGTTGGATAGTGTCATTTTTTGAGCCAAGTCTATCTATACGACCAAATCTTTGGATGATGCGAACAGGGTTCCAATGAATATCGTAGTTAACGAGATAATCACAATCTTGTAAGTTTTGCCCCTCGCTGATACAATCAGTAGCTATGAGTATATCTATTTCTGTAGTTGCATCAGGGTCTGTTTTATCTCTGCTTTTTGAGATAGGGGAAAAGTTAGTTAGAAGTGAGTTTAAATCTTTATGTTTTGCAGTAAGTGTAGTTTTGTTTGTACCACTTCCAGTTATTAGACAGCTTTCAACACCGAACTCTGCTTTAGCCCATTGATTTATATTTTTATATAGGTATTCCGCTGTGTCTGAAAAGGCTGTAAATATAATGACTTTTTTATTGTCTCCGTTAAAAGGATTTTGTATCTTTTGGCTGATTTGTTCTTTTAGTATTTTCAGTTTATTATCTCTTGTGTTGTCGACCTCTACTGAGTCAGCGAGTAGCTCTTCAAGTTTATCTAAATCACTTTGTAAGTCTTGTTTCCATCTAATTTTATCAACATCAGAAATTAAAACTTTTACCTTGTTTCCTATGAGTTGTGAAGCATACTCATCACTGTCAATATCTACATCAACTATGCTCGCTTCTTCATAACTGCCATCACTATGATTATCTATAAGGTCTATGATATTCTGGTTTGTATCTATCAGCTTTATAAGTGTGAGAGAAAAAGAGTTTATAGAGCTTTCCATACGCTTTAGTAGATTTACACGCATAAGATGAATAAGAGAGTTCTCTCTATCAACTTGCTTAAATACTCTACCATTACCTAAGTCGATGTCATATTTTTCAGAGTATTCCTCTTGTTTATGAGGATAGACATACTTTAAAGGAGAGTAAGCCGACAGAGTCATTCTTCGTATAGTCTTATTTATCTCTGAGAGTGGAGGAAAAGAGTTTTGTGTATCGATATCAGGCTTTAAAGTTATAGGCTTGTTTCTCTGTGGAAATTTACCTATATCTGTAGTGTCATAATATTTTTCAATATGCTTTCTACTTCTAGCAATAGTCACTAAGTCAAGAAGTTTGAAATAATCAAAATTGAGACTATCTAAGAGTTTTGCTGTAGTTCTCTCTTTTTCACTAAGTTTCATCCAGTTATTAAACTTATTTTGAGATTTTTTAAGTGCCTGTTCTATTGATTTTATACCTTGCTCGTTAAAAGCATTGTCTTTAGCCTCTGTAATAAACGCCACTTGGTTCTTTAAATCATTGAGCTTATTGTTTACTGGTGTAGCTGATAGCATTAGAACTTTTGTTTTTACACCTTTTTTGAGGACATCTTCAAGTAGCCTTGCATATCGTGATTTAGTTTTTTTCTTTTTGTTTGTAGTGCCACTGTTTCTAAAGTTATGAGATTCGTCTATAACTATAAGGTCGTAGTTTTCCCAGTTGAGTGTAGAAAGATTTATTTCTCCACTCATACCTTTTGTTCTTGTAAGGTCGGTATGGTTTAAAACATCGTAGTTAAATCTATCGTCTGCTAAGATATTTCTTTTGTCATTGACTGTATATATAGACCAGTTTTCTCTTAATTTTTTAGGTGCTAAAACTAAAACTCTGTCGTTTCTAAGTTCATAATACTTTATAACCGCAAGTGCTTCAAAGGTTTTACCAAGTCCTACACTATCAGCGATGATACAGCCATTGTACTTTTCAAGCTTATCTATAGCACCTAGAACACCATCTCTTTGGAAATTATAAAGCTTATTCCAAACAAGGGTATCTTTAAAGCCCGTTTTTGAACGCAAAATTTTCTCTTCATCAAGCTCGCCTATGAACTCTTTGAAAATATTGTAAAGTGTGAGGAAATATAAAAATTCTGGAGATTTATCTTCATAGATCTCTTCAATGCTACTAAGAAAATTCTCTTTGATGTTATGAACTATACTCTTGTTGTTCCAAATCTCATCAAATGTAGATAAAAATTCTCTTGTCGTTTCACTGTCTTTAACAAGTGTATTCATATGAAAAGAGTCAGAGTTTGTGTATCCAAGTCCAACCGAGGAAAAGTTTGAGCTTCCTTGAATGGCTATCGTGTCATTAGCATTGTCAATATGATAGAGATTAAAAGGGATCACACCTTGGGTCTTAACCTCTTTAATTTTCACCTTCTCTTTTATCCAAGCTGCACACTCACGAGCAATAGGTACTTGTTGTAGAGAGTTTTTAGACTTAATCTCTTCAACTTCTCCAAAAAGAGGATTATTAATATAGTTATTTTGATAAATTGGTGCGGTAAATAGAAGTTTAAGCTCTTTAATACGAGTAAGTTCTTTTTTTAACTCTGCAAAAGCATAGATGGTAAAATAGGCTGAGATAATAGAAAGTTTACTATTGTTTTTAATGTTTTGCTTTAAAACATCTCCAACTTTTCCATTTTTTTTATTGTCTATTAACATATGCCTACTGCTTTTTAATTTATAATATTATTTAACATATAGTAAAACAATTTAGTTATTCTATTTTAGCTAAATTTTATATAAAAATTACCATTTATCTCAATGTCTTGACCGAGTGCCTTAGAATCAAAATAGAACTGTAGACTTTGGAGATTTTAAATATGATGGACTTCAAACTTACTCTTCCACCTTCTTCATCATATGTTTTTTAGTTTTACTAGTGGCAATCGCTTCAAAAGGGTCCTCTGGCCAATAGTGCCTTTTATATTTACCTCTTACTTCTTTTCTGACCTCGCTGTATGAGTTCTCCCAAAAGCTTTTCAAATCGTAAGTTATTTTCATAGGAGTCATTGCCGGAGTTAACAGTTGA
>JAKITC010000039.1 GCA_021648285.1 Sulfurimonas sp. | reverse complement strand
TCATCGCTCATATTGACCATGGTAAAAGTACTTTAGCTGACCGTATCCTCCAAGAGTGTGGCTCTGTCAATGAGAGAGAGATGGGCAAACAGATGATGGACACTATGGATATCGAACAAGAGCGCGGTATCACCATCAAAGCTCAAAGTGTTAGACTTGATTATGTAAAAGATTGTCAACACTATATTCTAAATCTAATAGACACTCCGGGCCATGTTGATTTCTCTTACGAGGTTAGTAAATCTTTGGCTTCAAGTGACGGAGCACTTCTTATTGTAGATGCTGCTCAAGGTGTTGAAGCTCAAACAATTGCAAATGTTTACTTGGCATTTGACAATGACTTAGAACTAATCCCTGTTATAAATAAAATCGACCTTCCAGCGGCAGACCCTGAGAAAGTAGCTGAAGAGATTGAGACAAGTATCGGTATAGATGCAACTGATGCTTGCTTGGTTTCTGCAAAAACCGGTGTCGGAATACGCGCGCTCATTGACGCTATTGTCGATCGTGTTCCAGCTCCAGTTGGCGATCCTACTGCTACTACAAAAGCAATCATCTATGACTCTTGGTTTGATCAATATTTAGGTGCCCTGGCATTAGTTCGCGTATTTGACGGTCAAGTTAAAGTAGGTCAAACTATTAAACTTATGAGTAATGGAGAAGAGCACCAGATTCTTGATTTGATGTACCCTCACCCGCTTAAAAGAATTAAAACCAAGACTATAGAATGCGGTGAAATCGGTATAGTTGTTCTTGGACTTAAAGAAGTTGCAGTTATAAATGTTGGTGATACAATTACCGATGCTAAAAATCCGACACTTGAGCCTGTCGGAAGATATGAACCTGCTAAACCATTTGTATTTGCCGGTATATATCCAATAGATACAGATGAATTTGAAAATTTGCGTGATGCACTTGATAAACTAAGACTAAATGACAGTTCTCTATCTTACGAGCCAGAGACCTCGTTAGCTCTTGGTTTTGGTTTTCGTGTTGGATTTTTAGGAATGCTTCACATGGAGGTAGTAAAAGAGAGGTTAGAACGTGAATTTAACCTTGATTTAATCGCCTCTGCTCCATCAGTTATATATCAAGTGTATCTTAACAATGGCGAGAAGATTAATGTTCATAATCCCTCTCAACTTCCTGAAGTAAACCGTATTGACAGAATAGAAGAGCCATATGTAAGAGCAACTGTTATTACTCCGAGTGCGTACCTTGGTAATATTATAAACCTTCTAATCTCTAAACGCGGTAATCAAACAAAAATGACTTACCTCAATGAAGATAGAGTTATGCTTGAGTATGAAGTACCAATGAATGAGATAGTAGTCGATTTTTATGACACATTAAAATCAATCTCTAAAGGTTATGCTTCATTTGACTATGAGCCTATTGATTTTAGAGTTGGCGACCTTGTTAAGCTTGATATAAAAGTTGCAGGAGAGGCTGTTGATGCGCTAAGCATTGTTGTTCCTCGTAACCAAGCTCTATCTCGTGGTCGTATATTGGTTAAAAACATGAAAGAGATAATACCTCGTCAACTTTTTGAAGTAGCCGTTCAAGCCTCTTTAGGTTCTCAGATAATTGCACGTGAGACTGTAAAGTCTATGGGTAAAAATGTTACTGCAAAATGTTACGGTGGGGATATCACTCGTAAGAGAAAACTACTCGAAAAACAAAAAGCCGGTAAAAAACGTATGAAATCTATAGGGAAAGTTCAACTTCCTTCAGAAGCGTTTATGTCCGTACTTAAAATGGACTAAAGTCCATTAATAGTCCGCAAAATGAAGTAATTCATTTTACTTCGCTTGGGGCGCTGTGCCCACTAAAGCTTAACATTCTGTAGAGTGTTAAAGATTTGGAGTAAAATTTGAAGTGTTTACTTTGCGAAAGTTTATCTTTGACACATATTTGCAATACATGTCAAACAACTTTTTTAACTCCATCAATCTACAAACGAAAAATTCTCAACAACATCGAAGTCATATCCTTTTATAAATATAAAGAGATAAAAGATTTACTACACACCAAACATACAAACCTTGGCTACTATATATACTCCATATTGGCAAAAAATTCTATGAAAAAATTCGCATCTGAATTTGAATACCCAAACACCATAACTTCTATTGCAATCGATGACCATATACAAAGCGGTTATTCGCACACGGCTATTTTAAACAAGGCACTAAAGAGCAGATATATAAAACCTAACTTTAATAAACTAAGAGCTAATAATAGAGTTTCATATTCAGGTAAGAGCAGAGAGTTTAGGCTTTTAAACCCAAGAGAATTTAAACTAAAAGAGTTTAAAACTAATGAAGTAATTTTAATAGATGACATTATTACAACAGGCTCAACTCTAACTCAGGCAGTTCAAGTTATACATTCAAACAAAAAAGAGGTGCTTTTTTGCTTGACTTTAGCAGATGCCGGTATTTAGTACTTTAAAATAATTTTTTAAAAAATTTATTTATTTCTTCTTTAACTTTCTTGCCAACTTCTGATTTTATCAGCTTTTCTAAATCTACTTTAACCTTTGGAGAGTTAATATCACCTTTTATATTTGCTGTTATTGTATTTTTCTTTGCTTGAATTGTAATATCAGAATCTATCTTTTGGGTCTTAGTATTTAATTTTGTATCTTTTGTTTTTATGGACGCTTGGGTTGAGTATAGATCAATGGTTGCAAGAATATTTTCTTTATTAATATTTGCACCAACATAACCATTAAAACTCTCTCTGTACATGTCAAATTTAGTGTACTGCTTTACCAAGTTAAAAGTTTTATTTTTAGCAAAATTTCCATCTATTACCTGCCCTACAAAGTCACCTTTAGCTGAGGCAAAATTATAATCCAATTTACCATCCAAATTTGATTTAAAAAGCTCCGGATAAATTAACATGTGAAGTAATCCTATAGTTTCAACTGATTTAAACTCAGCATGAAAATCATCATTGTGTAGCACAGCATATATATTTCCACCTGCTAATTTTGTATGTATTGTCAGGTCTAAATCTTTTGTTTTAAAAAGCTCTCCATTAACTGTTATAGCACCTTTCATATGTTGCCCAGTAACAAAGAAAAGTTTATCAAGATTTGAGATTTTGACTTTATAATCACTATTTATTGAACTCTCTTGTATATTAAATTTTGCACTTTTTATATCCAAATCTGCAATATTTGAGTTTAAATCCACTTTTGTATCTAATATATTGCCGTTAAGAGTAGTTGTAGTTATTGAGTTAAAAGTTGTACGAGGCATAGGAGATTTGAACTCAGCTAATTTTGTGATATATTTTGAATTTAAAAGACCTTTTTTTATGCTTGTTACTACTTTTCCTTTTAAACTGCCGCTACTTGCATCAGTTATATCAGCATTTAATGAGAAAACACCATCTGTATAATGAGGCTGATTTAACATGTGAAAAAGATTTTTAAAGCTTAAATTATCTATCGTTGCTTTTACAGTTGCAGGATTAAAATTTTTTATTGATGCTTCGAATTTTGTATTAGAACCTGCCAAATCACTCTGTCCATCAACTTGCATAAGTGATAACGCACCTTTAATTGTTCCATCTACATGTAGAGCTCCATTTAACTCTGTACCTATCAATGATTTAAGAGTATCTAGCTTTTCCAGTTTTACAGCATACACAACATCTAAATCTTTAGACAATAGAGAATAATTACCTTTTACTGTAACACTATTATTTGTATTTAACTCTATCAATATATCTATCTCACTCATACTAAGTCTGAAAGTTTTTAGCTTGCTCTGGAGTTTCGTCTGCTCTTGTATCTTGCTCTCAACTAAAGGTCCAAGCAATCCATTACCAAAAGGTGTAAAAACTATAACATATACTATAGCCACTAAAGCTGCCAAAATTCCGATTAACCAAACTAAATATTTCATTCTTTCTCCATTAATATTTATTATAATAATACTCTAATCTAATTTATTTTGCTAATTATACACTTGATAGAAGTAGACTAAGGTTAGTTTAGTAAAATTATTTAACATATACTTGACATTGTTACACTCAATGTGTATAATGGTATTATATTTTTAGATAAAGGAGTGAATAAAACCATTATGTCAAAAGAAACTAATGAAGAATTACAAAATGAACCTATAGAAAATCAAGAGGAATACACTGATATAAATGCTAAAGAAGCAGATGCTGATTCAGAAGCTGTAGAAAATGAGTTGGATCTGCTTCAAAATGAATTAGCAGAATTAAAAGATAAGTATGCTCGTGTACATGCTGATTTCGATAATATTAAAAAAAGACTTGAACGCGAAAAATACACAGCAGTTGAATACTCAAATGAGAAATTTGCCAAAGATATGATTCCAGTTATGGATGCACTTCAAATGGCACTGACTTCGACAGCGACTCTTACGGATCCTCAAGAACACTTGAACAAACTAAATGAGGGTATCGAACTTACGTTGAAGCAGTTCACTACATCTTTGGAAAAACATGGTGTAACCATGGTTTCTCATGATGAACCTTTTGATCCAAATATTCACAATGCTGTTCAAAGCGTTGAGAGTGAAGATGTTGAGAGCGGACAAATTGTTCAAACTTTTCAAACTGGTTATAAATATAAAAACCGACCTTTGCGCGAGGCAATGGTAATAGTAGCGAATTAATTCGTAAACAATAATACAAATAAGTAAGTAAAAAGACACAAGGTGTCGCGGGCTTCCTGCCGAAGGAAACTCAGCGTTAGCGTAGATGGCGGAATTACTTCTGACATCGTTATAAATAGTGGGGAAAAGGTTCCCTTGAATTTATAAAATAAATTAAAGGATAATATAATGAGCAAAGTAATAGGTATAGATTTAGGAACAACAAATTCATGTATAGCAGTTTACGAAGGTGGTGAAGCGAAAATCATCCCAAACGCAGAAGGTAAAAATACAACTCCTTCAGTAGTAGCTTTCACAGATAAAGGTGATGTTTTAGTTGGTGATCCGGCAAAACGTCAAGCAATTACAAACCCTGAAAAAACTATCTCTTCAATCAAGAGAATCATGGGTCTTATGATGAATGAGGATAATGCTAAAGCAGCACATGACAAGGTAACTTATAACATTGTAGATAAGGATGGGGTAGCTTGTGTTGATGTTGCAGGAAAAATATATACTCCGCAAGAGATATCAGCTAAAATCCTTACTAAACTAAAAGAAGATGCAGAAGCATATTTAGGCTCAACCGTAACTGATGCAGTTATTACTGTTCCAGCTTACTTCAATGATGCTCAAAGAAAAGCGACAAAAGATGCCGGTACGATTGCTGGTCTTAATGTTTTAAGAATTATCAATGAGCCGACTGCTTCTGCACTTGCTTATGGACTAGATAGCAAAACTGAGGAGAATGTACTTGTTTATGACCTTGGTGGTGGAACATTTGATGTTACAACTCTAGAGATCTCTGATGGTACGTTTGAAGTTCTTTCAACTGACGGTAATGCATTCTTAGGTGGTGATGACTTTGATAATAAAATTGTTGATTATCTAAACAGCGAATTCAAAAATACACACGGTATTGATCTTAAAAATGACAAGATGGCTCTACAACGTCTAAAAGATGCTGCTGAAAATGCTAAAAAAGAACTTTCTTCAGCTACTGAGACTGAAATCAACTTGCCTTTTATCACTATGACAGAAGCTGGACCACAGCATTTAGTTATTAAACTAACTCGTGCCAAATTTGAGGGTATGATTGCTGATTTAGTTGAAGAAACTATTGACCATATTAAAGTAGCAATGAAAGAAGCTGACTTAGACAACAATGAAATCAAAGAGATTATCATGGTTGGTGGGTCTACTCGTGTTCCAATGGCTCAAGAAGCAGTTTCAAAATACTTCGGTGGAAAAGACCTGAACAAAGGTGTTAACCCTGATGAAGTTGTTGCTGCAGGTGCTGCTATTCAGGGTGGTGTACTAAGAGGAGATGTTAAAGACGTTCTTCTTTTAGATGTAACTCCTTTAAGTCTTGGTATTGAGACTCTTGGTGGAGTTATGACTAAAGTTATTGAGAAAGGTACAACTATCCCTGTTAAAAAATCTCAAATTTTCTCAACTGCAGAAGACAACCAGCCAGCTGTTAGTATTTCAGTAGGTCAAGGGGAGAGAGAATTTGCTAAAGATAACAAATCTTTAGGTCTATTTGAGCTTGGTAATATTCCGGCTGCACCACGTGGCGTACCTCAAATCGAAGTTACATTTGACATCGATGCAAATGGTATCTTAACAGTTTCTTCAACTGACAAAGGTACTGGTAAATCTCAATCAATCACAATTTCTGGTAGTTCAGGACTAAGTGAAGAAGAGATTAACAAAATGGTTCAAGATGCTGAAGAGAACAAAGCGGCTGATGAAGAGAAAAAAGAAATGGTTGATTTAAGAAACCAAGCTGACGCTCTAATCGCTCAGAGTGAAAAATCTTTAACTGAAATCGGTGATAAAATCGATGCAGAAGAGAAAGTAGCAATCGAAGTTGCTGTAACAGATTTAAAAGAGACTCTAAAAGATGAGTCTGCTACTAAAGAGCAAATTGAAGAGAAGGTAAAAACACTTACTGAAGCTTCTCATAAAATGGCTGAGCAGATGTACAAAAAAGAAGAAGGCGGTGAAGCTGATGAAGCTGAGCAAAAAAAGAAAAAAGCTGACGAAGACGTTATCGATGCAGAGATAGAGTAAATCTAACTTTAACTTTTGCCATGTGTTAAATTTCACATGGCATCCACTTATAAACTTCAATTACCAAAAATATATCTCCATTTAATCATATAAAACTAGAATATCACATTTTCTTTCTTATATAGTCCTGTTTAAGTGGGCTTTTATATAAATGTCTTATAATCATCATTAAAAGAAACAGGATGTGATAATGTTAAATAATCTCTCAATTAAAGCAAAACTAATACTGCAAACTGCCGTTCCAATTGTTATAATTATTATTTTATCATTTATGGCAATTAGCTCTGACTTAAAAAATGTGAATCATTTAGAAGCGCTACAAAAAAGTTCTAAACTTCTTAGTTCCATATCATTGCTTATACATGAAACACAAAAAGAGAGAGGTATGACTGCCGGATATTTAGGTAGTGGCGGTAAAAGTTTTAAAGATAAGATTCCTTCTCAAAGAAATCTTACTGACATAAGAGTAAAAGAGCTACAAGAGTATTTAAATGAAATTGATTTAAATAGTATAGATACAAAAACTTCAAATGCAACAAATAACGCACTTAATGATATTGCGAAAATAAACTCTATACGATCTCGAGTTGATTCATTAAACATAAAAGGTGCAGAAGCGATTGCATACTATACTAATATGAATTCTAAATTTTTAAATATACTTATAAAAATTTCTAATACATCAGCATCTCCTGAAATAACAAAGCAAATGATAGCTTATATTAATTTTTTGATGGCAAAAGAGAAAGCCGGTATAGAAAGAGCAGTTGGTACGAATATAACTTCGACTGACTATTTTAAAGAAAATTTTAGACAGAAATTCTCTAATCTCATCTCTGCACAAGACTCTTACCTGTCTAGCTTTAATGATTATGCATCTCCTAAAGCTAAAGAGTTTTACACTCAAACATTAAACCATGATTCTGTTAGAGAAGTAGAGGAAATGAGAAATACTATACTAAAAGAGAAAGGCATAGGAGGCTTTGGTATTGATGCTACTTACTGGTTTGATACAATATCAAGCAAATTAGGACTTTTAAAAAAGACAGAAAACTATATTGTTAAACAAATTAGAACAACTGACAAAAAGACCAAACAGAGTGTTAAATTAGCAGTAGCTATCAGTAACTTGGTTCATGAAACTCAAAAAGAGAGAGGTGCAACTGCCGGATATGTTGGAAGTAAAGGTAAAAAGTTTACTAAAAGACTTCCTGCACAGAGACTACTTACAGATAAAAAACTTAAAATTTTCAAAACTACCTTAAAACAACTTGGTACATCTAGCCTTAACAAAGAAGCAAAAGATCATTTAAACAGAGCACTCTCAGAGTTGGCTAAGCTACAAAACATAAGAAGTGGTGTAGATTCTCTTTCTATGGGTGGTACTAAAGTTATCGGTTATTATACAGGTATGCATGCAATCTTTATAGATGTAATCGGTGCTATTACACAAAATGCTAAAACTGTAAATGAGGCTAGAGACTTGTTGGCATGGTACAACTTCTGTATGAGTAAAGAGCGTGCAGGAATTGAGCGTGCCGTTATGTCAAATACTTTTGCAGGAAATAAATTCCTGCCAGGGATGAAAGCAAAATTTACAAAACTGGTAACAGAGCAAGATGCCTACTTAGTGAGTTTTAAAAAGGCTGCCAATCCAAAAATGATTAATTTTTACAATAAAACGGTATCTGGCAAATATATTGATGAAGTAAATCGTATGAGACAAGTAGCTTTTAATGCTAAGAGTGTTGGTGGTTTTGGAATTGATTCAATATACTGGTTTAAAACAATTACCACTAAGATCAATCTACTTAAAAAGATTGATGATTACTTATCTACAACTTTGGAAAAAACTTTAGAGATAAAACTCTCTGATAAAAACACTTCACTTTACACTATGACAATAATTATTACAGTATTACTACTGTTTATACTGATATTTTCTAAAATAATCTCTGACGGTATTTCTAAGTCTATTTGTAAATTCCAGTTAGGTTTAGTAAGCTTTTTTGATTATATCAACAGACAAAGAGCTGATGTAGATATGCTTGATGCCAGCTCATCTGATGAACTTGGCAATATGGCAAAAGTTGTAAATGAAAATATTACAAAAACTAAAGTAGCGATTGAAGAGGACAATGCCTTTTTAAGCAGTGCTGAGAGTGTTATGGATAGAGTTGCAGATGGTATGCTTTCAATGCATATTGAAGCCAATACAAGCAATCCGAGCCTTCAACAGCTAAAAGAAACAGTTAATAATGCACTTGTAAGTTTAAAAGACAAACTTACTACTATTAATAAAACATTAAATCAATACTCAAATTATGACTATACGAATCAACTAGAAGTTAATGGTATAGAGCAAGGTAGTGCTCTTGAGGTATTGATACTTGAAATAAATCAATTAAGAGGTGCAATTGTAAGCATGCTAAACAGTTCATCTGGCAGTGCTAATAATTTACTAGAAAAATCTGACATATTACAAGCTCAAATGCAAGAGTTAAGCAGTTCATCTAAACAACAAGCAATAAGCCTGAAAGAGACAGCACAAACTATGGAAGATATTGATAGTGCAAGTAAAGAGACTTCAGTAAAAACCAAAGAGGTTATTGATCAGTCAAATGACATCAAATCAGTTGTTTTAATAATTTCTGATATTGCTGAACAGACAAATCTACTGGCTCTGAATGCAGCTATTGAAGCAGCAAGAGCAGGAGAGCATGGACGAGGGTTTGCAGTAGTTGCAGACGAAGTTAGAAAGCTAGCTGAGAGAACTCAAAAATCATTATCGGAGATAAACGCAAATATCAATATACTTGCTCAATCTATTACCGATATAGGTGTTAGTATTGATAATCAGAGCAGTAATATATCCAGTATTAACAACGCTGTTTCAGAAATAGACAAAATAACTGTAGAAAACGCTGAGATAGTAAATAATGTAGGTCTTGTAACAAATGAAGTTAAAGAAATGGCTTCTAATATCTCTCAGGATGTCAAAAAAAATAAATATTAATACAATTACATGTAGAATTTAATTTTTACATGTAAAACTAAATACTATCCAGAGCCTTTTTAAGTTTGAGAGCTTGAACATGCTCTTTTACATCATGCACCCTAAGCATTGAAGCTCCATTATTTACAGCTTCTAGATGTAGAGCTAAACTACCAGGCAGTCTATCACTAGCTAATGACGGTGATATCTTATCTATAATTGATTTTCTTGAAGCACCGACAAGCAGAGGCTTACCAAGAGTTAAAAAGTGTTCTAGATTCTTAATAAGCATCAAATTATGCTCCGGTGTCTTTCCAAAACCAATCCCTACATCTAAGACTATATCTTGTACACCAAATGATTCAGCTTTGATAATTCTACTCTCAAAAAATGAGTAAACATCACTTAAAATATTTTCATACTCGGGATTATCCTGCATAGTTTGTGGTGTGCCTTGCATATGCATTATCACGGCTCTAGCACCATTACTTGCACAAACTTTAGAAACCTCATCATTAGCTAAGCCTGTAATATCATTAACAATTTCAAAACCACTCTTCAATGCACACTCTATAACATTTGGTCGATAACTATCAATACTGAATTTGACTTTTTTGTAGAGCTTCTCTTTTTTGATTAACTCAAATATAGGTTTTACTCTTTTAAACTCTTCATCTTTATCTACATGTAAAGAGTTTGGCGCTGATGACACCCCACCGACATCTATAATATCAGCACCCTCCTCTATCATCTGAACAATTTTATCTGCTGCGTCCATGCCGTTGAATCTTGAACCACAAAAGAAGCTGTCGTCATTGGCGTTTATTACACCCATTATTTCTACATGTGAAGGTTTTTTAACTTTTAAAATATCTTGCAGTTTTTTTGCTAACTCTTTTAAACCAAATGGCTGAGCTAACTCTTTTTTACTAAGTTTTTGCAATTGTCTTATTGTAGCTATCAGGATACAGTCTACACTTGGTGTTCTTGCGATTACGGTACCACGAGGCACTGCTAAATCTGCTCCCACACTAAGAGCATCTTGTTTTAAAATATTTGCAGCACCTACATGCAGATCTCTTATATATAGGACATGACTGGAAGCCTTAGAAGCCAAGATAGTAATTCCGCCGCTGTCAACGCCTATTTTCTGCAAGTATTTGCTTATATCAATACTATTTGACAATTGCTCAATCTGCATTTTTATCTCCAACAAAACTCATAAGTATCATTGCCAATACACTTTGAGGTCTTGAATTTAACTCTATAAGTCTATATGCTTTATCAAAATTTTCCAGTTGAGAGCTTGATAATATAAGCATATCTACAACTATTGCTCTATGGTAAAGTGCTTCCACAAGACTCTTAGCTTCATACTTTTTAATCCTGGCATTTGTCTTTAAAAACTCAAAAACTTCTGCGTAATCGATTCTCGCAAGATTAAGTCCAATATCCTGTACAGTGTGATTTTTTTCACCTTTTAGTATAGGTAATCTTGAGCGGACAGTGGGAAGCAAATTTGATTTTGTAGGAGAGATGATTATAAATTCTATATTTGTTGGAGGCTCTTCTAAAACTTTTAAAAGTGAATTTTGAGCTACATTAGTAAAACTACTTGAACCGATTACTATATATTTAGTTTGCGATTCGCTTATGTAAGCTTCTGCTACAACAGCTTTTGCATGTTCTATTTTAAAATCTTCCTCTATAAAACCAACAACTCTGTGTGGCTTTAGCTCATTAGAGAGTCTTTCAAATTCTACTTCTATCTCTGTAGAGATTAAAATATGGCTCTTAAAGCTCTCTTGAACTAACATCTACCTCTCCAAACATTGCTGCATTCAGAGATGCGTTAAAAATACGGTAAAGTTGCAGCAGTTTTATATCTAATGATTTATCGTAAGATTTTAGATTAAATGCATTCAAATACACTTCATCAAAAATCCAAAAATAACTTGTATCTTTTCTCTTTGCTATATCTGCTCTCTTATCATCGCCCTTACCAATATACCAAAAGAAATAATCCTCTTTATGTGATAGCCCAATCATATCCTCTACAACATCAATCATCTCTCCGCCGCTTACGCTGTCATAGTGATGATACATACTGTCTATGCTAACTATTGGCAGTAGTGGGCGTTCCAGTTGTACAGCATTTATAGAACTAGTTATATATGTCTGCATCCATTTTCTTTTCTTATCAGTAATTAATATAATTGTCTTACCGTCTAATATCTGTTCTAATGCTTGTGAGGTTGTTGTTGTCCAATCAAACCTCTGCTCTTCCAACCAACTAAAGCTGCCACCCTCTTCTCTGATAGCGTCTAAACTCCACTGTGCAAAATCCGACATGTTTCTCATGCCATTTCGGCAAAACTAAAATGACATATAATCACTAAAACTTCACCCTCGGCGAGAATATTATTTTTCATTACTTATCCAACTCATATGCGTTATGGAGGCTTCTAACAGCTAACTCTGCATACTTTTCATCTATTACCATTGATATTTTTATCTCTGAAGTAGCAATCATATTGATATTAATATTTTCTTTCGCCATAGTTGAGAATGCTTTTGCAGCAACCCCAGAATGAGACTTCATTCCGACACCTACAACAGATACTTTACAAATATCTTCATTATAAGAGTCAGCTTTAATATCTCCCTTGCCTACAAAGGCATCAACAACACTTTTTGCATCATGTAGGTCACCAACAGGGACAGTAAAGTCAATATTTGTAGTTCCGTCATGCGCTTTATTTTGAATAATCATATCTATATTTACATCACTGTCAGAAAGTTTTGTAAATATATCAGATGCGATGCCCGGTCTGTCAACTACACCCATTAAAGATATACGAGCTTGATTTTTATCTAATGCTATTCCGCTTACTAATGGTTTTTCCATAATATTTTCTTCCTTAGTTATTAATGTTCCCTCTTCATCTGAAAAACTTGTTCTTGTTACTAGATTTACATTTAGTTTTTTAGCCAACTCTACCGAGCGGTTTTGAAGCACTTTAGCACCCAGAGACGCTAACTCTAGCATTTCATCATAAGAGATGCTGTTTAGTTTTTTAGCTTTTGGTTCTATGCGTGGATCTGTTGTAAAAATTCCACTTACATCTGTATATATCTCACACAAGTCAGCTTTTATAGCTCCAGCTATTGCAACAGCAGAAAGATCACTTCCACCACGACCTAGAGTTGTAACATCGCCATTTTCATTTACACCTTGAAAACCTGCTACAACTACAATCTTACCCTCTTTTATCGTGGAGTTCATTACCTCAGGATTTATCTCTTCGATACGTGCCTTTGTGTGAACACTGTCCGTAACAATACCGGCTTTTCTACCTGTCATGGCAACAGCAGGGAATCCCATCTCATTAAGAGCAATTGATAGAAGTGAAGCTGTAACTCTCTCTCCAGAACTTAAAAGCATATCCATCTCAGCGCGTGATGCATTCTCTGAAAAATACTCAGCATATCCAACTAGCTTATTTGTCTCTCCGCTCATTGCAGAAACTACAACTACAACATTATTACCAGCTTTTTTTGTTGCACTAACGCGATTCGCCACATTTTGTATGCGATCTAAATCACCGACACTTGTTCCACCAAATTTTTGTACTATTAACATCTACAATAGACCTTCATCTTTAAAATAATTTATTACACTTTTATATACATTTTGTTTAAAACTCGCACTAAGAGCTAAGACTTCATCAACACCGACGAATTTATAGTCGTTAAACTCAGGATGCTCAGTTTCTAGGTTTATCTTAGCATTCTTCTTTAGCTTGAGCAAAAAGTATTTTTGCTTTTGTCCTATAAAAGGCTTCATTTTTTTAGCAATTTTAGGAGGAAAATCATAAGATATCCATTCAGGGTATTCAGCAAGCACTTCAACCTTGTCAGTACCTATCTCTTCTTCAAGTTCACGAAAAAGAGCTTCTTTTACCTCTTCGCCTTTATCTATTCCACCTTGGGGGAACTGCCAAACATTAGAGAGATCATTTCTTTGTGCTAAAAAAATCTCTTTTTTTTCTGGATAATTGCTAGATACAATAATCATCGCCACATTGGGACGATATAAATCTTTTTTACTCATACATTCACCTGTATTATTTATAGATGCGATTATACAGAATAAGCTATTAAAACAATCTAATATTAAATACTTTGAACTAAAATTTACGATAGGTTAATAGGAGTATGTTATGATGTTTACAAAGGATGCTCCCATGAAACTAAAATCTACATTACTCCAACTAGGGTTAGTCTTAACACTTTGCTCTTCTATATTTGCAACTCAGAATATCCAAAAGATATCTTCCAATGCAAATTATAAACAAAAGTTTAAACCTTTTTTAATTGTCTCACAAAGAATGCCTCATCTTACAAAGTTAGTAAAACAAAACTGGAACAATAAGGAACTTAACCTTGTTGATGATCAAAAAAAAGAACTTTTGGAGGTAAGACAAAGAACTATGACAAGTATGAAAGATTTATCACCACGAATCAAACAACTTGAAGAAGATATTATTATTTTTACCCTCAAAAATGAAAGTGAAAATGATATTTTTCAAATGGTCAAAGAGTTAGCTAAACTCAAAGCAGAAGCTACAAAGACGCATATACAATGTATTCGAGACACAAAAGGAATACTGACTCAGAAACAATTTGACTTTTTAACAAAATAGTCTTACTTACTTGAAATAACTAGCAAAAAAATTTTGATGATTTTTGCTATAATTACACTCCGTATTTATCGCTCTTAAGGATAATCGTATGCTCCTCTATATTCATATCCCTTTTTGCGATTCAAAATGTTCATACTGCGCTTTTAACTCTTATGTTGACAAGTTTCATCTAAAAGAGAACTATATGAAATCCTTATTGTTTCAACTGGGTTTCGAACTCAAAAGGTTTAAAGCTGAAAAAAAAAGTATAGAGTCTGTTTTTATAGGCGGAGGAACACCATCAACCGTAGAGCCAAAACTATATGAGCCAATATTTAATAAGTTAAAACCATACTTGGCATCAGGGGCTGAGATAACAAGCGAAGCAAATCCTAACAGTGCTACTTCAGAGTGGCTAGATGGAATGTACAGTCTTGGCGTTAATCGCATCAGCTTTGGTGTGCAGAGTTTTGACAAAGATAAACTAAAACTTCTAAATCGTGCGCACACCGATATTCAAGCAAAAGCGGCAATAATAAACGCAAAAAAAATTGGTTTCCAAAACATATCACTAGACTTAATTTATGCTACTTTAGGTGATACAAAAGAGCTTTTAAAAAATGACCTTGATATTGCATTTTCACTTCCTATAAATCATCTAAGCGCATATGCCTTGACTATTGAAGAGGGAACTCCATTTGAGTCAAAACCTCACATGTCAAAAGAGACTCTAGAGTTAACCCAGTGGTTTTTTAATAAAATAGAAAATAGTAATTTTAAGCAGTATGAGATAAGTAATT
Organism: Sulfurimonas sp.; assembly: GCA_021648285.1. Taxonomy (GTDB): domain Bacteria; phylum Campylobacterota; class Campylobacteria; order Campylobacterales; family Sulfurimonadaceae; genus Sulfurimonas. The sequence goes on along the minus strand of JAKITC010000039.1, from coordinate 3,442 downwards.
TTGGGTCATATAAAAGCAGACATAATCTTGGTTATTGGGAATATAAAGACTATATTGGGTTAGGGAGCGGTGCTGTTGGTAAACTTAACTTAGAGAGATTTTACCCGTCTAGCATTGTTGAAGACTACATACAAAACCCTCTTGATATAAAAACTGAAGAATTAACTCATGAAGATAAAAAGATAGAGCAGATTTTTTTAGGACTTCGCTCCTGTGTTGGAATAAATAAGAAGATTTTAGATAAAGATGAACTAGCAAAAGCAAAACTTTTAGTAGAGGAAAAAAAACTAACTTTTAATAATGATACCTTTTACAACTGCGAGTATCTTTTAGCAGATGAGATTGCACTGTTTATATCATAGTTTAATTATTCTTTAGATAGAATCACTGACTTAATTAAAATAATTAATCCCTCAAAATGTCTACATTTTGTAGCTTTAGGGGGTTGTAGGGACTTTAGTCCCTGCCATTAAAATAAGCTTTGCTCATTTTAATGCGTAGTATAAATAGATATAGAGGATATTTTATGTTTGGTATGGGTTTTACCGAGATAATGATTATTGCCGTTATCGCCATTTTATTTCTTGGTCCAGATAAGCTTCCAAGTGCAATGGTAGAAATAGCAAAGTTTTTTAGAAGTGCTAAAAGCACTATTGGCACAATGAAAAAATCTTTAGAAGAAGAACTAAATGTTAAAGATATAAAAGAAGAAGCTCTTGCGTACAAAAAAGAGTTGCTTGATGCTGGAGATCAGCTAAAAAGTGCTACTGATGTCAAGCAAATGGCTGCAAAATTAACTTCACTTGAAGATGATGGCTTTTTTGATGAGCCTAAAAAAGTTATAAAAGAAATACCTCAAGCTGATTCTAACAAAGCTGAAGAAATCACCCTCCCTAAAAAAACCAAAACCAAAACCAAAACCAAAATCAAGACTGAAAAAAAGAATAAAACAGAAGAAGACAATACAGATGTTTGATGATATAAAACCACACTTAGTTGAGCTAAGAAAAAGATTAGGGATTTCAGTTGGAAGCCTTGTAGTTATGTTTTTTGTAATGTTTTACTTTCATGAACCAATTTTAAACTGGATGGTAGAACCTCTAAATACTGCTCTTATAGAAGTTGGTAAAAAGTCTGTTGCAACTGTTGATGGTATAAACCATGCCATCGATGGAAAAGTAACAACAAGCCAAATCGGTGGTGCGTTTTTCGTCGCTCTGAAAGTTTCATTTTTTGCCGCTATTATAGGTGCTTTACCTATTATACTTTCTCAAATTTGGATGTTTATCGCTCCAGCACTATATGCTAATGAAAAGAAGATGATTATTCCTTTCATACTTGGCGGAACAACAATGTTTACCGTTGGTGTTCTATTCGCCTACTATATTGTTACACCTTTTGGTTTTGATTTTCTCATAACCTTTGGTAGTTTCAAGTTTACTCCTCTGATTAATATAGAAGATTATGTAGGCTTTTTTACAAAGATTATGTTTGGATTTGGAATAGCTTTTGAGTTGCCAATATTTGCATATTTTTTAGCCCTTCTTGGTATGATAGACGATAGGCAAATGAGAGATTTTTTCAAATATGCGGTTGTTATTATTTTCATTGTTGCAGCACTGTTAACTCCACCTGATATTCTGACTCAACTACTGATGGCTGGACCACTTATTATACTTTATGGATTTTCTATTCTAATAGTAAGAATGGTTAATCCTGCTCCTCCGCTTGAAGAGGAAAGTGAAGATGAGGATGGAGATGTAAATTCAGACAGTGACGATGAATCCAAAACAGCTACAAAAGTTAATAGACTCGAAGAGTCTAAGCAAGATTAGTTTAATAGCTAAGTTAAGTCTAACAAATAACTAATGCCTAGTAAAGAATATTTAACTTCCAGCTATGATTTTACTCTTCCTAAAGAGCTCATAGCTACTCATCCAGCCTCTCCAAGAGACAGTGCAAAACTTTTAGTCTACAATCGAACTACAAATGAAATAACACACACGATATTTTCACAATTTGAAAATTTTATTCCAAAAGATTGTACTCTAATATTTAATGATACAAAAGTTATAAAAGCAAGACTCTTTGGCAAAAAACTGAGTGGCGGTAAAATTGAACTTTTGATAAACAGAGCTCTAAATGCCCATGATGTAAATGTCTATATAAAAGGAAAAGTAAAAGTTGATTCACAGATTATCTTTACTAAAGAAACAGAAGGTTTTGATGAAAATCTAGTTGCACATGTAAAAGAGTTAAATGATGATGGAAGTAGAGTCGTAAACTTTTATATGAATGAAAAACTTGCCCGATTTGAAGATATCTTGCCAATCATTGATAAAATCGGTCATGTTCCTCTTCCTCCATATATACAAAGAGAAGACAACAAAGAAGATGAAAGTGAATACCAGAGTGTATTTGCTCAAAATGAGGGTGCTGTGGCTGCACCAACAGCATCTTTGCACTTCACGGATGAGCAGCACAAACGAATATGCGACAAACATCCACATGCTTATGTAACTCTACATGTAGGAAGTGGAACATTCAAACCTGTCGAGTGTGAGAAAATAACCGAGCATCCAATGCACTCAGAATATTATGATATATCAGACGAGGCTAAAAAGCTTCTAGACTTAGATATACCAATACTTAGTATAGGTACAACATCAACCAGAACAATAGAGTTTTACGCAAGACATAAAGAGAGACAAAGAGGTGAAGCAAATCTCTTTTTACATCCAAATAACAAGCCATGGAGAGTAAATCATCTGCTTACAAATTTTCACTTGCCAAAATCTACACTGCTGATGCTGGTAGCATCTTTTGTTGGAGTGGACAAGGCTCAAGAGCTTTATAAAACTGCCATTGAGAACAGATACAGGTTTTACTCTTACGGCGATGCTATGTTAATACTATAGTTTTGTCCGCAAAAGGGACAAGTCCCTTTTGCTTCGCTTGGACCACTGTGGTCACTCATCGTGGAGAATGCCATTGGCTAGCATTCCTAAAAGCTACTCTTTTTATAAAAGAGAGAATTAATTCAACAAAATCCTACCATTTACTATATCAATTTCTCCATTGAGTTCAGCTTCAAACACTCTTACAGGAAACTTCTTTAAAGCATCATCATATGTTGGATTTGTATTACAAAACTTAGTAAATTCATTTTCTACATGTAGAGTATTACATGTAGAAAATTTTGATACAAACTCATCTATGTCATAAATAACTTTCGCTTTGTTTTCTTTTATCAATCTGTTTGTAGCTTCACTCTCTCCCAATCTTTGAGGAAGTACAAAAATCTCTTTCTCCATTTTAAGTGCGAATTCTACACTTCTCATAGTTCCACTATTTAGTTCAGCCTCGCCTACAACCAAAACATCTCCAAGTGCAACTACAAGTTCTTTACGAACCACAAAACTCCAAGGATTAGCTTTAAAAT
>JAKITC010000038.1 GCA_021648285.1 Sulfurimonas sp. | reverse complement strand
CACATGAAAAATATGATTAGTTTACATCGTGGATTGAGTAAAAGTTTGAAGTTGTGTTTAGTAGATTATTATCTTGTGAATTATAAGAAAAAGTAGAAAAGTAAGCACCCGTTTTTTTAATTAAGTCTAAAAAATATAATATTAAATTGAATATACTATCTCTTTCACCGCTTCTTTCTTAAATATAAAGTTACTAAAATAAAAAGAGTAATGTAATTGCAAGGGCTGAAAGAGGAAGGATACTATAGTATCTGACGAAAGAAGCAACGCAGCAAATGCCTTGCTATTCTTATTTTAAAATGCTATTTTAATTTTAGCGAGGAATAACTCCTGCCCCACCCATTTGACCCATCATTGCCTGAAGGTCTTTAATCCCATTTTTACCTGAAAATTTCTTTGCCATCTTACCGGCATTTTTAAACTGCTTAATCATACGGTTAATCTCAACTATCTCCAAACCACAACCTTTTGCGATTCTTCCTTTACGAGAATTATTTAAAAGATCTGGCTCCTCTCTCTCTTTTAGAGTCATAGACGAGACCATTGATTTAATATTTTTAAGTTCACTCGAATTTTCCATATCAAAGTCTTTAAGTGCTTTTGACATGTTACCCATACCTGGAATCATTCCTAGCATAGACTTCATATTACCCATTTTCTTCATACTTTCCATCTGCTCTAAAAAGTCGTTGAAGTTAAACTTACCTTTTTTGATTTTTTGAGTTAGTTTTTTTGCTTGTTTCTCATCTATTACACCTGCAGTTTTCTCAGCAAGACCTTCGATATCTCCAAAGCCCATAAGACGGTTTACTATACGATCTGGCAAGAAAACCTCTAAGTCTTCCATCTTTTCACCACTACCTATAAAACGGAGTGGAACTTGAACCTGACTTGATAATCCTAAGGCTACACCACCTTTAGCATCACCATCGTATTTACTTAGGATTACACCATCAATTCCGATTTTTTCTTTAAATGTACTTGCTGTTTTAACGGCATCTTGACCAGTCATAGAGTCAGCTACGTAAAAAATTTCGCTAGGCTGAGCTGCTTTTTTAACCGCTTCTAACTCATCCATAAGCTCATTATCAATAGCTAAACGACCGGCAGTATCTATAAGTACTACATCATAAATACCGCTTTTTGCTTTATCAAGAGCTGCTTGTACAACTTCTACAGGATTTTTTGTTGACTCATCCTCGTACAGTTCTACTTCAATCTGAGTAGTTATTTGGCGAAGTTGTTCAACTGCCGCTAAACGCTGTAAATCGGCTGCAACAACCAACACTTTTTTTTGTTTGTTTTTTAAGTAATTTGCCAGTTTTCCAGTTGTAGTTGTTTTACCAGAACCTTGAAGTCCGGTCATAAGGATAATAGTCGGAGGATTTGGAGCAAAAGTAAAACCTCTGTTTCCTCCAATTTCTAAAAGTTCATAAAGAGCTGCTCTAAGAGCATCTAAAAACTGATCTTTACCTATTCCACTTGCCTTAGTATCTATTTCAACTTTAGCAATTAATTCTTTTACAACTTTATGATTTACATCTGCTTTTAAAAGTGATTTTTTCAGCTCATTTAACGCTTTAGTTAATGACTTTTCATCATCAAACGTACGAATCTTTTTAATGGCGGCTGTAAATGAACTTGTTAATGTATCAAACATAAAAATACCTTCTATTGGTGGTGTAATTTTTTTGGATTATAGCTTAATTTTTATAATGCTTAGTTAAAAATGCATTGAGTTGGTTTGCAAATGATTCGGCATCTTTAACTGAAAAAGGCTTTGGACCTTTTGTAATCTCTCCACTTTCACGGATTTTTTCCATCAAATTTCTATGTGCGAGATACTGTTTAATATTATCAACACTATAGAGTTCACCACGATGGTCAATTGCATGTGCATTCTTACTTATAACTCTATCCGCTAACGGTATATCAGCTGTTATAACTAAGTCACTTTCATTTAGCATCTCGACAATCTTATGGTCAGCCTCATCAGCTCCCAAATCTACTATCATGTATGTAACTAAATCTGACTTGCCAATATTTATCTTTTTATTTGCCACAACTACTGTCTCAATATTTAATCTCTGGATTTGTTTAAAAAGAATAGGTTTAAGGAGGTTTGGAAAAGCATCGCCATCTATAAAAATTTGCATCATTTTATTAACTCTATTTTTTGAATTCTTGTTAGTTTTTTTATCTCAATTTCTCGTTTTGAAGCACTGCTTTTATCTTCAGTTTTTTCAGAATAAACAAGTTCTACCGGTCTTCTTATACGAGTATATTTAGCACCTTTTACAGAACTGTTATGCTCATCAAGACGCCTATCTAAATCTGTAGTGATTCCTGTATAAAGAGTTTCATCACTACACTTTAACATGTAGATAAACCAAGTGCTTTTTTGACTACTCAAAGTTAATAAATGTCCTTGGTTCAGGCGCTATAAATTCCATACCTAAGAGTCTTACTTTGTGAGCATGAAGCATTACACGTTTAGCACGACGTCCGCCGTACTGCTCATCACCGACAATTGGATGATCAATATATCTTAGATGTGTTCTGATTTGGTGCGTTCTTCCATGATGGATAACACATATTACTTTTGTTTTATTTCCACTTACAATGTCTGGAGTAACTTCTGTTCTTGCAGGTTTCCCTTTTGAAGAGACGTTAGACATAGCACGATTATTTTTCTTTGTTGTAAGGATTGGCTTATCGATGTCAACAGGCTCAGAAATAATACCCTCTACCCAAGCGATATACTCTTTATATACATTATCTTTTTTGAACTCTTGTATAGCTTTTTGGCGAAACTCTTCATTTTTTACAAGCATCAAAACACCGCTTGTCTCACGGTCAAGTCTGTGTAGAAGCACTGCTGGTTTAAACTGTCTCTCTATCTCATCTGAGTTTACGTGAGCAGGCTTATCTATAACAATCAGATTATCATTCTCAAAAATAGGCTTTGCTTTCTCTATCTTTTGGACTCTGAATATTGTTTTAGCATCTATCTCACCACGGGCAATCATAATTTTTTTGTTTCCAACATAAACCAAACCACGGTCAATCATTGATTTAGCTTGAGAATTTGAAACACCCTCTTGTATCGCTAAAATTTTATACGCTTTTTCTGTAGCCAAAATTGACTCCTTAATTTCCTAATATCTTATTCACAACCGGAACAAGATCTATTTTTTCTTCTACCATACTCGGTGGCAGGTCTTTACATGTCATAAGTGCTTTATGTATCTCATCAGGTTCGACATACTGAACATGATATACATATTTAAAAAGCTCTTTTTGATTAAAAAAATGCTTTCCTGTTATTATCTTGCATCCGAAATGAGCTGGTTCAAGCGGATTGTGTCCACCTACATCCTGATTAAAAGCACCACCTAAAATTGCTATATCACTGATAGCATAAATATTATTTAGCTCACCCATTTTATCTACCAAGACCATATCGGTTGTAAATTTATCATCCTGTGAAAATCTTGATAAACTCAAATCATTTTTATTTGCATAATCCTGCATAAGCTCATAAACAGACTCAAATCTCTCTAGATGCCTTGGAACTACAACTAGCTTTGCATCACTCTGTTTTCTATACTCTACAAATGATTTCAAAACAGACTCTTCCTCACCAAGATGTGTACTTCCAGCAACTATTAACTCTTGCTGTGGTTTTTCATAATCTTTCGTTTTAACTACTTTGGCCGCCAGTTTAATATTTCCAACAACTTCAACATTTCTAGCACCAAGAGCGATAAAACGGTTTTTATCGACTTCACTTTGTGCATAAATAACTTCTACATGTGAAAGAAGTTTTTTATAAAACCAAGTAAATTGCAAGTATTTTTTTACGCTTTTATCAGAGATACGTGCATTTAGAAGGATAATCCTACTCCCCTTTGCTCTCATAACCGTAAAAAGCATAAACCAAAACTCGGCTTCTAAAACAATCAGTACTTTTTGTTTCTTAGCCCAAAATGGGATAAACATCTCATAAGGAAGATATCTCACCTCTGCATCATACTTTTTAGCTTCAGCTTGTCCTGTATGAGTAACGGTAGTTATCTTTATATCTTGATCTTTTAAAAGTTCTAAGATTGGCTTTAACGCTCTGGCTTCGCCAAGTGAGCATACATGAAACCAGATTCCATCGCCAGCATTAAATCTTGAATTTTTAAAAAGAAAAAAACGAGATGGAATTGATTCTTTATATTTTTGTTTAAATGAGAGGTACACCAGAAGTGGAAGTGCTACTAGATAAAGCACTACACTTAGGATGAAGTAAAGAAAGGTAAATGGCTTCAAGCCCTACTCTTGAATAATTTCCACATAAAGAATACGACCACAATGTGGACATGTAGTAATATCTTCAGCTTTTATAACATCAGCATATATCTTATCATTTATAAGCATATTACAACCCATACAAGCTTGATCTTCAACAGCTACAACAGTACTGTTTTTAGCCCATCTACGAATCTTTTGATAAAATGCTAAACCTTTTTGGTTCATACCTGAAACGAGTTTCTCTTTTTGAACAAATACTTCTTGACGAGATTTATTGATAACTTCTAGTTTCGCATCAACTTCTACTTTTACTGATGCTAAATTAGAGTTTAACTCCACAAAAGATTCTTTTGCCGCTTCAACCTGTTCAGTTTTAAGCTCAATAATTTTTTCAAGTCTTGCAATCTCTTCATTTGCAAAAGTTACTTGCTCTTTAGCAATCTCTTCTTCAAGCTGAAGAGACTTCATCTCACGTTCAGTCTTAATTTCACCGCTTTTTTTAGAATTATCTTCTAATTTTTGTGAAAGTTCAGCTAAATGAAGTTCATTTTTATGCTTTTTAACTTTCTCATCTTTGATTTCGTTAGTTAAATTTTCAATATCACTGTCGATACTCTCTTTTTTAGCCAATGCCGCTTTAAATTTATAATTAGCTTCATCTATCTGAGGCTCAAAAGCATCTATCTCTTTATCTACATGTGACAGGTCAATTAATTGTTTTAGGTGTAAGTTCATTAATCTCCTTTTGGATTAAATAGTTGTACCAATTACTTAAATATAAGTAAAAGGGTTTTCTGATGATGAAATTATAGCTTCTAAACCTAAATTTTTCAAATATTTAAGTAAAATTTCTGCAAAAAAGCACTCACTTTCAAAATGTCCTATATCTATTAGTGATAAATTTATACTTTTAGCTTCCATTGCATCGTGATATTTAACATCTCCCGTTAAGAAGCAATCAGCATCTATAGACTTAATTAAAGAGCATCCAGAACCAGTTGTTAATGCAACTCTTTTTATAAAATTTGAACTTTTCACACATTTTGCATGTGGAAGTGAAAATGCGATGGAAACTTTCCTTGCAAAAACATCAAAATCTTCATTTACATCCAAATATGCAACAAATCCATCTTTCTCTGAAATTTTATAACCTAAAACTTCTGTTGCTACATATTCATTTAAATGTGTTTGATCAAAATTTGTATGCATCGCAATATTTGAGATATTTTTTTGAATCATCTTTTTAATCAAATTGGCAGGATATTTACTAAATTCTAACTGCTTTAGTCCGCCAAGAATAATAGGATGGTGAGTTATTAAAAGTGTATCATTTTGTAAAGAATCAATTAGGGCTTCATCAACATCTATGCTTAAAGCTACTCTTTTTACATCTTGATTAAAATCACCAAGAAGTAGACCTGAATTATCCCAAGATTCTTGAAGCTCAAACGGTGATAATTCATTTAAGAATTTATAAATCTCAGATATTTTCATCTATCATGCCCCCTGATTTTTATGTATATTATACTTTATTTTTTTGATTTTGATGATATTTATTAAATAACATACATCATCTGTTTGTTATACTGCTGTTCAAATTTTTTAAGTTCTGTTAATGGAACATTGAATACTTCACGCACTTTTTCTTGTTTTTCTTTCCAAAAAAGGTTCAGTATATCATTTGAGTTTACCGCAGATGCCTGATTACATAGTCCACCTTCGAGTGCATCTATAATGTCATAAATAATGATTTGCTCAGGAGGTTTTTCCAACATGTAACCGCCATTGGCACCTCTGACACTTTTAACCAATCCTTCACGTTTGAGTATGACTAATATCTGTTCAAGATAATTTTTTGGAATATTTGCCCTATTTGCAATCTCTTTTATTTGAATTGCCACATCTTTATTACTCTGCATAAGTTGGTACATTGCAGCAAGCCCGTACATACCTTTTGAGCTTATTCCTGACATTACAAACCCCTCAGACTAAATTAAAATGGTGTAAGATTGCATAACATTTGCAACCTATACAATAGTTAAATATTGCATCTAATGAAGCACATACAGCTAAAATTATTGCGAATATTGTTGCTATATCAGTTGCTCCAAACAGTGAAGACAAAAGGATTGCGATTGAGAAGCCAAGTCCAATGCGAGAAGCGAAAATCTTAGGTGCAGAATCAATAGGGCGTTTTGAAATATTTAAAACTTTTAATACCGCAACTGCTATTTGTGAAAATGCACTAAATTTTTGCGATACAAAAAGCCTAACCGTAAAATCATATACTAATAAAAAAGCAAAAAATATTGAGCCTGAAAATATAAATCCTATAGCTGAGAGTGTTACCAGAAGAGCTTGAACTCTAATCTGGTTCTCATCAACTTTTAGAAAATTTACAGGGCATGATTTTGCCATTATCTATCCCAGTGCTTTTTCAAGATCAGCTATCAAGTCTTTAGAGTCTTCTAAACCAATGCTTAGTCTTACCATTCCTGGTCTAATACCAGATTTAAGTTGTTCATCTGCAGGGATTTGCTGATGCGTTGTTGAAGCTGGGTGAACAATTAAAGATTTTGAGTCTCCTATATTTACAACTATAGAGAACAGTTCTGTTTTGTCTATTAATTTTTTTGCTTCTTCAAAATCTTCAACATCAAAATTAATTAATCCACTTGATTGTCCATCTACAAAATATTTGTTAGCTAAAGCATGTTGAGGATCGCTCTCAAGTCCAGGATAGCTTACATTTTTTATTTTTTTGTGAGATTTTAAGAACTTTGCAACTTCAAGTGCATTTTTAGAATGCTCTTTCATTCTGATACTAAGAGTCTCTAAACTCTGTATTAAAAGCCAGCTGTTAAATGGAGATGGAGTAGCACCTATGTCACGAAGTAAGTTTAATCTTAATCTGAGACTGTACGGAGGAAAGGGAAGATCAGTATAAACCAAACCATGATAACTTACATCCGGTTCATTAAAGTGGTAATATCTATCATTGCCCTTGAAAAAATCAGTTAATCCATCTCTCTCTACAATAACACCACCTATCGCAAGACCTTGACCAGATATATATTTACTAGCACTATGTACTACAATATCTACACCATGCGATATAGGATTAAAAAGAGCAGGAGATGCAACTGTGTTGTCACATATAGTCAATATCTTATGCTTTTTAGCAATCTCTACAATTTCATCAACATCTGCTATAGTAATCTGAGGATTTGAGATACTTTCAAAAAAGATAGCTTTTGTTTTATCGTCTATTAATCCTTCTAAAGTTTGAGGATTATCAACATCAAAAACTTTAGCTGTTATGCCAAAGCGCTTCATTGTGTACGTAGTAAGAGTAACAGACCCGCCATATAGTTTATTTGATATAAGTATATTGTCTCCGGCTTCAGCCACATTTGCAAGTGAGTAAAATATCGCTGATTGTCCGCTGGCAGTTGCTATACCGGCAACTCCTCCTTCTAACTGTGCAATACGCTCTTCTAAAACATTAGAAGTCGGGTTTGCTAATCTAGTATATATATTACCAAGTTCTTTTAATGAAAAACGATTAGCAGCCTGTTCAGCACTTTCAAACTCATATGCAGTACTTTGATAGATAGGAACTGCCATAGTCATATTGGAGTCCTTAGTGTATCCTTGATGAATAGCTATTGTTTTTTTCTCCATATCGAGTCCTTTTATTTTTTATTTTTTATTTAAGGAAGTATAGAGAAAAAAAAGCTTAATGTCAAGTAAACCACTCAACATAGTTGTAATTAAATATTTATGAGAGTTTTGCCAACTCTTCTTTTGCTTCATTAAATTCAGGATCTATTTCTAGTGCGTTTTTATACATCTCTTTTGCTTCGTCTGGATGTTCCATTTCTACTAGAAGATTTCCGTAGTTATAGTATGTTACTGGATTTGCATCATCTAATGCCAATGACTCTTTGAGGTGTATCTTAGCCGATGTGAATTCTCCATTTGCTTTATATATAGATGCCATTGAATTATGTATGTACTCATTATTTTTATCTGACTCAAGAGCATCTTTATAGTAGTTTAATGCTTCGCTATTATCACCAAGCTGTTGCAAAATATATCCTATTTTATACAGAACATCTGAGTTTTGTCTCTCTTTTGCATTCGCTTCTATAAGCAGCGCTAATGCTTTTTGCATTTCACCCTCTTCGAATGCCACATCTGCTTTTTCAATCAAAGCTTCTGGATCAAACGGAGAAAAAGCATCTGCACTTTTTTGTTCATCATTAGATCTGTTGTCACTATTTTGTTCGGGGTCTTGAAGTGTTTGAATATGCTCGTAAACTTTAAATGCGAAAAAAGCCGAAGCTCCTAACATAATAATTTGAAATAGTGTCATTTTTATAATTCCTTAATTTTATTCTAAAATGAAGGCAACCCTTCACTTCTTTAGTACAGCATCGGAAGTATACCCACAAGGGGGCACGCTGATTCCGCTACCTATGCTTCTACACTAGTGCAATTTATTTTTTATTGTAGCAGATTTTTATTTATTAATTCCATTAATTGAAGTGGGTCAACCTGTTCACCGCCAACTCGAAAACTAAAGTGAAGATGAGGACCTGTCACTCTTCCACTGTCGCCCGATAACCCTATGGTATCACCCTGCTTAACTTCACTTCCCTCTTTAACATCAAACCTGCTCATATGATAATAACACGAGTATATACCTTGTCCATGGTCTATGATTACTGAGCCGCCAGCGTAAAACCTATCTTGCGCTAAAACAACCAAGCCATCGTTACAAGCTGTAAGCGGTGTTCCAACCGCTGCTCTAAAATCTGTTCCGCTGTGGTAACTTTTAAAATTACCATTAAAAACTCTAGCATTTCCAAACGAGCTTGTTATTATAGAATCAAGTGGAGCTATAAAAGGTTTTAACATGTAGCTTTTTTCGCTAACTGTTTTATATATTTTCATAGCCTCAGCATACTCTTTAGAAGCTCTTTTTTTATCTTCTTTACTTAGATTCACCTTTGAGTTGTTTACCTTAAGAGTCTCTTTTTTATACTTACCGTCTTCTACTCTAAAGGGAAGAACCCTCTTTTTTTCTTTCTTATTCTTTTTATAATATATCTCTATTTTTTTTTCTGCCGGTTTTTCATAGTAACTCACAGGCAGTAAAGCATAGGACTTCTCTTTATCTACCGGATTATTAAAAATTTTATACGACTTTTTACCTACAACTACTTTGTCATATTTAATATTTTTCTCATTATTAAACTCTATAAGTGCTGTTCTTCCATTTGAAATAGTTGAATCTGACATCTCTATACTTATTGCAAAAAGGCTACATGTCAAAAGTGCTAAAAGAAAAAACAACCTCATCAATAATCCTTCATCGCCCGTTGTATATCACGTTTCATATCTTTTTCTTTAAGGTCTTGTCTTTTATCGTGAAGCTGTTTTCCTTTAGCAATTGCTATCTGAATTTTTACAATATTTCTCGCATTAAAGTAGAGTTGCAAAGGTACTATTGTGTAACCATCTTTTTCAACCGCTTTTATCATCTTTGCAAGCTGTTTTTTATGGAGAAGAAGTTTTCTGCTCCCTCTTTCTTCATGTGTATAGTAGTGATGTGTGGTTTCCAATCTTCCAATATGTGCATTAAAAAGAAAAGCTTCACCATTTACGAAACGGATAAAACTATCTTTTAGATTCACTCTGTTTGCACGAATACCTTTTACTTCACTACCTTGAAGAACTAATCCTGCTTCAAATTTTTCTTCTAAAAAGTAATCAAAATAGGCTTTTTTATTTTTAGCTATTGTTTCGCCCATTACTTTTGTTCCTTATTTTATTTTTTATAATTATATCTGTATTTATTTAATGTATCGTTTTGCTGACTTCGGCAAAACGATTATATTTATATCACTTCAACCATTTTCCCGAGGTCGGGAACATGGTCTAATTTTTAATTAAGTCAAAAAGTCATTCCAAAAGCTTTGAGATTCTGCGTGTTCTTTTGACTCATCTTCCCACTCTTTGGAAAAACTAATTGCTCTGTTTTTAATCTCATTCCAACTAAGTGCCATCTAAGACTCTATAACCCTAAAAAAACTACTACCGCTACCGCTAAAATAGTATCCGTGTCTGTAGTGATTTTTCAGCTCTTTATACTCTTGAAGTGCCGGCTTGAAAAGGTCGTTTGCCTCATCTGCGCTCATGTTTTTCAGTATATTCACAGAGCTTGTGTTTTTTAACTCTTGTGTTTTAAATCCATCAATAGGAGCGTAAAAGTTCTCTCTGTAGATTCCGTAAACTTTTGGTGTGCTTATTTCTATGCTTGGAGTAAATACTTCAAACTCCAAAAGAGGCTCTTTAAACTCTTCAACTACCTCACCGATACCGCTAACATTTGCACTGTCATATCCATAAATAAAAAACGGCACATCAGCACCAACTTTCAATCCTACTGTTGCCAATTCATTTAGAGAAAGTCCAAGATGAAGGACTTCATTACACATTTTAAGGTATGTTGCGCCGTCGCTGCTTCCACCGCCAAGACCAGCAAATGCCGGAACATTTTTATCTACATGTACAGCATATTTTTTCATTAAATTTTCTAATAATTTTTTACAATTTTCATTTATAGATGCCAAAAGTGCAGTGTATGCTTTGTATATTGTATTTTGCTCTGTTGTACAAGAAAAATTACCGATTATTTTAAATTCATCACCATCTTTAAGAACAAATGAAAGTTCATCATAAAGAGAATTAACCCTCATAAATCTTGAGATAATTTCGTGGTAATTATCTCTAGTACCAGTTATTTTTAGAAAAATATTTACCTTGGCGTAAGCCTTATAAAGCTTCATTGACCTGTCTTTTTATTTTTTAATAATAGAGCTAAGCAGATTTAAGTCGTCTAGTTTCACTTGTTTGGAAGCAGCGATATTTGAATCTTTTACATCTTCAAGAAGTTCACTTCTAACAATAGATACACTTTTAGGTGCGTCAATACCTATCTTCACAACGCCTTTATCAATAGATATAATTCTTACAGTTATATCATCACCTAGTACAATCGATTCATCTGTTTTTCTGGCTAGTACTAACATCTGCAACACTTCATAAATATATCCTGCCTAATTCATATTTTACTTCTGCATCTACTACATTTATAATCGATATAGATTTACCGCTGTCAAGCCAGTAATATCCCTCTTCTTTAATCTCTAAATCTTCTAAAGCAAGAACTCTTCCATATTTCAGATTATCGCTCTCACCTGTGTAAAAATTCTGCTCAATATTCAAAGATTCTTTGATATTTAGCTCTTTTTCATCATTATATCTAAACTGTCCCTCACTTAGTCTCTCTAAGGCACTTAGACTCCCAAACTGGGCGCCAAGCCTGTTAGCTACCATGCGTCCAAGCGAGCGGATATATGTTCCCTCTGAAACAGTTGCTTCAAATGTTACAAATGGATGACAATAGCTTATCAACGAAGTTTCATAAATGGTAGAAGTGATTTTATTAAGAGTAAACTCTTTGCCGGCGCGAGCTAAATCATAAGCACGTTGACCGTCAATACGTTTTGCACTAAATATCGGTGGCTCATATTCAAGCTCTCCCTCTAAAGATTTAACTACATGTAGAACATCATCTTCTTTAAACTCTTTTAATATTTCAACATTCTCAATCAACTCAGTATCTAAAGAGTCCGACGCAGCCCCTAGCCAAAGAGTTGCTCTGTAAGTTTTTGGGGTTTTATTTAAAAAACGAAAAAGTTTTGTATGTGAACCCATACCGATAAGAAGTACCCCTTTTGCAAAAGGGTCAAGTGTTCCGGAAAAACCAGCTTTTTTTGTTTTATATTTTCTTTTTAGTTTTGTTAAAAAAAAATTTGAACTTAAGCCTGTTGGTTTATATGCTACAAAGAGCCTGTTCATAATCTCTCAACGAATGAGGCTAAGATGTCTCTTTTTGTGCCTGCAAAGTTGATGTTTAGTTTAAATTCTCTGCCAGATTTACTTACACCGTTAACCCTGCCTGTACCAAAGATTTTATGACGAACTAAGTCACCCTTTTTAAAGGCTGTATTTTTTTCAACTATTAGCGAGCCTTCACAAAGTCCAGCTTCATTGAAAAAACGACTTTTTTGCAGGTCACTTCTTCTGCCTTTGTAAAATCTGCTGGAAGCATGTGAAAGTGTCAAAGTATCTTTAGCTCTGGTAAAAGAGACATAACCAAGACGTCTCTCTTCTTCAAGGTCACTTCCATCTCCAACTAATGGTAAGAAGCCCTCTTCAAGTCCAATAATAAATATATGGTCAAACTCCAAACCTTTTGAAGCGTGAATACTCATCATATAGATACTCTCGCCTTCAACCTGATCCTGTTCACTCTGAAGTGTCAACTCATTTAAAAACTCATCTAAAGAGGTCTCGGGAGTCTTTTTTACAAAATCACGGAACAGTCCATAAAACTCATCCATATTCAGAACTCTGTCCGTTTCATCCTGCATGCCTTTGTAGATATCTTTTAGATGGAATGTGTCTTCCAAAATATCTATAAAGTTATAAGTAGATTCTGCTACAGATTTTGCTACTTTTTGTATATCTCTAACAAATTTTTTAAGTGTTTTTGCATTTTTTGCTCTTATAAGCTGCTCTAAATCTGCTAGTGTGACTTTTTTAATATATTCAAAAATCGAAGTCCCGTTTGCATGGGCTGCCAATTCTATTTTATCAACACTAGCTTTTCCTAAACCTCTTTTTGGTTTATTTACTATGCGCTTAAATGAGAAATCATCATGAAAATTAGTAATAACTCTAATATAGCTTATCAAGTCTTTTATCTCTGCTCTATCATAGAATCTCAATCCGCCGACAAGTTTGTAGTTAATACCGGAGCGATTCAAACCCTCTTCTATGGAACGGCTTAGAACATTTACGCGGTAAAGTACTGCTATGTTTTCCGCATTGACACCAGAATCTAAAAGTTTAGAGATTTTAGCAGCAATCTTTCTAGCCTCTTCATTTTCGTCACTTGAGTTTAAAATAGTTACATCTTCGCCAGCCCCGCGTGTAGGAATGAGTTTTTTACCAAGTCTTGAGCGGTTGTGTTCTATCAGAGAGTTCGCAACCTTAAGTATCGGCTCTTTAGAGCGGTAGTTTTCTTCTAGTTTGAAAACAGATGTACCGGCAAAATCTTGGTCAAACTCTATAATATTTCTAATATGTGCACCACGCCAACCATAAATACTTTGATCATCGTCACCAACAACACATAAGTTGCTATGCTCAGAACAAAGTTTTTGTAAAAGTTTTAACTGCAGTTCATTTGTATCCTGGTACTCATCAACCATAATGTAGTTATATTTTTGTGAAGTAGTTTTTGCGAGCTCTGGATTTTCATCTAACAATCTGTACGTAAGAGCAATTAAATCATCAAAGTCTACTAAATTATTTTCTAATAGATATGCTTCATACTCTTCATAAACTTTAGCAATCTGTTGATAATTATAAAGTTCTGCTTGCTTGTAAGCATCATCAGGAGAGAGAAGTGAATTTTTATATCTTGATATTTCACTAGCTATAAGTGGCGTTGGAATCTCTAAATTAATTCTTTTAATAATTCTTTTTTTATCATCTGTATCTATTACAACAAAGTTGTTTTGTCTATTTAAAAGATGAATATTAAACTTCAAAAAAAGAAGTCCAAATTTGTGAAAAGTACATAAAAGTGGTGGATAAGAGGGATTGTCCATCATCTCATATGCACGCTCTCGCATCTCTTTTGCAGCTTTATTGGTAAAAGTGAGAGTTAATATATTTGACGCAGGAATCCCCAAGCCTTTAATAAGGTATGCTAAGCGAGAGACAATAGTAGTAGTCTTTCCGCTTCCAGCTCCAGCCAAAATCAAGACAGGACCTTCTGATTGTTTTACAGCTTTTGTTTGTGAGTCGTTCAGTTGTTCAAATATTTTTTCCATTTTTGCCACTACTTAAAATTTGTATTGAATTATTATAGCTAAAAAGAAATAAATGTTGCAAAACTATTGCATTAATTATAATTTTGAGTTATACTATTATTTATTATTTAAACTTATAGGAATTATTATGTTAAAAGATTTTGCTAAGCTACAGACCTTTTTAATGGTTATAAAGGAAAAAAGTTTTTCAAAAGCATCTGCGAAATTAGGAATATCTCAACCGGCAGTTACTCAACAGATCAAATTTATTGAAGACTATCTTGATACAAAGATTGTAGAAAGAAAAAAGAACGGCATTCTTCTTACAAAAGAGGGTGAAGATCTTTACAGAATTGCAACTAGACTTGAAAAAGCGATAGCTGGAAGTGAAAAAGAACTTTTAAAAATTATGAACAAAGACTTTACATTTGTTATGGGTTCATCATACGCAATAGGTAATTATGTACTACCAAACTATCTTGGTGAAATTAAAAAAAGAATTGATAATAATGTCTACATGAATGTTGCTCTTTCAAGTGAAATCGTTGATCAACTCGAAGATAAGAAGATTGATGTTGCTCTCATAGAGTCTCCTATTTTTAGAGACGGTATTGTCTACAGAGAATGGGTTCTAGATGAATTAGTTGTTTTTTCAAATCAACCAATTAAAAAACAGTTAACAGCTGAGGACCTGATGGGATTTGACTGGATATGCAGAGATGAACATTCTCATACAAGAAAACTAACAAGTGAAGTTTTTGAAGAGATGGGTGTTCAATGCAACAATTTTAATGTACTTGGTGTTCTTGGAAGCCCTACAGCCATTAAAGAGTCTATTTTACATGCTGATAAAAATAGCCAAAGACCTGTTGTATCTGTTATGAGCAGACATGTCATTGCAGGTGAGTTAAAAGATGGTAAACTTTTTGAAGCTAGACTAAAAAACTATAAAATTGAGAGAAATTTTTACATTGCTTACTTAAAAGAGAGAAAACATGATGCATTTGTTGATAATGTTGTAAACTACTTACTCTCTCTAAATAAAATTTAAAGCCTTCTCAAGGTTTTAAAACTATTTTAAAAACTTTGAGTTTTCAGGGTTTGATAAAAATGAAGCCATAGAGTTTTCAACCCCGTCTTCATCTGCTTCTTCAACCTCTTGAGTATCTCTTTTATGGCTTGCTAAATTAATTAGAAGCGGTGTTTCATCTACGATTACCTGCATAATGCTAAGAAGAGGAACTGTAACAAATGAACCAAGATTGTCCGCTCCAAAACCTGCTTCAAAAATCAAAGTATTGTTCTCGATTTTAGCAGTATCAAACGTATAACCTGCCAAGAAAAAAAGTGTCATTGGCCTAAACTCTGCACGTATATCATCCGGTAACTGAGGATCAAAAGAAATATCTTCTATTTTACAAAGAATCCCAAAATTTTGATCTTTGTTGAACAGATAAATTATTAAATCTTGTATGTTTTTTTGCATTAAAGCTGCAAATTCTTTATCTTCTATTACTCTATCTAGCAAAACTATTCCTTAATTTTATTTCACACCCTCAAGGGGTACCTAGTAAAATGAAGGAAACCTTCATCTATTATAGTCTCATAAAGGAACAAAGTCCCTTTATTACTCTGGCGCCGCTGAGGCGACTAAAGCTACAAAATTATATATATTTTACCATTATATCAAAAATTCATATCTGTCTAAGATATCAAAATCTATCATTGCATTTAAAAGTGCTATTTTAGAAAAACTTCTAATATCCTGTACCTTTATATCTTCCTCTGTAAGCTTTCCTTCATCTATAAGCCTAGCTCTTGTAGTACCTTTTAAAAGAGGGTTTTTCGGAGTAATCCACTCTCCATCTCTATAAAAAGCGATATTTGCAATACTCGTATCACTTACCAGTAAATTTTTGATAATAAGTATATCATCGCCCTCACCTTTTTGCTCATACAAGGCATCGATTTCATCTCTACATGTAGATTTATTTGAATACTCAATTTCATTATTAAATATCAGCTTTAAAGAGCATATCTCCCTTTTTTTGTATGCATGATATGTAACTACAACAGTATTATCTGTGTATATTAAACGACATCTGTATATGCCAAATTGTGGAGGATTTAAATACTCTTTTAAATCTTCTTTTTTTTCAATGCCAAGAGAATTCAGCACACTCTCATATCGTTTTTGATGATACGACATGTTAAAGAGTTCTCCATCAATTGACTTGATGGTTTCTAAAAAACTACTCTTCACTAAAGAGTTCTGTACTTAAATATCTCTCACCCGTGTCACAGAGAATTGTTAATAAGGTTTTGCCTTTAAACTCTTCTCTTGAAGCTATTTGCATTATTGCGTATACATTTACTCCGGCAGATATTCCGACCAATAGACCCTCTTTTGGAACCAACATTTTTGCTGTTCCGCTAAGTGTTCCGCCTGTGCCTACTGCTGCTACAAAAACATCAATATTTCCATCAGTATCATTTAAAATCTCTTTGGCAGTTGTTAACATGTGAATTTCCGGATTTGACGAGTTATCAAATTGTTGTAAAACTATAGAGTTAGAAATCTCTTTTTGAAACTCATCTGCCTTTTGAATTGCACCGCTCATACCTAAAGCTGAAGAAGTTAAAACAAGCTCTGCACCCAAAGCTTTTAATAAATTTCGTCTTTCTGTACTCATAGATTCAGGCATATTTTAAATTTTGTGCCACGCAGTTTGCTGCAAGAGCAATTCCTGTGTTACCACTGGTAGATTCTATAATTGTTGTGTCTTTATTTATTTTCCCTGCTTCTTGAGCACGCCTAATCATGTTAAAGCCTATCCTGTCTTTAACCGAGCTTGTTGGATTCATAAATTCGCATTTTCCAATTATTCTAGTACCGGTTAGTTTTGATGGTGTGCTTAGCTTAACTAGAGGTGTATTTCCAATAAGTTTTGTAATATTATCTGCAATCTTCATTAACAACTTCCTTGGATATATTATATCACGGCAAATTAAAAAATAGATGTAATATATTAAAAAATCAAATGTTAATAGTTTATTGGAGTCAATATTTTGTAATGGTGCGATCGTCCATTTACATATATCTATTTTATACCTACAGATAGGCACTTAAAAAGATTGAATTTAAAAAAAGGTAACATATAGGTAACACTACGTCAGTTTTAGATACATCCATTCATACTTATTTGTCATATATCTAAATTCCATAGCTTCATAAAACGTGACTAATTTTTTATTTTCTTTTCCACCATCTGGTCTTAGTATTAAATATCTAATTCCAACTGTTTGTGAAATTTCTATAGCTCTTTGAATTGCATAATATAAAAGCATTTCAGAAATTTTACTCTCTGAATTTTCACTATCGCCTCTGTATCTATCATCTAAAAAATATAATCAATTATTATCGCAGGTAATATTTTATCCTCTAGTTCTAAACTACCATTAGATAGAGCAATTAATCCTAATCTAGAATCAACTCTTTTATTGTCATCATTAATAGTGGTTATTTTAGTATTTCCAAGATAAGCATCAATGAATGTTTGAGAAAGTATTTCTCTTTCTCTTATGCCTCTTTGAGCATGATATTCAAAAGAATTCATAATAACATTTTTAGATTTTTTACAGCTCAAAGATGAGAGCTGTTTAAAAGAATAGTTAATCAAGTACTATGCACTTGTAACGTTGAGCTTCATTTTCATTACATTATTTAAAAATGATTTAGGAACTTTCAAGCTTTCAACTCTTCGTGCATCACCGCCATGTAGCTTAGGTACTTTTACTAATTTAACTTGTTTTTGTTTTTCATCATATGAATATACCATCTTAGGTGATCCCCCTTACTCTAATTTTCATATTATACCATGTTAACCATTTGACTACAACAGAAACACAAATTTACTCCCTTTTCCATCCTACCCCTACCCCAAAAAGTGTATAAGTGTATAAGATTCAGCTTTTATACTCTGCAAAGCCCTATATTTAGGCTTATTAAGTCCTTTAAATCTTATACAAGATTGATACATCTTATACAAACGATACACTTTTGTATCAAACTAAAAAGTTGAAACTTATACACTTTGTATAATTTGTATAACTTTCGTATAAGATTCAAAGGGGTATAGAGAGGCAATAAAGCCCTATATATATGGAAATATATATTTCTTTTTTTTAATCTTATACACTTATACACTCTTTTACTCTCTTCCTTTTTATCACTCCCTACTACCATGCTAGTTGAGAAAAAAGTTTCTGATATAATTATGATGAACTTGGAGAAGAAAATGAATAAGATAATTGAACCCTCTGAACAAGCCAGCTGATTCTTCTTGATTTTGATATTCTAGCATTTTAAAAATTCACTTTCAATTTTGAAGTGATTTTTTAGACTATTTTTCTATTTTTTACTGATTTGTATCGCA
>JAKITC010000008.1 GCA_021648285.1 Sulfurimonas sp. | reverse complement strand
GTAATACAAGGCAGGTTAACTGTGACTTGGAGTGTTATACGCCTAAATTTAATGTTTAGTATTTATGAAACTGACTTTAGGAATAGATATTTGCTGGAAGAGATTTATTTATCCGACAGACTCCTAGAGCAGAAGTCATAAAAAATGGTCATCCTAAAATGTGATTAATTTGCTTAAGTTAGTGCCATTCATCACAGGGGTGTATTGTTAATCACAGGGGTGTATTGTTGGGGTGTATTGTTTGTAAATGAGCAAGGTTATCTTAAAACATTAGACGCTATGCGTATGTGGAGCGTACGAGATGCTATCCAAAATATTTATTGTAAAACATTGATAATCGGATCGGAATATGACTATGAGACTTTTGAAGGAAAAGAAGAACTTGCAAAACGTATGAAAAATGCTGTTTTTTCAGAGATTAAAGGCGCATACCATTTTGTAACATGGCAAAAAGCAGATGAATTCAACACGATGTATAAAAACTTTATTGAATCATAAAAACCTCAAAATATGATACACTTACATAATTAAAATTTTAAATAATATGAGAAAATATAATGAATAGAGACAATCTTAAAAAGAAGCTATCGACCCTTGCCTTATCTATGTTTAGAAAAGATTTCTTTGGAATTTACCACGGTTCTATTTCTGCTAAGACAGAATCAAACCGCTTTATTATAAACACTAAAGAGGCAGTTTTTGATGCTATTGATGATAAAAACCTTATAGAGCTCTACTTCAAAAAAGACTATAGATGGAATCAGGCCAGTATCGATTCAAATATTCACTACAGTATCTACTCTCAAATATCTGATGCTAAGTTCATCTGTTTCAGCATGCCCCCTTTTACAACAGCCTACTCACTTGAGCATAACATCATAACTCCAAAAGATTACTTCGGTTTTAAAGAGATTGGCTCTATTGAGATAGTAGACCCAAAACAGTTTGAAGACTGGTATGAAAGAGCGCAGAGTGAGATTTCTTACTATTTTCAGAGTAAAAAAACAGATATTATGGTTATTAGAGGTTATGGTGTTTACACTTATAATAGAGATATACATGAGATGGCTAAAAAAATTGCCATTTTGGAAAAGAGCTGTAGGCTGCTTCTTCTAAACAGCACCAAAAGCGACACTGCGTTTGACTAAGGCAATAACTCTATAGCCTCATAAGCAGTATCCATCATCTTATCAATCTCTTCATTTGTAATTATATACGGTGGCATAAAATAGACTATATGTCCAAGCGGACGAAGTAAAACACCGTTATCTAAACCATATTGATACACCTTCAGCCCTATTCTTTGTTCTGAGGTATAACCTTTCAACTCTACCGCACATATCATGCCTGTTTGTCTGATAGAAGCAACATTTTTCAGTTCTTTAAATCTTTCTAGTTTATCGCCCATATATTTAGAAGTTTTTCTATTTTTCTCTATAACATCATCTCTCTCAAATATGTCAAGAGTAGCGTTTGCAGCAGCACAAGCAAGAG
Source organism: Sulfurimonas sp. (assembly GCA_021648285.1). GTDB lineage: Bacteria > Campylobacterota > Campylobacteria > Campylobacterales > Sulfurimonadaceae > Sulfurimonas. The sequence goes on along the minus strand of JAKITC010000008.1, from coordinate 72,737 downwards.
CATTTCCTGTGTAAGAGTGAGAGTGTAAAAAAGCTTTATGTTCATTATAATCACAATAAAACTTTGAATACATGTCATTTGTTGTTAGTACAACTGAAAGCGGTAAATAGCCACCCGTCAACCCTTTTGAAAGGACTATAAAGTCAGGTGTTATGTTAGCCTTTTGACATGCAAAAAGCTCACCTGTCCTACCAAAGCCAACCATTACTTCATCGGCAATCAAATGAACATCATATCTATTACAAATGTCACGTACATGTACTAAAAATTCTGGGTGGTACATGTGCATATACCCGGCACCCTGAACCAACGGTTCTAAGATTATCGCACTTATGTCATCTGCTCTATTTTTACAAAGCTTTTCAAACTCAGATGCTGCCTCTTTCGCAGACTCTGCACTCATGTCTTTTGGAACTGGGGTCTGCAGAGTCTCTATCAGAAGTGGTGCGTAAGTATCTTTATAAAGTTCAACATCACCGACACTAAGAGCACCAATAGTCTCTCCATGATATGAGTTTGTTAGTGATACAAAGATTTTTTTCTTTTTGCCATCATTTTTATGAGCATGATAACTCATCTTTAGTGCCACTTCAACAGCACTGGAACCGTTATCTGCATAGAAACATTTTTCAAGCCCATCAGGTGTTAGTTTTACTAACCTCTCTGATAATATTACCACCTGCTCATGTGTAAAACCTGCGAGTAATACATGCTCAAGAGTATCTAACTGCTCTTTGATTTTTTCATTTATGTAGCTGTTTGTGTGTCCAAAAATATTAACCCACCAACTACTGACGGCATCTATATAAGTGTTACCTTCAAAATCTTCCAAGTAAACTCCGTAAGCTTTTTTAATAGGGATGAGGGGAAGGGTTTCGTGGTCTTTCATTTGAGTACACGGATGCCATAAGACATCAAGATCTCTGTTTTTTAATTCTAAATTATTCATATTGGCATCTATTCAGACTTACCGACAACTGCTTGATACTCTTCACTTAAAGATAAATTTGTGCATCTAAGAAGACCGTATAGTTCCATCTCCACTCCACTTACATCAAACAATTCTTCCCCATCTTCAGCTAAAAATATAAATTTTTCATATGGATGATTATTCTTATCAATATACTTTGAATAAACTACATAAGAAGCATCTTTAAGTTTATGGATCTTAGCACATGCATTTATATATTTTTCACATGTCTTATCAACCATTCTGATCTCCAACACATCAGACTGAATAGTGTTTAGTAAAACTGTTGGTAACTTTGGAAGTTCATTTTCTATATTTTTGTACTTATTAACACTACTCATAATTCATCCCTTTTAACTCTAATTATAGATTCTACTATTTTTTATTTTATATTTCTCTTAACATGCAAATATCAATTATTGCAATGAAAGTTTTATAGTACTTTATCAAGGTTTAATACGAATTTACATAGAATTACAAAAATATCGCACAGAAGGTTATAAAGTAGATGATTACATGGATGCAAAGACATAAAAAATATTTAATAATTACTATTTGGATTTCAACTATCGCTTTCGTAGGAGCGGGTTTTGTTGGGTGGGGACAGTATAGCTATGGGGACAAAGCTGGTGCTGTTGCAAAGGTTGGAGATATTGAGATTACAATGGGTGAACTTCAAAAAAGTTATTCAAATCTTTATAGTCAATACAGTGAAATGTTCAAAGGAGATTTTGATGAAGAAAAAGCAAAGGCCTTTGGTCTTAAATCTCAAGCCCTTAATCATTTAACACAGCAGGCTCTTATATTAAATCTTGCTAAATCTTATGACCTTAGAATTAATGACGATGAACTATTGGCTGAGATTAAAAGTCAAAAGTACTTTTTAGAAGATGGTGTATTTAATAAAGAGATTTATAAACAAACGCTTTTAAGAAATAACTTAAGTCTTAAAGATTATGAAGCCAGTGTAAAAAAAGAATTATTAATCAAAAAAACTCTTAGCCTTCTTCCTATTGATGTAAAAGAGAGTGAACTTAAGATTTTAGACACCGCTGCTAACATTGCTGATAAAATCGAATATAAAGTTTTAAACCCGCGTCTAATCAACATTGATACTTCAGATAAATTTGTAAAACCTTTTTGGGAAGCTCGACAACACAGTTTTATGACTGAAATTTCTTACGATGTCAAGTATATAAAACAGCCTAAAATAACTAAAGAGTATGATGAAACTGAATTAAGCAAATATTATAGTAACAATAAAACTCACTTTAAAGACAGTGAAGGCAAGATATTAGCATTAGAATCAGCAAAAGATAAAATCAAAGAAGAGCTAAATGCCAAAGAAACAAAAAAAGAAGCTCTTAGACTATATATAGCATATAAAAAGGGGAAACTACAAAATAACGATATTCAAACATCAACTATCTCTGCCTCTTATAATCCTTTCACTAGCGATGTTATTAGTAAAATATCAAAACTAACAACAATCTCTCCGTTTTTGAAACCTGTTCTAGTAAATGGTGAATATTTTACTTTTGAGCTAATTAAAACAAATCCATCTCAACCTAAATCATTTGCAGATGCTAAAAATGAAGTTACTGCTATCTATATTCAAGAGCAAAAAAAGACAAAACTATTAGACTTAGCAAAGAGTTCAGTAGGAGCATTTAGAGGTGAAACTACTAATTTTATTACAGGTAATAATATAGATCAACTAACAGAATTAAGCACTACAGATGCAAAAGAATTTGTGACTAAACTTTTCACTACACAAAAGAAAAGAGGCTTTATTTCACTAGAAAATGGAAATATTGTTATGTATAACATATTGGAACAAAAACTGCTTACTAATACTAACGCTAATCCAAACAATTCGATTGTTAAATTAAAAAGTGCTATGTTTAATGAAGGTCTAGTAAAAAAACTTCAAAACAAGTACAAAACAGAGATTTTCGTCCAAGGACTCTAACTTGAGTAGAACTGTTTTAGCCATTGATATTGGTTCAACTAAGATATGTGCAATTATCGCTGAGATAGCTGATGATAACTCAATAGCTATAATAGGTGCTGGAATTTCTAAGGCACAAGGTCTTAGAAAAGGAAGTATTACAAACATAGAGCTGGCTTCTAGGTCCATCAAAGCTGCTCTTGTTGATGCTAAAAGAATATCTGGAAGTGATGTTAAAACTGCTATTGTTTCTATTTCCGGTGCTTATACAAAAAGTTTAAACTCCAATGGTATCGTAAATATTCAGAACAAAGAAATTAGCTTTAAAGAGATAGAGAGAGTTATGCAAACCTCTTTATATAATGCTAACATACCAAATGAATATGATGTTTTACATGCACTGCCTTATAACTTCAAAGTTGATGACCAAGACTATATAGAAGATCCGCTTGGGATGAATGCTTCAAGACTTGAAGTTGATACTCATATAATCACAACTCAAAAATCAAATCTTAATAACCTGAAAAAAGCTGTTCGCGGAGCCGGTGTTGAAGTTGAAAATGTAGTTCTGAATGGCTATGCTTCATCTATTGCTACACTGAATGATGATGAGAAAGAGTTAGGTGTTGCTATAATTGATATGGGTGGTAATACAAGTAACATTACGATACACTCAGGTAACTCTATAAGATATAACGATTTTTTAGGTGTTGGTTCCAACCATGTAACAAGTGACTTATCAATGGCACTTCATACACCACTCAATGTTGCAGAGAGTGTGAAATTAAACTATGGTTCACTACTGACTCCTAGTAGTGATCTAATCGAGCTTCCTATTATAGGCGATGAACATACTACTCATGAAGTATCTCTTGAAGTAGTTCACAATGTAGTGTTTGCAAGAGTTGAAGAGACTCTTATGATTTTGGCTCAGTTTATTGAAAACAGTGGACTGAAAGAAAAAATTGGTGCCGGTATAGTATTAACCGGTGGATTTTCTCAAATGGAAGGCATTAGGGACTTAGCTATCGCTACCTTTGGATCTATACCTGTCCGTTTGGCAAAACCAAAAGAAATGGATGGACTCTTTGATAATCTTCGCTCTGCTGAATATTCAAGTGCTATTGGACTTGTTATGTACTCAGCATCTGCTTACACTCAGTATGAAATAGATGTAAACAAAAGAGTAAGACATTCAAACGAAGCACCAGTTGAGCAAAGCAGTGTTAACCTTACCAATGAGCTTGATATTCCAACACCTCCTGCACAAGAAAATGAGGAAAAAGAAAAAATGGTTACTCTTCCATCAAAAAAAGATAAAAAAAGTGATGAAGCGGGTATGTTTAGTAAATTTTGGAATTGGGCTACCCAATTATTTTAAGGAGAGAGATTATGGAACCATTTTTAGTTGAAGAAGCAAATAGTATTAGCGGAGCAAGAATCGTAGCTGTTGGCGTTGGCGGCGGTGGCGGCAATATGATTGGTCACATGATCAATGAAAATGTTACCGGTATTGAATTAATCATGGTAAATACAGATGCTCAAGCTCTGGAAGAGGCAGCCGTTAGTACTATCCAAATTGGCAGTAAACTTACTAAAGGTCTTGGTGCCGGTATGAAACCTGAAATTGGGAAAGAGTCTGCTATTGAGAACTATGATGAAATCAGAGCTGCTCTTGAAGGTGCTGATATAGTGTTTATCTCTGCTGGTCTAGGCGGTGGTACCGGAACTGGTGCAGCTCCTGTTGTTGCGAAGATTGCTAAAGAGGTAGGTGCCTTAACTATTTCTATAGTTACTAAACCTTTTATGTTTGAAGGTCCAAAAAGAACGAAGCTGGCAAAAGCTGGACTAGATGAGCTTAAAAAAGAGAGTGATTCTATTGTAGTTATCCCAAATGACAAGCTTTTATCAATCATTGATAGAAAACTTGGGATCAAAGACAGTTTTAAAATTGTAGATGGCGTATTAGCTCAAGCAGTTAGTGGGACATCTGGAGTTATCTTATCTAATGGTGACAATGACATCAACCTTGACTTTGCTGATTTACAAACTGTTATGAGCCATAAGGGTATGGCATTAATGGGTGTTGGTGAGCATGAGGGTGAAAATGCAGCTTATGAGGCTATTAAAGCAGCCATCGAATCTCCTTTACTAGATAACATGTCAATTAACGGTGCTATGGGTGTGTTAGTCCACTTCAACATGCATCCAAACTTCCCTATGATAGAAACATCTGAAGCTATGATTGTAGTTCAAGAGAGTGCTCATGAAGATGCAGAAGTTATTTTCGGTACTTCTACTGACGATTCACTTCCTGAAAATTACGTTAAGATCACAATAATTGCAACTGGCTTTGAAAAAGAATTAAATAATGGCACAAACAATGAAAATTTTGTAAGTGACTCACCTACTTCTATAACAAAAATTCGTCCAAGACTAGTAGTTGGCGGGGATCTTGATGATAACCATTTAGATATTCCTTCTTATATGAGACAACAACAAGACTAAAACTAAAACCTCTTCTTAAAAAATCACCCTTCTCTCTTTAGGGTGCCTTTATCACGTTTTATGTATAATACAATTTAAAAAGATGCAAACATGATAAAAAAGCTATTAATTATTTTTCTCTTCTCTTTACCAGTTTTAGCCTCAGACATAAAGATGCAAAATAGAGAGCTCTCTAAAAATGATATGAAATCACAAAATAGAAAGATTGTTGAACTCGCTGCTGCAGAAATGTCAAAATCACTTCCAAATGTTATAGATAAATATACAAAACTTGTTTCTGTAAAAGCTGATAAAACAACTCTGGTATATATCTACGAGATAAATACTACTCCAAAAAGTGATGAAACGGTAAAAAAAGAGGACCATAGTAGGATGAAAGAGGCCATAACAATTGGTACATGTAAAAACTCAAAACGTTTTTTAGAAGCAGATATCTCACTTCGTTATATATATAAAAGTGCAAATTCAAAAGCTGAGCTGTTTCAATTTAATATAAATCAAGAAAGTTGTTTTAAAATCTAGCAATGATTGAAATTATGTCAATAAAAACAATTTTAAACTCTTTAGATTTTTTTTCTACATTAGATGAAGAGCAGATTGAACTTTTGTCCTCTATATCTACCCTTAATAACTACTCAAAAGAGTATGTAGTTCATTATGAAAAACAGCAAAGCAACTCTCTTTTTTTTCTTTTAGATGGCTCGGCGAAAGCTTACAAAATAGACAAGCATAATAATGAAATATTTTTACATTATATATATAAAAATTCTTTAATATCCGAAATATCAAATATAACAAAAGACACTCTCAGCCCTTTTTCAAATGTCACTCTTCTTGAAGACTCTCAGATACTTGCAATTGATTATAAAAAATTTAGAGAAAATTTCTTAAATAAAGGTATTCTTTGTTTTGAGTTTTCAAATGAAATTATTTTAAAGTCACAACAGCTGCAATCGCTTATAAACAGAGAATTTATTTTCAACTCTGTTGCAAAGGTAGCTATGATGTTGTCAAATGATTTAGATATATTCAATAAGCTTAAACGTGCCGAAATATCACTAATGCTTCATATACAGCCAGAGACTCTTTCTCGTGTATTAAATCGACTAAAAAGAGATGGAATAATTGATATTAAACATGGGAAAGTGACTGTTTTAGATTCTAATGCTCTAAAATCTGTTTACGAGGAGTAAATAATGAGAAAAATTAAAACAGTCGGTGCACTAATATTTATACTCTCCATAGTATTATCAGTTCTTTTTATATATACTTCAAAAGAAAATTTAGTTCATAATAATTTTACAAATTCAATAAATAAACAAAAAGGTTTTACTCAAGATATATCAAAAAATATTTTTTATATTTACAAAAACAAAGATGCTTCAACAGAAGCTCTTGATAACTCCATAAAGCATTTCTTAGAACATATGAAAAATAAAAATACAACTATGCAAAGTAAAAGAATTGTAATGTTATGGAATGATTTTTATCTACATGTGCAACACTTTAGAGATCAAATGAAAAGCAGTTCTCTATACTCAGATATTCTTCTTCAAAAGAGTGTTAAAGATATTTATAATATTAATTCAAAACTTATTATTGAGTTTGATAAATTTATTAAAACAGAAGAATCAAATTTTAATGAAGAACACAATGTATATAAACTAACTTTGAATACACTCTTCCTTATATTGGTACTACTGCTTCTATATCTGTTTACGCAGCTTAAAAGCGTAATAACTTTTGTTCAAAAGTTTCTTTTAACATCCAAATCAATTATTACAAACTCATCTATAAAAGAACTAGAGCCTATAGAGATTAATGATAGTGATGGTGATATATCTCAAGCAAGCGATAATTTTAATACTCTTGTAAAAAAAATTAACAGCTCTATTGAACACTCCAGCAGTTCTATACAACACTCGTCAAAATCACTAGAGATAGTAGAGCAGCACATTGAAGAATTGGTAGATTTAATATATACAATGAATGGAGATTCCAGAGATAAAGAGCTAAGAAAAAAAGATGATACTGTCATACAATCTCTTGAAGAGTTAAGCTCTGCAGCAAAAGCATTAAAAAATCTAAAGAATGATTTAGATAACTTAATTTCCCACTCAAAGTAAAATTAAACTTAAAAAGATAAATTAAATAAATAATTTGATCATAGTCAAATTTTTACCCTTAAATTTAGAATATCATTATATATCGTTTGCGTACTACAGTGTACCTAATGAATATAAGGAGAAAATATGGTCAAGTATTTAAATAAGCTTGTTCTACTCATTTTAGTTACTTCACTAGCTGTGACGTTTGCATCTGCTAACAGTGGAGAACTAAAAAAAGTAATGAAAGCAAGAGGTTTAAGTGAAATCGATGTAATTCGTGCTGCGAAAACTTACAATCCTACCGGCGGTAGAGATGAGTTTATTGTATTTAGTTCTGGTGGTCAATCTGGACAAATAATTGTTTATGGTGTTCCATCAATGAGAATCTTAAAGTATATAGCTGTATTTACTCCTGAGCCATGGCAAGGTTATGGTTATGATGAAGAAAGTAAAAAAATTTTAAGACAAGGTAATATTAGAGGCAAAGAGATTAACTGGGGTGACTCTCACCACCCTGCTATTTCTGAAACTGATGGTAAATATGACGGTAGATGGTTAGCTATTAATGACAAGGCAAATCCTCGTATCGCTATTATAGATTTGCGTGACTTTGAAACTAAACAAATTGTAGTTAACAAGGTATTTAAATCGGGGCACGGTGGTGCTTTCTTTACTCCAAACTCCGAATTTATCCTAGATGCTGCACAATATGCTGCACCATTTGACAATAACTACCATGCTATTGAAGATTATAAAGAATCATATCGTGGTGGTGTAACACTATGGAAGTTCGATAGTGTAAAAGGTAGAATTGACGAAAAAGCTTCTTTTACAATTGAGCTACCTCCATATATGCAAGATTTAAGTGATGCAGGTAAAGGTGTTTCAGACGGTTGGGGTTTTACAAACTCATTTAACTCTGAAATGTACACTGGTGGTATTGAAGTTGGTATGCCGCCAAATGAAGCAGGTATGAGTAGAAATGATACCGACTTTATGCATGTATATAACTGGAGAAAACTGGCAGAAGTTGCTAAAAACAAGAAAAATGTAAAAATTATTAATGGTACTAGAGTTATTCCGATAGCAGTTGCTGTTAAAAATAATGCACTATTCTTGATTCCAGAGCCAAAGTCACCACATGGTGTAGATGTTTCTCCTGACGGTGAGTACATTGTAGTATGTGGAAAACTTGATACTCATGCATCTGTTTTTAAATGGAGTAAAATTAAAAAACTAATTGATAATAAAGAATATGTAGGGAAAGATCCATATGGTATTCCTATCTTAGATATGAAAAAATCTTTACACGGGCAAGCTGAACTGGGTCTTGGGCCATTACATAATCAATATGGTAAAGATTGGAAAAACGGTGAGATCTATACTTCTTTGTATGTTGACTCTCAAGTTGTTAAATGGAACTACAAAACTCTTAAAGTTATTGATAAAGAAAATGTTCACTATAACATCGGTCACTTATGTGGAATGGAAGGAAAATCTGCTGATCCTCAAGGTAAGTATATCATTGCTTTAAATAAGTTAACAATAGATAGATTCCAACCTGTTGGTCCTCTACACCCGCAAAATCATCAGTTAATTGATATTAGCGGTAAGACTATGGATTTACTTGTTGATATGCCTATACCTCTTGGTGAGCCTCATCAAGCTGTTGCAATCAGAGCTAGTAAATTGCACCCGATTGTAAGGTACAAAATGGGTACAAACACTAGAACTGGTAAAATACACAAGGGTAAAACTTTAGCTGGACAAGAGAGAATTGAGCGCAAAGGTAATAAAGTTACTGTTTATGCAACATTAGTTCGTTCTCACATCAATCCGGAGAGAATCACAGTAAACAAAGGTGATGAAGTAACAATCTACATGACAAACCTTGAACGTGCTCAAGATGAGACTCACGGTTTTACTGTTGACGACTATAATGTTCACACTTCACTAGAACCGGGAGAGACTTCAACAATCAAGTTCAAAGCAGATTTGGAAGGTGTTTTCCCTTATTACTGTACAGAATTTTGTTCTGCTCTTCACTTAGAGATGATGGGTTATCTTATGGTTAAAGACCCTAATAAAAAATATGTTGGTGCTAAAAAACTTAAAATGAAAACAATGTCTAAAACTGAATTAGAAGCAGAGTATAAAAAAACTGTTGCTGTTAATGCTGCTACAGATGCTGTAATTCAAAGTGTTGTTAAATTCTTAAAAGCGAATGATTTTGATAAACATAATTTTGTAGCTAATCTTGTAACTGATGCATTTGATCAATATGGTCAAATCCCGGCACAGAAGAAAAAAGCAAATGCAGCGCATGATAAAGGTGACATTGAAAAAGCAATCCTTTATGAAAATATGATTTGGCAACTATTGGTTAAAACAGCGGATGTTGGTATTAGAGCTAAAGATACATTAGTAAAAATTATTGCAACAAAACAGTCTGACGCCGCGACAGCTGGTCAAACAGCATTTGGTGAAGGTGGATGTAGCGGTTGCCATGTCATTGGTAAGGTTTCATCTGGTCCAGACTTAACTGGTGTTTTACAAAGACATGTAGACCCAGAAAAATGGGTTAAAAAATTCATTATGAATCCAGAATCTAAGTATGAAGATGCTTATGTGAAAGGTATGATTGATTATTTCAAACTTAAAATGCCTAACCAGCATATGAGTGAACAAGAAGTTAAAGACATCATCGAATATCTTAAATGGATTGATGAGAATGCTCACTTGTTCTAAAAACAGAAACTTCTAACTTATGCAGAGGGTGAACTCCCTTTGCATATTTATTCTATACAATTAATATAGATTTACTAAATATCAAGATTATTAAAGCTTTATTATATTATTATATTATTATAATAAATATAAATTATAATTATCTAAGGGAAGACCATGCATCCGAGTATTATTAAAGCAAGAATCTTTGCTACTTTAGCTCTCTTTATATTAACAATCTCTTTTACATTCCCAATGTTAACATTTCATTCAACGCTCAATAAGATTCATGATGGAGAAGAAAAAGAGATATCAACCTTAAATAAAACTACTTGGAATTTATATAACCAAGGTAGATACAAAAGCCGATCTACTGATACAAATGCTCATAACAATTTAGATAAAATGATAGAAAATGGCGCTGAGATAGGTGTAGCTTCACTTCCAATATGGTCGGTTTCACTCGAAGCACCAAACTATCCAAAAGAAGCCTTTCCTGAAGGGATTCCCGTATTCTTTCATTTTGACGGCTTCAGCGGCGAGGTTCATGAGATGAATATAATAAATCACTACGTTGGAATGGACCCTATGTGGGTTGGCGGAAAAATTGAGCGTGAGATAGGCATATATGCACTTTTAACACTATCTCTTGGAATGATATACTTTATAGCTTACAACGCCAGGTTTTTGAATTATTTAATGCTTATACCAGCTGCTCTTCCACTGCTCTTTATAGCAGATTATTCATACTGGTTATACTGGTTTGGGCATAATCTTCATAACTGGGGAGCATTTACAATCAAACCGTTTATGCCAACAGTATTTGGGGATGGAAAGATTGCTCAATTTACAACACACTCATATCCTACAATTGGCTTTTATATATTAATTGCTATTGGTCTGTTAAGCTTACTGGCGTTTTTCGCTAAAGAAAAAGCTCACAGAGAGATGAATCAATAAAATATGCTTAGAATTATATTACTGTGTCATATAGCTTTTTTAACTCTGCTGAATGCAGATATACTCCAGGATGCAATAGATAGAGCACCTAGCGGTTCCATACTGAAACTACCTGCCGGAGTATACAAGGGCAATATAATTATAGATAAACCGCTAACTATAGTTGGCAAAGAAGATGGTGTTATTATAGACGGAGAAGAGAGTGGTACTGTTATAACCACAAATGGCTCTTTTATAACTCTTAAAAATTTAAAAATTATAGGTAGTGGAGATAGACACGAAAAACTTGATGCTGCTATCTCAATGGAGAATGGTTCCCAATGCGAAATTAGAGACTGCATTATTGAAGACTGTCTATTTGGAATTGATATGAAAATGATGAGAAATTCTATTGTAGTTAACAATAAAATCTCTTCAAAAGATTTATCTTTAGGTTTACGCGGTGACGGACTTAGACTTTGGTACTCTCATGACAACATCATCAAAGGCAATTCACTTGTAAAATCTCGTGACATGATTGTCTGGTACTCACATGGAAATGAAATTATTGGTAATTCAGCTGAGCACTGCAGATACTCTCTGCATTTTATGTATGCCGGTAAAAATGTGGTAAAAAACAATCACTATAAATTTAACAGTGTTGGAATATTTTTCATGTACTCTAAGGATACGATTGCTGTCGGGAATACCATTCAAAGTTCACTCGGTGCTACAGGAATGGGAATAGGACTTAAGGATGTCTCAAACTTTATTCTAAAAGACAACACTATTATTTACTGTGCACAAGGTCTGTATATAGATAGGTCCCCTCTAGAACCAGGCACAAGAAACTGGATAACAGGAAATAAAATTTTATATAATGCAGTAGCTCTACACTTTCACTCTATGAGTGAGAACAACATTATTAAAAATAATACCATAATGGGAAATATTGAAGATGTGGTTAATGACTCTAGAGGATCCAAGACAAATGAAAATGAGATTGTAGGAAATTACTGGGATAATTATGAAGGATTTGATAGAGATGGCGATAATATTGGTGATACTCCACACAAAGTATATCAATATGCAGACCAACTCTGGATTTACAATCCTGATGTAAAATTCTTTTATGGTTCTCCGGTTATTTCAATGTTAAACTTTTTAGCAAAACTGGCTCCATTCACAAGTCCACTATTTTTACTTGAAGACAAAAAACCAAAAGTCAGAGTTGAAGGTTAATTATGGCAAAAATACAAACAGATAGAAGAGAATTTGTTAAATATTCTACGCTTGGAATGTTAGGACTTGCTCTTGGCGGAGGAATATTTTTTAGCCCATATTTAGCCGCCAAAGAGAATAGACTAAGACCTCCTGGTGCGGTCGATGAGAAAAAATTTTTATCCCTATGCATAAAGTGCGGTCAATGCCTTCAAGTGTGTCCTTACAACTCTATTAAACTCTCAGATATTGCAAAAAGGGCTGGGCTTGGAACACCTTATATAGACGCAAACGAACGTGGATGTTATGCATGTAGTGCTGTTCCTTGTGTTCTAGCATGTCCCAGTGGAGCACTTAATCACCACTGTGAAAAACCTCAAGATATACATATGGGAATAGCTGTATTAGAGTTTCCTGACACATGTATAGCTATGAGTAACACTCCTTTACCAAAGGGATATAATGATAAAATGAGTAACTTTACTAACTCTGTACGAAATGTTACAAAATTAGAAACAGATCTTCTTAAAAAACTGGATGAGTATGAGGGTAAACAGTGTACACTTTGTGCTGACATGTGCCCAATCGAAAATCCGATGGATGCTATATCAATGGTTAGTGATGCCGGTGGTGGCAGTAAACCGGAAATTTATGATGGCTGCATAGGTTGTGGAGTTTGTCAAGAAGTTTGCCCTACTTCCATTCCATCTATTGTAGTTAAACCAAGAATAACTTACGATGAATATTATAATAAAGCTTAGGAACTTATATGAAATTTAATAATAAAAGATTAACAATAATTTTACTTATTGTACTCTTAACAGGTTGTAGCAGTGATGAAAATAAAAATAACAAAAGCACATCAGAAGCAAAAATTGCTACTGCTTCAGGTATTGAAATCTCACAAAATAAAAATGCTTCAGAGATAAAAGTTGAAGAAAAAGAACATGACAAAGAAGACAGACAATATTACCTTGACTACGATATAAAAAGTGCATATAGCTCAAATGCAACACCTGCAAACAAAGATGCTTCTATTCGTACAAGGCCAAGAACAGAAATAGATGCAAATTTGCATGTAAGAAGTCCATATGAAAAAATTCAGATTTCCCTGCTTGTAAAAGATCTTAGTAAAAAATTTATTGTCAAATGTTCTGCATGTCACAATGATTACGCAAATGGAATTATTGGACCATCACTACTTAACAGGAGTTCTGATTATATATTTGATAAAATTAAAAAGTTTAAAACTGATCCAAAAGCAAATGTTCTTATGACTGATTTAGTAACGATGATGGATAATAAAGAGATTAGAGAGATGGCTGATGAGATTAACCGCTTCAATCAAGAGATAAATGACTTAAGGAATAAATAATGAAGAACATTATAGTTGCAATATTAACTATAATTATTATTGCACTTATGGTACTAACAGCCTCAAAAGGCGGAGCTTATCATGGTGGTGAACTTGGAAAAGTAATAAAAGATATAGATAAGACTCCAGTAACAAAAAAAGAGTCAATGGAAGATGAAGAACAAGATGAGTTGACCGCTCTGAGGAATAAGGCTGGAAACGTAGGTGCGGTTGAAGTAAGTAAGGCATATAAAAGCAAGTGTGCTGCATGTCATGGAGCAGACGGCTCAGGGATGCAAGATGGTAGAAAACTTATGGGACCTAAACTTTATGGGCAGAGTGCTGATAAATTATACAAAAATTTGATCGACTTTAAAGACGGAAGAAAAGAGAATGTTATCATGAAAGGCCTTCTAATCAATACTGATGAAAAAGAATTACGAAAATTTGCCGATGAAATAGGATCTTTTTCTTCACAAAATAAAGGTTCAAAATAGTGAAATTAAATGGATAAGTTTAACAATAGAGAGACCTTAAAGTTTTCAAGTTTTTTCTCAACATTTTTTGATAAAACAAAAGAAGGAAAAACATATTTCAGCTATAGAATGAAGAGATGGATTTTAGTAATCTCAATTCATTTGCTGTTTTTTCTCTCATTTGCTATTGATATTCAAGTACTTGAAGGAACTCTTAGCGGATCACGCTTTTTAGGTTTTCATTTGATTGATATTTATACTTCAATGCAGCTATATTTAGCTACATTTGAGCTTCCTATAAATGTAATAATCGGTACAGTGACTATTTTAATTTTTTACATGTTGGTTGGTGGGAGAAGCTACTGTTCCTGGGTATGTCCTTATGGTCTACTAAGTGAAATAGGTGAAAAACTCAACAGCATTCTTGTAGAAAAAAAAATCATTAAAGAGCGGAAGTTTGACCATAGAATTAGACATATATTTTGGGGTATATTTTTAATTCTATCTTTTACAAGCGGCTACTTGGTTTTTGAGACTTTTAATGTAGTTGGAATACTTAGCAGAATGATAACTTATGGATGGAGTTTAGCGATTGTGTGGGTTGTAATTGTCTTTGCCTTTGAAGTTTTTTACTCTCGCAGAGCTTGGTGTACGTATATCTGTCCAATTGGAACTACTTATGGATACATTGGAAAAGTTTCTACACTTAAGATTGAATGGAATGATAACTGTGACCACTGTATGGTGTGTCATGATGTATGTTTTGAAAATCAAGTATTAGAGATAACAAAAGCAAAATATGATGAGCAGAGAATAGAAAAAGGTATAACAAGAAAATATATTACCGGAGCAGATTGTACTCTATGCGGAAGATGTATTGATGTATGCCACACTGATGCATTAAGTTTTGATTTTAGATTAAAGAACTTGGTGTAAATATGATAAAAATAGATAATTTAACTAAGAAATTCGGCTCGTCTATATCACTAGACAGTGTAACTTGTGAATTTAATAAAAATGATTCAATTGCAATAATGGGTGCAAATGGTGCAGGTAAAACTACTCTTATTCGCTCCATTCTGGGCTATTACCATCCTGATGAGGGTAAAGTACTTATCAATGGTTATAGTCCAATAACAGATAGAGTCAGGGTTTTAAAAGATATTAGCTTTGTTCCTCAACTCCCCCCTCCGATTAAGCTTAACATAGAGGAGTTGATAAGCTATGTAGTTACTAGCTCTGATGTGGAAAGAGCGCTTATTTTACACTATGCGAATGAGATGAAACTCAATATAAAAGAAAATCTTAATAAGTCATTTTTTAAACTAAGTGGCGGGATGAAGCAAAAACTGCTCATAGCTATAAGTCTGGCTAAAAAAAGTAATATTATCATTTATGATGAGCCAACTGCAAATCTTGATCCTAATGCCAGAGATGATTTTTACAGACTTTTAAAACAAAACGAAGATGAGAAAGTACTCCTTTTTGTAACGCATAGACTTGAAGAGGTAAAAGAGTTGGTTAATAGACAAATATATATGGACTTAGGAAAGGTGACGTCAGATGAAAGGGTTTAAACTTTCAGTTTTGATTTTTACTTCATTACTGACTTTTTTTGGATGTAGTTCGCCAAAAATACTCAGTGATATTTGTTCAACTTGCAATATGCATATAAATGACTCAAAACTGCATACTGCCTCTTTAGATGCCAAAAATTCTATTCATTATTTTGATGATATCGGTTGTATGATTCTATTTGCCAAAAAGAATCAACTCGACTTAAATCAGATTGAATCTAAAGTATTTACAAATGATACAAAAAGATATATAAACTCATCTAAAGCGTACTACACAACATATGAAAACACACCTATGGGCTATGGTTTCAGTGCTTACGAAAAAGAGCAACCTGATGCAATTAATTTTGATAAAGTAATTATCAACATGTTAAGGGGTGAGCATATGGCAAATCCAAAAATCAGAAAACTAATCTTAGGGAGCAAAGTGTGAAAAACCTATCTTTAATCGCATATTTAGACTTGAAAGAGTCTATAAGAGCTAAATGGTTTTTAGTTTACTCTTTGGTTTTTGGCGGGCTAATTGCTCTGTTTTTCATAGCGGGTGTGACAGAGTCACAAGTGATGGGATTTAGCGGTTTAAGCCGTCTTTTACTTATGTATATACAGATTACAATAGTTATCTTACCTATCTTTATACTTATAACAACTGTACGCTCAATCTCAGGCGATAGAGATAACCATATCTTAGAGTATATGCTTTCATTCCCAATCTCACTAAAACAATATTACTGGGGCAAAATTATTGGACGATTTATCACAGTTTATCTTCCTGTACTTTTTGCAATGATTATTGCAATTATATATGGAGCATTCAAGGGTGCAGAAATACCTTGGAGTATATTTTTTCTATACACAGGACTTCTTTTTGCACTCTCCTCTGCATTTTTAGGAATAGCATTTTTTATATCATCATTTGTTAAATCAAGTGAAGTCGCTCTTGGAATCGCCTTTTTCATATGGATATTTTTACTGGCATTTATAGATATCGCACTTATATCACTTATGATGCAGGAGCGCTTCTCTACAGAGCTTATAATCACTATCTCTATGATGAATCCTATGGAGATTTTTCGCGTTGCGGCAATATCGCTATTTGACCCTGAGTTAACGGTTATGGGACCGGTTGCATATTACATCTTGGACACTATGAGTCAAAAAATGTTTGTTTTTCTTTCTATCGGGTATCCCGTAATTTTAGGGCTTGTTTTTGCAACTTTAGGTTTTGTTGTTTTTAAGAAAAAAGATTTAGTTTAAAGGAAATAATTATGAGAAAAATTCTAATTGGAACTGTTTTAACATCGGCTCTTCTGTTTTCATATACGATAGATTATGATAAAAGCACAAATGGTGTAGTTAGAAATATGAAAGTATATAAATATCCAAAATGGGTATCAAAAATAGAGCTTACAAATGGTAAAAAACTATTTTTTGTCAGCCCAAAATCTATGCTAGAATTTTATCACAGACCCGGAAAATGGTTCGATATCGGCGTAAAAAGTGAAGCTGATTTTAAGGATATACTTGTTACTGATTTCAAAAATTTAAAACCTATAGAAGCCAAGGGAGCATTTTATGTTTATGGCAGTCAAATAACATCACCGGCTGGAGATGATTTAGTTCCATTTGCCAGCTACGAAGATGCAAAGCAGTTTGCTGCAAAATACAGGGGAAGAAGAATTTTAAACTTCAAAGAGGTTAAAAACAGTCTTATTAGACTTTTAAACGGGAGAATATAAGACTACTTTAGAAGTTAAAAACTTAACTTCTCTGTCTTTAAAACTCTAAATTTTGTTAGCTCTTTATTATCTTCAATACCAAGCTTCTTTGCTCCGTCTTTAGAAATTCTTTGAACTCCTAAAGTAAGCACTAACCTATCCCCCTGCTCTATAGATGTATCAAAAGAGATATCTCTCTTAGCATAGATAAGTGTGTCTTTAAGTGCTTGGTTTGCATCCCATGGCATAACTTCTTGCCCATCTTTTGCAAGTACTCTTTCAAATATAAAAGGCTTAAGCTCAATTGTCTTAGAACCTCTTATTATCTTGACTTTTAGTATTCCTTGTCTAAATGCTTGTCCAAAAAGAGCATGATTAGATTTATTAACAACTTTAACATTAAAACCGTTATCTGAATTTGAGACTTTAAAATCTATATGCTTGCCCATCATTTCACGCTTGTGATAGATTCCGGCTATACCATGGTAAGCATGAGTTTTAGTTTTATTTATTGTTACTTTAGTTCCAAGAACTTGTGGCATATGACATGTCACACATGTGTTTTCATCTTTTTCACTTATAACAGCATCAAGCATTGAAATATCAAAACTGTGTTCATTGTTTGTATGTGAGTGACAACCCATACACACATTTCCACTGTAGTAGTTTTCATTATCATAGTCTATTTTATGATAAGGTGAACTACTAGACTCTTTAACTAGCCCAAACCAAGATGAAACAGTTTTATACTCAGCTTTACCTTTTTTACCTTTTTGAGCCGTAAAAAATTCTCTTTTTTTATTGCTACTTATATTTGTATTTGAGCTGTCACCTTCTTCAACATCTTTAATAGTGTGGCAATAGATACAAGATATGGCTTCTTCGACCTGTGTCTTGTTTTTTGTAAGTTTACCCGTTTGTAACGACTCTAGGTCACTTGGAGAGTGACACTTTGCACATGTATATCCCTTTTCATCCTTGGGATGCTTATCCCACATAGCTTTATGAATAGGGTTATTATATATAGAAGCATTTCTGTGAGAAGACTCGTAATATTCTGAGTATATGATTGGGTGACACTTTTGACAAACTTTACCTTCGTTTGCCTGTAGTAAATTTACTAGCAGTATTGTAAGTAGAAATAAAAATATTTTGTGCATGATCTCTCCATAATTAGATTATCGTATTGTAACTGAGTGATTAAATAATTATATTGATGTGTGACAGTTATTGAATCTATTTACTCAAAAAATTCAACTAATGCTTCTTTATCTATAAACTTTGTTTTTACATTGATTATGTTGTGATCTTTAAAAAATTTCAAAATTCTAGACAATGTTTCTGGTGAAACGCCAAGTATCTCAGCGATCTCTATATTTTTTGTCTCAAAAAAAGCATCTGCATGATTGTGAATATACTTTGCCACTCTCTCTCGTGAATCTAAAACTAAATTTGTTGATATGATATTTTCTAAATTTTTAATCTTTTTTATCAATGATGTCTGAATGTTAAATGCCATATCTGGGTTCGTAACAATAATCTCTTTTAGCTTTTGAAAATCTATTTTTAAAACTTCTACATCGCTATATGCTTTTGCTGTTGCAGGATATGGTATCTCTTCAAAATTTGCAACTTCACCGATAAGTTCATTATCATGAAAATATTTTAGGACTATCTCTTTATGGCTGGATGATGTCTTGTAGAGCTTGATAACGCCTTTTACTAAAAGATATAAGTGTTTTGGTTCATCACCTTCATAAAATACTATATTATCTTTAGAGATATGATGCTCTGTTGTAAAATTTTCTATTTTTTTAATTATCTCTTCATCTACATTTTTGAAAAGTACTGTACTTTTAAGGCGCGTTTTCATCTTATTCTTTTTAAAACCTCATCGTAACTAATAATTTCTTGAGCATTTTCAATAGATCCTTTTGCTTTATATGCACTAAATCCATATGCCATAGGCGTAAGATTTCCCGTTGTATAAAATGCTTTTCTGGCATCACACCACTCTCCGGTTTGGGCATCAGTAACCCAAATAGCAACACTCTCTTTAAATGCTATCTGTTCATCCATAAACCAAATTGCCATACAGCCGATATCATCAAACTTATACACTTTTTTGGTAGCTGGATCTTTAAGCTGCACAGTGTGCTTTCTGTCACTTATCACCATAACACATCTGTCACACATGTCTCTATCCCAGTGTATTTCTGATATACCCTGTTCAACTTTTTTTTGACAACCTAAGAACATTATAACACAAGATAGCAACAGTACATATCTAAAGTGTATCATTAAACTCCTTTATTCAAAGCCAAACACCATTTTTGAAATAGTATATTATCGTAATTAATGTTAGCAATATAACATAAATAGAGTTGAAAAACATTGATATGTTATAACTTTCTTGTGATTTTTTGATAAATGCAACAATTAAACCATAAAATGTCCCCAAAAAAAGCATTAAATATATTAAATAGCCAATATAATAATAATCACTCTGTAAAAAACAGAATGGGCAGTGATGTGATGGAAGTTCATAAATATATCCACCAAAAAATGCAATCAAGCTTATAAGAGCCACAACTATAAAAATCAAATTTGAGAGTGCAAAGAGATAGCGATTTTTAAAAAAATAAAATAGGACAATTAATAGATAATTTCCATAAAACATAGCTAAAAGTGTTCTGTTGTCCAAAGCAAAAATATTTGAAATTGCCGAAGTGGCAGAGCTAGAGTATATACTTCCACAACAACTAACCATCTTATCTATCTCTATGGCATTGAACATAACTCCCTCTAAGACTATTTCAATTATAAAAAAGAAAAATAGTACTGTAAACATTCCAAATTTGAATCTTGTATATGGCTGATTCTCCTCTTTCATATCTTCACTGTTTAGTTTTAGCCAGTATGCGAACAGATAAAGGTTAATTATCTTTAAGATAATAAGGTATGTTCCTGTCTCTGTTGCATCAATAACTCCTGCCCCACACATGGCACCGGTTAAGACATTTGAAACCTTATCGAGAGTAAAAATAAAAAATAGAAACAGTGGGACTTTTATAGCAAATATATACTTGATGATTGTAGCGCTTAAAAAACTCTGCTTTTCTAGCTGATATTGTTTTTTACTTGTGGAGTTAATATCCCAATTAAGGTATATCCTAACACTTAGAACAAAGGCTACAACTGCAAAAAATGCAAATATAATATTTAATATCAGTAGAGTTAAAACTTCAGGAGTCAGTAGCATTAAGAGATAAGCCCTTGATGTATTTCTACCACTTTATCTACTATGTCAAGGTTAAAGAACAGAGGATCATGTGTAGCTACTATAACTGTTTTTCCCTGCTGCCTTAGCTCTTTTAAAATATCTATAAACTTCATAGAGAGTTTTTCATCAAGGTTTGCTGTAGGTTCATCCGCCAAAATTATTTTAGGCTCATTAATATTTGCCCGTGCAATAGCAACTCTTTGTTGTTCACCGCCAGAGAGGTTCTTAACTAAAATATTCTCTTTATTTTCTATATGAAACATCTTCAGAACTCTTTTTAGTTTAGCTTCTACAATATTCACATGTAGATTCATGGGCACTAAGGGCAGGATTATGTTTTCTTTAACGCTGAGACTGTTTATCAAGTTGTACTTTTGAAATATAAAGCCAACATTATCTCGTCTAAAATCTGATGCAAAATTGTCAGGAAGCTTTGAAACTCTTTTATCATCAACAATAACTTCTCCGCTTGTAGGTTTGCTAAGAGCTGCTATAAGTGAGAGAATAGTACTCTTACCGCTTCCGCTTGCACCTTTTAAAACAACAAGTTCGCCCTCTTTTACAGTAAGATTTATGCCATTCAATGCTGTGACCGTATTATTTTTATTTATTTCATATCTTTTTATTATGTTCTTTAACTCTATCATCTCATAACCTCATCAGCCTCTAATGTAGCACTTCTCCACGAGGGGATTATAGTTGCAGCTATATATATGGGGACGCTTAAAAAGAAGACAAGTGCCAATGTCTGTATATCAAACACAAAAGGGAGGTCAAATGAAGTTTTCAACTCTGAATAACCGGTAAATATCTTTTGTATTAGCGGTGCTTTTAAAATATAAACAAAGCCAAGTGATAAAAACACTCCAAGCAGATATGCAAAAAATGAAATAATAAAACCTTCATAAAACTTCTCTTTTAAAACATCATCAACTCTCCAGCCGATAGCCTTAAGTATGCCTATTTCTCTTTTTTCTTCGCTGCTCAACCCGCTTGCTTTATCATAAATAATTATGAAAAATGTAAAGAGTGAAACTACAAAAAGAGCTAAGAATATGCCACTTTTATAATCAAAAATATTTTGATAACTGATTTTTAGATCATCTTTGGTTATTACTCTGCTATCTGGAAATATTAGCCTTATCTTTGAAGCAACTGTATGGATTTCATCTACATTGGCAACTTTAACAACTATGTCTGTTGCCCGTGATTGTGACATGTCAAAGATATCTCTGGCATTTTCTTTACTCATAACTATCATATCATTTGATTCAAGCTGAGTATCACCCTCAAATACTCCAGATATATTCATTTTCTTTAGAGTTCCATTTGGCTTTATAAAGTTAAAATACTCTTTATAGTAGCTTTCACTCATACTCTTCTTAACACCCTCTCCGACAAACATAGAGTTAGTACTGAAATCCAAAGATTTGGCAATAAGATTTAGGCTGTTTTTATACTGCTCTTCATACTCATCTATACCGACAACAGTGAAGTTTACTCCCACATTTGCAAAATAGTAATACCCCCACACTCTTGCAACCGCACTGTTCACACCTGTTATTTCCAAAATATCATCAACCCTCTCACTATCCAAATCGTAGTGACGTCCAGCTTTTATCTTTTGAACTACAATCTCTGGAAGTGCATCTACCGTACTTTGAAGTTCATACTTTATAGAGTTTGTTATAAAAAATACGGAGGTAAGCAAAAAGACAAGAGTTGTTAAAATAACAGTAACAAAAATAGTTTTATACTTTTGTCTAAGTAGTGAATTTATTGCATATTCAACTAAATAAATATTCATTGTACCTCTTTATTTATAGCGTGAGAGTGTGCATAGACAAATGTTGACGGAAAATACTCTCTTAGAGTTCCATCATCTTTGTATATGGAAAAAAGATCACTCATGCTTCTGTGTCTCACATATGTTGCTTCTGTTGAGATTGCCAAATCCGGCAATCCTACAAGCTCTACAAATGCCAGTTTTGAGCTTAAAGAGTCACTGCTCACGCTTTTAGTAGAATAAATATAAAAAGCCTCTAAACACAAAAGTACACTAAGAGACATAAAGCTATATAAAATAATTTTACTCTTTTTATTCATCTAGTTTATATACTTCCTGCTCTTTAATTTCATCAAAGTTCAATACTTTAAAACCCTTGTGATCCATGCTAAATACTTTTGCTTCACTCTTACTTTTAAAAGGTACTATCTCATCTCCCATAGGACCATAAACATCACTGCCAATTACAAAGTAAGCTTTTAGCGCATCTATAGTCTCATGTGAGTAATAATCAATAACTAAGATTTTAGAGATATCTTTCCTATGTTCATAATAGTACTTCATCATATCTTTTACACCATCAAACGAATAGTGAGAATTTTTATAAAAAATTTGTGCGACCCACTTTGGATATTTATAAACGAACATACCGCAAACTGGACATTTATCATCTTTTGTAACTTGGATTATAGCATCATTTTTTTTTAAATTATCAAATCTTTTGACTTCAAATAAGTAGAGAGAGAGTGCCTGAAGTTGTTTCTCTTTCATAGGTTTACAAAGCTTCTCATTTTTTATAGCTGCTTTTAGTTGATTTATTTGTTTATAGTTTTTAAGTTCTATTTTTTTATCGCATATTTTTTCAAATATTTTTTTACCCATTGGGTATATTTTTTTTGTTTTTTTCTTTGTAACCATTGCCATATCAGACTTTATCGACTCTTGTGCCATCTGAAGCACTTTGTCAAAAACTACAATATCTCCACCATTTTCAATACTAAAGTCTTCTGCTGCCTCAGCGCTAGAAAAAGCCAACTTGGAAACTTTTGACATAGTTCCTTTTACCTCTGAACCAACTACATAAATAGCACTCTTGGCATCTATCAGTTTTTGGCTTACAACATCAACCACTTGAATATTCTTGGTATCAATACTATTTTGCGACATGTCAACAACTAAACATCTCATTGAGCAGTATTGCTTGGGAGTTGAGCTATTTTGTTTTGATACATGTGAAGTTTTATAGAATTTCTTTAGACTCATGCCACATACGGGACACCAATGTTTATGTTTACCGACTTGAACCAGTGTAGGATTAGTGACTTCCTTGGAGAAAGCAAATAGTGATGAAGAGCTAAAAAGAAGTAAAGTTATAAGCAGTACATATACGATTTTTTTCATTAGACAATAGTTCCTAGATTTATAATTGTATAAATATATCTAAAGAGTGTTAAGTATATGTTAAAAGTGTTTTGAAAGTTTGAGGAAAAATATAAAATCCACCTGCATGCTCTGTAGAACTAGCATTTTAGGAGTAGATGTTAAGAGATTCTAAGAAGCATTAATCTTCTGACAAACAACACTAGGAGTGCAACTGCTAAAATTTTAAAATCTAGTTCACTAGCTATGTGAACATTTTTAAATGTGTCACTTTGAGTAGCTTCTCTACCTAATACTTGCATAGATATTATCTTTGGTGAATATACGGCACTAAACATCAGGGAAGAGAAAACAACTGTAACAGAACTAACAAATATGACATTGTCTCTCTGCCCGGTTTTATACATAACAGCCTCATAAGCTACTACACTAAATGCTAGAAAATATATCCAATAGGAAAAACGGTGAAAAATTTCACCCATAATAATTCCAGCATTATAATTATCAAGCAACACCGTATTTACAATACTATCTGTATGAAAAACAACTGGAGCAACAACTGCACCCAAAACAATAACTGCTCCAAATGTAGCTGCTAAAATGATTAAGTATGTAAAATCTATATATATGTTTTTCTTCAAAAAATTATAATCCTAAAGTAAATCCTCTATCAAAATCACTATAATCTTTGTAAAATTCTAATGAAACAGATGACTTATTATCTAAATATTTTTGTATTTTATCCTTTTGGTCATAACCAAATTCACAGCTAAAAAAGTTAATATTTCGGTTTAAGACTTCATCAAGAAGTTCTTTGATTAGTTCATCCCCTACAACTCCGCCAAACAGGGCATTTTGAGGCTCATAAGATAAGTTTGATTCAAGTTTTTCATTATCTGCAATATAAGGAGGATTAGAAACTAAACAGTCTACATGTTCATTTATCGGCTCAAGCAGTGAACCAAGTCGTAACTCTATCCTACTCTCAAGTCCAAATTTCTCTATATTTATCTTTGCAATATCAAGTGCCTTTTGGGAAATATCTACAGCAATGAACTTTGCATTTGGAATTTTTTTTGCAAGTATAATAGAGATAATACCACTACCTACTCCAACCTCTGCAAAAGTCATTTTAGCATTTTTATCTTCAACTCTTTTAACTACTTCATCAATAAGCAGTTCAGTTTCAGGACGAGGGATCAAAGCACCCTCTGCTATATAAAACTCTTCACTGTAAAAACTGACTAAGTTGGTAATATACTCAAAAGGCTCATTCTTAGCTCTTCGCTCCACCCACTCTAAAAGTCTGTCTATGTTTTCTATTTGGCTGTTTTGATTTATTATAAGCCACAGCTCATCTACACTTAAGTGAGCCATAAGAAGCAATTGGGCTTCTCTTGATGCTCTGGGTATAGAACTCTCTAAAGTAGTTGTAATATCTTTTAAAACATCTTTTACTATATATTGGCTTGACATGTACCCTCTAAAGCACTTTTGTCAATATTCTCTAAATCAACACCAAGTTCTTTTAATCTTTCTAAAACAGGAGGATGAGTATAATGAAAAAAGATATAAAGCGGATGAGAGAGTGGAAAACTTTTATTTTCCGTTACAAGCTTTTTAAGTGCATTTGCAAGTTCTATCTCTCCACCGACTCCGGCTAGTTCACTTCCCATTTTATCTGCCGCGTATTCGTTATGTCTGCTAACTATTCCCATAATCGGCATCATTAAAAATCCTAAAACAGGCATAAACAGCATAAGTAAAATCATCACAACATAAGGAGCCTGAGATAGTCCCAACTCTAAGTAAAGTGAGTCTGGCAAGTTTCCAAATATGCCAAACATTGCCAATAGCATTACACCTACCAGCGCTATATTTTTATATATATCTCCATGCGCAAAGTGACCTAGTTCATGTCCCAATACAGCAAGCAGTTCTCTTGTGCTAAGTTTTTCTATAAGAGTATCAAAAAGTACAACTCTCTTAGCTTTTCCAAAACCGCCAAAGTAAGCGTTTAGCCTTGCATCTCTTTTAGAAGCATCACTTACGAAAACACCTGAACTTACAAAACCGGTCTTATCCATCAGAGCTTTTATTTCATGGTCTAAGTTCTCATCTTTAAGTGGAGTAAGTTTGTCAAAGAACATCGCACGAAACGCCGGATAGAGCATATTTATCAAAATTACTACTGCGAAAATAAATACAAAACTCCATAACCACCAGAGAGTGAAAGTAGAGATAATAAAGTAAATTCCCCAAACAACTAAAGAACCGAAAACAAGTGTCATAACAAATGATATTAGGGTGTCTTTTATCCATTGACCCATACTTGATTTGTTAAAACCAAACTTCTCATCTAAAACAAATTTCTCATAGTATGAGAATGGCAGGGAAATAATTGAGTTAATCACTAAAAAGCCCATTACAACAGCTATATTCATAATAGCTTCATTTTCAAAAATAAAACTGTTTTCTAAAAGCTTTATCCCCAAATCTATCCAAAGAATGAAGATTATATAATCAACAAATGAGCTGGCAATCGACATCTTCTCTTTTGCTACACTGTAATCCCCGGCTTTAACAAACTCCGAATCAGACAGAAGAACTGCTTTACCTCTTTTAGCTTGATTAACATAGCCTATCTGCATAACGCTGGTATACATATTTACAAGTACAAAAAGGGTATATATCGCTACGATTGTCATTAACATTTAGTTACTATCCTCTTTTATATAATCAACTACTTTAGACTCTAGAGTTACAGACTTTATAAGCTCTACTACTTTTAAATGTTCTGGATGAACTGCATACTCACCAAGAGCCTCTTTAGAATCAAATGTAGTATGGATCGACATGTCAAAAGCTCTTTCGCTCTGAGAAAAATCAACTCCTACTTCTATAGAATTCAAAGAGGGAATCAACTTCACTAAAGCATTTAATCTTAAACTAACTTCTTTTAAATTAACATCTTTGTTTTCTTCTTTGAATCTAAACATTACTATATGAACTATCATTATTTATCCCTTAATTTTAATTTTTAAAATGAAGGAAACCCTTCATTTATTAGTACGGTTTAGGAAGTAATTCCTCCACCTACGCTTCTATGCTAAAGCATGACTTAGAAAAAAACTAAATTTTTTTCTGAACGCTAAATTTTACTCAGCGTAAAGCTCATTACACCTTGTGTGATTTATACTAAAATATTTGACAGAATTTTAGCTAAAAAAGGTAAAATAGAGCTATGAAAAAAATTATAAGAGAGCTTTACGGAAGTGCAATACTGTTTTTTTACTTTTTTAAATGGCCATTTTTCTTAATATTTCCGTATCTTTACAATAAAGGACTTAACGAAAATTATATTTTAAATATTCTGTGGTTCTTTACTGCAGGTCTTGTTTTGAAAGATTTTTATACTATGTACAAAAGCAGAGACTCTTAAAGAATCCCTTTCCAAAAGTACTCTGCTATCATCACAATTAAAAACACTCCAACCAGATTTAAAATTATCCCGTATCTTGCCATATTTTTAATGCTTACTGCCCCGCTACTCATGGCAATTGCATTTGGTGCTGTGGCAATCGGAAGCATAAAAGCGTAACTGGCACATACAGTTGCTACCATCATAAATAGAGTAATATTTAAACCTGTCTGCTCGGCCACTGCATAGATAACAGGAAGCATAATAGATATAAGTGCCGTATTTGATGTTATCTCTGTCGTAAATGTTATAAGCATTGCCACAGCAAAGAGGATCATAATCGGTGAGAGTTGTGTCATGGTAATAAGATATGAAGCAAATTCATCTGCTAAACCTGTTGAGCTAAATGCCTTCGCAATACTAAATCCGGCACCAAACAAAAACATGATTCTGTATGGAACTTTTCCTTTGTCACCCATCCAATCAAGTATGTTAAACGGCGGTGCAAAAAGCAGAAGACCTGCACCGAGTAAAATGCCTGCTTCACTAAGCCCTAAACCATTCCAATAAGGTCTTAGCGGAGCATTCAATAATAGCAGTACAATTAAACCGCCTATTATATATAAGACTTTTTTTTGATTTTTATCCAAGGCTTTTTTATCACTATTGATTGAGATATCAATATCTTTAACGCCTATACTAAGTAGTGATGCAACTACAAAAAACATCGTAAACACTAAAGGTGCGACCATCCACATCCATTGTAAAAACGGAATAAGTTCCATGCCCTTATCTTGCATGATACCGAGCAATATAAGGTTTGGAGGAGTCCCAATAGGAGTCAAAATACCGCCAACACTTGCACCGTAAGCAATGGCAAGTGCAAATCTCATTTTAAGTCTTAGATTCTCCGTTATAAAAAGAGCAATAGACATAAGTAAAAGTGTTGTTGTTGTGTTTGAAAGTACAGAACTAAGCAGTCCTGCAGTTATCGTAAGAGAAAATATTATTCCCTTTGGTGTTGCCGGAAAAAGAGAGAGCATCTTATCTGCTATCCATCTGTGAAGATGTGTTTTTTCAACTGCTATTGCTAGCATAAACCCACCTAAAAATAGAAATATAATTGGGTGTGCATAATTTACAGTTGTCTCTTTAGTAGTCATTATTTCAAAAGCCGGGAACATGATGATAGGTAAAAGAGAAACCACACCTAAAGGCAAGCCCTCATTTGTCCATAAAGCTACCAAAAGAGCAATGAGTCCCAAAAGTGAAGCTTGAGTGATGTTAAAGATGCTTAAAGAGAGTGCAAAGACCAAAATACCTATCAAAATTCCTACTGCAATCTTTTGAAACTGTTCTTTGTATTCGCTCATTTAGACTCACTTATATAAATTTATAAAAGTATACATAATGTTTGATTAAAGTCAAAGCTATTAAAATTATACTCAATTATAATATCTATAAAATATATTTATAAGGAATTAATTTATGCGAATCATATTGTTTTTACCACTGATTATTATGACATCTGTATTGCTGCAAGCATCTGGCGATGTTAAAGATTTAGCAGAAGAGAAGTGTGGAAGTTGTCACTTAATGGGGTTACTTACAAAAGAGAAGATAGACAATATGAAAGCACCACCCTACTGGGCGATGTCTAAAGTAGTAAAACTAGAATACACCAACAGAGCTGATATGATTAATTTTATTGTAGATTATACACTGAATCCAAGAGAAGATAAAATGTTATTTCCGCCGGTAACAAAGAAGAGATTCGGTATTATGCCTTCACTAAAAGGCAAGGTTACCGAAGATGAGATTAGACAAATAGCTGAATACTTTCTAAATAAATAGGTTTATTTTTTTGGCAATTTCATTTAATAAAGGTCTCTAAATTACCTCTAAAAACTTATCAAAATCAATATAATATACTGAACTGACTACACCTACTTAGAACAAAAAATAGTTACATGTAGAATCTAATTTATCAATAATTTAACTACTTTTCTAGCCAAAGACGGAAACGTAGTCAGTTTTCCTCCATATACATGTAGAACTCTGTTTTGTCCAATATGATGCAGATCCAATTTGTATTCTCTAGACATCACTGACAGGTCTTTTTGACTTTTGATAATTGGTCTTGTCCCTATATACAGCTCTTTTATATCTTTTCTTGTCAGCTGTTTTTTTAGATAGTTGTTACTCTCATTTAGAAGATACTCTACATCCTCGTTATTTATCCTTATCTTATCTACATCACTATCTTCAGATCTTTCTGTAGTACCTATGGTAGTCGTCTCTTGCTCAGGAATAATAAAGAAGATTCGCTTGCTAGATGTCTCCAAAATCAGCGGTTCTGGCACAAGTACTCTGTCTATGACTAAATGAATACCGCTTAATTTCTCAATTGTGTAAGATGATGGCAAAGAAAACTCTCTGTTTATCTCATCTACCCATACTCCTGTTGCATTTATAAGCAGGTTTGTCTCAACTGTGCCGTCACTCGTCACAAGCTGGATAATATTATCGTCAATCTCAATGGCACGCAGTTCTATTTTTTCTGCTATTTCTACGCCTAGTTCCTCAGCCTCTTTGGATATAGTGTGTGTCAGCACACTGTCATCTGTTTTTCCGTCAAAGTATCTAAACACTGACTTCAAGTTCTCCTCTTTAATCGCTCTGAACTCTCTTAAAAAATCCTCTTTTGAGATTTCCATTGGTTTTTCTCCATGTTTGGCAAAAAAACTGTAAAGCCATAGTCCAAACTTTATCATCCACAGGGGACGTTTAGAATTTTTATATATTGGGAGATAAAATGGACGAAGTTTCACCAAATCAGGATAGTTGTCTAAAAGATATTTTTGATCTTGCAGTGCTTCTCTTACAAGAGAAAACTCAAAGTGTTCAAGATATCTAAGTCCGCCATGTATGAGCTTTGAGGAGTGAGATGATGCACCGGATGCAATATGATTTTTTTCAATCACAAGTACTTTTTTTTCTTTTTCTGCCATAGCCTTCGCAATAGCCAGACCATTTATACCTGCACCGATAATAATTACATCATATTTAAATTGCATCATAAATCCTATGTAATTATTATAGCTTAACATAACTATGAGAACACATATTGCTTCTACATGTATAATAGCTGTTATGTATTTGATGAAGTTTTTATTATCGGACGGGTTAGCGGTTTTGAGACTCTTCCTGAGGCAATACAGGCTTGGAAAAATGATGAAATATAACTTTACCTCTTTTTAACCACAAAAAAGATACAATCCAAAGAATTTTAGAAAACAGACTTTTATTATCAAAAGGAAACCGATGAGAATTCGCAAAAGAGCACTAACATTTGAAGATGTGTTGCTAGTCCCACAATATTCTGAAGTATTACCAAAAGAGGTATCTTTAGAGACTAAACTTACCCGTAATATTTCACTTAAAATCCCTATGGTTTCTGCTGCTATGGATACAGTTACTGAGTACAGAGCTGCTATCGCTATGGCAAGACTTGGCGGTATCGGAATCATCCATAAGAACATGGATATCGATACTCAGTGCAAGCAGATCAAAAAGGTTAAAAAGAGTGAGAGCGGGATTATTATAGACCCTATCTATGTTCATCCAGATGCTACACTAGCGGAAGCTGAGGCACTGATGCACGAGTATAAAATCTCTGGTGTTCCTGTTATTAGCACTCACAATAAACTTCTTGGTATTTTGACAAACCGTGATATGAGATTTGAAAAAGATATGAAAAAACTTGCTTCTGAAGCAATGACGAAAATGCCTCTTATAACTGCAACTAGCGGTATCTCTTTAGATGATGCTGCTGATATTATGCATAAAAACAAAATAGAGAAACTTCCTATTATTGATAAAGATAATTTTTTAAAAGGTCTAGTTACTATCAAGGACATTAAAAAGCGTATCGAGTACCCTAACTCTAACAAAGATGCTTTTGGAAGACTTGTAGTCGGTGGAGCTATTGGTGTTGGACAAATTGACCGTGCAAAAGCTTTAGTAAATGCTGGATGTGATGTTTTAGTTCTTGACTCAGCTCACGGTCACTCAAAAGGCATCTTAGATACTGTTAAAAAGATTAAAGAGACTATGGAAGTAGATGTTGTTGCCGGTAATATCGCAACTAAAGAAGCAGTTGAGTCTCTAATAGAAGCTGGAGCTGATGGCGTTAAAGTTGGTATAGGACCAGGTTCAATCTGTACTACCCGCATAATTGCCGGTGTTGGTGTTCCTCAAATATCTGCTATTGCTGAGTGTGCTGAAGCTGCAAGACCACACGGTGTTCCTGTTATTGCTGATGGTGGTATTAAATATTCTGGAGACATTTCTAAAGCTTTAGCTGTAGGTGCTTCATGTATTATGGTCGGTTCACTTCTGGCTGGGACAGAAGAATCTCCTGGTGACACTATCATGTTCCAAGGTCGTCAATACAAATCATACCGTGGAATGGGTAGTATTGGAGCGATGCAACAAGGTTCAACTGATAGATACTTCCAAGAGGGAACAGCAGCAGATAAACTTGTTCCTGAGGGAATCGAAGGTCGTGTACCTTTTAGAGGTTCTATTGCTGGAATCGTTCACCAGATGATGGGTGGTCTTCGTTCATCTATGGGTTACTGTGGCAGCGAAAGTATAGAGATGTTTTGGGATAAATCTGAGTTTGTCGAGATTACAAGTGCAGGACTTAAAGAGAGTCATGTTCACGATGTAATCATCACTCAAGAAGCACCAAATTATCACATCTAATTGTCGTATGATGAGCAAAAGCCCATCATTACTTTCGCTAGGGACGCTATGTCCACTAAAGATTACCTCTTGCGAGGTAAATAAATCTTCATTTAAAATTGGAGTGCTAATATGAATGAAGT
Source organism: Sulfurimonas sp. (assembly GCA_021648285.1). Classification (GTDB taxonomy): domain Bacteria; phylum Campylobacterota; class Campylobacteria; order Campylobacterales; family Sulfurimonadaceae; genus Sulfurimonas. The sequence continues at coordinate 40,426 of JAKITC010000008.1, read as the reverse complement.
AAGATATGCAGGCTTTTGGGTCCGCTTTGTAGCCTCATTTTTAGACACTCTTTTTTTAGCTCTGCCCGTAGCTATAGTCATCTACTTTTTAAGTGATGGCAACTGGTTTGACTTCTCACAATATCAACAAAATATAAAAATGGCAATGAGTGGAAATATTAATGCCCTAAATGATCTTCCTAAAACAGATAAAACATGGGAAATTATTAACTTAATAGTTACAATCACAGTAACTATGATATTTTGGAAAAGATTCAAAGGTGCCACTCCCGGTAAGAAATTTGTACATGTCAAAATAGTAGATGCTAAAACATTTGAAGAAATAAACAACATCCAAGCTATTACTCGTTCATTTGGCTATATAGTCTCTACTTTGGCATTTCTTATAGGTTTTATCATGGTAGCTTTTAGAAAAGACAAAAGAGGACTCCATGACCTCTTGGCTGGAACGGTTGTTGTTTATGATGAGGATAGTTTAAACTAAAAGGCAGCCTCATGAATATTTTTAAAACAACTTTTTTAGCTGCATTATCAATTTTATTTATTGGTTGTAGCAGTACTTCAGAAGAAACAGTTACTGAGATGTATGGTTCACTAAAAGATGGTGACGCTACAAAACTATTCAGAGTTGTAACTGAGCCTAAGGCTAGAGAATTAACTTTAAATGCATTTAAAAAGTGTAGTGTAAATAAAGCTTTATATAAAACTGATGATTTCAGACTGGCAAAAGACTGTTTCATTGAGATGTACGGTAAGATGAATGTTAAAAATATAAAAGTTACACAAACTTCTGAGACTGAAGCTTACGCAGTTGTGACTTTTGAAAATAATTCTAAAAATATTACAAATAAAGAATATTTGCGTAAACTAAAGGGAAAGTGGCTAATTATCCGTTATCAGTAAATATTTAAATTTTTTTATACTATTAAATCAATTTCCTGAAGTGTCCCTACTCCGCCCTTCTTCATAATCTATCCTTATGTACAATAAATCGACATTTATACATTAAAGTTAAATTAAAATTTAATATTAGTTTAGATATTATGCAAAGAATATTATTATTACATATCTTTAAGGTTTCAAAAAAAGGGAGAACTATGCAAGCAGAATATTTACCTAAAAAAGAGGGTCTTTATGATCCAGAATTTGAACATGATGCCTGTGGTGTAGGTTTTGTAGCTCATCTTAAGGGGAAAGTATCTCATGATATTGTGCAAAAAGGTCTTACTCTTTTAGCAAATCTTGAACATCGCGGAGCTGTTGGTGCTGAGAAAAACTCAGGTGATGGTGCAGGTATATTAACACAAATGCCAGATAAATTTTTACGAAAAGTACTTAAAGAAGACGGCATTGATCTTCCAGAGTTTGGTCATTACGGTATTGGTGTAGTCTTTTTACCAAAAGCACCTGAAGCTTATGCAGAGTGTAAGACAATTGTTGAAAACTGTATCGAAGAGCTTGGACAAGAGTTTATAGGCTGGAGAAGAGTTCCGACTGCAAATGAATCTTTGGGTGATACGGTAAAAACAGTTGAACCGTATATACATCAGGTAATCATCAAGCGAAATCCTGAATTAGAAGATGCTGAGGCATTTGAGCGTAAGCTTTTTGTTATTCGTAAATATGCACAATCACAGGTAACGGCTTCGCCTGTTAATGGCACAGGATTTTTTTATATGCCTTCAATGTCGCATAAAACTATCTCTTATAAAGGTCAGTTAATTACAGAGCAGTTACCTATGTACTTTGCTGATTTAAGTGATCCAGACTATGAGTCAGCTATTGCCCTTGTTCACAGTCGTTTCTCAACAAACACTTTTCCGTCGTGGCCTCTGGCACAACCATTTCGCTATATTGCACATAATGGAGAGATAAATACTCTACGAGGAAACATTAACTGGATGCGAGCGCGCCAGTCAATGCTTAAATCAAAACTCTTTAGTGAGGATGAACTTGATAAAATTTATCCATACCTCATCAATGAAGCTAAAGGTTCAGACTCATCTGTACTTGATAATGTTATTGAGTTATTAACACTTGCCGGTCGTCCTCTTCCACATGTTATGATGATGATGATTCCAGAAGCTTGGAAAGATGAAGAGATGGATGAGAAGCGTCGTGCTTTCTATGAATATCATGCCACATTTATGGAACCTTGGGATGGTCCTGCATCTGTCGCTTTTACTGATGGAAAAATCATTGGTGCAACACTAGACAGAAATGGTCTTCGCCCATCACGCTACTCACTGACAAAAGATAATATTTTAGTTATGGCTTCTGAACAGGGTGCTTTAGAATTCCCTTCTGATGAAATAGTTTTAAAAGGCAGACTGCAACCAGGTAAGATGTTTTTAGCAGATTTAGAGAAAGGTTGCATAATAAGTGATGATGAGATTAAAGCAAAAATTTCCGGTGGTCACGACTATAGCAAATGGATAGAAAAACAAAAAATAAATCTCGATGATCTGATACTTAACAATGAAATAAAACAACCAAACCACAAAACTATACTACAGCGTCAAAAATGTTTTGGCTATACACAAGAAGATTTAAAAGTAATTCTTACTCCAATGGCAAATACAGCCTATGAAGCAACAGGTTCAATGGGTAACGATGCAGCACTCTCTATTCTCTCAAATGCATCTATCAATCTGTGTAACTACTTTCATCAACTATTTGCCCAAGTGACAAATCCTCCGATTGATCCAATTAGAGAAGAGTCAGTAATGTCCCTGACTTCATTTATTGGACCACAAGGAAATCTTTTTCAGGAAGTAGATGAAGATCGCAAATTTATTAAACTAAAATCACCGATTTTAACTAATGAGCAGTTTGAAAAACTTAGCGGAGTAAGCGAATTTAATTTCCGCGCAGAAACTATCAGCATCCTTTTTGACCCTACTACAAGCGGTAATATGAAACTTATGCTTGATTCTGTTGTAACTCAAGCTAGCGACGCAGTTAAAGAAGGGTTTGAAGTTATTATTCTCTCAACTCGCGGCACCGGAAAAAAGAAAGCTCCAATCCCATCACTTTTAGCAGTAAGTGCTGTACACCATCACCTGATTTCTGAGGGTATCAGAACCAACTGTGGTTTAGTTATAGAGACAGGAGAAGCAAGAGAAATTCATCATTTTGCTACACTTATCGGTTACGGAGCTAATGCAATAAATCCTTATTTGGCATTTGAGAGTATTGAAGATATGCGCAAACGCGAAATGATTAATGAGTCAATTACACATGAGCAAGCGGTTGAAAATTACATTACAGCAATTGGAAAAGGTATCTTCAAAGTTATGTCTAAGATGGGCATCTCTACTATCAGATCATATACAGGTGCACAAATCTTTGAAGCTGTTGGACTTTCACAAGATTTAGTTGATAACTACTTCAAAGGAACACCAACAAGATTAGAGGGTATCAATATTGACACTATAGAAGAAGAGACTCTGATTTGTCACAAAATAGCATATCCTCATGAGATAATCGAGGCAAGTGATTTACCTGCCGGTGGTCATTATGCATATCGTCAACGTGGAGAAAATCATCTATTTACGCCAGAGACAATATTTCTACTTCAAAACTCGACAAGAAACAATGACTACAAGACTTATAAACAGTATGCCAAGTTGATTAATGAACCTCAAGAAGCATATATCACTCTTCGCTCTCTTCTTGATTTTAAAAAACTTGAACCTATTGATATTAATGAAGTCGAATCTGTAGATTCTATTATTACTCGTTTTGCAACTGGAGCCATGAGTTACGGTTCTATCTCTGAAGAAGCACACACTACCCTCTCTATTGCTATGAACAGTATCGGTGCAAAAAGCAATACCGGTGAAGGTGGAGAAAATGCTTCAAGATTTGGTACTAACAAAAACTCTAAAATCAAACAGGTTGCATCAGGACGTTTTGGTGTTACTGCCAACTATCTAATAAATTCTGAAGAGATTCAAATTAAACTGGCTCAAGGTGCAAAACCGGGAGAAGGCGGTCAGCTTCCAGGTCATAAAGTAGATGAAATAATTGGTAAAACAAGACATTCAACTCCAGGAGTTGGACTTATCTCTCCTCCTCCTCACCATGATATCTACTCGATAGAAGATTTAAAACAGTTGATTCATGACCTTAAAAATTCCAATACCAAGGCTCGTATCAATACCAAACTGGTATCTGAAGTTGGTGTTGGAACTATTGCCGCAGGTGTTGCAAAAGCACACTCTGATGTTGTTCTCATCTCTGGTTTTGATGGTGGAACAGGAGCATCTCCTCAGACATCAATAAAACATGCAGGTCTGCCTTGGGAACTAGGTCTTGCAGAGACACATCAAACGCTTATTAAAAATGGTCTTCGCTCAAGAATCGTTGTGCAAACTGATGGTCAACTGCGTACCGGTCGTGACATAGCCATAGCAACTTTACTTGGTGCCGAAGAGTGGGGAATTGCTACGGCGGCACTTGTAGTTGAGGGCTGTATAATGATGCGTAAGTGTCACTTAAATACATGTCCGGTTGGAATTGCAACTCAAGATAAAGAACTCCGTGCCAAATACACTGGTAAGCCTGAACATATAGTTAATTATATTAAGTTTATTGCTCAAGATTTGCGTGAGGTTATGGCAGAACTTGGTTTTAGAACTATTAATGAGATGGTTGGTCGTACAGACAAACTAAAAGCACGCGCGGGTGTTACTCACTGGAAGGCAAAGCATCTACAACTTGATAAACTGCTTCATAGAGTTCACTTAAGATCTGATGATACAGCATATAAAACTACTAACCAAGATCACGGTCTAGGCATAGCACTTGATAATGGACTGATTAAATTAGCACAACCGGCACTAAAAGATGCTACTCCAATAAGAGAAGAGATAAAACTTAGAAACATTAACCGTACCGTTGGAACAATGCTCTCAGCTGAAGTGACTCGCAAGTATGGAGAGAATGGACTGAGTGATGACACCATCTACTTTAAAGCTACAGGAAGCGGCGGTCAAAGTTTTGGTGCTTTTATGAATAGCGGAATTACTTTTGAGGTTGAAGGCGATGCAAATGACTACTTTGGCAAGGGACTTTGTGGCGGTAAACTAATTTTATATCCACCGGCAGATGCAACCTACGAGGCAAATGAAAATGTAATTCTTGGTAATGTCTCTTTCTATGGTGCTACAAGCGGTGAATCTTATATTTATGGTCTTGCCGGTGAGCGTTTTTGTGTACGTAACTCAGGTGCTAACGTTGTTGTTGGAGCTATTGGTGACCATGGCTGTGAATACATGACTGGTGGTAGAGTTGTTATTCTTGGAGAGGTTGGAAAGAATTTTGCCGCTGGTATGAGTGGTGGTATTGCATATATCTATGATGAGAAGAAAAACCTGTCTCAAAGAGTAAATAGGGGTATGGTTGATTTAGACAAAATTGAAACAATTGAAGATGAAAATGAAGTAAAAAGTATGATTGAAAATTATATTAAATATACTTCTTCAAAAGAAGCATCTGAAATTTTAGATAATTGGGAAATCAATAAAAATAAATTTATTAAAGTTATGCCAATAGATTATAAACGAGTACTTGCCCATCGTAAGAGAAGAAAAGATGAGCAAGATGTTACGGCACATATAAGCGCTTAAGGGGAGTTGGATTATGGGAAAAATAACAGGATTTAAAGATTATGAAAGAAAAAACTTCACACTGGCGCCAGTAGAAGAGCGTATTAAACATAGCAATGAGTTTGTTACTCCATCGAGTAAAGAGGATATGGAACTGCAAGGTGCCCGCTGTATGGACTGTGGAGTTCCATTTTGTCACAGTAGTTATGGATGTCCGCTTGGGAACTTGATTCCTCAGTTTAATGATCAGATTTACAGAGGAAAATGGGAAAGTGCTTTTAGAAGTTTGATGAGTACAAATAACTTTCCTGAATTTACAGGTCGAGTTTGTCCAGCAATATGTGAGACTGCATGTGTACTTGGAATGAATAATGATGCTGTAAGTATCAAAGGTATTGAGTACTCTATCATAGAAAAAGCATATGATAAAGGATGGATGAAACCACAAATACCTAAAACCCGTACTGGTAAAAAAGTAGCAATAATTGGTTCTGGTCCTGCCGGACTAAGTGTTGCAAACCAACTTAACAAAGCTGGACACAATGTTACAGTTTATGAAAGAGACAAGCGTATCGGTGGTCTTGTGCGTTACGGTATTCCTAACTTTAAACTAGATAAGAAAAAAGTAGTACAGCGAAGAGTTGATTTGATGAAAGAAGAGGGAATTGAGTTTATTACCAGTGCCCATATCGGTGTCGATATTGAACTTAAAACTCTTCAAGACAAATATGATGCAGTTGCTCTATGCGGAGGTGCTACACTACCAAGAGACCTTCCTATAGAAAATCGTGATGCTAATGGTGTTCATTTTGCTATGGAATTTTTATCACAGTGCAACAGCCGCATTGAGGGCGAAGTAATTTCTAAAGAAAAAGAAATTTTAGCAACAGGCAAACATATTGTAGTCATTGGAGGCGGTGATACGGGTAGTGACTGTGTTGGAAATTCAGTTCGTCAAAATGCTGCTTCTATTACACAGATAGAGCTCATGCCTAAAGCGCCGTTAGAGCGAACTGATGCGATGCCTTGGCCACTGTATCCGAGAGTATTTAAACTCTCTACTTCTCAGGAGGAAGGGTGTGATATGGACTTTGATATTCTCTCAAAATCATTTATAAAAGATGAAAACGGTGACATCAAAGGCATCAACTGTGTTAAAATCAAGTGGAGTGATAAAGGATTCAGTGAGATAGAGGGGACTGAGTTTATATTAAAAGCTGATCTAATCTTTTTAGCTATGGGATTTCTTGGGCCTGAGCAGACAGGTGTAATCAAAGAGTTATCACTTGATACAGACGAGAGAAGTAATGTACTGACAAAAGATTATGCGACTTCAGTAGAAGGTGTTTTTAGCGCCGGAGATATGCGTAGAGGACAGTCACTTGTAGTTTGGGCTATACATGAAGGACGAGAGTGTGCAATAGCTGTTGATGAGTATCTATCACAGAAACCAACACTGCTTAATTCCAGAAATAAATCTCTATATGAAAAATGCTAATTAAGCATTTTCTATTTTTATAATTAAGTAATTTTCGCTAAAATTATAAAGATATTTTAACTTTTGGGGAAATAGATGGAATTACAAACTAAAGCGTTGCACGCAGGCTATGAAAAAGGCCCAGAGGGAACAATGGCTGTTCCTATTTACCAGACGACTGCTTATGAATTTCGTGATACTGAACATGCAGCGAATCTATTTGCCCTAAAAGAGTTAGGCTATATCTATACTCGTCTCAATAACCCTACAACTGATGTATTTGAAAAAAGATTTGCAGAGCTTGAGGGTGGAGAGGCAGCCTTAGCCACTTCAAGCGGTATGAGTGCTATCTTTTTTGCCATTGCAAATTCTGCTGAGGCTGGAGATAACATTATATGCGCTAGACAGCTTTATGGCGGAAGCCTTACTCAAACAGCTCACACTCTTAAAAGATTTGGGATTGAAGCCAGATTCTTTGATGTTCACGCTCCCGAGCAAATAGAAGCTTTAGTGGATGATAAAACAAAAGTTATCTTTTTTGAGTCACTTACAAATCCCAGTATTGATGTAGCAGACATTGAAGCAATTACAAAAATAGCAAATAAATACGGGATCCTTACAGTTGTTGACAACACGGTTGCCACTCCTGTTTTATGCCGTCCATTTGAGTTTGGTGCCGACATATCAGTTCATAGTGCCAGTAAATATACGACTGGGCAAGGCTTGGCTATTGGCGGGGTTTTAGTAGAGAGAAAAGGTCTGCTTGAAAAATTAAAAGCAAACCCTCGATATGCTCATTTTAATGAACCTGATAACTCCTACCATGGTTTAGTGTATGTTGATGTTCCTTTACCTCCATTTACTCTCAGAGCTCGTCTTTCCCTACTTCGTGATATAGGTGCAGTTGTGTCTCCATTTAACTCATGGCTATTTATTCAAGGTATTGAGACTTTTACACTACGCATGAGAGAACACTCTAAAAATGCTCTTCTTTTATCAGAGTTTTTGGAATCACATCCTAAAGTAAAAAAAGTAAATTACCCGGGTCTTAAAAGTAACTCAAACTATGAAAATGCTCAAAAATATTTTGATGGAGGAGCCTGCAGTGGACTTCTAAGTTTTGAAGTTGATTCTTTAGAAGAAGCTACAAAAATAGTAGATGCAACAGAACTTTACTCACTAGTAGTAAACATCGGTGACTCAAAATCTATTATTACCCACCCTGCTTCTACGACTCATCAGCAGTTATCACCAAGTGAGCTTATTGCTTGTGGTGCTCCTGCCGGGCTGATTAGAATCTCATGCGGACTAGAATCTATCATTGATTTAATCGCAGATATCAAACGGGCTCTTGAGGCGTAATATTGTCATTAAACCTTCAAACTAATACTGAACATTTCACCAATCCACTCTACCTAGAGAGTGGTCGTATCTTAGAACCGTATGATATAACGTACGAAACTTATGGTGAACTAAACGATAATAAAAGCAATGTTGTTGTCATATGTCATGCACTTACAGGTTCGCACCACTGCGCAGGAACTTATGAAGATGAGACAAAAGCTGGATGGTGGGATGGTCTTATCGGTCCAGGCAAAGCCATAGATACAGACAAGTATTTTGTTATTTGTACAAATGTAATCGGTAGTTGTTTTGGTTCAACTGGTCCAATGAGTCCACAACTTCCGCATCATAATGAGTACCGCTACAAATTTCCGGTTGTAACTGTTAAAGACATGGTAAAGGCTCAAAGAATCCTTTTTGACAGGCTTAATATTCATAGTGTTTATGCAATTATTGGTGGTTCAATGGGTGGTATGCAAGCATTGCAATTTGCGATTCACTATCCTAATTTTGCAAAAAAAATCATCTCGATGGCAGCAACTTATGCTACTCAACCTTGGGCTATTGCTTTTAATAAAGTTGCTCAAGAATCGATACTAAAAGACCCTGATTTTAAGCAAGGCTACTACGATATTGAAACTATAAAAGAACAGGGTTTATCGGGGATGGCAGTTGGCAGAATGGCTGGTCACATAAGCTTTTTATCGCATGAATCAATGAGTGAAAAATTTGGTAGAGAGTATAAAAGAACTGATGGACTCTATGAACTATTTGGTAAATTTCAAGTAGAATCATACTTGGAGTACAACGGCTATAACTTTACAAAATGGTTTGACCCTTTGTCTTATCTTTACATCACAAAAGCGATAAATATATATGATCTCGCGCGCGGTTTTGATTCGCTGAGTGAAGCTATGCAAAGAATTAATTGCGAGTTGCATCTTATGAGCTTTAGCAGTGATCAACTTTTTAAAAGTTCTGAAATGAAAAAAATAAACGAAACTCTAACTGAAATAGGACATAAAAATCACCACTATATAGATATAGATAGTGCGTATGGGCATGATGCTTTTTTAGTAGAACTGGATAAATTTGAAGGTTACGTAAAGGATACACTTAATGGCTAAAGAAACCGAAGGCTTTGAGACAAAACTCGATAGTGCTAAAAAAATTTTAGAAATACTTATGAACCCTGAAATAACTCTGCAAGAGAGTGTAAAAGCTTATGAAAAAGGTATGAGTGAACTTAGTAAAGCACAAAAGATGCTAGAGGATGCAAAGATTAAAATTACTGAGATTAAGGGTAGCTAATGAGAGCTGCTGTTCTTCAACTCAGTGCACAGGGAATGAGCTCAACCAAGCTCTTTAACTACATTAGAGTTGCGCACAAAGAGGGTGTCAAAGTTTTACTGTTGGGTGAGTATATTTTGAACCCTTTTTTTAAAGAACTTCAAACACTGTCAAAAACAATGATAAAAGAGCAAGCTGAGCATCAAAGTAAAATTTTAAGAGAGTTAGCTTCTACATACAATATGATAATAATTGCACCTCTTATTCTTGTAAAAAAGCAAAAAATTTATAAGACCATAGCTAAATTTGCTCCAAACTCCACCTCATATTATCAACAACAACTCCTAATAAACTACACACACTGGAATGAAGAAAAATTTTTTGATAATGAGACCAAAGCAATTCAGGCACCTCTTATTTTTAAAATAGACGATTTTAAATTTGCTCTCATGAGTGGATTTGAACTTCACTTTGATACTATTTTTTCTGAGTTATCATCTAAAAATATTGACTGTATTTTACTTCCAAGTGTCTCTACATTTGACTCTTTTGAGAGGTGGAAAGCACTTGTTCTATCCAGAGCTTTTACAAATAACTGCTATATTTTAAGAGCAAACCGGATTGGTATATATGCAGACAAAGATTACAATTGGCATTTTTATGGTGATTCTCTTTTAGCATCGCCAAATGGAGAGCTTCTACAACACTTGGGCAACAAAGAAGAGCTAATGATAGTAGATATGAGTCATACAGATGTTGTTCTTTCAAGAAGGTCTTGGGGATTTAAAGAGATGATAAATAAAAGGAGTTCATTATGATGAAATATTTTCACCGTCAAGTACAACTATGGGGAGAAGATACTCAAACTTTACTGCAAAGTAAAAAAATAGCAATTATCGGTTCAGGTGGTCTTGGAAGCTCTTTAGCTTTTGCACTCGGTGCCAGTGGTATTGGAGAGATTCATATGATAGATTTTGACGAAGTATCTCTTCACAATATACATCGTCAAATAGCTTTTAAAGTTGGTGATGAAGGCAAAAACAAAGCTGTTATTAATGCACAGCTCATAGAAGATAGATGTCCATACGTAAAAGCAATAACTCACGAATGTAATTTTGAAGAGTTCTCTAAAAAGAACATAGAAGTTGACTTACTTATAGATGCAACAGACAATCTTCCAAGTCGCGGTGAGATAAATGCATATGCTAAGAGCAAAAACATGCCTTGGCTTTATGGAAGTGTCGAAGCGTTTCACGGTCAAGTATGTTTTATAGATGAGTCATCTTTTACAGATGCCTTTAAAATCATCAAAAAAACTCCAGCAGGAATAGCCGCTCCAATCGTTATGCATATAGCTTCACTGCAAGCTAATCTAGCCCTTAGATTCTTAGCAGGTCTGAGTGTCAAAAAAGATTATCTTTATTATCTGTTTTTTAATGATGACGGAGAGTTAATCACTCAAAAATTTGGACTTCCAAAAACTTAAATTAAATATAGGAGGCAATATGAAATCACTCTTTATACTCTTGTTCTTATCATTTACTGTTTTAGCTTCTGAAAATATATCTGCTGCTGAGAAACCGCGTGTTATGCTTGAATCTATATCGAAGTACGCTATTCATATGGGAACAGGTGATGCCAAAGTTGTTTATCTGTTTGTTGACCCGATGTGTAGATTTTCTCGTCGTCTTTTGACTAAAATAAGTAAAAATAAAACATTACAATTGACAAACAGTTACTATATATTTTTATACAAACACCCCATACTTAAATCTACTAAAGCAATCCAATATATTTATCAATCTGATGACCCTAAATCTCTTCTATTTGAGATTATGATTGATGAAGAGGTCATGGAATTTGAAAAATTTCTGGCAATGCATGAAGCTGTAGAACCAATACATACAATTGATATTGATGGAGATATCATTGACCTTGATGACTTTCAGGCAAAAGATGAAACTCTAAAATCTATAGATGATATCGCAAAAGTAGCTAAACAGCTTGATATGGAGCGCAGACCATATTTAATCTCATTTGAGAAAGGCTCAAAACACTGTAGCGTGTCTGAGGGAGTTGTTCCATGCTTAGAAGATTTTGAATATTTTGAAGATTAGCCCAAAATTATGGGCTGATTGATATTATAATTTAGAGATATACTCAGATACAGCTTTTATATCTTCATCACTCAGGGCTGATACTTGACCTTTCATTATGCCCTTCATAGCTCCGCCGTAAGTTCCATCTTTGTAGCCATTTAATACATTTGTGACTTTTTCACTACTCCAACCTTTTACAACTTGAGATTTTCCAAGTGCTATTTTTGAAGCATCAGCCCCATGACAAGCTGAACATGCTGCAAAAATATTTTGACCGGTTCTTGCAGCCACAACAGCTTTGACTTCTTCAACAACTGCTTCTTTAGCTTCCACCGCTTCTATTTTCTTTTCAACTATTTTTTCAGTAGCAACTTTTGTTGTTATATCTACTTTATTTGAAGAACTTTTGTTCTCTTCACTGCATCCTATAAATAGAATTGCCAAAGCAAGTACAATTATATTTTTCAAAATTTATCCTTTATGCAAATATAAGGCAATGTTATCAGAATTAACTTTAACTCTAAATATCCATTTTATACTAATTAAAAATAGCCATAAAAATATAAGTGGCATAACTACAGTTTGAACGATAAAAATAGTTATAAGAGTAATTATATTTTTTGAAGCTTCTTCAATACTGCTTTTTAAAGAATCTAATTGTTTTGAGATATTGAGGTTTGATTTTAGTTCATTATATCTTGCACTTAATTCAAGCTCATACCAAGCGCTATCTTTTTTTGAATTTAGAAATTGCTTGTTATTTTGCTGTAACTCCTCAAGAGAATCTTTAGTTTGAGTAATTACTCTGTTTGATTCAACATACTCTACATGCAAAACTGAATTATACAAAAGCTCACTTGTATATACTGAAGTTATCGCTCCAAATCTAAGGACTAAAAGAAAAAGAAGTATTTTAAAAAGAAGTATTTTAAAAGGAAGTGTAAAATAGGATTTGTAATATAGCTCTTTTTTCCATACAAACAGAAGCGATATTCCTACACTTACTGCTAATAATAACGATAAAAAAATCTTCATTAACCTGCCTATCATACATTTTAGCTATAATATCGCGATTATATAAAGGCGATAAAATATGAATTTTGAACCATACCCGTTTGAAAAACTAAATAATTTACTAAAAGACATTATACCAAACAATGGGTATACTCAATCAATTTTAACTATTGGAGAGCCTCAGTTTGAAACACCAGACTTTATACAAAAAGCTCTTTGTGACAGTTCTAGCCTATTAAAAAGATATCCTAAAACTTCTGGAGAAGCAGATTTAAGAACAGCTCAAAGAAACTTCATCTCAAAAAGATTTGATGTAGAGCTTAGTGATAATCAGATAATTCCAACATTTGGAACTCGTGAAGTGCTGTTTAACTTCCCTCAATTTTTACTATTTGACAAACAAGAACCGACTATCGCTTTTACTAACCCTTTTTATCAGATTTATGAGGGTGCGGCAACAGCATCAAGAGCCAAAACAATTCATCTAGATCTAAATGAGAAAAACAACTTTAAACCAGAGATTAATGAAGAAGAATTATCTACATGTGACTTGGTTATTTTAAACTTTCCAAACAACCCGACAACTTCTATATTGAGTTTAGAAGAACTAGGTGAATGGGTATTTTTAGCTTTAAAACACGACTTTGTACTTCTAAATGATGAGTGCTACAGTGAAATCTATACAGACGAACCTATCCCTTCACTTCTCGAAGCATCTGTTCATATTGGAAACACGACATTTAAAAATGTATTGGTTGTTAACTCTATCTCTAAACGCTCATCTGCTCCCGGACTTCGTTCTGGATTTATTGCAGGTGATGAGAAAATTTTAAAAGGGTACATGAAGTACAGGACCTATATAGGTTGTGCCTCACCTCTTCCTCTTCAATCTGCTGCGTGCGCTGCATGGAACGATGAAGAACATGTAAGTGTATCAAGAGAGATTTATAAAAATAATTTTAAGATTGCAAAAGAAATTTTAGACATTGAAATACCTGATGCTACTTTTTATCTGTGGCTCAAAGTTCCTAATCCCATAGAGTTTACAAAGAAACTATTTTCAGAGTTCAATGTAAAAGTTTTACCAGGCGAATATTTAGCAAGAGAAGATAAAGGTGGAATCAACCCTGGTAAAGAATTCATTAGAATTGCTTTAGTTGAAAACGCGGAAAAAACAAGAAATGCATTACAAAGAATCAAAGAGTGTTTAGATGAGCAATAAAGTCCAAGAGCTTAAGGCAAAAGTGTTAGAGGCACAGCAAAATTCTGATATTGCCTCACTTTATGTGCTTGCACAACAAGCACATGATATTTTTGATGAAGATACAATCGCCGGCTTTTATGCAAATATTCTTGATTTAGCGTTAGAAAAACTAACTGATACTCTTGAGTCTCATAGAGTAATGGACATGAACGAAGTTCAGGACTTTGCGACACTTAGAGCACTTTATGAGTATGCTATAGAGCACTACAGTGCAGGTCAGACAGCAGACGCAAGTGCTTTGTTTGAGGTGCTTAGCGGATTGAGTTCTGATGAAAAATTCTCATCTGCTCTCAAATTTCATTGGATAGCTTCTAAAGAAAACATATCTTTAGATGATTTCATAGCCAAAATTGCAGATATTGAGTCTACTCAAAAAACGGGAACATTTTATATAAGTTGTTTTAACAAAGAGGCACAGAAATTGCTAGATAATTCCCAACAAGAGGAATCAAAATGATTCTCTTCCTCGCCAAAGGCGAAGCTTTAGTGACTGAATTTAATATGGACGCATTCATATTAAATGAGATTATAGTAGATGGGGAGTAAGCGGATGAAAATACATTTTATAGGAATCGGCGGAATCGGTATATCTGGATTAGCACAATATATGCACTTTAAAGGGCATGAAGTTAGTGGTTCAGACATCTCTAATACCCTCATAACTAAAAAGCTTCGTGACTTGGGCATAAAAGTTACGATTCCTCATTGTGCATCTGCTATAACTAATCAAGACTTAGTAATTCACTCTGCAATCATCGGCCCTGACAACCCGGAAGTAATAGAAGCAAAAGCTAAAGGTATTGAAGTTCTTGCCCGTCGTGAAGCTCTACTGCAAATACTAGATGGTTCAAAAGTTTACTCAGTTGCCGGAGCTCATGGTAAAAGCACCACAACAGCGATACTTACATCTATAATGAGCGGTTCTGCTATCATCGGTGCAGAGTCAAAAGCTTTTGGTTCAAATGTTAGATACAACCCTAAGACAGACGTTATGCTTTTTGAAGCTGATGAGAGTGATGGCAGTTTTATAAACTCAAATCCTCACTGTGCTATTGTAATCAATGCTGAACCAGAGCATATGGAATATTATGACTACAACTATGAGCGTTTTTACGACTCTTACAAGACTTTCATAAAGTCTGCTACATGTCGTGTATTAAATGCTGAAGATAAATTTTTAAGTACCCTAAAAGATGAGATTGATGCTACTTGGCTCTATCCAAGTAAAGATATCTCAAATATAGAATTTATACTGATAAATGATGAACCACACACAAGATTTACACTTAAAGACTTAGGCAGTTTTGATGTTTGGGGATTTGGTAAACATATCGCTCTTGATGCAGCCTTAGCAATTCTCGCTGCAAATGACTCAATGGATATTGAAGAGATAAGAGAAAATCTGCTTACCTTTAAAGGTATAAAAAAACGATTTGATATTGTCGGCTCAGAAAAAGGCAGAGTAATAATCGATGATTATGGTCACCATCCAACAGAGATAAAAGCAACATTTGAATCAGTTAAAGAGTATGCACATTTAAAAGGTTTCGATAAAATTACAGCTATTTGGCAACCGCATAAGTACTCACGTACCGTAGACAATCTTGAAGAGTTTATCAAGTGTTTTGAAGGTGTACAAGAGCTCATAATATTACCTGTCTGGTCTGCAGGTGAGGCCAGCAGAGATATTGACTTTAAAGAGAAGTTTAAAAGATATAATCTAACTATGGCAGATAATATCACAAGAGCAAACAATACTATTACCGTTATAAAAGACAAAGAAACACTTAAAACTTTAGATAAAGGTCTTATCATCGGCTTTGGTGCTGGTGATATAACATACCAAATAAGAGGAACAGCGTAAGCATTCCTCCATAACTAAAATAGTTTTTAGAAGCTTAAAAAGAGAGCTAATACAAGACGAAAATTTGTAGGATTATATTTATAGTTCAAGAGTTTTTAACGAAGTAGGAGCTCTCTTTTTAAACTTCCCAAAGGGCGACATGTAAATAACTCTATTGTATTGTTAGCTTTCCTTGAACTATATTTATAGTTCTTCGTAAATCTGCCTTACACTAAAATTATTTACATGTCGCTAAAAGCGGATTTAATTATGGAGGAATGCTTATGGCATATTTAGCTGGGCTTGTAGTTGTTGGATTTTTCTTTTTAGCACTAAACTACTTTACAGAACTCACAAAACATCAAAAAACTTTAGTGACTGCTATTGTACTTGGCATTGTGCTATCAGCAATCGCATATAACGCGTACAGTACTTCTCAAAGAGAAAAGATGCTAAATACCGTTATGAAATATAACCAACATAAGACCATTACATGTAGTGACATTGAAATAAATGATAAAAACTACACACTAAGTGTAGGAACATACACTTTTATAGGTAAAGAGGACACTCCAAACTATGGTCAGATGGTTAGTGCTTCTACTTGTAAATAGTTAATTATCAATATTTAACAACATTTTTTGTATTATTAAGATATAATGTTTCCGATGAAAGATGATTCAAGTTACGCCTTTAGACTGCTTTGCATTGACGAACTCCGGTTTCCAGTAAAATTCACCTAAATATAAAGCTTCATATTAGATTTTCAACCACCTTAGCAATGAGGTGTATTAAAACACAAAGGATTTACAATGGCAGCATTAGTAAACGGAACAGTTAAATGGTTCAACAGCGAAAAAGGTTTCGGATTTATCGAACAAGAAGATGGTGGTAAAGATGTATTCGTACATTTCCGTCAAATTAACAACTCAGGTCACGGTCGTGTATCACTAGACGAAGGTCAAAAAGTAACTTTCGAAATTGGTGAAGGCGAAAAAGGCCCTCAAGCAGAAAACGTTACAGGTCTGTAATTTTTCTTATTGAACAGAATTTTTCTGTTCAATACTCCTCATATAACTTCTTTTTAAAACCCCAACATAATATAAATTTAGCTAGAATTCCAATAATAAAGTAATTAATTAGGTATAACAAAACAATTATGGCAATAGATAAAATTTCTAAAATAGATTTACTAATCAATCAACTCGATTTAACTGAACATATAGAGCAATTTAAAAGCTTCTTCTCAAGAAAGAGTTCTTTGTACATTGAAGGCGACCAAGAGCTTCACTACCGCTACATAAAAGCACTGGACAACATTGAGTTTAAAGCACCTCCAAAAGTAGCAGATTTTTTTACTATAAAATCACACCTTAAAAAGCGTGGTATTTTAAACTTTGAGCAGATATTTGAGATTGTAAAAGTTGTTAGATATTTTCGTTATTTTAAGAGTCGTGAATTAGACGGAATCATCGGTGAATGGATGAGTAAGTTTATAATTGAAGAGAAATTTAATGAAGTTGAAAAGTACTTCACTCATGATGGTAAATTTGAAGAAAATCTTGATGAGGCACTATTTGGATTATGTGCAAGAGTAAAAGAGCATAAAGCAAATATAAGCGGCTCGCTAAAGAGATTAATGTCAACTTCAAAACTATCTTCATACCTTATGGATACTCAAGTGCATCTTTTAAATGATGAAGAGTGTGTACTTGTTCGCGGTGGATTTAACCATGTACTAAAAGGTGCAGTTATTGGCAGAAGCACAAGCGGCGGTTTTTTTGTTGCACCCGATAGCATACTAAAAGCTAAAGAACAGATACGCTACATAAACCAAGAGAGAGAAGCAATCTTTTATACCTATGCTAAAGAGTTCTCTGCCAAATTAGCTGAACTTCAACCCTTTATAAACTTTATAGACAAAGAGTTTACAAAGTTTGACAACTATCAGGCAAGAGTTCTTTTTGCGCGCTCTACTAACTCACAAATAATCAAATCTAAAAAAGATACTAAAATAGTTTTAGATAGTTTCATTCACCCTGCTCTACACAATGCAAAACCTGTACATGTAGATTTTTCTAAAAACATACTTATGGTTACCGGTGTAAATGCCGGTGGTAAGACAATGCTTTTAAAATCCATACTATCTGCTGCTTTTATGGCAAAATATATCATACCTATGAAACTCAATGAAAACAAGTCACATGTAGGAAGTTTTAAAAGTATTTTAGCCATTATAGATGATCCGCAAAATGTAAAAAATGACATCTCGACTTTTGCCGGTCGTATGCAGGAATTTTCTCGTATATTTGAACATAAATCTGCCCTTGTAGGAGTTGATGAGATAGAACTTGGAACGGACAGTGACGAAGCAGCAGCTCTGTTTAAAGTGATACTTGACGACCTTATAAAAAGAGGACAAAAAGTTGTGGTTACAACTCACCATAAACGCCTAGCTGCACTTATGGCAGATCGTGATGATGTTGAGCTTATGGCTGCGATATATGACGAAGAGCGCAGATGTCCTACTTATGAATTTATGCATGGAATTATCGGCAAGAGCTACGCTTTTGAGACTGCCAGCAGATACGGAATATCTAATACTATTGTAAATGAAGCCAAAAGTGTTTATGGGGACAACAGTGAAAAACTGAGTCTGCTGATAGAGAGAGGTTCACAGCTAGAACGTGAGCTAAAACAAAAACATAAAAAAGTTGATGAAAAACTCGAAGAGTTAAAAGCTAAAGAGTTAGATATAAAAGCTCAAAGAGAAAAACTATTTACAGAACTTAACGAACAAAAATCTGCTCTAAAAAACAGCTACAATGTTGCAATCAATGAAGCTAAAATAGCTGCACGTGCCGGAGATACAAAAGCCATTCACAGAGCAATGGACAAAGCAAATAAAAAACTTCCTCCTGAAAAAAAAGAGCAAGAAAATCGACATGTAGAGTTTAAAGTCGGAGACCAAGTAAAATACCACAGCCAAAAAGGCACAATTGTTTCTATGAAGGGCAAAAAAGATGCAACCATAGAAGTCGAGGGTATGAAGGCACATGTAAAAACTAAGAACCTAAAACATACTCAAATAATTAAACCTAAACCTCAAACAAATGTACATGTACATGTAGAAAAAAGAGCTGGGTTAAAATGCGACCTGCACGGAATGAGAGCTGATGAAGCAACAGAAGTTTTAGACAAATTTCTCTCCGATGCACTCATCAATGGCTGGGATGAAGTGATAGTCTATCACGGCATAGGAACAGGGAAACTCTCATACGCAGTTAAAAACTTTCTCATTGCTCATCCAAGAGTCAAAAAGTTTGAAGACGCACCGCAACACCTAGGCGGATTTGGGGCTAAGATTGTGAGTTTGTAGATTTTTTAAAAATTCCCGTTTAAAAAACAGGAATTTATGACAGGAGAATAGAGAAAAATTAAAATTTATAGTTTACACCTATGAACCAGTTTGAAATTGGATCAATTTCTAACTTTACATCAACTCCAGATACAGTTACTGTATCATCCATATTTGATTTCATATAGCGATAACCAGCTTCTGCTGAGAAGTTTTCATTGAATGCATAATTAACACCAACTTGTCCACCAAAAGTTAATCCTGAAATATCAGCATTTATAGAATCATCCGTCGCTGTTCCATACCCTATAATACCACCAACAAATGGTTTTATAGCACTACTCCCAATAAGATAATCATAGCCAATGCCGTAATTTGCAGCATCTCCACCATCAACATTTATATTTTGATAATAAACTGATGTACGACTATTAGCATCAAAGTAGTAACCAACTTTTAAAGTTTGTGAGCCGCCACTATCACTGTCACCTGCAGTTACTCCTGCCGCTGAAGCTTCTATATCAAACTTAGTGTTTCCTAAATCAACACCAACATAAACACCGCTATCTGCGGCCATCAACCCTGTTGCCAACAACACAGCTAAAGCTATTTTTTTCATATATATACCACCTCTAAATTTATCTAACTAACTATAGTTAGTTGATGTTGTATTGTATTACTACTAAACTTATAGCAATATTAACTATAGGTAGTTTTGTGCAAGAAATAAGTTCTGAAGATATTGACGCTCTTCATCGTAAAATAGGTTTAAATGTTATGCGTATTCGTAAAGAAAAAGGTATGACACAACTTGAACTTGCCTTATCCATAGGATTAAAGTCTGTTGGACTTATTTCGGTTGCTGAAATTTACCACAACAAAAAGCACTTCAATATAGAACATATTTATAAAATAGCTAATGCTTTAGGTGTTGAAATAACAGATTTTTTTGAAGGGGTTGAGTTAAAATAAATAGATAGAAATAAAAAGTTATGCTAAAGTATAAATAATAAGAATTCTCTAACAAACAACAATAATGACTCTGGCAGGCAAATCTTCTAAAGTAACATACTATCGTTAAACACCCGTTGATTATTTACAACTATTGTAGTATAATGTATCCACAAGGATATACATTATGAAAAAAGCAATAAATATACGAATGGATGAGTCATTACTTACAGATTTAGACTCTTATGCACATGAGTTGGAACGTTCAAGAACATACATAATTGAAAAAGCTGTAAGTACATATTTCGACACGTTAGATGAAATGATTTCAGATAAAAGAATTGATGAATTAAAGGCAGGAAAAACTGAGGTATATTCACTTGAAGAAGTGGCGCAAAAACTTGGTCTTAATTAATGTATAAAATTATTGTTCCAAAAGCAACATTTAAAGAATTAGAAAAAATAGATTCTGAAAATCAGAAGTTAATTTATTCTAAAATAAAAGACCTAGAAAAAGGCATCTTTACATCAGATAAAACTTTGAAGGGAAAACATAAAGGCAAATTTATAAAACGAGTTGGAGACTATAGAATTGTTTATTTAAAAGAAAATGACATTTTAGTTATCACTCTTATCAGAATAGCCCATAGAAAAGAAGTGTACTAATTTGCAAATCATATTTGAAAACTCCGACTTTGTTATTTTTAATAAACCAGCAGGGCTTAACTTTCATAGTGAAGATGACGAGGCTGGTTTTGTAGTACTTGCAACAAAGCAGTTAAACCTTTCACAACTCTACAGTGTTCACCGACTAGACAAAATGACATCAGGTCTGATAATCCTTGCAAAGTCCAGTGAAGTCGCAAATAGCTTTAGTAAGATGTTTGAGAAAAAAGAGATACAAAAGTTTTATCTAGCTTTGAGTTTAAGAAAACCAAAGAAAAAACAGGGCTGGATAAAAGCTGACATGTCAAGTTCTCGCAGAGGTAGTTACAAGCTACTTCAAACAAAAGAAAATCCGGCAATAACTCAATTTTTAAGCTCTGCTCTTAGAGTTGGTGAACGCTTTTTTTTAGTAAAACCGCACACAGGCAAAACCCATCAAATAAGAGTAGCACTAAAGAGTATAGGTTCACCTATAGCCGGTGATATTCGCTATGCAAATGCAGATGAAGCAAAAAAAGAGGAGAGAGGCTATCTGCACGCCTACGCTCTGAAATTCTCTTTAAATGATGAAGAGTTTAGTTTTACATGTCAACCAACTGAAGGTGAGAGGTTTTTATCTTTAGAGGCAAAAGAGAAACTAAAAAGCTGGTCTAAACCTTGGGATATGTTTTAACCAATATATTACAAAAACGACTAAGCATTTTATGATATAAATCGTTATATATTTTAGGGATAAACATTGCTAGAAAATGAAATAACAAAAGCAAATTTACGAACTATGATTGTAAATTTTTACGGTGAAGTTTTAAAAGATGACCTTGTAGGTCCATTTTTTATTGACAAACTAGGTCCTAATTTAGGCAGTAAAACTTGGGGTGAGCATTTAGACATACTAACTGACTTTTGGGCTTCAATCTACTTAGGCGACATGAACTATAGAGGAAGTCCTTTTGCCCCTCATATTGAACTAGAAGGATTAAAGGCTGAGACTTTTAAAAGATGGTTAAAACTATTTTTTGAGACAGTTAATACTATTTATGAACCTCATATTGCAGACCAGTTTAAAAATAGAAGTACTTTGATAGCTGGCAATTTTATGAGAAACTTAGGTTTATAGTTTTTATTGTTACTTGTATAGGGTGTCGACAAACTCTTCTGATTCTTGATACTTACTTCATGTAAATCATTCAAATAGAAAAAAAATTAATTTTTTCTACAAATATCTTATAAAATAAATACACTAAAATAAAATCTATTTCAATTAAGATATAATTGCTGTTATGAAAAAAGTAGCAATTATCGGTGCTGGAGCTTCAGGTCTTTTATGTGCAATATTTTGTGCAAAAAATTCTTTACATGTAGATCTGTTTGAGCAGAACTCAAAGTGCGCGAAAAAGATTTTAGTTTCAGGAAACGGTCGCTGCAATATTACAAATAGAGATTTAAGCACAAATGACTTTTTTTCTGATAATCCATCCTTCACAGAGTTTGCATTAAAAGAGTTTGGTTTTAAAGAGTTCGAGAAGTTTTGTCAAAGCATCGGTCTTGTTCTTGATGTTAAAGATGACGGCAGAGTTTACCCTCTAAGCAACGAGGCGAAAAGTGTTGTTTCACTTCTTTTGAGCCATGCAAAAGGGCTTGGTGTACGTTTACATGTAGATAGTAAAATCACTGATATTAAAAAGCTGACAAATGACTATGACTCGGTAGTTATTGCAACCGGTTCAGAGGCTGCCTCGCATCTTGGCGGGAACAGAGACGGTTTAGAATTTGCAGAAGAATTTGGACACAACATAGTAGCGACATATCCATCTTTAGTTCAGTTTCATTTAGATTCATCAGTAGCTCACAAAATGAGTGGAGCTAAGTTAAACGGTGAAGTCACACTACTGATAAATAATAAAAAAAACTCTACATGTAGCGGTGATATTCTCTTTACAAACTACGGTGTCTCAGGATTTGCAATACTCGACATATCCCAAAAAGCTAGTGTAGCTTTGATGGAGTATGCAAAAGTTGATATAGCCATAAACCTGCTTCCTTCGTTCAATGCACAAAAGCTTTCAGCTCACATAAGCAAGCTAGCTTCCAAGCAACCAGACTTTAACATACTTGATATTTTAGCCGGTCTTATCCCTCTCAAAATAGCTCATGGGATTTTGGAAGATTTAAAAATTTCACATTCTACATGTAACGAAGATATAGGCACAAAACTTAGCAAAAAAATAGCGAACCAAATGTTAAACTGGCGTTTTGAAGTTAGTAGTACTCACGGTTTCAGACATGCAGAAGTTAGCGGTGGCGGAGTTGACACTCGTGAAATAAATCCAAAAACCATGGAGTCACTAAAACAAAAAAAACTTTACTTTTGCGGAGAAGTTTTAGATGTTGTTGGTCGTAGAGGCGGATACAACTTTGCCTTTGCATGGGCTAGCGGCTATTTATGTGCAAAAGATATAATTAGAAAAACTAAACAAGTGATTATGGAGTAAAAGATGAAAGAAAAAAATATACTACTACTGAGCATAAAGGATTTCTTTACTCCAAAAATGCTGAAATATGCCCTGCTGCCTTTTTTAGTTACACTGATACTAATGTATATAATCTTTTTTATTGTAGCTGGTATTGGAATTGACAACCTAGCTACTTTAGATGTACAGAGTACTGAAACTACAATACAAAACGGCATACCGCATACAGAGAGTATAACAGCGCAACTTCAAGGTTCAGAGATTATGCAGTATTTGATGAGCTTTGCCTTTACTTCTTGGATTGCAACATTTCTTATATATGCTATTGGTGGTTTTTTAACTCTGCATGCTTCTATATTTATAGCAATTATTGTTATAGGATTTTTAACTCCGGTTGTAATGAAAGAACTTCAAAGAAGACATTATCCAGAGGTAGAGATGATAGGACACTCAAATATATTCGAAGTCATATTTTTCCTTATTAAATGGACAGTTGTTATGATTGTGCTTTTTATACTGCTTGTACCATTTTATTTTATACCGCTGCTAAATATAATTGCCTTTAATCTTCCTCTTTACTACTTCTTTCACAAGATGTTAACTTTTGATGTATCTACAAACCTATGTACACCAGAAGAAGATAAACAGATAAGATACTTTGGTAAAAATTCTCTAAGACTTAAAACATTAGGTCTTTATCTTTTATCACTTATACCATTTATGGTGTTTTTTACAGCTATCTTTTATATTATTTATTTGGGGAACAGTTATTTTATTGAAGTTAAAAAGCTTCGCAATAACAATTTTAATAATAATATGATAAACTAAGGTTATGTACAACCTTGAAGTTGGTAATTAATGCGTAATATTAGTATTGAGATAAAAATCATTATAGGTGTTATATTTTTTACACTATTCATAGTAACGCTGGAAAGATATAAGATATCCGGAAATGTTGTAAACCAGTTCATTGAGTCAAAAAAATCTAAAAATAAATTGCTCTCAGATACTGTTGCTCCTGTTATTGGCTTAAACCTATTTTTAGGATTAAATAATTCAAATAAACATTATTTAGACCAGATACTAAAACAAAATTCTGATTTAGCCAATATAAAATTAATTGGTATAAACGGAAATACAATTTACAGCTCCTCAAAAGACTATAAAAGTGAGATTGCAACAGAAAAAAATAGTATGAACTTTTATCGTAAAGATATAGTAGATACTTTGACCTCCAGTAAACTAGCGACTATGGAATTATATTTTTTAAATGGTAAATATAAACTATTTTTAGAAAAAAACAGAGAAACTACCATTCAAATTTTTTCCGTTACATTTGTTCTATTGGTTATATTTATTCTTGCAATTAAAAGAGAGTTTAGACATTTAAACGAGCTTAGTAAAAAAGTTTTATCCTATGATCCTAAAAAACATAATATTACATTATCTAGGACAGATAGAGCGGATGAAGTTGGTATTATCCACAATGCGATTGTATCAATGGAAGAGAAAATAGATTCTCATACAAAACTTTTAGATGATGTTAATTCTTCACTCGAAAAGAAGGTAAAAAAAAGAACAAAAGAGTTAGAATCAGCAAAAATCAAAGCTGAAGAATCTACAAAATTAAAATCAAACTTCTTAGCAAATATGTCTCATGAGATAAGAACTCCAATGAACGGTATTATAGGAATTATACACTTGGTAAAACAGACAGACTTAGATAACAAGCAAATAAACTATCTTAACAAGATTGAAACTGCATCTAACAATCTTTTAAACATTATAAATGATATATTAGATTTTTCTAAAATAGAAGCTGGAAAATTAAATATTGTAAATAGAAATTTTGATATAAACGATGTTATATCAAATGTAAAAAATCTTGTTGGGTTTAAAGCAAATGAAAAAGGCTTAAAATTTGATATTTCATACTCTGGCCCAAATCATATATTTCATGGTGATCCGTTAAGAATAGGACAAATACTTATTAACTTAACAGCCAATGCCATTAAATTTACTGACCATGGAAGCATAACGCTATCAATATCACCTCTACAAAATGACAGAGTTAAATTTTGTATAACAGATACAGGAATCGGTTTAACACCGCAGCAGCAATCAATTCTGTTTCAAGCCTTTGTGCAGGCAGACGGAAGCACCACAAGAGAGCATGAAGGAACAGGACTAGGACTTTCTATATGCAAACAGTTAATAGAATTAATGGATGGTAATATATGGATAGAGAGTGAAACAAATAAAGGAAGCAGCTTTATCTTTGAAATAAGCTTACCAAAAAGAAATAAAATAAATTTAAAAAATTCACCGGTTAAACTAAATGCTCATGACTTAGAAAAAGAGATAATATCACTTAAAGGTTCTAATATACTTCTAGTTGAAGACAATGCAACAAATAGATTAATCGTCGAATCTTTGCTTGAAAAGAGTGCTATAAATATAGATACTGCCCATAATGGCGAAATAGCAGTAAAAATGTATAAACAAAATAGATATAAATATGAACTGATACTTATGGATATTCAAATGCCGATTATGGATGGATATGAAGCAACAAAAGAAATACGAAAAATGGATAAAAACATACCAATAGTCGCTATTACGGCAAATGCATTGACAGAAGATATTAAAAAGGCTAAATCAGTTGGCATGAATGAACACATTAGTAAACCGATTGACGTAATAAAGCTCTATGAAATACTTTTGCAGTATCTTTCAAAAAAAATTATATAAACAAATTGCTATATAGCTTACTCATCCTCTTTATCCATCTCTTTTAGAACTAAAGCTCTGTAAGCTTCATCTTTAGGAACTAAACCGGCCTCATACAGAAACTGCGATGGCACAAAATTAATTTTTTTCATTTTGTCATACTTTGCGTAACTAAGATAGAGAATATCTTTTGCCCTTGTAACCGCTACATAAAAAAGTCGTCTCTCTTCATCAAGCGAACCGCCTCGCTGCATAAGTTTTCTATTTGGGAATCTTCCATCCATTAAATCAATAACATAAACTTCTTTATACTCCAAACCCTTTGAGGCATGAACACTAAGTAAGTTTACACCCTCACCTTGCGTCAAATCTGATGCACCTAAAATCATAGCATTTAAAAACCTGTCATGTTCACTGTATGGCTTTGAAAGTTCTTCTAAAAGTATCATTTTTCTCTCTATTCTAGACAATGATTCAGTTTTTTGCTTCTCATCAACAGTACCATCTTTTAATTGTGCTCTTTTGTTTGCCAAAATTTCTGACATGTACTTATAAACAGAAGATGAAGCTATCTTTTTTACAATAGTTCTAGGCTGCTTAACACCTTTTAAATCACGATAGAGAAGGTAAAAATCATGTAAAAATGTAGCAGAATCTTTTGTGAGTTTTGGATGCTTTAATATTGGATTTTTCATAAACTTTGCTTCAAATCCCAGTTTTACAAACTTACCTACAGCACCAAGCTCTAAAAAATCATCAAAGAGACCTAATTGATGATTTAGTTTTCTCTTCTCAAAAGGATTCTTTATAGACTCATCTGGTGCATAAAGACCATAAAATATACTGCCGTGTCCTAATGTCTTAAGAGCTATATAGAGCTCTTTTGCCATTGCACTACCTATACCTCTGGCAAACTCAAAAAGGTGGATAAAACTCATCATATCTGATTCGTTTACAAGCAGTGTATAAAAATCAAGAACTGCTTTAACCTCACGTGAGTCAAAAAAGCTGGTCCCGCCTTTTCTTTTACAAGGAATTCCTAGTTCTCTAAGTCCAACTTCAATGCCATCTGCAGAGGAGTTGTTTCTAAATATGACCGCTATCTCCTCTCTGGGAGTTTGGGAGTCTCTAATTTGTGCCGCCATCGCATGATACTGATCAAACAACTCATCATAAGCCAAAAGTTTTGGCGCTTGTGCATCTTGACTTCTGGTAACTTCTAACTGCTTTGGATATATTCTCTCATTGTGTTCTATGACCTTAGTAGCCAAAGAGAGTATAGGAAGAGTAGAACGATAATTTTTTGTAAGTGTATGTACTTTAGCATCTGGAAATTTTGTTGAGAATGAGCCGATTATAGAGATATCTGCACCATTAAAAGCATAAATACTCTGGTCATAATCGCCGACACAAAATAGTGACGGCGGTTTCATAGCCTCAATTAACGTGCCTTGCAAAGCATTTGTATCTTGATACTCGTCTACAAGTACTTCTTTATACCCAAGCTCTTTTGTCTTACAGATTTCTCTAAAATTAAGTAGTAAATCATTGAAGTTTACAAAGCCATACTCTTTTTTTAATTTCTCAAACTCATCAACTATATCCGCATAAATCATAGCAAACAGTTCATGTTCAGGATAGGTATCCACTATCCAGGTATCAAAGCTGTTTTGCAGCTCTGTATTTTGATAGAAAGAGTACAAATCATAAAGGTAATTTCCGCCATATGGAGTTATTTCAGCACCAATATGATCAAAAGAACGCTTTTCAAAAACACTTCTAAAAAGAGTTTTTAATTCTCTTTGTTGTTTTAAAATTACTTTTTCATCTTGCTTTTTAAGCCATCTATAACTAACCGCGTGAAAAGTCCCAGCATCTATTTTAGATGCTACATCTTTACCAAAAAACTCAGCAACTCTTTGCACCATCTCTGCTGCTGCTTTGTTTGTAAAAGTAAGCAGTAAAATTTCTTGTGGCTTAATTCCTGAGCCTAAGAGATGAGCAATACGACCCACAATAGTAGATGTTTTTCCTGTTCCGGCAGAGGCAATAATAAGATTTTGTTTTTCTGTAGAAGTTGCAGCACTGTATTGCTCTTTGTTTAGACGGGAAAGTGGCAAATAGTGCTCCTACAGAAATTTTTAGAGTGAGATTATACTATGATAAGCTTATTCTATTTAAATAAACAAAAAATTTATGACTTGCTTTATTGTCAATAGAAGTAAAATGTACTTAAAATATTACAGGCTTCAAGAAGTGATAAAAAATATTATGTTAAAATTAAATAATAATATCACTAAGGCTGTTCTTATATGAAAGAAGACGATATACTACTACGAATCATAACTAATGAAACTAAAAATTCTATTGAAAATTTAAATGTTGTTACTCCGGCTATGTATGAATCACTTTTCTCTAAATATGCTTTTGAAAACAACACTACCATTAATAATAATGAAGATACAGCAAATCATTTTCTTAACGAACAAATATCTCAACTTACGGATATGCAGACTAAGACATCTGAAAATGTTCAAAAACTAAGCGATAATACCAATAAAGCACTAAGTGCGATTAAAGGTAAAGATGAAACACTTCTAATGGAAGTTCTACAAGAGGCTAAATCTTTAAGGTCAGAAGTAGAAAAATTAAAAAAATCTGTTTATAAAGATGAATTAACTCATGCTTATAATAGAAAATGGCTACATGACAACATGCTAGATCATGAATCAAAAAATTTAAAAGAGTCTGGTTCGCTCGCAATAATTGATATAAACTATTTCAAAATTATAAATGACACACACGGTCACATTGTAGGAGATAAAATTCTTATTTTTATAACGAATGAACTAAAAAAGATAAGTGAAAATATCATTAGATACGGAGGGGATGAGTTTATAATTATATTTTGTAATAATACTAAAAAGGAAACTGCCATATCACAACTGATTGACATAAGAGATAATATTTTAAAAAAGCATATGAAAATTAAAAGCGCATCATTTAAAGTTAGCTTTTCAGTCGGTGCACAAGAGTTTAAAAGAGGTGACAACATAAATGATGTTATCGAAAAGGCTGATAAGAGCATGTACGATGATAAAAAAGAGATAAAAAAGAGAGTCACTGGTATATAAATTCTACTAGCTAATTTATTTAATTTAATATTTAACAATAAACTTTATTGTAATATCTAGGTAAGTATTAGTATCTAAAGGATCTATGATGATCATAGAAAGTGGCTTATTTTTAAAAACAGGACTATCTCAAATATCAACGGTTAATCTGTTACTTGAAAGCTTAAAGCCCTCAATGGACTATCTGACATACAATATAAAACGTTATAAGGTACCTGTGACTCTAATTTTATTTTATACAGAAGAGGATGTGTCAAGTCTAATACATGAATGTATGAGACTAACAGATGCACTAGATTTAATTAAAATAGGTGAGTCTTACTTTAATTTCATATACCTACCATTTACAGACGAAATTGATGGTTATTCTTTTATAAAACATGTTGAACACAACAAACTTCAAGACATTAAAAATTACTATCATTTTGAAAAATTGGAAGATGCAATATATAATCATTATAATTTTATAAACTCTTACCTTTTTGAGATTGATGAAAAGAGCAAAGAACTTGTTTAACTAAAAATTAAGAATAATTTTCACTCTACTGTCGTATAAGTAAACGCTCACCTCAATTTAGATATAATCGCGAAAAATATAAGACAACGATTTAAGGCTAAAATATATGTCAGCAAACAGCTACAATCCACAAGATATAGAAAACAAGTTTTACAATATTTGGGAAGATAGAAAATACTTCGAGATAGATGGAAATAAAGCCATCCAAGAAGAGGGAAAGAACTTCTCTATAATGATGCCACCGCCTAATGTAACGGGACGCCTTCATATAGGTCATGCACTAACGTTTACGCTCCAAGATATCATAACACGCTATAAAAGAATGGATGGTTATAAAACTCTTTGGCAACCAGGAACCGATCACGCAGGTATTGCAACTCAAAATGTAGTGGAAAAACAACTTTTGGCAGAAGGTACCACAAAAGAAGAACTTGGCCGTGAAAAGTTTTTAGAGCGTGCATGGGCTTGGAAAGAAGAGTCTGCTGGCATCATGACTAATCAGCTTCGTATGATGGGAGTCTCTCCTGCTTGGGAACGTGAACGTTTTACCATGGACTCTGGACTTAAAAAGTCTGTTAAAGAGGCATTTGTTCACCTTTATAACCAAGGTCTAATAGTTCGCGGGAACTACATGGTCAACTGGTGTACACATGATGGAGCGCTTAGCGACATCGAAGTTGAGCACGAAGATCATAATGGTAAGTTTTACCATATAAAGTACCCATTTGCTGATGGAAGCGGTTTTGTTGAAGTTGCAACTACTCGTCCTGAGACATACTTTGGTGATACGGCAGTAATGGTTCACCCTGATGATGAGCGCTATAAAAACCTTATAGGTAAAAAAATCAGACTACCCCTGCTCGAGCGTGAAGTAGCCATAATCGCTGATTTGCATGTAGATATGGATTTTGGTACAGGTGTTGTTAAAGTAACTCCTGCACATGACCAAAATGACTACGAAGTCGGTAAACGTCATGACCTTGAATTCATCACAATATTCGATGAAAAAGGTATTTTAAATGACTATGCTGGAGAGTTCAAGGGACTTGAAAGAATTGAAGCTCGTGAAATCATTGTAAAGCGTCTTGAAGAAGAAGGTTTTATGGTTAAGATTGAAGACCATAAACACCAAGTAGGACACTGTTACAGATGTAAAAATATTGTTGAGCCATATATATCTAAACAGTGGTTTGTTCGCAAAGAAGTAGCTGACAAGTCAATAGAAAAAACAAATGCAGGTGAAGCTCAGTTCTTCCCTCCACACTGGATAAACTCTTACAACTCTTGGATGGGTGAACTTCGTGACTGGTGTATTTCTCGTCAACTTTGGTGGGGACATCAGATACCAGTATTTTACTGTGATGATTGTGATCATGAGTTTGCATCTCAAGAAGAACATCCTGAAGCTTGTCCAAAATGTGCATCTAAAAACCTGACTCAAGATCCTGATGTTTTAGATACTTGGTTTTCATCTGCTCTATGGCCGTTTTCAACTTTAGGTTGGGGTAACGGCGATGCTGAGATGGACAAACTTTTCAAATCAAATGATATGAAA
Source organism: Sulfurimonas sp. (assembly GCA_021648285.1). GTDB lineage: Bacteria > Campylobacterota > Campylobacteria > Campylobacterales > Sulfurimonadaceae > Sulfurimonas. Next base: position 9,101 of record JAKITC010000008.1, on the reverse strand, counting down.
GATTTTTATCCAAATACTCTTTTAATCACCGGTTTTGACATCCTTTTCTTCTGGGTAGCTAGAATGATGATGATGGGTGAAAACTTCAATGGGCAACTTCCATTTAACCACATTTACCTTCATGCTCTAGTTCGTGATGAAAAAGGTGATAAGATGAGTAAGTCTAAGGATAATGTTATTGATCCTTTAGACATGATAAATAAATACTCTGCTGATGTACTTAGGTTTACTCTTGCTATCTCTGCCGCTCAAGGCCGTGACATAAGAATGAGTCAAGACAAACTTGAGCTTAACCGTAACTTTACAAACAAACTTTACAATGCTACTAAATACCTGCAGATGAATGTAGATACTTTCCCTGACATGGCAGGTTTCTGCGTTGAAACTGACCTAGGTCGTTACATGATGTCACGTCTAAACCTTGCTACAAAAGAAGTTCGTGCTGCTCTTGATGAGTACAAGTTCAATGACGCTGCTACTGTAATGTATAGATTTTTATGGAATGAGTTTTGTGACTGGGGAATAGAGCTTAGTAAAGCTGATAAAGCTTCTATAGGTGAGCTTGGAGCAATCTTCAAAGAGGCTATGAAACTTCTTCACCCTTTTATGCCTTTTATTACAGAGTACCTTTATCATGAGCTTTCAGGAACTTCTTTAGAAAATTCTGACTCTATCATGATTAAAAAATATCCTTTTAAGATAAAACAACGTAAAGAAGAGAAAAAATTTGAGATAATTATGGATGCTATTGTATCTATCAGACGTGCAAAAGTCCTAGTTGACTTAGCTAATCAAAAAATTGAAAAAGCATTTGTTAAGATCGATGATATCAGTGACAAAGACAAAGAAATGATGCTTCCTTTCATAGCTAGACTTGCAAAGGTAGAAGTTGTTGAATTTACAGAGAGTAAAATTGAAAATGCCGTAAGTGACATCGCTGACACATGTGAGACTTTTATACCGACTGATTCTATTGACTTAAGTTCTATCATTGCAAAACTTACTAAACAAGATGAGAAGCTGCAAAAAGAGATAGACAAAGTATCTGGAATGTTAAACAATGAAAGATTTGTTGCAAATGCTCCCGAAGATGTTCTTACAAAAAACCGTGAAGCATTAGCCGATGCATTAACCAAGCAAGAAAAAGTGCTAGAGCAGCTAAGCTCATTAAAGGGACAATAATTGTTTGACATAAGAAAATATGACACATCAAACATGAAAAATGACATACTATCAGGTCTTGTTGTTGCTGTAGCACTAGTTCCTGAAGCTATCGCGTTTTCATTTATAGCAAATGTAAGTCCTATTGTTGGACTTTACACTGCATTTATACTAGGTCTTATAACTGCTCTTATTGGTGGTAAACCAGGTATGATTAGTGGAGCTACCGGTGCGGTCGCAATTGTTTTTGTTGGTCTTTCTATTGAAGCAAATGCACTACTTCAAGCTCAAGGAGTAGCTAACGAAGCACTTGCTATGGGAGTGTTGCACTACATTTTGCTAGCAACAATTATAGCTGGTCTTATTCAGTTATCCATTGGTTTTTTAAAGCTTGGTAAATTCATCCGTTTGGTTCCACAACCTGCTATGTATGGCTTTGTAAATGGTTTGGCTATCGTTATTGCTACTGCTCAATTTAAATTCTTTGAAGGTCAAGGCTATATGATGTATGTTCTTGTGTTTGTTACTATGCTTATCATGTTCTTTCTGCCAAAATTTACAAAGGCTGTACCATCTGGTCTAATAGCTATCATACTTATTACTTTAGCGGTATATTTTACAGGTGCAGATACTCTTTTGGTTGGTCAATTGACAGACCTTAGTGAATTTGCAGGAAAGCTTCCAAGCTTTATAATCCCACAAAATATTTTTAATCTTGATGCTATTGTCATGGTGCTTCCTTATGCAGTTATCGTAGCTCTTGTCGGTCTAATTGAGTCTCTTTTAACTCTTTCTGTTTTAGATGAGATGAGTGGTACGCGTGGCTCTGGAAACAAAGAGTGTATAGCTCAAGGAACGGGTAATGTGACTTGTGGTTTCTTTGGCGGTATGGCTGGTTGTGCTATGATTGGTCAGAGTATCATTAACTATACTTCTGGTGGTCTTGGACGCCTCTCTTCATTTGTAGCTGCTGTCGGTCTTCTTATACTTGTTATATCTATGACAGATATTTTAAATGTTATCCCGGTTGCTGTTCTAATAGGAATTATGTTTATGGTTAGTATTGGAACATTTGAATGGTCAAGCTTTTCTCACTTAAAATATATGCCGCGTACAGATGCTTTTGTAATGGTAACAGTTACAATAATCACAGTTGTAGAAGATTTAGCAGTTGCAGTTATTGCCGGTGTAATTATTTCGGCTCTTGCTTTTGCATGGAAACACGCGAGAATAACAGCAAGAGTACATGCTGAAGCAGATGGAACTAAAGTTTATGAACTTGATGGCCCTCTATTTTTTGGCTCAGCTACAACATTTGGTGACAACTTCGATGTACAAAATGATTCACCAAAAGTTGTAATAGACTTTAAAAATGCAAGGGTTATGGATAGTTCTGGGGTTGAGGCAATTGATGCCATCACTAAAAAGTATGAAGATGCCGGTAAAAACTTGCTTCTTCGCCATCTATCAGCCGATTGTAAAGCGATTCTAAAAAAAGCCGGACCTCACTGTTCATACGAGGAAGATGATCCAACTTATAAAGTTGCATATAACTACTAAAATAAAAGAAGTTACTTGAGGGTTGAGCTCAGTAAAACCTAATATCTTTTAACTTTATCGGCTTAATAATTCTAATAACGCCTAATTATTTTTTTTAATATCTCCCCATCTAAAGCATTTATTTCTACAAGGTAACTCTTTGTTGTTACCTTGTATTTTAATATATTACCAGAGTGAATTAACTTCATTCGTGCAACATCCTCATGAGTAGCATTTTTCACAATTTTTATAGCTTCCTGCTCATCAACTTTATGGAGTTGGTGCATTTTTTGTTTTTTACCCATTTTTACAATTGGTCTGTTGTTGTATCCATGTATAGAGTTGTGTTCACTTGGAGTAAGTGTGCTTTGCGTGGCAAAAACAAATAGTGGAGTCAGCAGTAATATTAAATGTTTCATCATAAAGCCTTTTTATTATTCTCTGAATGCTTTTTTGTATAAAAGAGCATATATGTTGATGGTAAAATTAATAATGTTAGTATTGTAGAGCTTATAATTCCTCCTGTTATTACTACAGATAACGGGTACTGAATCTCACTTCCTACACCAGTGGCATAAAGAAGTGGCAGTATGCCAAAGAGGGTTGTAAATGCAGTCATAAGTACTGGACGAAGTCTCAATAAGGTTGCATCTTTTACAAGTGTTTTCATATCTACATGAGGAAACTTAGAACGAAGTTCATCTATAAAACTAACTAGCACTATCCCATTTAAGATAGCAATCGCGAAAATAGCTAAGAAACCTATGATTGCAGAGACTGATAGATATATACCACTTACTAAAAGTGCTACAATCCCACCAATAAAACCAAATGGAACATTAAGTAAAATTATCATCGCTTTACCAAGAGAATTAAACGCAGTATATAAAAGTAAAATGACTAAAAAGATTGTGATTGGTACGATAACCATCAGTTTTTGAGTTGCTTCTTTCATATTTTTAAAGTCACCAGCCCAACCGATGTAATAACCATCTGGGATATTTACTTGTGTTTTTATGATATCGTCAGCCTCCTCAACAAATGAAGCTACATCACGACCCTCAACTTCCATGGAGAGAACCATATAGCGCGAAAGATTTTCTCTTTTTATGAAAGAAGCCCCTTGCTTTAGTGTAATATCACAGATCTGAGAGAATGTAACAAGTGCACCATTTTTTGCACGCATAGTTACATCACGAACTGCCTGTATATCTTTTTTTGCACCTTTTATCTTAGCTACAATCCCAAAACGGCGAATACCTTCTATTTTTTCACTCACAGGCTCTTCACCGATACCATTACGAATAACATCCATAACTTCATCTACACTGATTCCATAACGAGCAAGGGCTAGGTAATTTGGTTCTATTTTGATTTGTGCTTGACCTAATTGCGTTTCAACTTCCATCTCCTCTAAACCATTAACACCTGATAGTTTTGCTTGAATGTCTTTAGAGATACGATCAAGTACTTTTTGGTCATCACCATAAATTTTCACCGCAAGTTCAGCCTTAACTCCCTCTAAAAGCTCTTCAATTCTCATAGCGATTGGTTGTGTTGGTATAAACTGAACGTACTCAAAATGCTCTTTTAAATCATCATTCATTGTATCGGTAAGAACTTCTAAATCTGCTATGCCATCTTTTAGGGTTAAGAGAACTTCCATATAGTTGGCTTGTGCAGTCTCACCTTTTTCGCTACGACCTATCATAGATAAAACAGACTCTACCTCATCAGGGTAATGCTTTAAAATATATTTTTCAATGAGACCAGCAGTTTTAGTGGAGTGTTCTAAGCCTGTTCCAGGAATAGATATAACACGATACATAATAGACTCTTCGTTTAGCTCAGGCATAAACTCTCGACCTTGCAGACTTAATATATAGGCTAATACGACAAAGATAACCGATACTCCAACTAGTAAAGACTTAGCATGTGAGAGTGCAAAAAGTAAAAATGGTGTGTAAGCTTTTTTGATGATTTTCATCACTACATTTTCACTCGATTTTGAAGGCTTAAGTAGTAATAAAACAAGCACAGGGATAAGTATAAGAGCTACAAAAAGTGAACCAAGCATAACAAAGACTATATTTAAAGCCATTGGCCCATAAAGTTTACCAGCTAATCCACCAAGTGAAAGAAGTGGTATAAAAACAGCTGCAATAATTAAAACTGCAAAAGTAACAGGAGTAGCCACCTCTTTTGAAGCTTCCATGACAACTTCAAATTTTGGTTTATTTGGTTCATCATGAAGTTTTCTAAAACTATTTTCTACTATTACTATGGTACCATCGACTATCATTCCGACAGCAATAGCAAGACCTGAGAGACTCATAAGATTTGCCGACACTCCATAATAATCCATCAATAAAAATGCGATTAAAAGAGAGATAGGCAGTGAGATAATAACAATAAATGCACTTCTAATCTCAAACAAAAACAGAAAAAGTACGATAGCAACTAAAATTACACCACTTAAAAGTGCTGATGTCATGGTATTGACCGCTTTGTGTGTTATCTCTGTTCTATCGTATATGGTTTGTACTTCTACACCTTTTGGGAGTGCTGCATTTACTGTTGGCAGTTTTTCTTGAAGTCTTTGCACAACTTTTGCTGCGTTTGTTGCAGTTCTTTGTAGAACCATACCCATAACAGCTTCTTTACCATCAATACTTACAGCTCCAAATCTTGGTGCACTTCCCGTCTCAACAACTGCTACATCACCAATCGTGACAGATTGGCCTTTAGAGCTTTTTATAACAGTGTTGCGAATATCATCAAGAGTTTTGTAAAGTCCTGCTCCACGAATAAGATACTGCTCACGATTAAATTCTAAGTACTGTCCACCTGCTGCTTGATTGCTTTTTTGGAGTGCATCTACGATATCGCTATAAGTTATGCCAATATTTTGAAGTTTTTTAGTGTCTATAAGGACATTATACTGCTTCTCATCACCACCCCAACCGATTACCTCTTCAACACCAGAGACAGATTTAAAAAGAGGTGTGACGATGTACTCTTGCATCTCGCGAATTTCACGTAGGTTATATTTTCCTGTAGTGTCTTTTATCTCGTACCAAAAAACTTGACCAAGTCCTGTTGTATTTGGACCTAAAACCGGTTTTCCCCAACCATTTGGAACATCTATTCCTGTTAATCTTTCACTTACTAATTGACGAAGAAAATATATGTCCATATCGTCTTCAAAAAAGACAGAGACATAAGAGAGACCAAAAATAGAGTTTGACATGATTAGCTTCACTCCAGCCATACCCGAAAGTGCTGATTCAACTGGGTAAGTTATAAGTTTTTCAATATCTTCAGCAGAATTTCCTGGGCTTTCAGTATAGACAACAACTTGTTTTGGTGTGATGTCTGGAAAGGCATCTATTGGTATCTCTTTGTAGGCTTTGTAACCAAAAACGGAGATAGCCATAAAAAGAACAATTACGAGTAGTTTGTATTTGAGCGAAAGCTCTATTAGTTTATTTAGCATGATTTTTCCTAGTGACCATGCTCGCCAAGAGATGATTTGAGCATCATCGACTTAACATAGTAAGATTTATCACTCACATACTCTTCATCTTTTTCTAAACCAAGTACACCCACATATTTGTCATCACGAGCTATTATTTCAACTACTCTTGCTTCGTATGGAACTTCTACATGTTCTTCGTGTTCTTCACCTTTAACTTCTTCAGGTTTTTTAGGTACAAACACAACCCACTCATTATTAAAAAATGAAAGTGCCGATTTTTCTACCGCTACATGTGGAGCATCTGCCTTAAAGTAAAGAGTAGACTTAACAAAAGAGTTAATATACAAATCATCAGCTTTTTCATCTACACTAGATAAAACTACTATGCGTTGAGTAGTTTCATCAACTGTTGGAAGTACTTGTTTTATGTGCGTTATAATATCTCTGTTATTGTATTGTATTACCATTTTTTGTCCAACTTTTACAGTACCAGCGTATTGTAATGGAACAAAAGATTTTATGTAAAATGCCTGATCTTTTATGATGTTTATAACTGCTTCATCAACACGAAGGACTGTATGAAGTGGCTGAAGAAGTTGAGATACAGTTCCACCGTTATGCGCATACAAAATGAAGTTCGCAGTAGCTTGCTTTAGATTTTTCGTATCTATGTTTAAAGTGTTTAACTGAGATTTTAGTGCATTGATTTGTGCAAGCATTGCATTTTTTTGTATGCTTTGGTTGTTTAACTCACGCATAGAAGTCATGCCGCTATCATAAAGTTTTTTGGTAGATATATAGTTCTCATCAAGTGCTTTATATTGCTTGTTTAAAGCTATATAATCAGCGGTCATTTTTGACACTAAAATAGACTCAATTAAAGCTATTTTTTGCCCAGCTTTTACTTTTTGCCCTGGATCAACAAAGTACTTTTCTAAGTGTCCACTTACAAGGGAAGTTACAGATTGACTAGCATTTGAAAGTTGGATTATTTGAGCATTTAACTCGACGGATTTTCCAAACTTTTTCTCTTGTGCATGTGCTGTTGGTATCTCAACTGAAAACAGTGATGTTGTTATTAAAAATGAAAATAAACATATTCTTTTAGTCATTGTATTGTCCTTGGTTATAGTTTTGTGTTATGGTATTTTTGTCTAGTGCCGTTTTTATCTTAATAAGACTTCTTTTTGTGCTTATCACCTTATTTTTTATATCTTGAAGTTGAAGTAGATTTATATTTGCTATTTTATATCCATTTTGAAACATTTTTAAAAGTTCCTCTTCACCTGTAAGTATCTCTTGGTTTTTACTTTTCAAAACAGCTAAAGAATCACGCTCTTTTTGAAGTCTTGACATCTCAATACTAAGTTTTGTTTTTTGGTTATCTATAAGAAGCGAAGCACGATTACTTTGTAATTTTGCTATTTGAACCTCTTGGCTTTTTGTGTTAAATACTGCAAGTGGAAAGTTGATTCCAACTCTTGTAATATCTTGCTCAGGTTCACTTTCAAACTCAGCAAAAATATTTATCCACTCAACTTTATTTGTATCTAGCATGGCTTGTGAAAGGGCTTTGTCTTGTTGAGATTTTAGAACCATTAGTCTAGGGTTGTTAGCTAAGTCTTGATCTACATGTAGAGCAAAAGAGTAGTCATCATCAAATGATACTTCTTTATTTATACCTGAAAGATTTAGTAAGTTGTAGTAAGACTGTATAGTATTTAGCATTAAGTTTTCATTTTTTATTTGAACCATCTCGTAGTCTATCTTTGCTTGAAGCATAAGTCCACGAGAGATTGTCCCAGCATCATAACGAGATGAAGAGATGTCATAAATTGTTTTAGCAATACTTAGTTCTTGCTCTCCTAGTTTTACTAGACTCTTTTTGTTTGCATAATCGGTGTAAGATAAAGAGATGTCACGAACAAAAATAGCTTTGTTTCTAGCATATGAAGCATCTGCGTTTTTAATGGTGTTATTTGCTAGCTTATCTCTATCGTCACCAACTCCCCAAAGTCTTATAGGTTGTGAGATATTTACACGGTAACCATCATCAAAACTTCCAATATCTGGTTTAAAGTCAGAGTATTCTAATTCTAGTGTTGGGTTCTTATATCTTAAAATCATTGAACCTTGCTCTTTTGCTTGATCTACTGCAAGTGTAGATGACTTTAAGTATGGGCTATTTTCTATAGCGTTTTGTAAAAATGTATCGAAACTTTCAGCGCTTAAAAAAGAGCATAAAAGTCCAGATATAAGTATGTTTTTTAACATAATTATCCTTTTGTTATAGTAAAAATTTGATAAAGGTATAGGTTGGGGTAACTATTTAAGCTGTAGGAGGTATTACTAAGTCTAGATTTGTTGAAAAATCATAACTCTCTTTTAATATTATTAATTCTGAGGTTTTATCTATATTTTGTACATAGAATTTTTTTTGAGGAAACACATATGCTTGATGGTATTCAAAATGTATATCACAAATGTCTCCACAATTATTAGGAGCTTCAAGTTCACTTACATATTCACTTATACTACAATGCTTTTCATCGAATTCTGCAAAAGCAAACTCATGCATTATTGAAAAACTTAGTGCTACTAGTATTGAAAATGTAATTATACTTTTTAGTTTCATAGTATTACTATATCCAAAATTATTAACAGTTAAGATTTCATATGCTCTTTTCTCCTCTAAAACCATATTTTTAAACCTGCTTACGCCACTCTCATTCGGACACTTGTGTTATAATTTTACACTTAGAGATTTTTTACTTATGCATGTCCGAATGATTTCCGACTAGGAGTCTGTCGGATAAATAAATCTCTTCCAGCAAATATCTATTCCTAAAGTCAGTTTCATAAATACTAAACATTAAATTTAGGCGTATAACACTCCAAGTCACAGTTAACCTGCCTTGTATTA
>JAKITC010000037.1 GCA_021648285.1 Sulfurimonas sp. | reverse complement strand
GTTAATAACTTTGTTTAATTTGCTTAATGGCGGTTGATACTCTTTTATTTTTCTCTCATGATATTCTGTATCAAATAATCCTACCATTTTTTACCTTCTGTGCTTTTATATCTTTAGATTTTATCTAAATTGTGCTTTTTACCTGATTAGGTGTAGTTTTTAGAGGTACCCTAGAGTTAATGTTGAACGATTCATTTTCTTCATTTTTTACCAAAGAACTTGTAGTAAAAATCTTTAATTGTTCTCATTTTTGTTCTGCTTATAGCGAGAGAGCCTTTTTCGATTTTATTATCAGTAACAGTGGTTCCGGCTGCTATCATGACATCATCTTCTATGGTTACAGGTGCAACAAGTTGGCTATCGCTTCCTACAAATACATTTTTACCTATGATTGTTTTATATTTTTTAATACCATCATAGTTACATGTAATTACACCGGCACCAATATTTGTTCCTTTATCAATCTGTGCATCACCTATATAGCTCAAATGTCCGGCTTTAACACCTTTTAAAGAACTCTTTTTTACTTCGACAAAGTTACCAATATGAGAATCTTCTATGTATGAAGCAGGACGAATATGCGCAAGAGGTCCGACATTTGAGTTTTTAACTATAGAATCCTCTATAACACTTCCAGCTTTGACATGTGAGTTTTGAATAAGAGTGTCTCCAGTCAGACGACAGCCATTTTCTACTATGCATTCACCCTCAAAAGTTACTCCCTCTTCGATGTATATAGTAGAAGGAAGTTGCATTATTACACCATCATTCATAAGTTTTGTTTTAATTCTATCTTGCATAATTTCTTCAGAATCTGCCAAATCTTTTTTAGAATTTACACCTTTAAAGTTCTCTTCATCAACAAGAAGAGGCGCTATATTAAGCCCATCAGCTCTTGCCATAGATATAATATCAGTCAAGTAGTACTCTTGCTGGGCGTTATCATTACTTAGTAGTGGAATGTATTTATCTAGTACAGATTTATTAAAAGCATATATTCCGGCATTTACAGTGCTCACATGTAGCTCCTGGGATGAGGCATCTTTTTGTTCAATTATGCGTTGAACTTTATCATCTTTTATAATTACACGACCGTATCCATCAGGATTTTGAAGATCGAAAATAGACATAATGATTTCGTTGTCATTGTTTAAAAAACCCTGTAGAGAATCTGTAGTTATTAGAGGCATGTCTCCATTTAAGACTAAAACTTTTTCATTTTTAATAGAGATGTTTTTCATAGCGCCACCGGTTCCTGGAAAGTTTTTTGCATCTTGAACTACAAAATTTATATTATCAAAGTAGGAACTCATCTGTTTTTGTACATCCTCTTTTTGATGAGCTATTACTACAGTGATATCATTGCTGATTTTGCTAGATGATTTTATAATATGATAAAGCATAGGCTTACCGCTGACCGTGTGTAAAACCTTAGCTTTAGGAGATTTCATGCGGCTGCCTTTTCCAGCAGCCAAAATTACTATACTTATCTCATCTTTATTCATATCTCTCTCATTATAAGTTAAATTGATAAAATTATACCCTTTTAGGCGTTGTATTTGAAATTAAATTCATAAAATCTAACTTTTAGTGTTGAGGCTAATATTTTTTGTGGTATTATAAGCTTAATATTTTGTTATAAGGTATTTGAATGGATTTAGGTACGGTTATTGGTATTGTTCTAATCTTAGCGCTTCTCGCAGGTGCTATGAGTATGGGTGTTGGTATTGGTGCATATATTGACATTCCTTCAGTTTTAATTGTTATTGGTGGTAGTGTTGGTGCGTTGATGATTTCATTCAAACCAGCACAAATGAAATCGTTTACAAAAATATTTATGATAGCTGTTAAACCTCCTGAAGAGGATAAGGCTGATTTGATAAAAAAACTTGTTGTCTTTGCAACTAAGGCTAGAAAAGCTGGTATTTTGGCACTTGAGAGTGAAGTGAATGACGAGTCAAATGAATTTTTGAAAAAAGGTCTGTCAATGGCAATTGATGGAAACGAGCCTGACAATATTCGAGAACTATTAGAAATAGAGATGGAACAAACAGATGCTCGTCATAAAGTTAATGGTTCTATCTTTTCTCAGTGGGCAGCTCTTGCAGGGGCTATGGGTATGGTTGGTACATTAATCGGACTTGTTGCAATGCTTTTAAATATGGCAGATCCTTCAGCAATTGGTCCATCAATGGCGGTTGCTTTACTGACTACAATGTATGGTGCTATTATTGGTAATGTTGTAGGTACACCAATAGCGATTATCCTTGGTATTAGAAATGATGATGAGACCTTAGTTAAAGAGATGATACTAACAGGAATTATGTCAATCCAATCGGGAGATGCACCAAGAGCACTGGAAGCAAAACTTCTAGGTTATTTAGCTCCAAAAGATCGTGAGAGTCAGTTTAACTAATGGCTAAAAAAGCAAAATGTCCTGAATGTGAGAGATGTCTGCCCGGTTGGCTGGCAGCCTTTGGGGATTTAATGTCCCTTCTTTTATGTTTTTTTGTCCTCCTTCTCTCTATGTCAAGTATGGATGCAAAAAAAATATCTGAAGCGATCGGTTCTCTTTCAGGTGCAATGAGTGTTTTAGAAGGTGGAACACAAACTGAAATTTCAAAGAAGCGTATGCTGCAATCAACGCCGATAGACTCTCAGGATGAAAGTGCTCAGGAAGTAAATAGAGTTGCTCAAGCCGTAGCAGAAACTAATGAGCTAGTAGGCAAAGGGCAAGGTCCTGCTGTATCGCTTGAGGAAGCTCAAGATGGTTTCGTAATAGAACTTCCTGCTGCACTGCTTTTTAATTCAGGTAGTGCAACAATTCAAAATGATGATGCTTTGCTTTTTCTAAAAAGGATAGCTCTTATTATAGAAGAGATGCCAAATGAAGTAGCAGTAAGTGTAAGGGGTCATACCGACAATCAAGGTCCTGGCGCAAAAAGTCCATTCAAAGATAATTGGGAACTTTCATCGGCTAGAGCCATTTCTGTTTTGCAAGAGTTGCTTCTTGATGGAGTAGATCCAAAAAGAATAAGTGCATCAGGATATGCAGAATTTTCTCCAAAAGCAACTAATGTTACTAAAAGCGGCAGAGAAAAAAATCGCAGAGTTGAGCTACATTTTTATAGTTCAAAAGTTGATAATAAAGATAAAATTAAGAAATCTGTTTTAGATAAAGCAGCATATAAATAATGATAAGACTTCTTTTATTAGTTCTTGGGTTTGTCTCTTTTTTGGGGGCTGAAACCGTACAAATTCCTACTATGAATTTTGAGCTTGCAGCTCCAAGTTCTCCTCAACAATTAGTTAGTTCACTAAATGTATTGGTTCTATTAACCCTTCTGTTTTTAGCACCAAGTATGGTTTTAGTAATGACAACTTTTACAAGGTTTGTTATAGTATTTGGTTTTTTAAGGCAAGCTCTTGGTACGCAACAGGTTCCACCGACACAATTACTGGTTATGCTGGCAATGATATTGACATTCTTTGTAATGGAGCCAGTCGGTACAAAAGCTTATGAGGCAGGAATTAAGCCATATATAGAAGAGAAAATCGGTTACGAAGAGGCATTCGATAAAACAGCCCTGCCATTTAAAAACTTTATGATTAGAAATACAAGAGAGAAAGATTTAGCTCTATTTTTGAGAATAAGAAAAATGGAAAATCCTGCAAGCGTGGAAGAAGTCCCTTTATCTATAATAATTCCATCATTTGTTATCAGTGAGTTAAAAACTGCTTTTGAAATAGGGTTTCTGCTCTTTTTACCATTTTTAGTTATAGATATGGTTGTTGCATCTATTCTTATGTCTATGGGTATGATGATGCTTCCGCCTATTATGATAGCACTGCCCTTTAAGATACTAGTATTTATTCTTATAGATGGGTGGAATTTACTTATCGGTAACCTTATCGCGAGTATAAAGTGAAAAATAGCACAGCATGCTGTGCACGGGCTTTACGCCGAGTAAAACTTAGTGTTAACGTAGACAAAGGGGCTTTTGCTCCTTTGTTGTATAGGAATTAATGTGGATTGTGAATATTTTGGAGAGTGTGGTGCTTGTAGGATTTATGAAAATGGCTATCAAGACCAGTTAAATCAAAAATTAAGATTAAACAGAGATAGATTTAAACCATTTTATAGTGATGATATATCTGTATATAAATCACCAGAGCAAAATTACCGTTGCCGAAGTGAATTTAAGATTTGGCATGATGGCGATATTATGCGTTATGCAATGAACCATGTGGATAAAAAAAGTGTTGTGTTTATTGAAGAATGCCCTCAAGTTAGTATTTATATCTCATCTTTAATGCCAAAACTTTTGAAATCAATAACCGATAAAAAGATTGGCTTTAAGCTATTTGGTGCTGACTTTTTAAGTTCAAGTAGCGGTGAAATAGTTGTCTCACTACTTTACCACAGAAAGCTAGATGAAGAGTGGCAGAGAAAAGCAACAAGTATCGCTAATGAACTTGGTATCTATATAATAGGTAGAAGTCGTAAGCAAAAAGTTGTAGTAGGACAGGACTACATAACAGAGTCTCTTAATATAAATGATGAAATATATAAATTTAAATATATAGAAAACAGCTTTACTCAGCCAAACTCTATAGTTAATGAACAGATGATTTCATGGGCTTTAAAAAATTCCGCTAATGTTGGTGGAGACTTACTGGAGCTTTATTGTGGTGCTGGAAATTTCACTATACCTTTTGCAAAAAAGTTTGATAAAGTTTTAGCTACTGAAATTTCTAAGTCATCTATAAATGCGGCTAAAGCCAACATGCTTTTAAATGATGTACAAAATATAGAGTTTGTCCGTATGAGTGTTGAAGAGTTTGTTGGTGCACTTGATGGTGTTAGAGAGTTTAGAAGAATGAAAGATATAGATATAAACTCATATAATATCAATAGTATATTTGTTGACCCTCCCAGAAGTGGAATGGATGAAAATTCATGTATATTTGCATCTAGATATGATAATATATTATATATATCTTGTAATCCCGAAACACTAGTTCGTGATTTGGAGATTTTATGTAAAAGTCATACGGTAGAAGATATGGCTTTGTTTGATCAGTTCCCTTATACTCATCATGTAGAGATGGGTGTAAAATTAATAAAAAAATTTGAAAAACTAGTTTAAAATTAAAAAAATCTCTTAAAACCCAAATTAAATAAGAAACTTCAAAATGTTGTTTGGTTTTTCTGGGGCAGTATATGTATCTAAAAGATAGTTCTATTTTTACTTTATGGATATGAAGAAACACAAAGATGCTATAATAGTAAAAAAATATAAAGACAATTATGAAAAAGATATTAATTATTAGTGATTGCAATGTTGGTGAACATTTTATTCAAAGAATAATAGAGACTTCTACTAGTGAAAATATTTATTATGTAGTCCAATCTAAAGCTAAAGAATATGAAAATGTGAACCAGTCTCGTTTTAAATTTTATGAGTTTGATCCTACTAGTCTTTACAAAATCGCAAATTTACTAAAGATGGAGTTTGTCCAAGTTATAGTTGCGATGGATAATCAACTTGATGTTGAAAATACGATTAAAAATATTAGAAGTGTAAAGAAGCAACTTAGAATTATTGTTTTATCTAAGTGGGATATAGAAAATGATGGCTCCAACGTTGTTTTAATTAACTCAAATGAAATATTAGCCTCCAGACTGCTAGACTATATGCCAAATGTACCGGTAATAGCACAAAATGTCGGTATAGGCGAGGGTGAGATAATGGAAGTTTTAGTTCCATTTGGAAGTTCATTTGTTTATCGTCATCTTGGTGTTATAGAACAAAAAGAGTGGCGAATAGTGGCAATATACAGAAATAGAAAACTACTTATGCCAAATAGACGCAGAATGATTCAACCTAATGACTTACTTGTTTTAGTCGGTGAACCGGCTGTTCTTAAATCTGTATATCGTGCTATTAAGAGAGAGCTTGGTCAGTTTCCAGAACCATTTGGTTCTAATTTATATTTATACTTAGATATGAATATGGTAAATTTTTCAACAATTGATGATTTTATCAGAAGAGCCGTTTTTATTCACAAGAAACTTGAGCATAAATTGATTATTAAGATAGTAAATCCTAGTGATATATCCGTCATATGGAAGATTAAAGAGTATAGAAGTACAAATATTATTATTGATATAGAGTATGAAAGTGATGATTTAAAAGAGAAATTTTTTAGTGATATAAAAACTTATCATGTGGGTTTGGTTATAGTTTCAAAAGAGATATTTGAAAATTTCAGTATAAGAAAAACTATATATGAAGCACATGTTCCGGTTTTTAAGATCGCTGATAAATCATTTTCAGCTGTTAAAGATGCCTCCATTATTTTAGGGGATAACCGTGATATAGAGAAGATCTCTTCAACTATTTTTGATATCTCTGAACAGATGAATTTTAACATAGAGCTTTACAACTATATAAGCGAACATCAAGAAGCAAAAGAGCAGGTTATTGAGCATTTTTACAACCTCTCTACAATATTTTCTAAAAGTATTAAAGTTATCAAAGAGAACGAAAATCCTATAAATATGTTAAAAGATAAAGATAATTTTGTTCAATTATTGCCTTTTACAAAAAAATTAACTAATAGAAAAATTTATTCTATCTTATCAACAGATAGTGAAAAGCTCTACCATAAACTCAACGATTATCATCAAATCTTTATACCTGTTCAGATTTAAGTCCACAGTTTAGTTATTTATTAGTCTTTTTTCAGTATTATGTAAACAATAATTTAATTAAAATTTTGGACCAATAATGCAAATAAACATAGCTCTTAAAAAAGTTGTAGACAATTCATACAATATAACGATAGATACTCTTCCTAAACTCAATTTTGATACAAAAGTAGCTGTTGTTACCAACTCAACTGTATCCAAATTGCACTTGGAGTATCTTCTCACAAAAATCTCGGCCAAAGAGTTACATGTAATAACTCTAAAAGATGGTGAAGAGTATAAAAATCAAGAGAGTGTTAATATGATTTTGGAGTCTATGTTTGAGAGTCGTTTTAACCGCAAATCTATGCTTATAGCTTTTGGTGGCGGTGTTATTGGAGATATGACCGGTTTTGCTGCGAGTATTTATCAAAGAGGTATAGATTTCATTCAAATTCCAACAACGCTCCTTTCTCAGGTTGATGCGAGTGTGGGCGGGAAAACCGGGATGAACAATAAGTATGGAAAAAATCTTGTTGGTGCATTTCATCAGCCGCGTGCTGTATATATTGACCCATACTTTTTAACTACTTTGCCTTCAAGAGAGTTTTCTGCCGGTGTTGCCGAGATAGTAAAAATGGCAGTAACATTTAACAAAGAGTTTTTTGAGTTTTTAGAGGAAGCCGATTTAAATAATCCAGAAGTTCTGCAAGAGTGTATAAAACAAGCTGTGCAGACTAAGGCAGATGTAGTAAGTAAAGATGAAAAAGAGCATGGCATACGAGCTGCTCTCAACTATGGGCATACTTTTGGTCACGTAATAGAAAATGAGACAAAGTATAAAAAATTTCTTCATGGCGAGGCTGTAGCAATTGGAATGGTTATGGCTAATGAAACCGCACGGAAAATGAACCTTATGAGTGAAAAAGAGGCTGCGAGAGTTAAGGCACTCTTAGAAAAATATAATCTTCCCACGAGCTATCACATTGAAAATCCTCGCAGTTTTTATGAAACATTTTTTCTGGACAAAAAGAGTGCAGACTCATCTATTACCTTCATTCTGCCAATAGGTATCGGCGATGTAACTATTACAGATAAAGTTGACGCAGGTACGGTAATGTGTGTATTAAATAAGTTTGGAGAGACTAAATGAAAGATATAGTTCTTTTTTTACTGCTAGTTTCATCTTTGATGGCAGCAAACAGTGTTAAAGACAAGCAGGATTTAGTTCGTATTGAGCTTGAACAAGAAGACTTAAGAAAAGAAAAAGTTGCTGAGTATGTTGCTGATTTAGAAGAGCTTGAAAATAAAATAATTAATATAAAAAGTGTTTGGATGAATAGTTACGCATCTTACCTTACATCACTTGACGTTAGAGAATCCCTTGAAAAGATTAAAAAAAGAATAACTTATCTTCAGAAAAAAAGAAAGAAATCTTTAACTCAAAAAGATGAACTCAATGCACTGATATCAAGAGAGAAGATTTTAACATCACAAATAGAAAAACTCAAGAAAAAAGATAGCTCTCCTTTTTCAAATCTCTTAACTCCTCCAAATATTGATGAGATTCCTGCCATTACAAACCCATTTGATATTTTCACAGGTATTTCTCTTATTAAAACGTTGAATAAAGGCTATAGTGATTATATTTTAAAGAAAGAGGAGCTAGATTCTTTAATATCACTTTTAAGAGCAGAAGGACGAATTTACAAAGAGATAGAAGCAGTAGATACCAAGAAAGAATACAATCTTCAAGCCCAAAAGAAAATTAAACAGCTTGAGAGATTTGAAAGTGCCTTGGATACAATGAGTGTAACCGTAGATGTTTATCAAAAAAGATTAGATATTATAAAGATAAATATCAACAAGGCTGTAAACACTCAAATTATGAAAATGGCTAAGATAGGTGTAATTATCTTAATTGTTTTTATTATATTTTTCTTGCTTAAGATGATTGTTAAAAAGTATATCACTGACCATGAGCGGTTTTACATGGCAAATAAGATTATTACTTTTAGCAACTTTATTCTTATAATATTAATTCTATTTTTTAACTATATTGAAAATGTGAGCTATTTGGTAACCATACTGGGATTTGCATCGGCAGGTATCGCAATTGCCATGAAAGATTGGTTTATGAGTATTCTTGGTTGGCTAGTAATAGTTATCGGTGGCAGTATACATGTAGGGGATAGAATTCGTGTTGATATGGATGGGATGAAGTATGTTGGTGATGTTATGGATATTTCACTCCTTCGTATGACGATTTTAGAAGACATAACTCTTACATCAATAAGAGAAAATAGAAGAGCCGGTAGGATTATGTTTATACCAAACAATTATGTTTTTACAAGAATGATTGCTAACTATACTCATAGTTCTTTAAAGACTGTCTGGGATGGTATTAAGATTACGATTACATTTGATTCTAACCATAAAAAAGCTATGCATCTGGCAAAAGAAATAACAAAGAAATTTTCTAAAGGTTATACAGATATAACAAGAAAACAACTGAATAAGTTGAGAAATCAGTATAGTTTGAAAAATACAAATGTTGAACCAAGAATATACTCTTTTATTGAATCAAATGGTATTGATATAGAAGCTTGGTATTTAACAAATGCTTATGCAACACTTACTCTAAGAAGTGTTATTTCAATCGAGATAGTAGATGCCTTTATGGCAGAAGATGACATAACGATAGCGTACCCTACTCAAATGTTACATATGGAAGAGTCCGCTAAAAGAAAACCGCCGTTTGCAACTAATGAAGAAGTAGTTTGATGAAATTGATAAATTCTGCCCAAAGGGCTAGCTTCAGTGAGAGGAATTCTTTGTGGACTTTGTTCGCGAAGAAGGAGATTGTATAGTGAAGCAGAAAGTATATTTTAAAACTTTTGGTTGCAGAACAAATCTTTATGATTCTCAAGTCATGATGAGTGCTATGCAGGACTATGAAGTTACCCAAGATGAGAATGAAGCGGATGTCGTTGTCGTAAACTCATGTACAGTTACAAATGGTGCTGATACTCATGTTAGATCATATCTTTCACATGTAGAAAAAATTAGTGATGCTAAAGTTTTTTTAACTGGATGCGGTGCCCATACCAAAGGTGAAAAGCTTCTAGAGCAGGGTAGAGTTGCCGGTGTATTCGGTCAGAGTGAAAAACTTCGTATTGATACAATGCTCTCACGTGAAAAACCTTTTTATGAACCTGGTGATTTAAACTATGTCGATAAAGCAGTTGTTGATGATTTTGTCGGTAAGAGCAGGGCATTTATAAAGATTCAAGAGGGTTGTAATTTTCGTTGTTCTTACTGTATTATTCCATTTGTTCGTGGTGATGCCAGAAGTATGGATGAAGGCAGAATTTTAGAGCAGATTACAAGGCTCGCACTTAATGGATTTGGAGAATTTATCTTAACTGGCACAAATGTTGGAAGTTATGGACAAAAAACAGACAGCTCTATTGCTTCACTTATGAAAAAAATTTCTCAAATAAGAGGAGTAAGACGCATAAGACTTGGCAGTGTTGAGCCTATTCAAATAAGTGATGAATTTAAAGAGATACTGACAGAACCTTGGCTCGAGAGACACTTGCACATAGCACTTCAACACACATCACCGAAAATGCTAAAACATATGAATAGAAGAAATGTATATAAGCAAGATAGAGAATTATTCGAGCTCTTAGCAGATAAGGGTTTTGCAATTGGTACCGATTTTATAACAGGTCATCCGGGTGAGAGCCAGGAACTTTGGGACGAAGCTATGAAAAATGTTAAAGATTTACCATTAACACATTTGCACGCGTTCACATACTCAAAAAGAGATGGCACGCCATCTGCAACAATGAAACCAGAGGTAAACGGCAAGCTGGCAAAAGAGAGGTTACATGAACTTGAAGTCATTGTTAAATCTAAAAATCTAGAGTTTAGAAAAGCTTTTAGGGGTGATTTAGATGTTCTTGTAGAGAGTGAGAAAGATGGTTTATATGTTGGATATGATCAGCATTTCAATAAAATTTTGATTGATTCTAATGAAGATTTACTTGGGAATTGGGTAAATATACAAGATTATACAGTGAAAGAGGAGTCCAACTATGGCAAAGTATAAGTCAAATAGAGTAGTACTTTATGCATCAGCTTTTTTAGTAATAATATTAGTTTTATTTGCAATATTGAGGGACAATGCAGACTCAATAACTCTTAAAGATGCAAAATCTATTTTGGAAGACCATACAGTAATAAGCGTAATTGCTGCAAATGAGTATATTTATCTTAAAACAGGTGATAATGTTTATAAAATAGCATCCTCACAGGTTACACCACAAATGTTTTTAGATTATAAAGTAGAGGTGAGAAATAACTCAAGTATAGTTATATATCTTCTCTTTTTAGTTCTACTTCTTGGTGGAGGTAGTCTCTTCTTTAGATGGTATCAAAAAAAAGATGATATTGTCCAAAGAAAAACAAATAATAGTGGATTTAACTCTTTTGAAGAGCAGTCATCAATAGAATCTATAAAAAGTGATGTCACTTTTAGTGATATTGGTGGAATTAGTGATGTTAAAATTGAGCTTGAAGAGATTATAGACTTTATGAAAAAACCAAAACGATATAAAAGTTTTGGCGCAAGAATGCCAAACGGTGTACTTTTAGTTGGACCTCCAGGTGTTGGTAAAACGATGATTGCAAAGGCTGTAGCGCATGAGGCAGGTGTTCCCTTTTACTATCAGAGTGGTGCTTCATTTGTCCAAATATATGTAGGAATGGGTGCTAAAAGAGTCCATGATCTTTTTCACTCTGCAAAAAACAACTCCCCATCAATTATTTTTATTGATGAGATAGATGCTGTTGGTAAAAAAAGAGATGGGATAAGAAATGATGAGAGAGATGCCACATTAAATCAGCTGTTAATTGAGATGGATGGTTTTGAGGGTTCTAGCGGAGTTATCGTTATAGCTGCAACAAATAAAGTAGATGTTTTAGATTCTGCACTTCTTCGTGCCGGAAGATTTGATAGAAGGATTTTTGTAGAACTCCCAACAAAAAAAGAGAGAGAATCAATTTTAGTCAAATATTTGGATAAAGTTCCTCATGAGCTAGATGTAAAAGCAGTTGCAAATATGACAGTAGGGTTTAATGGTGCTTCGTTGGCAGCACTTGTAAATGAAGCATCCCTTCTTGCGATTAGACAGCATGATTTTCAAGTTACGATAGAGCACTTCCATCAGGTAAAAGACAAGGTAATGTTTGGGAAGAAAAAGCTTCAGATGTTAAGTGATGAGCAAAAAGGGTATCGCGTAACTTATCAAGCAGCAAAAGCCATATGTGCAACATATTTTGACTTGCCTTTTGAGAAACTACTTCTTTCAAATGAAAAGCTTACCCCCTCAACAGGTGAACCACTCATTAAGCATGAGCTGGAATCAAGAGTAAAAATGTTTTTAGCAGGCATGGTCGCATGTAATATTAAATATGGAGAACATACTAGCAGTGCTAAAGTTGATCTGGATGAGGCAAAAGAGTTAGTGGACAAAATGCTTAAAGAGTACGGAATGGGCTCATTTCTGATAGCTAATGAACAAGATCAAGAAATTATTATGAAGAGAATGTACGGAGAGACTAAAGTTTTATTGGAATCAATTATGAATGTTATGGAGAAGGTAGAAGCCGTTTTATTCGAGAGAGAAAGTATTTCTAAAGCAGATATTAAAAAGTTAATTGATGGTATTTAGCAGTGGCTTTTCTTTAAAAAAAGAGCAAATATTTTTTGAAGAGTACATAGACGCATCTATGTATTGTGTGTGTGGCTTCAGTTATGGTGCTATTAAAGCATTTGAATATGTTAAAGAGCAGTTGACATGTAGTAAGAGAGTAGACAGACTTCAGCTTTTCTCTCCAGCTTTTTTTCAGACTAAGGATGCTAAATTTAAAAGACTTCAACTAATGGGATACAGAAAAGATCAAGATAAATATTTAAAAGATTTTACAGATTTATGTTTTTATCCACATGCTAAAAAAGATACTGAGCATTGTGAAACTAATGTAAGTGAGTTGGAAGAGCTGCTCAACCATGAATGGGATATAGAAGAACTAAAGACTTTAGCTAAAAAAGATGTTAAGATTGAGGTTTACCTTGGTGGTAAAGATAAGATTATAGATGTTGAGAGAGCTAGAGAGTTTTTTTTAGAAGTAGCAACGGTTACATATATTAAAGATGCAAACCATTTTTTACAAATCACATAATACAATATAATGAGCAAAAGCCCATTATATAGGCATGGACTCAAAGTGGAAAGTGCCAAGTGTTAGCACTTCTAAAAGTCCCTACAACCCCCTAAAGCTACAAAAAAACAGAGTTTTTTGAGAAATTAATTAAATAAGGAAAATAAGAATATGAGTGAAATTAGGATAGGCGTAATAACAGCGAGTGACAGAGCAAGTAAAGGGATATATGAAGATATATCTGGAGTTGCTATTCAAGATACAATGAAAGATTATTTAATTAGTGAATTTGAGATAGTTTATAGATGTATTCCGGATGAGCAAGATATTTTAGAAGCTACTATGATAGAGCTTTGTGATGAAGAAGGGTGTTGTTTAGTTGTTACAACCGGTGGAACAGGACCAGCACTTCGTGATGTTACACCAGAAGCTACTGAGAATGTATGTCAGAAGATGATGCCGGGCTTTGGTGAACTGATGCGTCAGGTAAGCCTTCAATATGTTCCAACAGCTATTCTTTCGCGTCAAACAGCCGGAATAAGGGGTAAGAGTTTAATTATTAATCTACCTGGAAAACCAAAATCTATTCGCGAGTGCTTAGATGCAGTTTTTCCAGCTGTACCATATTGTATAGACTTAATTGAAGGTCCATACATTGAAACAAACGAAGAGGTTATAAAAGCTTTTAGACCTAAAGCTAAGTAATATTTAGATTAAATGAGCACTTGTTGTAAGCTTTTCCATTTACAATTATGGCAAGTTGGTGCTCACCAGCGTAATGCTTTCTAGTTGAAAAATCTGCAAATTTGTGCTTTTTGACAATGTTGAGTTTTTCATTTGGCTTGATTATTTTTGATGACAGTTTAAAAACTTTAGGGGCTAGGGTCTTATTGGCTTTTTTATAGTAGATAATAAAATCAATCATTACAGGCAATATATTCTCTTCATTAGAGTTTAACTCTATTTCAAACTCTAAATACTCTCCAAATATAACCTCTTTTTTCTTTAGTGAAAGATTTACATCAAGTTTATCACTATGTACAAATCCAAATAATGCGAGGGCTTCTGTGTTACCTGACTTCAGCAGTGTACGAAGTGCATGTTTGCTTAGCCATGTCATCTCTTTTGTACCGTCTTGCCATGCATCAAGTGTCTTAGTAACTAATTCTGGATGATCTTTCGAGATATCATTTAGGTTGTTCGCAACTGATCGTCTAACATATAGTTCAGGATCATTTTTGAGTCTTTCTAGTAGTTCAATAACGGGAGTAGGGTCCTTTTTGAAATTCTTTAGTGCAAATGCCCACGGTAGACGAGGTCGTGTACCTTCACTTACTAGTCTTCGTACATGAACATTCTCATCATCAGCCCACCTCTCTAGCATCTGCATTGTACTTTCATAATGTTCTAATATAAAGTACCTTATATGAAACTCTGCTGTAAATCTTTTTGTCATCTCATAAAGAACTTTCATAGATAATTTAAAATTATCCATTCCGCATCTTGCCACGTAGCCTGTTTGTGGCATCATAATAAAACCATCAAAACCACTCAGTTCATCATCTGTAATCTCTTTCGGCATAGCTTGTAGCAGAATATTTACACCTTTTTCAAAAGGCTCAGGGAGTAGAGTAACTAGAGTATCTTCTATTAGGCTTGAACGCTCTTTTAACTCTAATGCATCTAAGTTTGGAAGTATAAGTTCTAAAAACTCCTTATGGTTAAATTCAGGATATAAATCTAAAATAGAGTCAGCTAAAGAGCTTATATTTTTCTCATTAAACGCAGCAGCTTTCATTTCAAATTTTTCTTTCATGGTGTAGTTTTATATAGAGAGTCTTATTCCAACAGGACAGTGGTCAGAGCCTTCTATATAGTCTAGTATGAAAGCATCCTCTAAATTTTCAGCCAAATCTTCGGATATGAAGAAGTAATCTATTCTCCAGCCTACATTTTTTAGTCTTGCAGATGAACGGTATGACCACCAGCTGTACCTGTCTGCTTCATCACCATTGACATATCTAAAAGTATCGATGTAACCGTGATCCACCAGTTTATCTATCGATTCTCGCTCCATTGGCAGAAAGCCTGATGTTTTGGAGTTTGCTTTTGGATTTTTAAGGTCAATCTCTTTGTGTGCAGTATTTACATCTCCGCAAATAATTATGCTCTTCCCATCTTCTCTTAGCTCTTCACAGTAAGTTAAAAAATCATCATAAAACTTCATTTTATGAGCCAATCTCTCTTCATCTTTTTGACCATTTGGAAAATATACATTAAAAAGCACTATATCACCATAATGAGTCTCTACAATTCTACCTTCACTAAGTATATCTACATGTTGACATGTAGAGTTACTGTCACTTTGTAACACACTCCAAGTCATAGTCCCACTATAACCCTTTTTAGTTGCTGAGTTAACTAAAATATCTTCATACTCTTTTTCAAACAAATCATCAGGGATTTGCTCTTGAAGCGCTTTTATCTCTTGTAGGCATAATACAGGTTCTCTCTCATCAATCCATTTAAGAGCTTCTTTATTGCCTACAGCACGTATTCCATTAACATTCCAAGATATTATTTCAATTGAGTTTGACATAATAATTTTTCCATTTTAAAAGTGTTATGTGAGTTCTATAAAAAAAGCACCAAGGTGCGTGAGCTTTCTGCTGAAGAAAACCAAGCGTTAGCGTAACCAAAGGAATCAGCGTGCCCCCTTGCGGGTATACTTCCTTTGGTGTTAGAAATTAGATAAAACCAACTTCTGTAACGTGGTGTTTAAGTCCTAACTCTTCAGAAGTACATCCAAGAGCAAGTCCTATCATCTGTTGCATGTGTAAAACTGGAAGTGCTACTTCACGACCGATAGCTTCAGATGAGTGTTTAGTCTGAGTATCAAGTTTTAGATGACAAAGTGGACATGGAGTCACCATCATGTCCGCATTTTGATCTGTTGCGCCTGCAATCGCAGTACCAGCTAAAACTGCTGCTGTATGAGGAGCTTGAAGTTCAACATGGAAACCACAACATTTGTTTTTTTCTTCATAATCAACATTAACACCACCACAAGCGATGATTAAATCATCTAATGAAGTAGGGTTGTAAGGATTCTCTTTTTTATTGTGAGATTCATTTTGAAGCTCAGAAGGGCGTATGTTATGACAGCCGTAAAATGGTGCAATATTAAATTTATTTAGTGGTTTAACAACCATCTCTTTAATTTTGTCAAGACCAAAATCGTCAATAATAGCATATAAAAAGTGAGTTACAAGAGATGTGCCTTTATACTCTAATCCAACTTCTGCAAGTTTTTCATTCACTTTAGCTTTTAGCTCTGCATTATTGTCTAAACGGTGCTTAGTCATTGCAGTGTTTAGCTGACATGTATTACAGATTGTAACCATTGTCAGCTCATGTTTTTCTGCATAAGCGATATTTCTGGCATTTAAGACTAGAGATAAAAAGTCATCATAATCCTGTAAATGTGAAGCTCCACAACATGAAGCTTCTGTAAGTTCAATAAGTTCTATATCTAGTTTATTAGCAACTGCCATTGTAGACATCATTTGCTCAGGTGTACTTTGTTTAGCAGTACATCCCGTAAAAAGTGCATATTTTAATTTTCCCATTTTACTACTCCTAGAACTTTGCAGTTGATGATGATTTTATAAGTTTTTGTATTTCATCAAGATTATCAGATTTTGGCATATTCCAAGGCATTATTATTTTACCTTTTTTGAACATTTTAAGTGCAACTGGAATATGTTTTACAACTCCTAGACCTTCAGAATAAAGAACTAATCCACCTTCATCAAGAAGACCGTGTTTTTTGATTGAGTGTAAAAAACCAACTGCATGGCGAGTCGCGACGTTGCTTTTTGCAATTCCTGCAGTAAACGTCATTTGATGTAATTTTGTTATTTTTTCAATAGGATTAATGTCTTTTGGACAAGCCTCCGCACATTCATAGCATTTAACACAGTCCCAAACACCTTGTCTTTCTTCGTTTATAGCTTTAAGTCTGTCTGTGTCACTATCACGAACATCTGATTCAAAACGATAAGCAGCGGCAAAAGCAGCTGGACCAAAGAAATCTTCATTTACTTCTACAGCTGGACAAGCATAGTGACATGCGCCACACTGAATACATAAATCAGCTTCATTTAATTTCTCTGCATCATGAGGTAATACTAGGTTTTCACATGTTGGTGCTTCATCTATATCAGTAACCAAATATGGAGTCACACTTTCATGTTTTTCCCAAAAATCACCCTTATCGATAATCATATCTTTAACTGCTCTTTTAGTACTTAGCGGTTCTATTGTAAGATCATTACCAAAATACTCTATCATAGTAGTCATACTCTCTTTACAAGCAAGAGTTGAGCGACCATTTACCTTTATGGCACATGCACCACATATACCGTGACGACAGCTGCGACGGTATGAAAAACTACCATCATGATCCCATTTTATTCTATTTAAAATATCTAAAACAACTTCTTCTGAAGTAACATCCATGCTATAATCTTCGTAGTATGGAAGATAATCTTCATCAGCATTAAAACGAAATACTTTGAAGTTTACTTTTTGTGTAGTAATTGTACCTGTACTCATAAGTTCTCCTTAGTATGTTCTAGCTTTGAGTTCATGTTTGCCTAGTACGACATCCATGTAGTCAAGTGAAATATCGCCATCTTTATTCATATAGCCCATTGTATGTTTTAAGAAATTTTCATCATCACGAGTATCAAAATCTTCTCTAAAGTGAGCACCACGGCTCTCATTTCTAGCAATTGCACTCTCAACTATAAATGCAGAGTAGTCAATCATATGTCCAAACTCTATAGCTTCTTGAAGGTCAGTATTAAATACTTTTGATTTGTCTTTAATGCGAATATTCTTAAATCTAGCACGAAGTTCTCTAACTTTAGCAACTGCAATTTCTAAAAGCTCTTTTGTTCTAAATGCACCGGCATTTGCTGTCATACACTGCTGTAGCTCTTCTCTCAAGCCTGGAACAGTCTCCTCACCGTTATTGTTTAATATGAAGTCAATCTCAGCTAAAGCTGTAGCTGCATCTTTTTGTGTAGCTACACGAAGTTCAATAGAATCAACTTCTTCAACCATTGTTTTACCAACATAACGACCAAAAAGCAGGGCTTCAAGCACTGAGTTTGCACCAAGACGGTTTGCGCCGTGAACCGATACACAAGAACACTCACCGGCTGCATAAAAACCTTCAACATATTCTGTATTGTTTTTACGAACATTACCAGCAATATTTACCGGAATACCACCCATAGAATAATGAGCAGTTGCAGAAATCAGAATAGGCTCTTTAATCATATCTAGACCTAAGAAAGTGATAGCTAGTTCACGAAGTTCCGGAAGTCTTTCCATAATAAGGTCTTTTCCTAAGTGAGTTACATCAATAAAAACTGCATCTTTTCTTGGTCCAACACCACGACCTTCTCTAATCTCATTTAGGATTGCACGAGATACAACATCACGAGAAGCTAGCTCCATAGCATTTGGAGCATATTTCTCCATAAATCTTTCACCCTCAGAGTTTAAAAGGCGTCCGCCCTCACCACGAGCAGCTTCTGAGATTAAAACACCATTTCCAGAAAGTCCAGATGGGTGAAACTGTACAAACTCCATATCTTCAAGAGGAAGACCATGTCTTGCAACTATAGAAAGACCATCTCCAGTATTTGCATGTGCGTTTGAGTTTATTTTAAATGAACGAGCATAACCACCCGTTGCGAACATTACTGATTTTGCATTGAAAATAGCCATATGCATATCACGGATATTGAATGCAATAACACCAGATACTTTCCCGTCTTTATATATGATATCAGCAGCGTACCACTCATCCCAAAATTTAACACCAACACGCATAGCTTGCTCATATATAGTTTGTAAGAGAGTTAATCCTGTTCTATCTTTTGCATAACATGCACGAGGAGAAGATTGACCACCAAATGGTCTTTGAGCAATTTTGCCATCGGCAGTTCTACTAAAAGCAGCGCCCATTCTCTCGACCCAACGAATAGTTTCTGGAGCATGCTTACATAAAAATTCTACAGCATCTTGGTCTGCAAGATAATCAGACCCCTTAACTGTGTCATACTCATGTAGTTCAACACTGTCTTCATCACTAAAAGCAGCATTTATGCCACCTTGTGCAGCACCTGAGTGACTTCTAAGGGGATGTAGCTTAGTTATAACAGCAACATTTTTCCCTGCGTTTTGTAACTCTCTTGCAGCAGCACAGCCAGCAAGGCCTGCTCCTACAATAATGGCATCGTAAGTATAAATGGGAATACTCATTTAGCTTTCCTTTGTTTATGAGAATAAAATATTTAAGAGTATACAATTTTTACCCTTTGTCTAGTCTAAAAGGTTGTTTTATAAAGTGGTTTTGCTACATTTTGTGGCAAAGATTTTGTTGATATTCTCAAAGTTGTCTTTATAATTGAACCCTCTGAACAAGCCAGCTGATTCTTCTTGATTTTGATATTCTAGCATTTTAAAAATTCACTTTCAATTTTCAAGTGATTTTTTAGACTATTTTTCTATTTTTTACTGATTTGTATCG
>JAKITC010000036.1 GCA_021648285.1 Sulfurimonas sp. | reverse complement strand
ACATGAAAAATATGATTAATTTGCATCGTGGATTGAGTAAAAGTTTGAAGCTAAATTTAGTAGATTATTATTTGGTGAATTATAAGAAAAAGTAGAAAAGTAAGCACCCGTTTTTTTAATTAAGTCTTAAATCCTATAAATATTTGTATAATTATAATATAAATAAAATCAAATATAAAGACGATAGACTAAAAAGACTTGACAATCATACACTCAAGTTGCTATAATGCTTATATAAAAAAAAGGAATATATTATGGCCCCAAACATATTTGAAAAATTAACAAATAACATGACGGAAGCGATAGAGTCGGCTATATCTTTAGCACTACACAACAAAAATCAAGAGGTGGAGTCAGTGCACTTTTTGTGGGCACTGCTTACAAATTCCAACTCTGTTTTGAATCAGATGTTCAATAAAATGAATATAGATAAGATTGCTATAGAGCTTGATGTTAAAAGTTTAAGTGAAAAACTTCCAAAATCTTCAACAGTTTCAAAAGAGAGTATTAGACTATCTAAAAACTTTGTTCAAACATTGGAAAATGGCGCAGGATTGATGACAAAAAATGGGGACTCATTTTTAGCAGTAGATACTTATATATTAGCAAATTTAAAAAATGAACCATACTCAAGCATATTAAAAAAATATATTGACATGTCAGAACTTGCTAAAAATATAGAGACATCTCGCGGTGGCGCAAAGATTGATTCACAGAGTTCTGATGAGACTTTAGAATCACTGGATAAATATGGAATCGATTTAACACTGCAAGCAAAAGAGGGGAACTTGTCTCCTGTAATCGGCAGAGATGAAGAGATTACACGTATGATGCAGATATTGATTCGTAAAACCAAAAACAATCCTATACTTTTAGGTGAACCTGGAGTTGGTAAAACAGCATTGGTCGAGGGACTTGCACAAAGAATTAGTGATAATGAAGTTCCAACCTCACTTCAAAATAAAAAAGTAATAGCTTTAGATATGAGTGCTTTGATCGCCGGTGCAAAATATAGGGGAGAGTTTGAAGATAGATTAAAAGCTGTTATAGATGAAGTCAAACAAAGTGCTAATATCATACTTTTTATTGACGAGATTCACACTATTGTAGGAGCAGGTGCAAGTGAAGGTAGTATGGATGCAGCAAATATTTTAAAACCTGCTCTTGCTCGTGGTGAACTTCATACAATTGGTGCGACAACTCTAAAAGAGTATAGAAAATATTTTGAAAAAGATGCGGCACTTCAAAGACGATTTTTACCTATTAATCTTGATGAGCCTACTGTAAATCAGTCTCTACAAATTCTTAGAGGAATAAAGGGTAGACTTGAAACTCATCATAATGTGACTATTACTGATAGTGCTTTAGTAGCAGCAGCCAGACTTTCAGACAGATATATAGCAGATAGGTTTTTACCAGATAAAGCAATAGATTTAATTGACGAAGCAGCTGCTGAGCTTAAAATGCAGATAGAGTCAGAACCACATGTACTTAGCAGTGCAAAGAGAGAAAGTTCTGAACTACATGTAGAACAAGAAGCTCTGAAAATGGAGCATACTCCGGCAAATAAAAAACGACTTACTGAAATAGATAAGGAGTTGGCTGATGTAGATGAAAAAATAAGAGATTTAGAGACTCGTTTTGCTAGTGAAAAAGAGGTGTTTGAAAGAATTTCAACTGTTAAAAACGATATTGAGCATAAGAGAAGAGAAGCACAAATTGCAAAAACAAAATCAGAATTTAACCGTGCAGCTGAGATAGAGTATGGTGAGATACCAGCACTTTTAGAAGAAGAAAAAAGTATAAATGAAAATTGGGAGAAACTCCAAAGTGCCGGAACACTTCTTAAAAACTCTGTTGATGAAGAGGCGATAGCTTCTATAATTTCACGATGGACAAATATTCCGGTCAATAAGATGTTGCAGGGTGATAAAGATAAAGTTTTACATGTAGAAGATGAGTTAAACAAAGATGTAGTTGGGCAATCAAAAGCCACGCATGCAGTGTCTCGTGCAATTAAGAGAAACAAAGCAGGATTGTCTGATACAAATTCTCCTATAGGCAGTTTTCTGTTTCTAGGACCAACCGGAGTTGGTAAAACACAGACTGCAAAAACATTGGCTAAGTTTTTATTTGACTCAGAAGATGCAATGATTCGTATTGATATGAGTGAGTATATGGAAAAACATGCTGTTTCACGCCTCGTTGGTGCTGCACCCGGGTATGTAGGTTATGAAGAGGGTGGACAGCTTACAGAAGCAGTCCGTAGAAAACCATACAGTGTTATACTTTTTGATGAGGTTGAAAAAGCTCATCCTGATGTCTTTAATATCTTGCTTCAAGTTTTAGATGATGGAAGATTGACTGATAACAAAGGTGTAACAGTTGATTTTGCAAATACTATTATTATTTTAACTTCAAACATTGCAAGCGATAAAATCATAAACAATCAAGACTCAGACAAACTTCAAGATATAGTTATGAGTGAACTCAAACAAGCGTTTAAACCAGAGTTTTTGAACCGCCTTGATGATATAGTAATCTTTAACGCTTTAGGAAAAGAGCAAATAGTTGATATTGTAGATATATTCTTTAGAGATATTGCTAAAAAAGTTGAGCAAAGAGATATAGAGCTTACTCTGAGTGATGAAGCAAAAGTATACATAGCAGAAGCTGGATTTGATCCTGTTTATGGTGCTAGACCACTTAAACGTGCTCTGTATGAGATTGTTGAAGATAGACTTGCCGAGCTTATCCTTGAAGGAACGGTAGTTGAAGGCTCACATGTAGATTTTGATATAAAAAATTCAGAGATAGAAGTAAAAGTTTCGTAAATAAAAAGAGGTTATAATTTCAGTATGAAATATTTGATACTATTAGTATTCTTTACTATATCCCTTCTTGCTTGTACAGGTGACTGTATGTCTTGTCACCCTAAGCTTATACCGACAATAAATGAAGATTTAAGACATAAACCTATGCTTACATGTATCAATTGTCACACTGCAGATCCAAATAAGATGGCTGATTGTGGAGCCGATTGTTTTGCATGTCATCCAATGTCAAAAATAAATAGTTCCAACATAAGAGAGCATGATGTAATACAAGAGTGTAGAGATTGTCATATTAAAGCAAAAGAGAAGCTTTTTGATGTTTCTACATCTTTTGATCAGTCTCACACAGAGACATTAAAAGATTTTTTAAGCAGATAAAGTAAAACTTAACCGCTATTTAAGTAAGTTTTATGTAACATTGCGGACTTAATTTTAAAAAGGATATGTCTATGAAAAGAACATACCAGCCTCATAATACACCGAGAAAAAGAACTCACGGTTTTAGAGCTAGAATGGCAACGAAAAATGGTCGCCGCATCATTAACCGTCGTCGTGCTAAAGGTCGTAAAAAATTGTCGGTTTAGGCAGTTTTAATACGCTGAAACAGCATCGCGAGTTTCAGTATATATATAAAAAAGGAAAAAATGCTCACTCAAGCAGTGTGGTACTTTTTTTTCTTCCCTCACAAAACATTCACAAGGTGGGATTTACAGCTACTAAAAAGATTGGTAATGCTGTAAAAAGAAATAGAGCAAAGCGAAGGCTAAGAGCTCTTTTTTGTGAATTCTCTTCAATACTTCAAGACGGTACATATATCTTTGTAGCAAAACAATCAATCAATGAGATAGCACATGAAAAACTTAAAGATAATTTTCTTAAAGTTTTAAACCATCTTAAAGCAGTTGAGAAAAATTAGATGATTAGAAAGTTTTTATTAAAAATCTTATGGCTTTATCAAAAGTTTTTTACTCTTATTGGTTTTGGGAGTTGTAGATATTACCCATCTTGTAGTGAATATGCAAGAATTCATTTCGAAAATAATTCCATTTCAAGTGCTTTTTACCACACTTTCACTAGAATACTTCGTTGTAATCAATTTTATGAGGGTGGAATAGAGTATCCACTACTTGATAAACTCTCTTTAAAGCCTGTAATTATGGGGATTGATTCTATAAAATATTGGTTGGTTCCCAATAAAAAAAACCGTTTTTATATTATAAAAAATTTTTCCTATAAAGGTTCGTCGTGTTAGACAAAATGACAGCAAATCAAAGATTAATGTTAGCAGTAGCATTATCAATTGTATTTTTCGTAGCTTATACAGCAATTTTCCCGCCAGAGCAGCCAGAAGTGGCAAAAACAGAGCAAATAAAGACTCAAGGTATAGTCTCTTCACAAAATGGACAACTCTCAAGCACACCACAAGTTGCAAATGTTGAAAGTGTAGTTGGTCATGAAATCTCAGCAGATGAGAAAATAGCGGCAAATGACTTAAGTACATTAGTAACAGTAGCAAATAGTGACTTTATACTAAAAATAGACACCTTAGGTCGTATCTCTTCAAAAGAATTACTTCAAGCGAAGTACAATTCTAAAGATGATCACCATGCTCAGCTTATTCCAGCTGATGGAACAAAGCCGTTATTTATTAGATTTTTAGATACAGGGTTAAATGAAGCAGCAGTAAAAGTTGCATATACGGCAGATGTATCTGACTTGTCTGTAGAGAATGGTGCAAAAAAAGTTACTTTAACTCAGAATTTACCCAACTTAACAGTTACAAAAGAGATAACATTTTATGCTGATGGACATTATGATGCTAAAGTTTCACTATCAGATGACAAGAGATATTTTATCTACTTGGGTCAAAGACCAAAAGTAAATGAAAAAGAACAGATGATGGCTGTAGTTGGTGCATTAGTTTATACTGATGATAAACTTCTCACAATAATCGCAGATGGTGATGCTGAGGGTAGAAAATCTTTTAGCGCTGTTGAGTTGACTGCAACATTTGATCAATATACTGCAAGTATAATGTATGGATTCTCCAAAGATACAAATATAATAATTGAAAGAGATAGAGAAGATAATCCAATAGTATATTTTGAAGCGATACAAAATATGAGATTTAGCGGTTATATCGGTCAAAAAAATTATAAAACTTTAAATAATATTAGTCCTGTTTTAACAAATGCAATTGAGTATGGTTGGTTTACTTTTGCTTCTAAGCCACTGTTTCAACTGCTGTCATGGTTACATGATATTTTTGGTAATTGGGGTTGGTCAATTATTGCTCTTACTCTTCTTATTAGAGCTGTTCTTTATCCACTGACATACAAGGGTATGGTTTCTATGCAGAAACTTAAAAATATTGCTCCGCAGGTCAAAGCAGTACAAGCAAAATATAAAGGTGATCCACAGCGTACTAATGCTGCTGTCATGGACTTATATAAGAAGCATGGCGCAAATCCTTTAGGTGGTTGTCTTCCTATGTTATTGCAAATCCCTGTATTTTTTGCAATCTATCGTGTACTTCTCAATGCTGTTGAACTTCAGGGTGCTTCTTGGATGTTTTGGATAAATGATCTTTCAAGAATGGATACTACATATATTTTACCTATTCTTATGGGTGCTTCAATGTATTATCAGCAAAAACTTACACCGAGTAACTTTACAGATCCTATGCAAGAAAAAATATTTAAATTTTTACCGATTATTTTTACATTTTTCTTTTTAACATTCCCGTCTGGTCTTGTTCTTTATTGGTTTGTAAATAACCTATTCTCAATTGCTCAACAATTTGTTGTAAACCAGCAGTTTAAAAATGCTAAAGATGCAGAGATAGCTGTTAGTGACCATGCTCATAAGATGGAACATAAAGAGATGGAAAAAAAGAAATTAGAAAAAAAACACTCAAAAAAATCTACTGGAAGAAAAGATGATTAAGATAGTATCAGTATCTCTAGAAGAAGCTTACAAAGATGCCGCTTCTAAATTAGAGTGCTCTGTAACAGAGTTGACAATAGAAGTGGTCCAATCTCCAAGCAGTGGTTTTTTAGGGCTTTTCAAAAAAAGTGCTATCATAGTTGCTGCAAAAAAATTAAATACATTAGATAAAGCTGTTAAACAAAAACCTAAAGAAGAAAAAAAGCCAATAGAACAAAGGCAAGCGCCTAAAGCACAAGTCAAGAAAGAAACAAAGCAAGAAGTGGATTCAAATACTTTTGGTGAATCTACTCAAAGTACAAAAGTTAATAAACAAAAATCTAAATACGATAAAAAGAAATCAGAACACAATATTTTGAATGATATGATTATACCAGAGACTTTTGTAAGTACGCAAGATGATGAAGATTATGATATGGCAGATATTAACTTTACAGCAGACTATGATGAGGATGATTCATCACAAAAGCTTGTTCAAGGTACAGCAAGAGTATCAGAAATTGCTCAAACTGTTGAAAAAGAGTTAAACACTCTTTTTCATCTGACATGTTTTGAAATTAATAAGATAGATGTTTCTGCTTATGACGAAAACACGCTTCTAGTTGAGTTTAAAGGCGAAGATGCTGCTCTTCTTATCGGTAAAGAGGGATATAGATATAAAGCACTTTCTTATATGATATTCAATTGGATTAACACAAAGTATAAACTGCAACTTCGTCTTGAGATTGCAGAATTTTTGAAAAATCAAGAGGAGTCAGTAGGCAGGTATTTAGTTGGTGTTTGTGAAAATGTTGACAGAGATGGAAGAGCACAGACTAAAATACTGGATGGTGTTCTTGTTCAAATTGCACTAAAAGAACTTCGTGATAAATATCCGGATAAGTATGTAGCAATTCGCTCTACTCGTGATGGACTTAAATTTATCATAATAAATGATTACCACAACTAATAAAAAATGTTTTTTTTTCTTGCCAAAGGCAAAGCTTTAGTGATAGGAATCTCTTTGGGAACTTGTTTTCAAAGAAAGGAGACATGTAAATGAGCAGTAGTGACACTATTTCTGCCATAGCCACTGCTAATGGCATTGGCTCTATCGCTATTATTCGCATAAGTGGAGATAGAGCTTTAGAAATAGCTGAAAAACTCTCACACAAAAAAGATTTTACTCCAAGATATGCTACTTTAACAAATATATATAACTCCAAAAATGAACTTATAGATGAATCGATAGTTATCTATTTTAAAGCACCATTTTCTTTTACAGCAGAGAATGTTGTAGAGATTCAGTGCCACGGCGGTTTTATAGTAGCTCAGAGTATTTTAAAAGCAACTCTTGCATACGGTGCCAGACTTGCAACCGCTGGAGAGTTTAGCAAACGTGCATTTT
Organism: Sulfurimonas sp.; assembly: GCA_021648285.1. Taxonomy (GTDB): domain Bacteria; phylum Campylobacterota; class Campylobacteria; order Campylobacterales; family Sulfurimonadaceae; genus Sulfurimonas. Next base: position 12,477 of record JAKITC010000036.1, on the reverse strand, counting down.
TTAACGGCAGAATTGATTTGAGCGAGGCTGAAGCAATCGCACAGTTAATTGAGGCAAAAAGTGAAGATGCAGCAAAGATTTTGGCAGCTCAGATGAAAGGTTCCCTAAAAGAGTATATAGAGAAAATTCGTAATGAAATTATTCATATACTTGCATATTCTGAAGTCAGCATTGATTATGCAGAAGAAGATTTACCAGAGGATTTAGTTTTACAAATTGAAGCAAAATTAGCGGAACTTAAAAAATCACTTGATTCTACTCTTATGGCAAGTAGAGCAAGAGAAGGTTTAATGCAAGGTTTTAAAGTTGCAATTGTAGGGAAGCCAAATGTTGGGAAAAGCTCACTTTTAAACTCTTTGCTAAACTATAACCGAGCTATTGTAAGTGAAATAGCTGGAACTACTAGAGATACCATTGAAGAACAGGTAAAAATCGGCACTCATTTGATTCGTATTGTAGATACTGCAGGAATTAGAGAAGCACATGATGAGATTGAACGTATAGGAATTGAGCGCTCGCTAGAAGCAATACAGGAAAGTGATATAGTTGTAGCACTTTTTGACAGCTCTCGTGAATATGATAAAGAAGATGAGCAGATAATCTCTTTAATAAACTCGTATGCTAAAGATAAACATGTGCTACATGTAAAAAACAAAATCGACTTAGAAGCAAAGTTTTTACATGTAGATTTGAAATTTGATATGCAGTTAAACTCTAAAGAGAGTGTAGATGAATTGGTTCATACTTTAGAAAGCATAATGGACACAACAAATACTTCTGATGAGATGATGCTGATATCACAAAGACAGATATCAGCGGTTGAGAATACTTTAAAAAACATAGAAGAAGCACTTTTCCCACTGCAGGATCAAGAGCTTGAAATATTCTCATTCCATCTTAATGAAGCTGTAAAAGAGATGGCTTCAATAACAAGACCTTTTGAAAACGATGAGATGCTTGACAAGATGTTTGGCAGTTTTTGTCTAGGCAAATGATTTTCATATGAAATATATTGCAATAGACTTAGGTCTAAAAAGAATAGGTCTTGCTTATTCGGCTCATAAAGATATTGTTACTCCACTCAAGGCAGTTGAGAGAAAAAACCGTAATCAGGCTTCAAAAGATGTAAAAAAAGTTCTCAATGAATGGGAAGTAGACGCTGTTGTTGTTGGTGTTCCAATCGGAGGAAGCAGTGAAGAAGAGATGAAGCGACGTATTGCTCATTTTATGAATTTGATTGATTTTAAAGGTGAAATCTTTTATCAGGATGAGAGTAATTCATCCAAAGAAGCAGAAAATATAATGAAGGGTGAGATAAAGTATATACGTGACGGAAGAGTAGATTCTATCTCAGCTATGATAATTTTGCAGAGATTTCTATTAGCTAATAAAAAATCATTAAAGTAACTTGCTTAACCCATATAGTCAATAAATATATTATATTATAAATCTTTATCACAAGTTAATATTAAATATTTTTCGTGTACAATTAGTAATACAGAAGTATAAGTATTATTTATTATAGAATGAATATAGGGGTGGCGTGATGAAAAGAAGCATACAAATTTTATATATATTCTTAGTGTTATTCATGTCACAAACTATGTTAACAGCTACTATGGTTGGTTCTAAGCATGATTTGAGTTATACCAACTATTATGGGACTAATGCGGGAGCAACGATGGATGTATGTGTCTTTTGTCATACGCCGCATGGTGGGAATGACGGCCCTATTACCGGTCCTTTGTGGAATAGAAAAATTACAGATATGAATGCGTTCACTCTTTACTCTGGAGCAGCTGGAGTTCCAAATAATCCTACTTTAGTCTGTTTAAGTTGCCATGACGGTGTTAGCGGACAGGGAGATACTAGTGCTGTAGCCGCATTAGATACACACAATATTATTAATGGACCAGGGTCAGGATACCACACGTCAGGGGTTACTCCCAACTGTTATGCATGTCACTTTAGCGGTAACATATATCCAGACCAAGAGTGGAGAGTTGGACCAGACCTTACTGATGACCATCCAGTTTCTATCTCTTATAATGATGCAAAGCTTGCAAGCCCAGGTATGTTTGAAAATACACCATTAAACGGCGTTAAACTATATAATGGAAATGTTGAATGTGTATCTTGTCATGATCCGCATAATGTAAATAATCCTTTGTTTTTACGAGTTGAAAATATTGAGAGTGCTTTATGTAAATCGTGTCATATTAAATAACTTCAAAAAATTCAGCAGCCTCTTCCTCTTCATCAGTTAAACTCTCCCTTTTAAAATCCTCATCTTCATATATGAGTTTTTTAATTTTTTCTTTACAAATAGTAAATAGAATATCTCTAGCATCATCAAAATTATTTATAAATCCAAAACCGCTAAATTGATACGGTTTTTCTTGTTCAATACATAATATTGTGCCATTAGCTTTTTCTTCCAGAACTTCAACCAACTCCCTGTACGTAATATTAAACTCTGTAGCATGCCATCCAATGTCTTCTAGACCTTTATTGGAAAATTCTGCAACACCATCAGCAGTTGTATCATCATAAGTTGCTAATGGAGTATTTATAGCAATTAACTCTTGCCAATTTCCAAAAGCTTTTATAAGTACCCTATCTCCATCTACAACAACTTGATATTTGTTTCCAAATGTTGTTTCTAATGGTTTGAGCTTATTCGGAGTTCCATTATAAATTAACATATCACTTGAGGTAAAAGGTTCGTTGCGTATTTTACCGTTGATATTTATAGCAAATTTTTTGCCCGATTGGATTGCTTCATTCAATTCAGCAGTGTTAGCAGTAATTATTTCTTTAAACAGATTAAATTTTTTCATTAATATTCCTCGTATTATTATAAATTTTACTGACATTATAAAAGTTTTTGCTTTATTTTAGTATAATGCCAAAAATTATTTAAGCGCTTAAGCTTAAAATTATGCAAGGGATAAATAATGGCATTAAATGTATATTATGATAAAGATACAAATTTAGACTTAATCAAGAGCAAAAAAGTAGCAATGATCGGTTTTGGATCACAAGGACATGCGCACGCAGAGAACTTAAGAGACAGCGGTGTAGAGGTTTGTGTTGGTCTTCGTAAAAATGGTTCATCATGGGCTAAAGCTGAAGCTAAAAACTTTGAAGTATTAACAGTTGCAGAAGCTACTGCTAAAGCTGATGTTATCATGATCCTTTTACCAGATGAAAACCAATCTGAAATTTACGAAAATGAAATCGCTCCAAACTTAAAAGATGGTGCAACTATCGCTTTTGGTCATGGTTTTAACATTCACTATGGTCGTATCCAACCGGCAGCTAACATCAATGTTACAATGATTGCTCCAAAAGCACCTGGACATACTGTACGTTCTGAATTTGTTCGTGGTGGTGGTATTCCTGACCTTATCGCTGTTGGTCAAAACCCAAGCAACAACACTAAAGAGTTAGCTCTTTCTTATGCTTCAGCTATTGGTGGCGGTCGTACTGCAATTATCGAGACTACTTTCAAAGATGAAACAGAAACTGACCTTTTCGGTGAGCAAGCTGTTCTTTGTGGCGGGGTAACTGCATTAGTTCAAGCTGGATTTGAGACTTTAACTGAGGCTGGTTATGCTCCAGAATTAGCATATTTTGAGTGTCTTCACGAACTTAAACTAATCGTTGATTTAATGTTCGAGGGTGGTATCGCTGATATGAGATACTCAATCTCTAACACTGCTGAATATGGTGACTATGTTTCTGGTAAACGTGTTATCAATGCTGAGTCAAAACAAGCTATGAGAGATATCTTAACTGAAATCCAAGATGGTAGATTTGCAAAAGATTTCATCCTTGAAGGTCAATCAGGTTATCCTCGTATGAACGCTGAGCGCACTAACGATAAAGAAAAACTAATTACTAAAACTGGTAACAAGCTTCGTGAAATGATGCCTTGGATATCCGCAGGTAAAATAGTAGATACTTCTAAAAACTAAAATAGCGATGCACTTGCTGCGTTGCTGCACTCGTGGCGTACTAGAAGTACGCTTCCTCGTTATACTCCTTGAATTTACATCACTCTTTTAGTTTTATACAATATTAGCCTCCTTTACAAAAACTTCAAAATCTTAAGCACACTGAATAAAAATCAACTTATTTAATTTAATATACTTTTCACTTTGCTTTATATATAATTCAAAATTACCATATAAATTAAAAGGTTGTTAATGAATACAAATATACACTCTAAGCTTGTGGAGTTTGGAAAAGAGATACTATATAAAAATTCATTACCTGAGGGGCTACCTCTGATTTCTAAATATGCTAAAGATATTATAGGTGCTGAGAGATGTTCTATGTTTATTTATAACCCCACAAAACAAGAGCTTTGGACAACATTGGCAGATGGTGTCCAAAGAATTGTTATTCCATCTGATAAAGGTATTGTGGGAGAGACATTGAAGACAAAAAAAGTAATTTTAGAAAATGAAGTGCACTCTAATCCTAACTTTCTTTACAAAATAGATAAAGAGACTGGTTATACAACAAGTAATGTTGCAACAGCACCTATCTTTAACTCTAATAAAGATATTGTAGGTGTTTTACAACTTATAAACAAAGATGGTGGGTTTGAAGATAGGGATATTAAATATATGACTTTTTTTGCTCATAGTCTAAGTAACTTTATAGACTTGATTAATCTTTACGAAGAAAAAGATAAAAAGTAGCAAAGTTTTTTGACACCAATTGTTAACTAATCTTTAGGTACTATTCCTTAATACAAAATTAGGATTTATTATGTTGTTAGAGTCATTTTTATTTTTCGGTCTATTTTTCTTGAGTGCAGTTGTCATTGTTGCCCTGTTTTTATATCTATATGCAATAGTTACTCCGTATGATGATTATAAACTTATATTTGAAGATAATAATTCAGCGGCTGCTATAGGTTTTGGTGGTGCTATAGTTGGTCTTTGTGTCCCACTGTACAGTGCATTAGTAAGTTCAGTATCATATGTGGATTTTATAGTATGGGCAATTGTTGCTATGACAATTCAACTTTTGTTTGCGCTGGTTGTTACAAGATTTAAAAGTAGATTTTCTTTTGAAAAACTAATCAACGAAGGTGTTGTCTCAGTTGGTATATTGATGGCATTTTTATCTATCTCTATAGGTTTATTAAATGCAGGATCAATGAGTTATTAAGCTTATAACAGTTTTTGAACTCTAATAAGTGTTGATAATAAAATAGCTGATTTATCTACACTTGAACTTTTCATTTTTAGCTCACTGCTTAGTAATAGCTCATGTAGTTTATAGTAAGTATGAGGTTTGAACTTTAATGAAAGAGCGGCTTTTTCATCAACTACAAATTTTGGGGCAGGGTAGCCTAATATCTCTAGTGCATTCGGTGCGCCGTTAACTCTAATGTAGATGTTAAACATATACAGTTGTGTCAAGTAAGTGGTAATTGCTGTAACTATTCTTATCTCGTCTTCCCCATGCTCTAAGATATTTTGCAACTCTGTTTTGAAATCTTTTTTATTTAGTATTTTCTTTATAAAGTCATCTATGTTGACTTGGGCTAAACCAAAAACCAGATTATCTATATCTTTTATAGTTATCGCTCTGTCATAAACTCTAAATTTATCTATTTCATTGCAAGCTAGGGCAACATCACCATTATGAATCTGTAGAAGATGTGTGATTGTGTAGTTATCTATATTTATATGCTTATCGCGCGCAACCTGAGAAACACTAAAGATTGCTTCTCCTTGGTTAGGATTGAAAAATCTGATGCTCATAGTGCTTTTTTTAGAGAACGCTTTTGTATAAGTTTTATGATCACTTCCGTAATAAGCATACACAAAAATATTCTCAGGATTCTTTTCACAGTAGTCTATAAAAACATCTAAATCTTTTTTAGGTACTTTTTTTTCACTCTTTATAATTAAAATATTTTGACCGCCAAATAGTGAAGCCTGTGACAGATGTGCTTTTGCAGAGTTGAAGTCATACTCATCATGATAAAATTTAAGCGATGAAGCCTCCTCAATATTTGTCAATTTCTCTGTATACATGTCAATAAGAAAATCGCTTTCTCCAAACAGCACAAAATTGTTTGAAATAGAGCCATTTTGTATATGTTTATCTAACTCATTTTTATACATTAATCATTGTCTTTTTTTATAACTCGTGCAAATATTTTAGCTTTAGCAATATCAACTCTGTCTATGCATACCGTAACATCTTCAAAAAGAACTACGTTTTCAATTGAAGTAATGTTTAGTTTTGCACCTTGTATTTCATCGTGAAGTTCAGCTTTCACCTCTGGGTCTGTTGAACTGATGCGTGCTTTAAACTCTTTGTTTAGATTTTGAGCGGCCCATCTTGCAAACTTTCTGTCCATAAAATCTAGCTCTATACTGCTGGCTTCTCTCTCTTTTTCGCTTATTGTCATACTCAGTGATTCAATATTTCTAAGCACATAAGAGCCTTCAGCTGTATCACCGGCGCTTATAGCTTTTAGAAGTCTGTGCACAATAAGATCACTATATCTACGAATAGGTGAGGTAAAGTGTGTATATGCTTCAAAGCCAAGCCCAAAGTGTCCAGAGTTCAGCGGTGAGTATCTAGCTTGCATCTGTGAACGTATTATAAGTGTATCTACTTCAGATTCTAAATTCATGGCTCTTGCTTGAGCTTGAATATTTGATATAGTCTCTTTTATAGAATTTTTTATATCTATAAACATTCCAATTCCAGCCAACTCTTGATACAGTTTTTGTAATTTTGCTTGACTCGGTGGCTCATGTATTCTAAATATTCCTCGCTCAAATTGTGATGCTGCTGCTTTGTTTGCTAAAAGCATACAGTCTTCTATAAGGGAGTGAGAAGGAGTCTCTTCTGCTAAAGATGTAGAAACAAGATTAGAGTTTTCATCTATCTCCATATCTAACTCAGTTGAACGAAAATCATAACCTATTTTTAATCTTTTTTCTTTAAGTGCATCTGTTACGACTCTAAGTTTTGTAATATAGTCAAAAATCTTTTTTTCGTTAGAGTTTTTAGCTTTTAGTTTTCCATTAAAGTAGTCATCTATCTCTTCATAGTTAAATCTTCTGTCTGAGTGTATTATTGCCTCATAAACTTTTGATTTTACAACTTCCAAAGAGTCTAAATCAAGCTTCATCTCAAAAACATAAGCTAATCTATCTACATGTGGCTGAAGAGAACAGAGAGTTTCACTTAGTTGACGAGGCAGCATTGGTATTGAGCGGTGAGGAAGGTAGATAGAAAAACTTCTATAAATAGCTTCATTGTCAATAGCACCAAATGGCTTTACATATTCGCTAACGTCAGCGATAGCTACATAAAGAGTTGTTTTTTCATCATCCCAATAGATTGCATCGTCATAATCTTTTGCAGTAACAGGATCAATAGTACAAAAAGGCAGTTTTCTTAAATCAACTCTTTTAGGATATTTTTTGGCGTCAACTTTTTTAAATGATGTTGCAATTTCTAAAACTTCCGGCTCGAACTCATCATGTTTGTTAAATCGTGCAAGAACTATTTTTTCATCAACAAGGGGGTCTTTCATATTTCCAAGTTTTTCCATAATAGTGAAATCTTGGTTATTTACTTTAAAAACATCCCCATCTTTATAAGTGTTAAGGTCTTTCTCGCTTATTTCAACTCCGGTAGGGTACTCAGTTTTTAAATCAACTAGAGATTTTCTACCATCTTTTGAGAGTATATAAGCTACACTGTAAGTCTCTGCACGACCTACTATCTCTGCAATTTTTGCACTAGGTGTCCCACGTTTGCCTAGAAGTCTTTGCGCAATGATAAGGTCACCTTCATTTGCTTTATCTAAATCACCTTCGCCAATAAAAAGGTCTTTAATGTTTTCACCTATTACATTTAGGTACGCTGTTCCTTTTTGAACAAGTCCTAGGGTTCCAGCACGATATTTAGAGTTGAATTTATATATATTGTCTTTTTTAGTGATGTATTTTTTTACTAAAAAATCATTTACATGTGGAAGTTCATCAGCAGAGATGTCTTGCTCACTCAAACCATGAGTGAGTCTTATAAGAAGAGATTTCAATTTCGTATAGTTTAAATGTTTTCTATTGCTTTGTCAAAGCTTTTCATGTCAAGATCATACTTAATAATCAACTCTTTTGCCGCAGCTATACTAGCTTCTGTTACTGCGCCATTAATTAGAACAGCTACACGAACAACATGTAATATTTTTGCCGCCCTTTTGTATTCTTCAGCAGCCTCTTCCGAGTTCTGACAGTGACGGATAGTTTCGACTAGTCCTGTTTCAAATCTCCAGTGTTCAAATATTGTAGCACTTACTTCAGGGGTATCAACGCCGACTACTTTTCTCTCAGCTGCTTCAACATCTTGAAGCTCTTTTAGTGCATCACGAAATTCTTCTTCTTTTTTATCTAACATTATTTGTTGAGCTATTAAAACCTTACCAATCTCTACAAGGAATGCAGCCGGAGACAATATACCAAGCAAAGAACCTTCTTTTCTTAAACACCATGAAGTCATAAGTCCATGTTGCTTTTTAGATAGTGCTGAGAACATGTCATTATTGATCCCATAAGCAGATAAATCAAGCGTAAAACTTTTTTTAACAATAGATGCTAGTGCAAAACCTCTTACCGTTCCCATGCCAAATAGGCCTACAGCTTGATTAATGCTATTAATCTCTCGAGAAAAACCATATAACGGTGAGTTTGCAGCTTTGAGAATATCTGCGGTTAAAAGAGGATCTGTTTCTAGTATTTTAACCATATCGTTGAAGGTACTGTCCGGATCTTGGTAAACTGCTTCTATCTGCATAGCAGACTCAGGAAGTGGTGGAAGTTGTTTGATTTTTTTCAGTATATCTTCAGTCATATTATTCTCTTTTTAAATTTATGCAATATATTGTCATATTACATAGATATATATAAAAAGCTACTGAATATTTACAAATTACTGTTATTATTTTCTAATAATTATTAAAAAGGAAAAATATGAAAAGTGATGCAATGCTAACACAGCTTGGCTATGTACCAAACACTGCTTTAATTGAACAGCTTGATAGAATTGAAAAAAATACAGTTGGCTACGAAAAAATACAAAAACATATTATGGATTTACACAATCATTTAAAAGTTGATGATGCTTATGTAGCGATGTCAAACTCAAATGATTGTTTTAAAATAAAAATAGACTCAACAAGCCCTGAAATGGCCGAAGATGCACATGAAAAAGTTCAACGTTTTAGTGATAAATTTAAAGTAACACTAAATAAATTAGACAATAAAGAGACTTACTATATAGTTGGTTTTAATCATTAATAAAGAGATGATAATTTATACGTTAACACTAGGCTTTCTTTATTATGAGTAATAAAGAACCTATGAGCATAGAAGGGTATGACCTTTTAACACAAGAGTTTAAGTTTTTACTGGAAATCGAAAAACCTAAAGTTGCAGAGGAAAAACTAGTCGCTGCTGCTCAAGGCGATCGAAGTGAAAATGCTGATTATCATGCGGCAAAAGAGAAACTTCGTTTCATAGATAAAAGACTCTTTTACTTAAACTCTATGATTCAAAAATCACAAATCATTGACCCCTCGTCATATCCACATGTCAAAGTCGGTTTTGGAAGCAGTGTTAAACTTTTGAATATTGAGACAGATAAAGAAGAGAGCTATACTCTATGCGGAGTTTTGGAGTCAGAGCCTGAAAACGGATTGGTTTCTATCCACTCTCCCATAGCAAGAGTATTACTCGGAAAAAGGGTAGATGATGAGTTTATACTTAAGTTACCAAATGGCAAAAAAGAGTATGAAGTGTTAAAAATTGAATATAAAAATATCTTTTCATTAAAGAAAAAAATCAGAACAAAGATTGATTTTTCTTTTCATTAACACAGGTATGTATATTTATATAAAATCAGCCATATAAGGACAATAGATAATTTGAAAAAGATGAATCAAATAAATATACAATATTATAAAATAGCATCTACAGAATTTATTTTAGGTACATACAATGATAAACTTTGTATGCTTGATTACCGCCATAGAAAGATGAGAAATTCAGTTGATTGTAGAATGAAAAAGCTTTTAAATGCGGAGTATATTGAAAAAGACAATGAAGTTTTAAAAGAAACACGAAAGCAGCTTGATGAATATTTTTCTACGAAACGTAAAAAGTTTGAGATTTCTCTTTTGATGGTTGGAACAGAGTTTCAAAAGAGTGTTTGGAAAGAGTTACTAAAAATTCCGTATGGACAAACGGTTAGTTATTTAGAACTTTCAAAAGCTATAGGTAATGAAAGGGCTGTGAGGGCAGTTGCTAACGCAAACGGAGCAAATGCTATAGGTATAATTATTCCCTGTCATCGTATTATAGGTAGTGATGGAAGTTTAACAGGCTATGCAGGTGGACTTCCTCTGAAGAAGAAACTCTTAGAGTTAGAGAATAATCTTTTTAACTTAACTTTCGCACCTGAATCCAAGCAGTTCTTCCGTTACCTCGCGTAAAATAGATATGATACTCATGAAATCCTCATTTCTATTGATAACATCATCAATTTTAGCTACTTCATCTAAAATAGGACTTAATGAAACTTTTGGGCTCCTGATACATTCATAAAACTTCGGTATATTGGTAGTAAACAAAGGTTTATTTACAAATGGCTGTAAAAAACTACAAAAATATGTCCAAACTGTCAATCAGATGATACTATTTCTAAAGGTTCAAGAAGAGGAATTAAAAGATATTTGTGCCATGAATGCAACTGTTGGTTTAGTTCTAAAAGAAGACCAAAAAACCTACAAGAAATAATCTTTAAAAAGTATGTTTATAGAAGACAGATCCTAAAACATTTAGCAGAAGATTATCATAGAAGTATTCCATGGATAAAAAAGCAAATATTTGAGTATGAACCGGTAGAAAAAACTCATAGACCAAGGGAAGTAGTTATCGTTTGTGACGCTACCTTTTACGGTAAAAAGAAAGATAAGTTAGGTACTCTAGTATTCAAAGATATTTCATCTGGAGAGATACTGATTTGGAAGCATGTTCAAAGTGAATTAGTCAAAGATTATAAACAACTACTTCAAAGACTTTTAGACTATGGTTATGTTGTGAAAGCTATCATTATTGATGGTAAGAGAGGCTTATTTAAGGCTTTTAAAGATTATCCAGTACAAATGTGCCACTTTCATCAAAAGTAGCGAATAGCGGTTGCTTTAGCAAACTTTCTTTAGAAAAGAAAGTTATACAAAGATATATAACTATGCATCCAAGATTAGAAGCTGGGAAAGATTTGCAGAAAATTATGTATAGTTTAATATCAACAACTCAAACAATATTTACAAAAAAAACTAGTATCTGCATACAGAAGTTCGAGGTACCCCTTGAGGGTATAAACACATATTTACCTTATCTTTTTACTTATAAAAATCAGAAAAATATCAAGATTGACAATACAACAAATGCAATAGATGGTGGTGTGTTTTCGCCTATGAAGAAGTTACTAAAAATACATAATGGATTTAGTAAAAGTTTGAAGTTGAAAATGGTTGACGATTATCTAGTTACTTATAAGAAAAAATGATTATCTAGGAGCCCAAAAGTTTCATTAAGTCGGTATTGTAAATGAGTTTAAAATAGATATATAAAGTTGAGTTAAATTAAATTTTTTATCAAGTCATAAACATAGATTAAAGCTCTTTTTACCACCTTTTAGATATAATCCATTTTTAAAAACCAATTTTCAGGATTCCACCGTGAGCCAACAACTAGAAAACATTGAAGAACAGTTATCAAACCATAAACTTTCACAAGACGATTACGCACATATTAAAGAGATTTTAAAGCGTGAACCAAATCTTGTTGAGTTAGGTATTTTTTCAGCTATGTGGAGTGAGCACTGTTCTTACAAGTCTTCAAAAGTACACTTAAAAGGTTTTCCAACTAAAGCGCCATGGGTTATCCAAGGTCCAGGTGAGAATGCTGGTGTTATTGACATCGGTGATGGATATGCTGCTGTATTTAAAATGGAGTCACATAATCACCCTAGTTTTATAGAGCCTTATCAAGGTGCTGCAACTGGTGTTGGTGGAATCATGCGTGATGTATTTACTATGGGTGCTCGTCCTGTAGCTTCACTAAACTCTCTTAGATTTGGTAACATCTTAAATGATGATGATATCTCTAAACATCAAAGATACTTAGTTCGTGGTGTAACTGAGGGAATTGGTGGTTATGGTAACTGTATGGGTGTGCCTACTATTGGTGGTGAAGTTTCTTTTGATGAGTGTTACAATGGAAATATCCTTGTAAATGCTTTTAATCTTGGTATTTGTAAAGCAGATGAAATTTTCCTTGGAGTTGCTGAAGGTGTTGGGAATCCTGTAATGTATGTTGGTGCAAAAACAGGTCGTGATGGTCTTGGTGGAGCTGTTATGTCGTC
>JAKITC010000035.1 GCA_021648285.1 Sulfurimonas sp. | reverse complement strand
ATGGCAACATTTGGTATAGGTGTAAGCAGACTTGTAGCATCAGTAATCGAGCAAAACCATGATGAAAACGGCTGTATCTGGACAAAGTCTACAGCTCCATATATAGTTAATATTATGGTTTCAAATATTAAAGATGAAGAGCAAATGACACTTGGTGAAGAGTTATATTTAAAACTTTTAGGTGAAAATGTTGAAGTTATATTTGATGACAGAAAAGAGAGATTTGGCTTTAAGATGAAAGATGCAGAACTGATTGGTTTTCCATATACTGTAATTATCGGAAAAGAGTTGACTAACGGTTTTGTACAATTATATGATAGAAAAACAACAGAAAAAGTATCAGTTAAGACAGGTGATATTTTTGAAATAATTATGGAAGTAATTTAGATGATATATTTTGTTGTTTATCTATTTTTGGAAGTGCTTATCTCAGTTAATATTTCATCAGCTATTGGTGGTTTGGCAACATTTTTTGAGATACTTTTAAGCGCTTTTTTTGGGATAACTATACTGCTTAATTTTAGAAAATCTTTAGTAGAAAATATGCATGCAGTCTCTTATAGCTGCATTGATTTGGAACAGTTTCAGCGCCTAAATCTTTTTACAATATTAGGCGGTATTTTATTAATAATACCTGGCTTTTTAACTGATATACTTGGGGCTTTAATGCAGTTTACTGCTTTAACAACTATGGCTGTTAATCGTTTTCACATTAAAACAGGAAGTTGTAAAGCAGATTACAAACAAAATAATATAAAAAAGGATTCAGATGTCATTGATGTTGAAGTTATTAGCGATAACACTTCTATTAAGTAGTTCTGCTGAAGCAAGTAATGTGGATAAAAAAATAGAAAGTTTTTTAAAAAAGACTTATAGTAAAAATGGAAATATAGAATCAATAAATGTTAAGGTTGCGGATGGAATTCCAATAAAAGGACAAAGAAATTGGCTTGCATATGTTGTCGGGTTAGATGCAATACTAAAAAAAGACAAGCGTAAAGTTGTACAAAAAATGGTTTGGTTCTCCGATGGAAATTTAATAACAAAAGAGATTTTTGATTTAAACAGCGGTATTAATATAAATGATATAGTAACGTTTGATTTTAAAGATGAGTATTATAAAAAAGAGAATTTAATATATGGAAATGAAAATGCGAAACATAAGGTGGTTATTTTTTCAGACCCACTCTGTCCATTTTGTAGAGCATTTGTTCCAAAAGCTATAAATGAAATGAGAAAAGAGCCAAATAAGTTTGCAATATATTATTATCATCTTCCTCTTTCATCGTTGCACCCTGCAGCAGTAGAATTAGTTAAGGCAGCGATAGCGCTAGAGCTTAAAGGCAAAAAAGATGTAGTTCTTAACCTTTATAAAGTTAAAGTTAATCCAAATGAGAAGTCTGTTGAAAAAATATTAGAAGCATTCAATAAAGTTATGAATTCAAAAATAAGAATGTATGATCTTTTGACAAAAGAAGTTACAAAGCAAATTAAACATGACTTACAAGTAGCAGATGCACTAATGGTTCAAGGGACGCCAACAATGTTTTTTGATGGTAAAAGAGATAAAACAAAAAATAAATACAAAGAGGCAAAATAGATGAATAAACTGGTAATTGCAACAAGAGTTTCTGATTTAGCACTTTGGCAAGCGTATCACATTAAAGAGAGAGTAGAAGCAACTTATCCAGAGATAACAGTAGAATTAAATAAAATTGTAAGTAATGGAGATAAGGTTTTAGATAAGCCACTTGCATTGATTGGCGGCAAGGGTCATTTCACAAAAGAACTTGAAGATGAGATGCTAGCTGGAAATGCTGATATCGCTGTTCATAGCCTCAAAGATGTTCCAACATATATACCTGATGGTTTAGAGTTGGTTGCTGTAACCCAGAGACAAGATCAAAGTGATGTTTTTCTATCTCATAAATATGAAAGTCTTGAAGATTTGCCTCAAGGAGCAGTAGTGGGAACAACAAGTCTAAGAAGACGAATGCAACTTTTACAGCAACGTCCAGACCTGAAAGTAAAAGATTTAAGAGGTAATGTAAACACAAGACTTAGAAAACTTAGTGAAGGTCAATATGATGCAATTATATTGGCTTGGATAGGTCTAAACAGATTAGACCTATTAAAAGATATTCCTCATACTCAAAAATTATCACTTGATATGATGATACCACCGATGGGACAAGCAGCCCTTGGTATAGAGATAATTTGTGGTAATGAAAAAGTAAGAGAAATAGCACTTAGTTTAAGAGATGAAAAAACATTTATTTGTACACAAATTGAGAGAGATTTTATCTCTAAAATTGGTGCTGGATGTTCGGCACCAGTAGCTTGTAATGCAGTAGTAAACGATAATGTAGTTACTTTTAGAACGATGATAGGATTTCCGGACGGCACAAATATAATGCAAGAAAAAATAGTTAGCAATCTTGATGAAAGTTTTGATTTAGGCTTTGAAATGGCTAAAAAAATGATAGATAACGGTGCAATGGAATTACTTAAAAAAGCAGAAGAAATGGCATTTAAAGATGAGATGCCACAAAGATTATAAAAAAATATATATAAATTCTCGCCGATAGGCGTAGCTTTACAGAAAATAATTTAGTTATTTTTTGCATAAGCTTTTAAGCAAAAGTGATGGGAATTTTTAAAAGAATTCACTTCTATTAAAAAGGAGACATATTTGCGTAAAACTATAGAACTTTTAAGAAGCCATAATGAGATTAAAGTTGTTGATGAAGAGCTTGATATATATTTAGAGATTCCTCATTTAGCATATGCAGAGGTAAAGAAAAAAGATGGTGGACAAGCACTTCTTTTTACTAATGTAGTAAATAAAAAAAGTGGTATAAAGTTTGAAGAGTCTGTTGTAATGAATATTTTTGGTTCATACAAGCGGTGTGAAATCCTTTTTGGCAGAACAATAGAGTCTATAGCTGATGAGATAACTAATTTACTGCATATGAAGCCGCCTGCCGGTTTATTTGACAAACTTTCAATGGCAAGTGAACTATTTTCATTAAAAAATATTTTTCCTAAGAGACTAAATGCTGAAGGTGCTTGTCAGAAGATAAAATATTTAGATGATAATATAGATCTTTATAAGCTTCCTGTTTTAACTACTTGGGAGCAAGACGGCGGACCGTTTATTACGATGGGACAAGTATATACTCAGAGTTTAGACGGTGATATGGTAAACCTTGGTATGTACAGACTTCAGGTTTATGATAAAAATCATTTAGGCATGCACTGGCAGATTCATAAAGATTCTTCTCACTTTTTTGATCAGTATCAAAAAGCCGGTAAAAAGATGCCGGTTAGTGTTGCGATAGGTGGTGATCCACTTTATACCTGGTGTGCAACTGCTCCGCTTCCTTATGGAGTAAACGAACTTCTAATGTACGGACTCATAAAGAAAAAACCGGCAAAACTAGTCAAGTCATTGACAACACCGCTATATATTCCTCATGATGTGGATTATGTCATTGAGGGTTGGGTAGACACACAAAATATGAAAATTGAAGGTCCTTTTGGAGATCATACTGGCTACTACACTCTAGAAGAACCATATCCGGTTATGGAAGTATCTGCGATCACTATGAAAAAAGACAGAGTATTTTTAGCTACGGTTGTAGGTAAACCACCTTTAGAAGATAAATATATGGGTTGGGCTACAGGAAAAATATTTTTCCCTCTTTTAAAAACTACTGCACCTGATTTACTTGATTATCATATGCCGGAAAATGCCGGTTTTCATAATCTTATTTTAGCAAAAATGCAACCGTTTTATAAAGGTCATGCTAAACAGTTTATGCACGCTTTTTGGGGTGCTGGGCAAATGAGCTTTGTAAAGCATGTAATTTTCTTGGATGAAAAAGCTCCAAAGTTAGAAAACTACGAAACTTTAGCTTCATATATTTTGGATAGATTTACTCCTAAATCACTCTTTATTTCTGAAGGAATTCTTGATGCGCTCGACCACTCTTCTCCAGAATCACTTGTCGGTGGAAAACTTGGTATTGATGCAACAGCGGCACATAAAGTAGAAGCACCACAACTTTTAGGCGATGAAGAACTTCTTACCAAGGTAAAAGAGATAATTCCAGATGCTGTTAATCTTCATCAGTTCATGAGAAGAACAAAGAACCCTATAACTGTTATATCCGTAAATAAAACAAAAAATGCCAAAGAGTATTTTGATGCTTTAGTAGATTTGAGCACAAATATAAGAATAGTTGTTTTTGTTGATGAAGCTAAAAATGACATATTTAACTCTTACATGTTGATTTGGAGAGTAACAAATAATATGGATGCTCTTAGAGACATATTTATATCAGGATTGATGGTTGGCATAGATGGTACCAATAAAAATCTTTTAGATGGTTTTAACAGAAGGTGGCCTGATGATGTTGACTGTACACTAAGTGTGGTAGAGTCGTTAAAAGAAAGAGGAATCTGGAATTTGGACGATAAAATATATGAAAAATATCAATTATAGATATATATTTTAAAAGGCACCAGTGCCGTGGGTTTACCGCCGAGGTAAATATAGAGTTATCGTAGGTAGCAGAATTACTTCTGATACCGTAATTAATAAATGAATGTTTCTTTCATTTTATAAAATAAAATTAAGGAAAAAATTATGGACAAAATGTGGTCAGGTCGCTTCTCTGCAAGCGCATCAAACCTCTTAGATGAGTTTAATGCATCTATTATGTATGATAGAAAACTTTACAAAGAAGATATAGAAGGCTCGCTTGCTCACGCACGCATGCTTGCAAAGCAAGGTATCTTAAGAACTGAAGAACTTATTCAGATTACTGATGGACTTAATCAAGTTCGTTCTGAGATAGAGTCAGGTGAGTTTGAGTGGAAAATATCTGATGAAGACTTACACATGGGAATCGAGAAGAGATTAACTGCGATTATCGGTGATGCAGGTAAAAAACTTCATACAGCAAGAAGCAGAAATGATCAGGTTGCAGTTGATTTTCGCCGCTGGGTTTTAAAAAGAAACCTGGATGTAGTAGATGCTCTAAAACTTTTAATGAAAGAAGTATTAGTAGTGGCAGAGAAACATACTGAGACTCTTATCCCTGGTATGACTCACCTGCAACATGCTCAACCAACAAACTTTGGTTTTCATCTTGGTGCATATCTCTCTATGTTTAAGCGTGATATTGCAAGGTTTGAAGATTCATATAAAAGAAATAATGTATCTCCTCTTGGATGTGCTGCACTAGCCGGAACCCCACACAATGTAGATAGGGATATGACTGCGGAGCTTCTTGGCTTTGATAGTGTAAGTGTGAACTGTTTAGATACTGTGAGTGACAGAGATTTTGCACTTGAAATCTTATTTAATATCTCAACTATGATGATGCATATCTCAAGACTTTCTGAAGAGCTTGTAATGTGGTCGAGTTATGAGTTTGGTTTTGTAGAACTTAGCGATGAGTACTCTACAGGTAGTTCAATCATGCCACAGAAAAAAAATCCTGATGTTCCAGAACTTTTACGTGGTAAAACAGGTCGTGTTTATGGTTCACTAATGGGACTTTTAACTGTTATGAAGGGTCTTCCATTAGCATATAACAAAGATACGCAAGAAGATAAAGAGGGTGTTTTTGATTCAGTTGAAACAGCTCTTATATCTTTAGAGATTTTAAAAGAAGCTATAAAAACTATGGAAGTAAAAGCTCACAATATGGAGTCTGCTTGTTCAGTTGGGCATTTAGCTGCTACAGATTTAGCTGACTACCTTGTTGAGAAGTGTAGCATCCCTTTTAGAGAGGCTCATTTTATTACAGGACATGCAGTTGCAAAGAGTGAAGAGTTAAAAATTGATTTAAGTAATATTGAACTTAAAGAGCTTCAAGCGATTGATAGTAGAATAGGTGAAGATGTTTTAGAGTTTTTAGTTTTAAGAAACTCGATGAATGCTAGAACCTCTGCCGGTGGAACTGCAACTGTTAGAACAAAAGAACAGTTAGAACAATTTAAAAAGTTTTTAATATAACTAGGTTTGTCATTTTGAACTTGATTCAGAATTCAAATGCAAAAATTAAAAACTAGATCCTGAATCAAGTTCAGGATGACAATTAAAGGGTAAATAATGAAAGTAAGTATTACACACCAAGATGGCATGAAGTTTGAGGCTAAAACTTCAAAAAGCAGTTTTATTATTGATTGTCCAGTTATTTCTCCAATTGAATATTTTTTAGCTGGAATTATTACATGTAGTGCAACAGATATAATTTTGATGCCAAAAAATCAAGGTAAAACTGTAACTGATTTAGTAGTTGACGGTGAAGCTGTAAGAGCTCAGCCTCATCCTGCAAAGTTTGACACTCTGCATCTAACATTTAGTTTCAACTCAGATGCTGATGATACTACAGCCGCAAGATGGGTTATGGCTTCATTAGAAACATACTGCTCAACCATAAATACTATCCGAGATACTACAGCCATCTCTTACTCAATCACTCATAATGGAAATTTAATCCGTGATAACGAACAGATGATTTCTGGTGACGGAACTAAGATAGATATGGGTGAAATAGAGAGCTGTCCTTCTTAATTTTTTAATAAATGGAGAATAGATGAATACAGATGAATTAAAACTACTTTTACGGCTACAAGATGAACCTTGTATCTTTATTTCTGATATAGAAGCTCATGATATATTAATGGAAAATTCAACAGAGTTTATGAATGAGTTGAGAAGTTTATATATAGATTGGGGTAAGGGCAATAAGTGGGTAAGTATTCCCAAAAAGAAGGTAATAAAGACACCTAGTCTCGCGGGTGATTTTCGTGTTATGCCTTGTATTACTGACTTTAGTGGTGGAATTAAAGCTGTTAAAGTGATTGGTACAAATGAAGAAAATCGAACTATCAAAGATAAGATTAGCGTAGGTAAAATGCTTTTGTTAGACTGGTATGATAATTATACTTATGCAATCTTGGATGCTTGTGTATTGTCATCATTTAGAACTGCTGCAATTAGTCTGCTTTCCTTTTCTATTGTCTATGATAAAACAAATGACTCACTAGGTCTGCTAGGGTTAGGACGAGTTGGTTTTTACAGTGCAGTTTTACTGCATCGTTGGCTCGGAATAACTCATATAAATTGTTATGATAATAATCCAGAGATAAGTAAAAAATTTAAAAAACTAATCTCTTACTATGCTCCTGAATTGACTATTAATATGCTGAACAAAGAGTCTGTTATTAAAGATTCAACATCTTTGTTTCTTGCTACAGATTCTGAGATAGCACTCCTTGAAGAAAAAAATAGTTCACATCTTAAATTTATAAGCAGTGTTGGTGCAGATGCAGATAACTTATCAGAGCTAGATGAAAGCATAATTAACAATCGTAAA
The DNA here is from genome assembly GCA_021648285.1 of Sulfurimonas sp. Lineage (GTDB taxonomy): Bacteria > Campylobacterota > Campylobacteria > Campylobacterales > Sulfurimonadaceae > Sulfurimonas. The sequence continues at coordinate 12,723 of JAKITC010000035.1, read as the reverse complement.
ATTATTACAGATTCAATACAGTCAATGTTACTAGGTGATATGAAGATTTGGAGTGATAAAAAGTTACTATCCAGAGAAGATGTTGTTGAGTTAAAAGATATTATTAATTACGAAAATAGACTAAATGAACATATTCTGTTTATCTCTACAGGTGTAGCTCTTCAAGATGCCATAATTGGTCAATTTATTGTTAATAAACAGACCAAGAAAGTTACTTAATTATGTATACTCAAGAAACTCGCCAAGTTAATTTTGGCCTCAACCATAGTGAGCCGGTAAATTTTACTTTACTTGATGAGTGGTTACAAGTAGCATTAAAAATTGATATTGAAGATGAAGATACTGCTCTTAACCCTGTAGAATCTTTAGTAAGGCGAAAGTTACTCTTTATCAGGTCAATGTTACAGGCTGTTTTATTGCCTTGTTTTGATGCCGGGGAAATTATAAATATAGAGAAGGATTTAAAAACAGCATCTAAGTGGAATATAAAAGTAAATATTGTTAATATTGAAAATATTTCAGAGCTTGGATATAAGACAATTATAAATTTTGTATTTAAGACTATCTACTGGATGATGAAAAATCCTATATCAGATGAAAATATAAAATATCTACATGAGTTAATTCAAAAAGAAGTAATAAATAAACTAAAAGGAATAGGTAATTCCGGTAAATCAACTATGCCAATACTTCTTGTTGCACATAAATTACACATACCGTTTTTTCATTTAGGAGGAGGTACTTATCAGCTTGGATGTGGTGCAAAATCAAGACAGATAAGTAGAAGTACAACAGATTTAGACTCCAGTATCGGTGCTAAAATGTCTAACAATAAAATGCTTACATCAAATTTAATTCGTATGGCAGGTTTGCCAGCTCCGACAAATGGAGTAGCTGTAACTATTCAAAATGCAATATCGATTGCCAATAAAATCGGTTGGCCTATAGTTGTTAAGCCTGTAGATGCTGACCGTGGAGAAGGGGTTAGTGTTGGTGTTAAAAATACTAAGCAATTAAAAATCGCATTTAAAGAGGCACTACGGTTTTCAAGATTAAAAAATATTATCATTGAAAGAGAAGTTAAGGGCATTGCACATAGAATATTTATAGTTAATTCTAAACTTCTATATGCTATTAAAAGATTACCAAAATCTATCCAAGGAGATGGAAAAAAACAAGTCTCTGTCCTTATCGAAGAAGCTAATAAACTCTTACTAAGTGAACCACCATGGCTTAGAAATAAACTATTTCCAAATGATAGTGAGGCAATTCAAGCAATTAAAAAATCAGGATTTTCATTGGCTTCTATACCAAAGGTTGGAGAGTTAGTTGCATTAAGGACTATTGAGTCTACAGCTTCTGGAGGAACACCGCAAAATGTTACAGATTTCATACATCAAGATAATATAGATATCTCATTAAGGGCGGCAAAACTATTTGGTTTAGAGATTGCCGGTATCGATATAATTACCATAGATATTAAAAAGCCTTGGTATGAAACCGGTGCTATAATAAATGAAGTAAATCTTGCACCGCTATTGGGTGGAGGAGAAATTTCGAAGAGTTATATTCCTGAATTTCTTGAGAGAATAGTTGATGGAGATGGTCGAATTCCAATCAATGTTGTAATTGGTGGAAGTGAAGCTATGGATATAGCAATAAAAGAGCAAAATAATTTAATAAAAAAAGGAGTGGCTTGTTTTTTAACTAGTCATAAGGTAACTATAAACGACTCAGCAAGTGAAATGATACTTCCTTTTAAAGGTCTTTACAAGAGATGTAAAGCCCTTTTGCTAAATCATCAAGTCCAAGCAGTAATATTAGTAATTCAAACGGATGAATTGATTAGTACTGGACTGCCGATTGATGGCATAAACCAGATAACTAATACAGGAGGAAAATTGGTGTCATCAAAAAATATAGATAAAGAACTATCTCAAGATAGGTTTGATGCTCTTTTAAGCTTAATAGATTCATAACCTCTTTTAAAAATATGACAATTTGTCATATTTATATAATATTTTAAATTTATAACCTATCATGTAAAAAATAGATTAGGAGTTTATGATGTTAGAGATGGCAACTGTATTGGTGACATGTGGATTACTGATGATAATAGCTTACGAGCTTACATACACGAAAAGAGAGTGGGGAGAAAACTATAAAAGTTTTTTTTAGCCCCATTTTCTAATTTTATAGGAACGCTTTAGGGTTTGAATCACTAAGGTGAGTCCATGCTAGCTTAGCTCCGCCAAGTACATGAAAATGCAGATGTTTAACCTCTTGTCCGCCATTGTCCCCAATGTTTGTTATAACTCTGTATCCAGATTTATCTATATCCACCTCTTTAGCGATATTTTGAATAAAAATAGTCATACCAGCCATCATGTCAGAACTTACATCATTGAAACTATTTACATGTGATTTTGGTATAGCTAATATGTGAACCGGAGCTTTTGGATTGATATCATGAAAGGCTATAAAATTCTCATCTTCTAAGATAATTTCTGAGGGTATTTCTTTATTGATTATTTTACAAAATAGACACATTTCTTTTCCTTGATTTATTTTATAAATGAAGGAATCCCTTCATCTGTTTTACGCTACTGGAAGTAATTCCATTAGCTACGCTAATGCTTAGTTTTTTTAATTAATTAGTTAATTATAACATATTAAATAATAGGATGAAGCTATATATAAATTATATTTTAGTATAATCCATACTTAAAATTTAGGAGGGTAAATCCCTTCGTTATGGATGAGTTTATTGAAAAAATGGTATAGCGCAATAAAAAAAGCACAGAGTGTAGAAGAAATCGAAGAGATTCGCATATCTGTATTTGGCAAAAAAGGTGTTTTAGCAGCAGAGTTTGCTAAGATGAAAACAGCACCTAATGAAGAGAAGTCAAAGATAGCGCAAGAGTTAAACACTCATAAAAGTGCGCTAATGAATGAGCTTACTGCAGCAAAAATTACTTTGCAGACTCTAGAGTTAAAGCGTGCTATGAAAGCAGAGGCTATAGATGTTTCTATGTTTAGTGCAAACTCACAAGTAGGTGCCCTGCACCCGGTTATGGAGACAATGGATAGAATCGTAGAGTATTTCTCTTCAATGAACTTTGCTGTTAAAACAGGCGGTATGGTAGAAGATGATTTTAACAACTTTGAAGCTCTAAATCTTCCAAAATATCATCCGGCTCGTGATATGCAAGACACGTTTTATTTTAAAGACGAGATGTTACTTCGCACTCATACTTCACCAGTTCAGATTAGAACTATGATGAATAGCAAGCCTCCTATTCGTATGATAGCTCCAGGAGCTGTGTTTCGTCGTGATTATGATATTACTCATACACCGATGTTTCACCAGATTGAAGGTCTTTTAGTTGATGATGAGGGCAAAGTTTCATTCGCAAATCTAAAGTTTATTTTAGAAGATTTTTTAAAGTACATGTTTGGTGATGTAGAAGTTAGATTTCGTCCATCTTTCTTCCCGTTTACAGAGCCCTCAGCAGAGGTAGATATATCTTGTGTATTTTGTAAAGGTAAAGGCTGCCGTGTTTGTTCTAAAACAGGTTGGCTGGAAGTTTTAGGATGTGGAATTGTTGATCCTAATGTATTTAAAGCAGTTAAATATAAAAATGTCAGTGGATATGCATTTGGTTTGGGTGTTGAAAGATTTGCAATGCTTATTCACCAAATAGGTGACTTACGCTCACTTTTTGAGGGAGATATTAAATTGTTGGAGCAGTTTCAATGATAGTTACTAAAAGTTGGCTAAATGAGTGGATAGACTTAGATGGAATTAGCACAGAAGATTTAGCTAAAACATTCAACTCTATAGGTTTGGAAGTAGACAGTATTAAAAGTTATGAGATTCCAAATAAGATAATTTTTGGAAGAGTTATAGAGTGTGAAAGTCACCCTGACGCAGATAAATTAAATATTTGTCAGGTAGATATTGGGACAAGTACTCGTCAGATAGTGTGTGGTGCATCAAACGTTAGAGCTGGACTTGATGTTATTGTCGCAACAATTGGTGCCGTTATGCCAAGTGGTATGGTGATAAAGCCTGTAAAACTTCGTGGTGTTGAATCTGAGGGTATGATATGTTCAGCTGTTGAGATTGGCTTGGAAGACGCTCAAGATGGCATAGTAGAACTTGATAGCAGTGTTGGAAAATATAAATTAGGTCAAGAAGTTTGTGAAAATCCTATTTTCAGTGATGATTTAATAGAGATTGAGCTGACTGCAAACCGTGGTGACTGTTTAAGTATTAGAGGTGTGGCCCGTGATTTGAGTGCTGCATATGATAGACCGCTTAAAGATAGAAATATAAAAGATGAGGAAGAAAAAAGAGTTGGAATTGGAAGAATTTTAACTCTTTCACATGAAGCTAATTTAGATGTAAATCTTCGTTATAAAGCAATTGATCTTAAGGATTTTAATCTTCCTTTTATTGTTAAGTTAAGACTTGCACAAATACAAGACAAAAGAGGAACCGACATAGAATCAATTATGTTATATGCGACACATAGCAGCGGCGTCATTTTAAGAGCATATAATTATGGTTTTTTCTGCGAAGAAAACAAGACTTTAGCAAAAATTGAATTAGTGTCTGATGATAATGGATATGCATCAATTATGTCAAAAGAGAAGGCTTCCACAGTTGGAATTGTTCAAGAAGATGCGTCAAAAGTAACTTACGATGAGGGTACAGTTCTTATTGAAGCTAGCTATATTCCACCAGATATTATCTCTAGAAAGATGCAAGAATCTAAAATACCTGCTGGTCCTATGTACTACAGAACATCCAGAGGAAGTGAACCTGAATTGGATCAAGGACTTGATTTTTGTCTTAATCTTATTGAATTAAACTCCGATTCATTGCTCTTTGGCGGCTCAATAGAACTTGGAAACAGTTATGAAGATAAAATAATCAGCGTTAGCATAAAAGAGATTGATGAAATTATTGGTGCGGATGTTGATAGGGTTAAAATAACTAAAATACTAAAAAATCTAGGTTTTGGTACTACAAAATCCTCTGCTGACAATTTTGTAATTTCTGTTCCAAGATTCAGACATGATATATCTCATAAACAAGATATTGCTGAAGAGATTGTTAGACTGATCGGCATTGATAATATACCATCAAAAGCTTTCACTTTTACAGAAGATAATAGACTTAAAGATGATTACTTTTCTTATAAAAAAAGACAAGATTATAGACACAAAGCTGCTTATAACGGATTTTTTGAATCTGTACATTTTGTGTTTGATGAAAAAAAAGTTTTACAGGAGTATGGATTTGAAATATTAGATGAAGAACTTGAACTTCTTAATCCGATTGTTAATACACTTGACACTTTAAGATCTACGCTTTTTACCGGCTTGCTAAAAGCAGCATCTAATAATTCAAAGAATGGTTATTCATCAATAAAACTATTTGAAGTTGGTTCACTATTTAATTCCAAAAGAGAAGAATCGGTGAAGATGGCAATGCTCTTCTCTGGAGATAGAGAGTCTGAGAATTTATCTAATTCTGGGAAACCTAAAAAAGTTGATTTTGGTTTTTTTGCTCAAAAAATATCTGATATTATTGGAGAGTTTGAACTTCGTGAGTTCAAAACATCGCATTCACTGTCACATATTTATCAGACGGCTGAAGTTTTGATAGATGGTGAATCTGTCGGAGAGCTTTTCCGTGTTCATCCAACAGTTGAAGATGCATATGACTTAGATCTAACATATATGTGTGAGTTAGATTTTGAAAAACTTCCATATGGGCTTAAAACAGCTGTAAAAACTTCAAAATATCAAGCATCATTTAAAGATTTAAGTTTAATAATGCCTCAAGAAATGAATTATGAAAAAGTAAAAACTACAATAAACTCAGCAGATGTAAACAACTTGGTACGTTTTTATCCAGTGGATAAATATAGTGATGAGTCTTTGGGTGAAAATATGAGTCTTTCAATCAGATTTGTACTTCAATCAGATGACAAGACACTTGAGGAGGAAGATATTACTACTGCTATGGACTCTATCTTAGACTCACTAAAAAGTGAATTAGGAATCGGACTTAGATGATTAGTGTAGAAGTTAGTAAGTCATCACAGTTTTCATTATCGATTAGTGAAATTGCACCGGATAAGTCTATATCACATCGTAGTGCAATGTTCTCTATGCTGGCAAATGGTACGAGTGAGATAACTAACTTCTTGCGTGCAGAAGATACTATGAACTCTTTGGAGATTGTAAGAAATCTAGGTGCAAAAATTGAAGATGATGGTGTAACCATTAAAATCACTTCAAATGGCATAAAAGAGCCGTCAGAAATACTTGACTGCGGAAATTCAGGAACTGGTATAAGACTCTTTTGCGGTCTTTTAAGTTCTGCTAATGGTCATTTCATATTAACTGGAGATAAATATCTTCGTCATCGTCCTATGAAAAGAGTTACTATTCCTCTTCGTGACATTGGTGCAAAACTTGATGGCAGAAATGATAGCGACTTAGCTCCACTTAGTATAAGGGGTGCTTCACTTAAGGCTTTTGATTATAACTCTAAGATAGCATCTGCACAAGTTAAATCTTGCATGATTCTTGCAGCATTACGTGCTGAGGGAGTTTGTACTTATACTGAACCTGAACTATCTCGTGACCATACTGAGAGAATGTTAAAAGGTATGGGTGCTAATCTACATGTAGATGGTCTGAAAACTACAATAAACCCTATGAAAGAACTACTTTCTCCTTTAGTTATAAGAGTTCCTGCTGATCCTTCAAGCGCATTTTTCTTTGCAGTTGCTGCAGCAATCATTCCAAACTCAAATATAACACTCGAAGGCATCACGCTTAACGAGACTCGTATAGAAGCCTTTAAGGCTTTGGAGAGAATGGGCGCAAATATAACTTATGAGACAACGGATAATAAGTATGAGCCTATCGGAAATATACATGTTAAATATGCCCCATTAAAAGCCATAACAGTTGAAGATAATATCCCATGGCTGATAGATGAACTTCCAGCGCTTTCAATTGCTTTTGCATGTGCTGATGGTGTCAGTGTTGTTAAAAATGCAGAGGAACTCAGAGTTAAAGAGAGTGATAGAATCTCTACTGTTGTAAATGGACTTAGAGCTTGTGGTATAGAAGTAGAAGAAGTTCAGGATGGTTACAGTGTTGTTGGCGGAGAGTTAAGTAAAGCTACTGTAGACAGTTATGGTGATCATAGAATAGCTATGAGTTTTATCATAGCAGGGCTTAGATGCGGTATGAGTGTTACGGATTTGGATTGTATAAACACATCATTTCCAAACTTTTTTGAGTTGTTAGGAAAAATTACAGAATTTAGTCATTCCAAACTTGATTTGGAATCTAATTAGATCCTGAATCAAGTTCAGGATGACAGGACTATATATGAAGATAGAACTTGCAGAGAATTATGGTTTTTGTTTTGGCGTAAAACGAGCTATAAAAATAGCAGAAGAGAATAAAAACTCTTCTACATATGGACCTCTTATACATAACTCTAAAGAGATTGAACGTCTTAAAAAAGATTTCAAAGTGAGTCTTACTGATGATCATAAAAGCTTTAAGTCCGGTGATAAAGCAGTAATCCGTACTCATGGGATTCCTAAAAATGAGTTGGCAGAATTAAAAGAGAATAGCGTTGATGTTGTTGATGCAACATGTCCTTATGTAACTAAACCACAGCAAATATGTCAGGAAATGAGTGAAGCTGGATATGACATAATTATTTTTGGAGATGAAGCTCATCCCGAGATAAAGGGTGTTAAAAGTTATGCTACTCATGGTGCAAAGGTTGTTACTTGTTCAAAAGATTTGGAAGATTTAAAACTAAAAGAAAAAATTGCTTTAGTTGCTCAAACAACAAGAAAAGTTGAAGACTATATGGAGGTTGCAAACTATCTTATACCTCGCCATAAAGAGGTAAGGGTTTTCAACACCATCTGTAATGCAACATTTGAAAACCAAGAGGCCGTTAGAAAAATATCTAAAAAAGCTGATGTTATGATAATTATTGGTGGAAAAAACTCATCAAACACAAAACAACTCTCCAGTATTTCACATGACAACTGCAGCGACAGCTACCATATAGAAGATGAAAATGATTTAGACTACTCTTGGTTTAATGGTAAGGAATTCTGTGGCATAAGTGCTGGAGCTTCTACCCCTGACTGGATTATACAAAATGTAGTCAATTCTATACAGGAAAATATTAACTAATAACTATTTAATTAACATCTTTTTTTTATATCTTTAATTCTTCTAAAATTAATAGCAAAATAATCAATAATTAGGTATAATCACAAAATTTTTATGTAACAAGAGGATAGGTAATGGCGTTCGATAACGAATCATTTGAAGAAGAAGAAAATTTTGCAGAGATGTTCGCTGCAAGTGAGAAAAAGCAAGAAACTACTCGCATAGTAGAGGGTGAGATTGTTGAAATCCAAGCGGATGAAAATAGAGCATTAGTTGGTGTTGGCGATAAGCTAGAGGGTATTTTAAGTTTAGATGAAATCAGTGTAGATGGTGAACTAAAGTTTAATACTGGCGATAAGATTAAAGTAATGGTTACTGGATATTATAATGAGCGTCCTAAAATATCATACAAAAAAGTCTTAGAGCAACAAAAAACTATTGACTTTATTGATGCACACAAGGAAGACTTCGAAGATGTAATTATTGAAGGTATTATCACTAAGAAAAATCGTGGTGGTTACGTAGTAGAAGCAGATGATATTTCTTTCTTTATGCCTCGTTCATTAGCAGCTTTTAAAGACACTGATGAAGTAGTAGGTCGTAAAATCAAAGCACAGGTTGTTAAGGTTGATGCAGAGCAAAACTCAATTGTAGTTTCTCGTCGTAAACTTTTCAATGAAGAGCGCAAGAGAAAAAAAGAAATAATTGACCAACTAATGGCAGAAGATACAATTGTTGAAGGTACAATCAAAAAAATCACTAGTTACGGTATGTTCGTAGATGTTGGTGGTGTTGATGGTTTAGTACATTACAACGAAATCAGCTACAAAGGTCCAGTTAATCCGTCTAAACTTTATAAAGAGGGTGATGTAGTAACTTGTAAAGCTATCTCTTACGATAAAGACAAAAGACATCTTTCTCTGTCTATTAAAGCTGTTCAGTCTGACCCTTGGGCAGAGGTTGAGAGTGAACTGGATGAAGGTGATACTATCACTGTAACTGTTTCGAATATTGAAGCATATGGTGTATTTGTTGACTTAGGAAATGATATTGAAGGTTTCTTGCATATCTCAGAAATTTCTTGGGACAAAAATGTTAAAAATCCTAATGATTACTTAACTGTTGGACAAGAGATTGATGTTGAAGTTATTGAAATCAATTCTAAGACTCACAAACTTCGTGTTTCATTAAAAAGACTTTTACCAAAACCTTTTGATGAATTTGCGAGAAACTATAAAGAAGGCGATGTTGTAACTGGTACAGTTACATCTTTAACTGATTTTGGTGCATTTGTTCGTATAGCTGGTGTTGAAGGTCTTTTACATAATCAAGATATCTCTTGGGATAAAAGTGATAAATGTAAAGATATTTTAAAATCTGCTGAAGAAATTGAAGTTAAAATTACTAAAATCAACGCTGAAGATCAAAAAATATCTTTAAATAGAAAAACTCTTTTAGAGTCTCCAATAGACAAATTTGCAATAACTCACAAAGTAAACAGTGTTGTAACTGGAACTATCCGTGATATAAAAGACTTTGGTATATTTGTTTCTTTAGAAGATGGTGTTGATGCACTAATCCGTGATGAAGACCTTTCTCCACTTGTTAAAGAAGAGTTAGAAGCTGGTCAAGAGATTGAAGCTGCTATTGCAGTAATTGATACTCGCCGTGATCGTATTCGTCTTTCTGTTAAAAAACTTGATTACATAAAAAACCAAGCAATGCTTGAAGAGATCAATGATGATGCGTCACACTCTTTAGGTGATCTAATTAAAGATAAATTTAAGTAAATATTGTGCAAAAGATTTTAAAATGGTTAACTCCACTCATAGCAGTTGGAGTTGCTATTTTTATTATCTTCTTTCTTATCTCAATTAATACAAATGAAACTTCTATAACTGTTACTCCCTTAGAACATGCGAGCAAACCAGTTGCACAAAAACCAAAAAAAGTTTGGTTAAACCACTTTTCTAAAACTGAGAGATTAGGTTATTTCTACCCTGTTAATGAAGTCTTAATTAAAGTGGATTTAAATGAAAAAATAGTAAGTAAGACAATATATAAACTCTCTGCATCACTTTTAGATCCATATCAGCTTTTTTGCTTAAAAGAGGAGTTGGGTCAGCATAAATTAAAGTATTATCTTAAAAAAGATGAAGAAGGGGTAGAGTTGCTTATTTATTCAAAAGATATAGAAAAATTAAAAGCTCTTGTCAGAGTGTTAAAAAATTATCAAATTTCAGCCAAAGTTGGGCTATACAAAGAGGATATATAATGATCAGAATTAAAATTCAATGCAGGGAGGCACTAAATGCCGACTCGTAAAAAACATACTGTAGTTGTTTGTGACCATATTCATGAAGCAGGATTAAAAATGCTTCAAGAAGATGAAAGTATAAATTTTATAATGGCAGCGGATGAACCTAAAGATAAATTAGTAAATGAAATAATTCCTCAGGCCGATGTAGCAATTACAAGAAGCTCAACTGATGTTGATGAGAAGTTTATAGCAAATGCAAAAAATATGAAAGCTATTGTTCGTGCCGGTGTTGGTGTTGACAATGTAGATATCCCTGGTTGTTCAAAAGAGGGAATAATTGTAATGAATGTTCCTACTGCTAATACTATTGCGGCAGTCGAGCTTACAATGACACATATGCTTTCATGTATGAGAATGTTCCCATACTCACATGACCATCTTAAAAACCAGAGAATTTGGAAAAGAGAAAAGTGGTACGGACATGAGATGAAGGGCAAAAAACTTGGTGTTATCGGTTTTGGCAATATAGGTTCTCGTGTTGCAAAACGTGCTAAGGCATTTGAGATGGATATTATTGCTTATGACCCATATATCAGTCCATCAAAAGTTACTGATCTTGATATGACTTATACTAAGGATTTCGAAGATATTTTAGCTTGTGATATTATTACAATTCATACACCTAAAAATCAAGAAACTCTTAACATGATTAATACAGATGAGATTGCTAAGATGAAAGATGGTGTTGTTTTAATCAACTGTGCCAGAGGTGGACTTTATAATGAAGAAGCACTTTATGCCGGATTGACTAATGGTAAAATTCGTTTTGCTGGTATTGATGTGTTTATGAAAGAGCCTGCAACTGACCATCCTTTACTAGATTTAGATAATGTAACAGTATCTCCTCATTTAGGCGCTAATACATTTGAATCCCAGTACAACATCGGTACACAAGCTGCAGAGAATGCAATTGCCGCCGCTAAAGGCATTTCATATGCGCATGCAATGAACTTACCTATAGATGAGAGTAAAATACCGACGTTTGTCAAACCATTTTTGGAGATGGGACAAAAAATTGGTTTCTTAGAGTCTCAAATGAGCAAGTCTCAAATAATAGCTATAAAAGTAAGCGGGCAGGGTGAAATAGCACAATATGTTGATTCACTTGCAACATTTGTTGCTGTTGGTGCAATGAGCCAAAATAGTGATGATACAATAAACTATGTTAATGCTGATTTTGTTGCAAAAGAAAAAGGTATTAAAATAGAATCTGAAGCTTTAGCTGATTCATCTGTTTATAAAAACCTTATTACCGTAAAACTTACAACTGCTGAGGGTGCTACTACAATTTCTGCTACTATCTTTGATGATGGTGTTAAGCGTATTGTTGCTATAGACGGTTTTGATATCGAAGTACCTCTTAAGGGTGATTTGATACTATTTAAAAATAGTGATGTACCTGGTGTAATCGGCAGTATAGGCTCAATATTAGCTGGTCATAATGTTAACATCGCAGATTTTTCACTTTCAAGAAATACACAATCTCAAGCATTAGCTGTAATTCTTGTTGATAATGCAGTTAATGATTCTGTACTAAAAGAACTTTCACAACTTGATGCCTGTTTAGGTGTTAATTACGCAAAACTTTAATCTTTTATACTTCTACATGTAGCTACATGTAGAAGTTTCTCTTCTTTTTTAATCTAAATTAAAATGTTTTTTTTAATTAAGTCTTTTTCCTATCTCTTTATATCCGTAGTTCTTTTTATACCATAAAATTATTTCTGATCGATCTGGATAAGTAAAAATTTTTTTTATGCCTAATTTGTACATTGTCTCTAGTCGTGTATCTTGCAGTGCTTTACCTACACCAGAGCCTTGAAACTCTGGGTACACGGCTAACAATCGAGTTTGCCCTTCATCTTTAGATAAAATTTTATACCCAGCAACTCCTACTATTTTATTATCAATTTTAGCAATAAAAAAACAGGAAAAATCAATCTCTTCAGCTTCAGGAGAAGGAATACGATGAAAATTCCAAGGTTCTAAAACTCTTAAGATATCATCTCTATCTTGTGGCACAGCTTTACTTATTGTATAATTCACTCAACTTTCGCACCTAAATCCAAGCAAATCTTGAGTAGTGCTTCGTAGTGTAGCAATTATACTCGTAAAATCCTTATTGTTCTTTACAATCTCATCAATCTGTGCTATTTTGTCCATTATTTCAA
>JAKITC010000034.1 GCA_021648285.1 Sulfurimonas sp. | reverse complement strand
TAATACAAGGCAGGTTAACTGTGACTTGGAGTGTTATACGCCTAAATTTAATGTTTAGTATTTATGAAACTGACTTTAGGAATAGATATTTGCTGGAAGAGATTTATTTATCCGACAGACTCCTAGTAAAAAATTATCAAAATTTTTATTTATAAGTTGCAATTTTGTGGCTGAATAGTAATAAGTAGCGTGTTGTTGAATGTGCCTATCCACTCTAATCAGATATGCAAAGAGCAATATAGTACAAAGTATGAACAACCATAGTAAAGCGGTTATTTTATCAGCTTTTTTTAGCATCTCGTTATCTTTTTACACTTTGAGGAATTTCACCAGATAAGGAGCGTAAAAAAAGCACTATTTTATCTACCTCATCTTGAGTTATAACTCGACCAAGTTGGTAACGGGACATAAACTTAACTACTTCATCTAAAGTATCATACCTTCCATCATGCAGATATGGTGCAGTTTTTTCAATATTTCGCAGAGATGGAACTTTAAAGTAGTACTTATCTGCTTCTTTTTTAGTCACTTCATATCTTCCAAGTCTTTTAGAATCTACATTTTGCATAACACCAAACTTATTATAAAGATTTCCACCAACATTCACTCCGTGATGACAAGCAATACAGCCCTTGTCTTTAAATAGTTCATAGCCATCTTTTTGTTTTTGAGAAATTGCTGATGTATCTCCCCTAAGATATTTATCAAAAGGAGCATTTGGAGTAATGAGTTTTTTTTCATATTCTGCAATAGCATCTACAATATTTTCTTTCGTAATAGCATCTTTATAAATTACCTTAAAACGATTTTTATACGGCGTTTTATTCAGAGTATCTATAAGCTTTTTAAAACTGTTTCCCATTTCTAAAGGATTTTCTACAGGACCCTCAGCTTGATGTGCAAGGTTTTTAGCTCGACCATTCCAAAACTGTCTAAAATTAAAAACAGCATTATAAACTGTCGGTGAGTTAATATCTCCCTCTTGTCCATTTATACCAAAAGAGAATCTCAAACCATCATCACCGCCATTCTCCAGGTCATGGCAACTAGCACAAGAGATGCTGTTATCCGCTGATAAAATGGTGTCAAAAAACAGCAACTCACCCAAAGAAGCCTTTTGATTATTTACCTTAACACTCTGAGGAATTGGTGTAATTGGCTCGGAATAACAGAGAGTCAGCACAAATAAGAACAACAGTACACTTTTCATATCAGCACCCCATAATCGTGTTAGTATACAACTTATCACTTAAGTTATTACTGATATTATATAGATTTTATTCTTATTTGGTTAGAATTGAGTTTATAAATTTAGATCCCCAATCTAGTTGAGGATGACGGACAAATGACTTGAAAAAAACATTAATTGCACACTCCCCTGACGCCGATGATATATTTATGTACTATGCCATAAAATTTGGCTGGATAGATATGAAAGATACAAAATTTGACAATATCGCTGAAGATATTCAAACACTAAATGAAAAAGCACTAAGAGGCGAATATGAGATTGTTGCAATTAGTTTTGCTCTTTACCCGCACATCAAAGATGATTATGCACCACTTCGTACTGCTGTAAGTTTTGGCGAAGGCTATGGACCTAAAGTAATCAAGAAAAAAGGTGCAAAACTAAAACGTAATTTTAAAGTTGCTCTTAGCGGTGAGCATACTACTAATGCGATGCTTTTTCGTATAGCTTACCCTGATGCAAGAGTAACTTATATGAACTTCTTGGAAATTGAGCAAGCTGTTCTTGACGCTCAAGTTGATGCCGGTGTTTTAATACATGAGTCTATTTTAACTTATGATTCAGAGCTTGAAGTAGAACGTGAGCTGTGGGGTATTTGGCAAGAACTTGCCGGCAAGGAACTTCCACTTCCTTTAGGTGGTATGGCAATAAGTCGTTCAATTCCACTAAACAAAGCAATAGAGTATGAAGCAACTCTGACAAAAGCGGTTCAAGTTGCGCGCGACCATAAAAATAAACTCTCTGAGATGCTTATTGAGAGGAATTTGGTTCGTATTGATGCAGCTACACTTGATAAGTATCTTGAACTTTATGCTAATGACGAGTCAATAACTCTAAGTGATCTTCAATATAGGGCAATTAATAAACTATTTGAGATTGGCTATAAGCATGGCTTTTATGATACACTTGTGAAAGTTGAAGACTATATGATACCAACACAATATAAGGAACAAAGAGACTCTTAATGGAAGCAAAACTTATCTCTCTTGGAATTGAAACCTTTAAAATAGCACTCTTGCTCGCATTGCCTGGACTTTTGACCGGTATGTTTGTCGGCCTGGCTGTTAGTATCTTTCAAGCAACTACACAGATTAATGAGATGACTTTGAGTTTTATCCCTAAAATTATTGGTGTTGTAATTGTTATTATTTTAACTATGCCTTGGATGCTCAACTCAATGACAGATTTTTCAATGAATGTATTTAACATGATTCCAACGTTTATAGAGTGATGAAAACAAAAAGTATAAATTTCTCCAAATTTTCTTCAATTATGATTGGAGATACTCTGGAAGTTGTTCTTCTAGATGATTGCGAAACTCTTCCAAACGATTATTACCTTATCGGCTCTTGTAATAATATTTTAATAGGTACACAGCCTCCGCCACTTCTGAAACTAAGTAAAAAATATGACTATATCAAAATAGAAGACAACACTCTAAAAATCGGTGCAGCAACTCCATCAGGAAAAATAGCTTCA
Source organism: Sulfurimonas sp. (assembly GCA_021648285.1). GTDB lineage: Bacteria > Campylobacterota > Campylobacteria > Campylobacterales > Sulfurimonadaceae > Sulfurimonas. The sequence goes on along the minus strand of JAKITC010000034.1, from coordinate 17,674 downwards.
TTTTGTAAAAAGCACAATATTGCCGACTTTGAATTTGTTTCTCATCTGCCTGGAATACTCGGCGGTCTTGTTTTTATGAATGCCGGACTCAAAGAGTATGAGATATTTAACAATCTAGTTTCAATATCTACATGTAGTGGAGAGTTATTAAAAGAAAATATAGACTTTGGATATAGATTTACAGATATTAATAGCCCTATTTTAGAAGCTACATTTGAATTAACATGTGGCTTTAATAAAGACAAAGTTGAGATATTCAAGAAGATGCGTTCTACTCAGCCAAGCACACCAAGTGCAGGAAGCTGCTTTAAAAATCCACAAGGTGATTATGCCGGCAGACTTATAGAAAAAGTAGGACTAAAGGGAGTACTTAAAGGCAATATGAGCTTTAGCCAGGAGCATGCAAACTTTTTAGTAAATCATGGAAATGGGACTTTTGATGAAGCAATAGGGCTGATACAAGAGGCTCAAAAGAGAGTTTATGAAAAGTTTAAAATCTGGCTGGAGTGTGAAATAGTAGTTTTAGATATAAGATACATGGGTAAGAACTCACCATTGCTTAAACCGTCATTCTGAATTTAATTCAGAATCTAAATTGAATAACTAGATTCCGTGTCAAGCACGGAATGACGAGAAATGACGAACTAATTAAATCGGTAGAACTCTAATCTTTTTAGACAGTTTCTCTTTTAAAGTTGATTCAATTGCATAAAGTGTACCGGTAGAAGAAGAAGCACAACCGTTACAAGCACCTAAGTATCTGATATAAACATCAATATACTCATCGCTTGATTTAATATCGATTACTTCCATATCTCCACCATCCATAACTAAGAACTGACGAATTGACTCATCAATCTCAGCGTCAATAGCTTTAATTTGCTGAACAAGTGTCATATCTTCAAAATTAGCACTTCCGCCGGCATCAGCAGCAGCTTTCATCTTCTCTTCATCCATCTCTTTACGAGTATCAGCCAGAATATCAACAAGATAGTACTCTCTCTTTTCATGACCGCCCGGTCTAATACAAGATTTACAGAACCCACCGGCTTTTGTGTAATCAGTTATCTGCTCAATAGTTGTTAAGTCATTAAGTTTAATTACTTCTTGAAGAGTTGTCAAAGAAACACGCGCACATTCACAAACGATAATCTCTTCTTCAAAGCTTTCTGCATCAACACCTATGTAAAGTCCGGCAGCTTTTTTGATAACATCATAAGCCATAACTGAACAGTGCATCTTTTGAGGTGGAACTGCCGGTGTCTCGGGGTCATCACGAAGAGCAAACTCAACATCAATATTTGTAATTTTTACAGCTTCTTGAACTGTCTTACCAATACAAAGTTCAGTCATAACATCTGAACTTGCAATAGCTGTACCACAGCCAAAACTTTTAAATTTTGAATCTATAATAATATCTGTTTTTGGGTCAATTTCCCAATAAAGACGTACAGCATCACCACAAGATTCTGCACCAAAATCAGCAACAATTAGTTTGTTACCGCGTTTTTCAGCCTCACCTTCAAAGATTTCACCTTGATGTTGAGGATTGTTCATAAGAGTTGTTACTTTATTTGAGTAAGCGTCCCAAAGAGAAGCGCCTAATAAATCATCTTTTGCCATAATATTTTCCTTTAATTTATTTTTAACCATCTTTTTCTATGCTTTTAGCATATACGAAAAAAATTTCAATGAAATAGAGCTACAAAAAGCAAAGAAATTTGCCTTTCGCTTAACGCTCGTCTTGCTAACCCTTGGTTTGACTCGGCGTCAAGCCCTCGTACCTTGTGCTCTTGAACATTTAACTCTGCTTCGAAAGAAGCTAGCTTTAGTGGCTTAGCGCCTGGCGTAGATACTTGAACTTTGCTCAAGTATCGTTTCAATTAAATGTATCGGCGCCATCATTAACTTGTTAATGATGGTGTAACTCGCATTCCTGAACTTCTCCGCCCTCTGTTGGTTTTTGTATTGCGAAAGAGCTTGAAATAGCTCTAAGTCTTGCAACTGCATCTTTAAAATGTGTAATTGTATAATCAACTTCACTATCGGTTGTAAAACGACTAAGACTTAGCCGAATACCTGTGTGAGCCAACTCATTGTCAGCACCGATTGCTAGCATAACAGTATTTGCTTCTAAGTCTTCACTTGCACATGCGGAACCGGTTGATGCTCCAATTTGACCATTGTTTAAGTCCCAAAGCATACCTTCACCCTCAACACCTCTGATAGAGATCAAGATAGTGTTTGGTGTACGGTTGTCTCGGTCACCAACAACAAAAGTATCACTTAGTTCTAAGATTGCATCTTCCAGACGATCTCTTTTTACTCTGATTTTTGCTGATGTCTCTTCTATGTTTGTAGTTGCAAGCTCTATTGCTTTACCCATACCAACAATACCTGGAACATTTAGAGTACCTGAACGACGACCACCCATATGCTCACCACCGTGCATTAGTGGAGAAAGAGCTTGGGAATTTTTGATGTAAAGAGCACCTACACCTTTTGGTCCGTGAAACTTATGTGCTGACATTGAAACAAAGTCTACATGTACACTTTGTAAATCAACCGGTATTTTACCAACAGCTTGAACAGCATCTGAATGAAAAAGTACGCCTTTTTCTTTACAGATTTCACCTATCTCAGCAATAGGATTAATCATTCCTGTCTCATTAGAAGCCCACATTACAGATACTAAAGCTGTTTTATCGGTGATAAATGCTTTTACAGTTTCAGCTTCTACTACACCTTGACCATTAACTGGAAGGTATGTAACCTTTACTCCCTGCTCTTCTAAAAACTTACATGTAGAAAGAATAGACGGATGTTCAACTTCAGTTGTTACAATATGATTTTTATCACTATTAAGGACATGATCTATAAAAACAGACTGCAGCACCCAGTTGTTTGACTCTGTTGCACATGATGTAAAGACTATATCATCAGCATCTGCAGCATTTAAAGCAGTATATACTTGATCTATTGCTTTGCTAATAGCCGGATGCGAAGCAGTTCCAATTTTATGAAGTGAGTTAGGATTACCGTAAATCTCACTAAAAAATGGCAACATCACTTCTACAACTAAAGGATCAACCATAGTCGTAGCATTATTATCTAAATAAACTTGCATATTTTCCCTCATTTTTTTGAGTTATTTTTAAATTAAGACAAATTCTGTCTTGTTTTACTTTTGATATAATAATGGTTTTCTTATTATGATAAGCTTAAATGAAACTGTATTTATAAATAATTTAAGCTATAATTATATTTATTAAAACAATTTTATATTAAAAATAGGAATATATATGTGTAATTTCGACAAACAGAGTAATGATACAAAGGCATTAATTCATCTTTTGATGAAAAAGAGTGCCGATTCAATTGGTGGAACAAATTTTTTACTTGGTCTGCTCGAAGCAATGAAAGAAAAAAAACCAAATGCGCTTATGCATAGTGGTTGTAAAATAGAGTCAAATGAAGCAAGTATAAGATGGAACAAAATTGTATTTAAAGATAAGCTTGATATTTTAGAAGATGTTATCCGTTCTCACAAAAGTTCGGAAGGTCCAGACTTCAATATACTTGAAAATGATAGCGAGAAAAAGAAAAAGAAAATATTGAATATGGTGAAAACTTTAGCGCCAATAGAGTTTATTATTACGCCTAACAATGCTGAAAACGGAGCTGGATTTAATTTTAAGGTCTTTGAAAGTATTGAAGACAATAGCGTAAAACTCAATCCTATCTTTACGGCAATGTTTTTTTGCTCAACAGAATACTTGAAAAAAGCTATAAAATATAATATCTAAAAGTTAGATTTTACTCTATTTTTGCAAGATTATTATCATAAATTTCTTTTGAAATCTCAAAAATACAATTTGATAATTCCTTATACTGAATAGGTTTACTTAAGATTTCTGTTATGCCAATCTCTTTGAGACTAGTTATATACTCAGAATACGCGCTTACTACTATAATTTTCTGAGAAGGCTCTACTTTTAATATTTCTCTACTCATATCTATGCCATTCATATTAGGCATATTTATATCCGTTATTATCAAATCATACGGTGCTTTTTTATTATGCATTTTTAAGTACATTTCTAAAGCTTCCTGCCCATCTTCAGCAATATCCAAATTATCAAAATAATGTTCTAACAAGTCTTCCATAACATCACGTAGAATTTTATTATCTTCTGCATATAAAACGTTAATACTTTTAGAGTACTTTATTATATCTATGGGCTTTATTGTTTCCATCCTTTTTTATGCATTGGATTTATATTAAATTTCTATAATATTAAAATTAATTAAATATTTACAACTAACTGCCTAATGATATCATCTTAACTTTAAAAGTTAAATGGTATAATCGCAAAATTACTTATATATTTAAAGGTTCATTTATGTCTCAAACTATAACAGAAAAAATATTCTCTGAGCATGTCGGACGTCAAATTTTTGCCGGAGAAATCATCCGATCAGACATCGACATGGTTATCGGAAATGATATTACTAGTCCTATATCAATTAGTGCTTTTAATCTAAGCGGTGCTGAAAAACTGGCGAATCCAGATGGTTTTTCCATTGTACTTGACCACTTTATTCCTGCGAAAGACATAGCTTCTGCAAATCAAGCTCGAATAAGCCGTGATTTTGCAAAGAAGCATAAACTAAAAAACTTTTTTGATGAAAAAGACATGGGAATAGAGCATGCACTTTTACCAGAAAAAGGTCTTGTAGTTCCCGGCGATGTTATCATCGGTGCAGATTCACATACATGTACTCATGGTGCTCTTGGAGCATTCTCAACCGGAATGGGTTCAACAGACTTGGCATTTGCAATGATAACGGGCGGTAATTGGTTTAAAGTTCCTGAGTCTATCAAAGTGGTTCTTAGCGGAAAACCTGGCAAATACACAACAGGTAAAGATATCATTCTAGAAATTATCCGTATGATTGGTGTTGATGGAGCGCTATACAAAACTTTAGAATTCACAGGCAGCACAATTGAGCACTTAAATATGGATGATAGATTTTCTATGTGTAATATGGCTATTGAGGCGGGCGCAAAAAGTGGAATTGTTGCTTATGATGATATTACTAAAGAGTTTTTGGCTGATAAAGATTTAGCTCGCGAACCTCGCATTCACTACTCTGATGCAGACGCTTCATATGTGCAGATATTAGAAATAGATGTTGCAAATCTTGAGCCGGTTATCGCATACCCATTTTTACCATCAAACGGTCACTCTATTACTAAAGCAGTTAGTGATAAAATTAAAATAGATCAGGCTTTCATCGGTAGTTGTACAAACGGTAGATTAGGCGATTTAAAAACTGCTGCAGAAATTTTAAAAGATAAAAAAGTTCATGAGGATGTTCGTCTAATCGTAACTCCTGGAACTCAAAAAATCCTAAAAGAAGCTTATAGACTTGGATATATGGATATTATTATCGATGCCGGCGGAGTAGTTAGTAATCCTACATGTGGAGCTTGTCTTGGCGGATATATGGGTATTCTTGGTGACAATGAAGTAGCGGTCTCAACAACAAACCGTAACTTTGTAGGTCGTATGGGTTCTCGTTCATCTAAAGTATATTTAGCAAACTCTGCTGTTGCAGCAATATCTGCTATTACCGGATATATTACCGACCCTAGATAATTAAAAAAAACTTAAAATATATTTTAATAAATAATAACAAGACTATCTTATACATGTGTAAGATATTATTCGCAAGCAAAAAGGAAAATAATAATGAAAAAGCTACTACTTATTCCAGCACTACTAGGAAGCATGGCAATCGCTCAAGATTATAAATATGAGATTACACCAGTTGTTGGGTACAACATAGCAGAGGGAAATTTAAATTTAGACAATCAGTTTCTTGTAGGAGCTGAGTTTCAATACAATGATTGTGATTCACTTCTAAAACCAGAGCTTAGTATTTTATACACTGATTCTGATTATGAAAACTCTAATATTAGTACGGACATCTACCGTATTGCTGTAAATGGTGTTCATGAATATGATGCCATAGGAAATATAATTCCGTTAGCAAAAGTAGGTGTCGGTTATGAGACAATGGACAGACACCTATTTGAAAACAAAGAGAGTATCTTTTTTGATGTTGGTGCCGGAGCAAAGATTCCATTCACTGATAGTATCGCTTTAAAACTAGAAGCTATCTACATGTTGAAAAATAATGACAACAGATGGGACAGCAATCTTGCTATGTTAGCTGGTATAAACTTTGCGTTTGGTCCGAAATCACAATCTGTTCCTGTCCCTGTTGACGGAGACGATGACAATGACGGTGTTTTAAACCCTATTGATCAGTGTCCAACTACTCCTACAGGAACTACAGTTGATGCAAAAGGTTGTAAAGTTGATGGAGACGATGACAATGACGGTGTTTTAAACTCTATTGATCAGTGTCCAACTACTCCTACAGGAACTACAGTTGATGCAAAAGGTTGTAAAGTTGATGGAGACGATGACAATGATGGTGTTTTAAACTCTATTGATCAGTGTCCAACTACTCCTACAGGCAATCTTGTAGATAGAGATGGCTGTACAAAAATAGTAAATCTACATGTAAACTTTGAAAACAACTCATATGTTGTTGATGAAGCTTCTAAGCTAAGAGTAAAGAAATTTGCAAACTTTTTAACAACTCGCTCAAACTTTACCGCACAAATTATTGGTCACACAAATAGCATCGGTCGTGAATTAGATAATCAAATACTCTCTGAGAATAGAGCTAATGCCGTAAGGGATCTTATAATTGAATATGGTATAGAAGCACATAGAGTTACAGCAATAGGTAAAGGTGAAAGCACTCCTGTTGCTTCAAACGATACAGCTGAAGGTCTTGCTCAAAATAGAAGAATCGAAGCTTCCCTAAATAAAAACTAATATGCTAGACATACCTTGTGTCATCTTCGCAGGTGGAAAAAGTTCTAGAATGGGAGAAGACAAATCTCTTCTTCCTTTTGGAGACTTTGACACACTTACTCAATTTCAACTCTTTCGACTAAATAAAATATTCAAAACCGTATATATCTCATGTAAAGACAAAAGCAAGTTTGACTTTAAAACAAACTATATTGAAGATGTAAAAACAAACTCTACTTATGCTCCAACAGCTGGGTTTATTGCAATCTATGATGAACTAAATGAAAACTCTTTTTTTGCAATTAGTGTTGACTCTCCTTTTATAGGAGAAAATGAAATAAACAAAATCATAGAAATAGATTCTTTACATGTAGATGCTACGGTTGCAAAAACAACATCTGGCATTCAGCCAATGTGTGGAATCTATCACCGTTCACTTCAAAACAAATTTATTGACATGTTAAAAGACGATAATCATAAACTTGAATTTCTACTTAAATCATCAAATACAAATTTTGTAGAATTTAATGATGAAAAACCATTCCTAAACTTAAATCATCCTCATGAATATCAAGAGGCATTAAAGCTAATTTAAAAGCCGGCATCTGGAGAAATGTTGATGAATGCCCAGAAAATCTTATAAAGAAAACTTTTAAAAAATTTAAAAATCATCTATTTAGAAAATAAAAAGAGAACTAAAAACTAAAATTTAGATTTCTTTACTTCTGCTATAATAATAGAAACAAAGTAAAGAGAAAACAATTATGAATTTAACGCACCTGGATGAAAACCAAAGGCCGAAGATGGTCGATGTGTCAGACAAAAATCAAACAACTAGAGTAGCAGTGGCTAGTGGTGTAATAGAGATGAGCCAAGATGCATATGACGCTATCGTAACTGAAAAAACAAAAAAAGGCCCAGTCCTTCAAACAGCAGTTATTGCGGCTATTATGGGTGCTAAGAAGACAAGTGATTTAATTCCTATGTGTCACCCTTTAAACCTAAGTGGTATTAACTGTGATGTTGAGGAGTTAGCAGAGCTTCCAGGGTTTAAACTAACAGTTACAGCTAAATTAACTGGACAGACCGGTGTTGAGATGGAAGCACTCACGGGAACAAGCATAGGTCTTTTAACAATTTATGACATGGTCAAAGCGATTGATAAGGGAATGGTCATTCGACATGTACAACTTGAAAAAAAATCAGGAGGCAAAAGTGGAGATTATAAACGCTAGAGATGAAAAGCTAGAGCTCTCTTATCCATGCTCTTGGTCTTACAAACTTATAGCAGGTGAAAAAGAAGCTCTTGAAAAAGCTATACATGATGTTATACAAGAGAGGACTCACACTCTTACTCACTCAAAAAATTCCAAAGGCGGTAAGTATATTAGCATGAATTTGGATATGATTGTACATAATGAGGATGACAGGAATTTCATTTATGAAGCACTAAAACAACATCAAAATATAAAGATGATACTTTAAAAAAAGGATTTATTATGAATTTAGAAAAATTAGAAGAGAATTTTAAAAGCCTATATAACAATAAATTTAGAAGTTTAGACAAGAGAGTCACTTCAGTTATTGAACTTGCTTCCAACGAACAGAATATTCATATAAATGAACTTAATCTTCATGAAATCAAAGCTCTTACATCGACGATAGTAGATATTGAGACAAAAAAATTGCATGGTGAGCTTGAAGAACTCATAGTTAAAAAAGAGCAGATAGAGCGAAGCTTGGAGAGAAAATCTAATGAACTTCAAGAGGCTAAATACAGTGTCTTTAATGCAATAGAAAGCACTCTAGATAAAGATGACACTCCAACTGTCTCTAAACTTCATCAAGCCAAACTTCAAAATATTGATCTATTTGATCTGCTTGGCGAGACAGTTGAATCTGCTATTATTACAGCTTTGGAAAAATCAAAAGACAGTGAAGCAAATGAGACTATTGAGGAAGTTATAAAGGAATTAACGTATCAAACTATCAAAGAGGGAACTCTTAATACTATAAGGATTAGAAAAATTCTCTCAACCATCCTGCACTCTTCAATAGACATCGCAGAAGCAACACCTAATATCTCAGAAGAGATATTAGAAGCAACACTTAGAGGAATGAGAGCAGGTCTTCTTCACTCTATTGATAGATTTAAAAAGAGACTAGCCTTCATGCCCCTGGAAGCAAAACATATACTAATAGAGGATTATGACACCATTATGGAAGATTTAAGTCAAACTGACACTCTCTTTTTACAGGTTGTTCAAACTCAAGCTAATGAGACCACTCCAAGTATTAGAAAAATTCTTATTGATATCAATAAGAAAATGCACTATGACCTTGAAGAGTTAGTTTATATGTCCAAAGAGACTGCGTTAGTAATGAAAAACAGATTTTCTGCTTTAGCTAAAACGGCAGTAAAGACAGCAGATACAGCACTTCAATCAGAGACGGTAAAAGAAGCTAAGAGAATGGGAATACAGGCTTGGGGTGTAGCAAAATCTGCTCTTGGTAATGCTATAAAAACAGCAAAAAGTAAAATTGAGCAAAAAGAGTAAAAGCAGCTAAACTATTGCTACTCTTTTGATTTAAGCTCTGCATATAAAGAAATACATGATTCTACATCAGATCTGTTTGGAACCCTTCTAACAGATAGATATGTCACACTGCCATCTTGGTGAACTTTTCTCATAGCCGTAGCATGAACCCAGTAAAAGCCACCGTCTTTTCTAAGATTTTTTACTATTCCTGTCCAAAAACCTTTAGACTGAACATCATCCCAAAGACCCTTAAAGGCAATTCGAGGCATATCTGGATGTCTTACAATATTGTGAGGTTTACCTATTAGTTCATCAATTGTGTATCCGGCAATCTCACAAAAAATATCATTGGCGTATATGATGATGCCTTTTTCATCTGTTTCACTCAGTATATACTGACTTGAAGAGAAGTGCCACTCGTCAGAACTTTTATCTTTTGTAACAGCCATAAGGTTATCCTCTATCTATAGTATTTCGTAACTCTATCCATTTCTGACCCCATATTAAGAAGTAACATGTCGGCTATGACTAATGCGGCCATCGCTTCACAAACTATTGTTCCTCTTATCGCAACACATGGATCATGTCTGCCCTTTAAAACAAAATCAACCTCTTCGTTTGCAGTAGTTACTGTATGTTGTGTTTTAAATATTGATGGTGTTGGTTTGAAGTATACATTCATAATAATATCATCTCCATTGCTGATTCCACCCAATATTCCACCAGCATGATTACTTTCAAATCCATCTGCTCTTATTTCATCATTATTTGAAGAACCTAAAGATGAAGAACTTAGTATTCCATCACCAATCTCAACAGCTTTAACAGCATTAATGCCCATCATAGCATCTGCTAAAATTGCATCTAGCTTATAATAAAGTGGTTGACCCAAGCCTATCGGTGTACCTTTTATAAGCACACGTGAAACCCCGCCGACCGAGTCATGCTCATTTTTAGCTTTTATAATGGCACTCTTTTGTGCTTCCTCAGCATCTGAGTCAAGTGCATAAATTATACTTTTCTTAGCATATTCATAATCATGTGAGTTTGACTTTATGCCATCTACTTCACATATACCGCTAAAGACTTCAACTTCTAACTCTGCTAACATCAGTTTAGCGATAGCACCTGCTGCAACTCTGGCTGCCGTCTCTCTAGCAGAGCTTCTTCCGCCGCCACGATAATCTCTCGTGCCATATTTATGAAAATAAGTAAAATCAGCATGTCCCGGACGGAACACATCTTTTATGTTTGAGTAGTCTTTTGATTTTTGATTTGTATTATATATAATCATAGCGATTGGTGTACCACTGCTTTTACCCTCAAATACACCACTTAAAATCTCTACTTTATCATCTTCTTTTCTTGCAGTTTCAAACTCACTCTTGCCAGGCTTTCTTCTGTCTAGTTCAGATTGAATAAACTCTTCGTTTATCTCTAATCCAGCAGGAACACCATCAAGAATACATCCAATCGCACGGCCATGAGACTCTCCAAAAGTACTAAATTTTAACTTTTGTCCAAAACTATTCACTTGGATTCCTTACTATTTATAATCTCATACAATCTGAACAAGTCCAGATTGCATTCAGTCACTGAAGCTACGCCTTTGGCGAGAGGAATCATTTTGATTCTTTTAACAACTCAACTGCTAGTTTTGCAGCCTCTTGTTGTGCAATTTTCTTACTCTTGCCTATAGCTCTTGCATACTCTTTTTCTTCTATTATTACAGCCACTTCAAACTCTTTTTTATGGTCAGGTCCACGGCTGGCAATTACTTTATACTCTGGAATTTGTCCATATCTAGCTTGTGTTAACTCCTGAAGAGTAGTTTTAAAATCTCTAAACAGAGAATCTAACGAAATATCTTTATGATTTTTTTCAATTATAAGTATTGCTATTTCTTGAGCTATTTTTAGACCTGACTCAAGATAAATAGCACCTATTACCGCTTCAAAAGCATTTGATAAAAGAGATGGTTTTTCTCTTCCGCCATTATTTTCTTCCGCATTTGAAAGATATATATATTCACCAAGATTGATTGAACGAGCCAACTTATCAAAGCCTGTTTCATTAACTAGTGATGCTCTGATTTTTGAAAGCTTACCTTCATCTGAGTTAGGGAACTTAGTGTATAAATATTCCCCGACAATCAAATCTAAAACTGCATCGCCTAGAAACTCTAGTCGCTCATTGTCGTAGGGCTGCTTATGACTTTTATGTGTCAGCGCTTCGATAATGAGCTTCTTATTCTTAAATTTGTAATCTAAGATTTCCTCTAAGGTCTCTATTTTTTTATTCATTTAATGACTCTTTCATTTTTTCTGCTTCTGTGCGTGCCAGTTGATCACATCTCTCATTCTCTTCATGACCGTCATGCCCTCTAACCCATATAGCATTTACTTTATGAATCTTCGATACCTCTATATAATCTTTCCACAAATCTATATTTTTAACTTTCTTAAAATCTCTTTTTATCCAGCCTGAGAGCCACTCGTTTATGCCTTTTGTAACATAAGATGAATCTGACACTATATCAACTTCACACGATTCTTTAAGGGCTCTTAAGCCCTCTATGGCACCCAAAAGTTCCATTCTATTATTTGTCGTATGAGCTTCGCTGCCGGATATCTCTTTTTCTTTATCTCCAAACCTAAGAATAACTCCATAGCCACCTGGACCTGGATTTCCTAAAGCGCTGCCATCACTGAAAAGAGTTATTTTCTTCACTGAAATCCTTGTGATAATCTTTTGTCAAGCTAAGCTCAACTCTTGATGTGTCTATTGAGTGACAAGTACTGCAACGATTAAATGCAAAAGGATAAACCTGTTTACAACTATCGCAAATATATTCAAAGCTAAGCGTAGCATTTACGCTTTTGTTTAGATTTATAAGCACATCAAGCTCAAAAGTAGAGCTTTTGTCAGCCTCTTGGATATACCCTTTAGCTGTATAAAGCTCTCTTAAATAGCTATTTTGCATTATTATATCAAAATTTAAATCTTTTTTATCAATATTCCACAATATATCAACTAAAAGCTCGACCTTAGAGTTGTCAAAATTCTTCCATGCTACCTTGGGATTAACACGAAATATATACTCAAAAGTAAGATATGTCAATCGATTTGTGCTCTTATATATCTCAAGCAATTCATTCACTTTTGTCTCTGTTGATATATCTAAATCATTTAAAAGCAGCATGGATTTTAAGTAAGCACTGTCAATTTTTATATCTTTTTTTAACTCATCCAGTGGTTCCAATATATCTAGTGCAGAGCTATAATCTCTCATATGTTCATATATTAAAAGTAAGTAATTCAATGCCTGTGGAGTTCTAGGATTATTTTTGAGCATCTCTAAAAATATTTGTCTTGCACGCTCCAAAAAACCTGCTTTAAAGTAAGTCTTTCCAAGTAAAAATAGAGTATCTCTATAATTTGCTTTATCCCCTACTTTTAATAGTTCATTATATATTTCGATACTCTTTTCAAAGTTACCATTTTTTGTATAGGAGTGTGCAAGCAGAATCCATGATTTTTCAGAAAGTTCACCTTTGGTAATCAACACTTTCAGCTCATTTTTAGACGGCAGTGTACTAAACTGTTTTAAAAACCTATCAAGATGCCTGTAATCCTCTTTTTTCTTAAACCTTGCAAGCCAATACGAGAAAAATGTTATTATAAAAATAAGAACAAAAAATATTATAATCCCAAAAAGCGGGTCACGAAACTCTATAAAAAATGTGTTCATTATTCGTAGACCACTATCCCATAATCATTTTTCAAATTATAAAATGTAGAATCAGCAGTTATTTCTAAATCTTTCATTTTGCCTAACTGGATTATCGAATTTTTATTTACTTTTATCCCAAATTCTGTAAAAAATTTTTTGATATTTACAAATTTAACATCTTCGACAAACTTATATTCAAATTCTTTATAAAGTTTCATTTTTTCATAGGAGAATATATGCTCATTTACATGCAGTCTGTCTGATGCATATTTTATTGGTAAGTGCCCTGAGAGATCAGTTAAAATCTTCTCTACATGTTCATGTTTTTGAGGTAAGGTATTTTTTTGTACAAATAAATATTTGTTATTTAATTTTAAATTAGGTGTGTTTTTCCAATATTTATATACTGGATTTGAGACACCCAATTTTGAAGATACTTCTCTCCAGAGCCAAAAAGAGTTGAGTGTATTTGGTAAGTACGACATCTTTTGGCTCCTATATACAGATTTATAGCTCTATTATATAGTTTTTCTTTATATAGTTTTATTAAAATATATATTTATAATATACTCGTAATCAATTTAGTTACGACAAATCCACCTAAAACTAACCATATAAAAAGTAATCCAGCAGTATAGACTGGGGCTAAACCAAGTCCTTTAAATTTTGCAAATCTCGTACCCATCCCAAGTGCTGTCATTGCCATTGTAAGTAAAAAAGTATCTATTTCATTAATAACTGAAACAATATTTGATGGAACTAACTGTAAAGAGTTAAATCCTGCCATACCAACAAAATAAACTGCAAACCATGGAACAACCAATTTAACTACACTCGATTCTCCACCAGTCTTTTTAGCCGCATATGACAAATAAATACCTAATACGATAAGCATTGGAGCGATCATAATCACACGTGTCATCTTTACAATTACAGCAGAATTCGCCATGTCATCAGGAGCTCCAGGGATTGATGCCGGAACAGCAACAACTTGTGCAACTTCATGAATAGTACCACCAACATAAATACCAAATTCTTTTGGTGTCATATGCAAAAACCCAGTAGCTGGTTCAATTATAGCAGTATATAAAACCGGGTATAAAAACATTGAAATTGTTCCAAATAAAACAACCATAGAAACAGCAATAGCAGTCTTATGTTCTTCTGCTTTTAAAACGGGCTCTGTTGCTAAAACTGCTGCTGCGCCACACACAGAAGCACCTGATGATATAAGCATAGATGTGTCTTTTTCCATACCAAAAAATCTATGTCCAGCCCAAGTTCCAAGTATAAATGTAGTAGAAAGCATTACTAAAGAAACCAAAAAACCTTCTAGCCCAACCTCAGCTATTTGTTGAAATGTTATACGAAAACCATAAAATACAATTGCAAAACGTAATATTTTTTTACCAGAAAAAGTAATCCCACTAGCCCATGCTCCAGGTGTCTGATTATGAAGTGTATTAGCATAAAAAATACCCATTACTATACCAATAACTAATGGTGAAATACCCAGAGCTTTTATAAACTCAATATCTGATACCATGGTAGCTGCTGCTGCAAAAATTGCTACAAAAACAACACCGCTAATGGTACCTTTCCTATTCTCAGCTGAAAATGGCATATAAATCCTTACTAGTCAATGTGAGAATTATATCACAAAAATGCTTATCTTTTATTATACTTTTATTTTCAGTGCCAAATTGAGATTATTTTGCACCTTCTATAATGTCTGCACGAGGGTATGTAAAAGTAGATTTTCTAAACACCACTATCTTGTCTTCATGCCCTAAAGCGTATGCTCTTATTGTAATTGGAATAACAGTGTCATGCCTGCTATCATCTGCTAACATATCATAGGTTCTTAAAACAACAATCTTTTTCTTTTTAACATGTGGAACGACAGTAAACTCTTTTTTAGGCTTAAATATCTCTATCTTACCCTTAATATCTTTTGGTAAACTAACTTCAAAAAAGAATTTCATTTCTGTATTTTCAGTATTTTGCAATAAAAACTCATAAGCATTATCTACTCTGATTCTACTATCACCCATTTTTTTAACAGAATAGAGACGATTCTCTTTATTTATATTGAGGAGCATATGCTCTTTTGTGCTTCCCATAACTCCCATGCCAACTATTGTAGCAATTAAAAGAATTATATAAAATATCACTTTTGGACGAAAATATTTTGTTTTACCTTTTTGATCTATCATCTCATAATCGCTAGACCAAGTAACCAGCGATGGCTTTCCAAGTTTACCCATAACAACAGTACAAGCATCTACACACTCTAAACAGTTGATACACTCTAACTGTAAACCTTTGCGAATATCAATATGTGTCGGGCAGACAGTTACACAACTCTCACATGCAGTACACTCAGCATGAGGCTCATTGACCTGAATATCTTCTTGCTTTGTAAATTGTTTGACTTTATGTTCATCGTAAATATGTCCCCCTCTATTCGTATTATAAAGGGCCATAACTGTGTTGTCATCATATAAAACTGACTGTACTCTAGAATATGGACAAACATAGATGCAGTAATCCTCTTGTAAAAATACTATGTCATAAATGAGAAACAATGCTGAAGAGAGAACTGTTCCAAAAATAATTGTATGATCCATCGGATTTTGAAGATAGGTAAAAAAGTCCTCTGGCGGAATAAAATACCACACCAGGTTGGCACTTGCAACTAAAGAGAGTATTATCCAAATAGATATTGCAACAGCCTTCTTTATCTTATTTTCTAATTTACTCATATCAGGTTCAAGCTGTTTATTTTTAATCCGCTTTCTAAGACGCAATAGTTTTGTCTCAATCAAATCACGATAGATAACTCTAAAAATTGTTTGCGGACAAATCCAACCACAAAAAACACGACCACCCATAACAGTCATTCCAAATATACCAAGAAAAAGTATCATAAGTAAAAATGGTAAAAGATATAACTCTTGCATATCATACTCAACGAAAGCAAGATGAAGTTTTAATTTATCAAAACTGAGCAAGAAAAAATAGCTCTCATTTACCTGTATCCAAGGTACAATTAAAGCCAAAACCGTTAAAAAAGCAAAGAAATAATATCTATATATTCTCCATGGTGTTGATTTATCCATGGCACTTTTCATTTCGCTCATCTACTGCTCCATTATCTACATTTAGACGCAATTATAGCAATATTTCATTAAATAGTAATTTTGTCAAAAAACAATCATTGTCTAAACTTCATTTACCATATTATCCAGTAAATTAAAAAGCTCTCTAGAATTCTTTTCTGCACCTTTAAAAGCAGTTATGATTTGATCAGAATTTTCTATCAAGCCGCCTTTAATGTACGATGGAAGCTTTTTAATATTATCGTGTACAGCTTTATGATGTGTATCTAGCTTAGTAAAAGAGTCTGTTCTCCCATATACTGCCTTGCCTTCTCCGCTATACCACTTACCAAATCTGCAATCAACATGTGAAGAGAAGGCAGCATCTGGATTATTTTTAAAGACTGTATCGTATCCGCCAAACTTAAATACTATGTGATCTAGTTTAGCAAGGTTTACGAACATCTCATTAGATATCTGGCTGTTTTTATCTTTTATAACATTTGCTCCATCTATGAGAGTACCAAAACTACTGTTAAAATTCTCTAGCTTATCCACTGATATTGCTATTTCACTATCCATATGCTCTGAGAATTCTTGCATTGCCATACTGTTTTGTTTAAGCAAGTTTATATTTACTTCAACTTCACTTGTAGCTTTTTGAGTTCTCTCTGCCAATTTTCTAACCTCATCTGCAACAACGGCAAAACCTCTGCCGTGTTCTCCTGCTCTTGCCGCTTCAATTGCAGCATTTAAAGCAAGAAGGTTTGTTTGTTCAGAAATATCTTTAATCAGTGCAATAACATTTGTAATTTCGTTAACACTGCTAGTTAATTGTTCTGAGTTTTCTCGACTATCATTCATTTTTGACGAGATACTTACTAATGATTCTCCCATTTGAGCCGTTGATTCTTTAACTTCAGCAACCGTACCTTCTGTCTCTGCATTTTTGTCATTTATCTCCTGTAGAGATGTCATATTATTCACGATACCCTCTTGAACATCTTTCACTCCAGAAGTTGCCCCATCACTTAAAAGTTCAGTTAAAGCGAGTGTTAATCTATTCTTTTCTAACTGTGTTTCACTATCTTTTGCGTGCTTATTTGATTCAGCAAGGCTTTTTTTTGCTTTACTTATTGCCTTATCTGCACTTTCAATAGTCTTATTTGCTGCACTTTGTATTGCAGCTATCTCATCACTTCCACTATACGTAATTCTTTTAGAAAAATCTTCCAATAAAAGTATTTCATTTAGCTCATCTTTGAATAAAAGTATTCGTTTTGTCAAAGAGCTTGAAACTATATGGCCAAAACCAAGTACAAGCAACACAATAACAATATTTGCCACTATACTTAGTATTAAACTTGTTTGTGCACTGCTTCTTAAACTGTCAATATTTTTTAG
>JAKITC010000033.1 GCA_021648285.1 Sulfurimonas sp. | reverse complement strand
GTAATACAAGGCAGGTTAACTGTGACTTGGAGTGTTATACGCCTAAATTTAATGTTTAGTATTTATGAAACTGACTTTAGGAATAGATATTTGCTGGAAGAGATTTATTTATCCGACAGACTCCTAGCGTAGAAAAAGGAATTATTTACTCCAATATCTACCGCCCCTCCTTGTAAAATCTGTTTCATATATATAAGTAGAGATATCAATTAGTGTCTCTTTATCAAAACAGAGATGAGGCATAAGACTATACTTCTTAATTGCATCACGCATTAGTGAAGTCTCTTCTTTTGGATTTTGTACCCAAGTCGACATGTACTCGACAAAATCCTCTTTTTTACTAAATGCGCTGAAATATATTTTTTTAAATTCTACTACGGACGGTGCTGAAACAGATTTTGTCTCTTTATGACATGTAATGCAGTTCCCGTTAAAGAGCAGGGAACTTGTATCGCTAGCTTGTAAACTTTGAATAAAAAGTAAAAAGAGTATAAGGTACTTATTTGACATGTGCAATTATTTTTTGTGTTTCTTTATCATCTCATAGGCTTGGTTTATCTCTTGAGTTTTTGCAGTTGCTTTTTGCATGTATGCTTCATCTTTGCCTTGAGATTTTATGATATCAGGATGATACTCTCTAATCTGTTTTCTATATGCTTTTTTAATCACACTTATATCGTCACTTTCACTTACTCCCAAAAGTTTGTAAGCGTCAGCAATATTTGCTTTTGGATGAATGTTTTTCATCATTTTTTCAAACTGCTCAAAAATAGCATGGTAAGCATTTGGATCGAACTCAAATGCCTGAGCAATTGTTACAAGGACTTCATCTTCACTTTTACTAACTTCTCCATCTATAAATGCCAGTTGAATCAAGAAGCCCATAAATTGTTGCTGTTTCGCTCTATCTCTTTTAATAGCAGACCCAAGGGTTTGAGCAACCTCTTCTAAGTTGTCAAATCTGTCTTTGTGCTCATCAAAAATGTCTTTTAAAATATCTTTTGTTTTTTGTGGCTCTGGAAAAACTGCTGAAATATCATCAAACATTATGCCAATAAGCTGAGCTTCCAATGCATCAACTTTCCCATCCGCTTTTGCTACTTTTGCAACAAGTGCAACAAAAAGACCTAAGTCACTTTTTTGCAGTGATTCTTTGGAAACAGAAAAGTTTTTGAAAGCTTCCTGAGAGTAAGCTGTATATCTTGAGTAACTTTTAAATATCCAGTAAAAAAAGTATCCTATAATTGCCAGTAGTATTAAATTTCCCATAATCTTCCTTTATTAGTTTTATAATTATAGAAAATAGAAGTAAATAAATAGATTTATTCTTTTGTAATGTTATTCTCAACTCTATTAGCTGTAATTTTTCCAATCCAAAACACTTCTCCTAAGAGAGCTTCTTTCATATCCCCATCTTTATCAAAAGCTACAAGTACATCCACTATCTCATCATCTTTATCAAACGGTTCCACATGTATGTTGTAAATATCTTTAATATCGTTAGAAAAGTTTAATAGTGCAGACTCTTTTTCTTGACCTACTAAGTAGGAGAGAGTTACATTATTTTTGTCATTACGAGCAGCAACTGCGAGTAGGTTGTAAACTTTTTTTTTGGCATTACAGTTTAGTTTAGCGTTAAAATAAGCACTTAATGAATCATCTTGAAGATAATTATCTAAAATTAACTCCTTATGAGATGTTTCATTGACATCTTCGTAATATATTTTGAAATCTACTGGACTAAACTTAGCATGACTTACTACCTTTGTTTTGTCCTGAATAAGTTTAATTTCTTTTTTGTCGTGATTAAAATAATAAGTTTGAATTCTACTTCTTGTTGTTCTTGTCTGAGTTTTTACAAATTTATTTGGAACATATCTGCCATCTATTATTTTCCCACTACTTGTAAAAGTTTCAACCCAGTTGCCGGTAAGTACCGCTGCAATTCCAACCATAATTGCTGAAAGCTTAGCTTCGTAATTATCACCGTCTTCTTTTAATGTAAGATCAGCATACCCAACTCTCCCAAACATACCAACATTTACATCATAGCGTGTTGTAAAACCCTCTGCAAACAGAGAACATACCAATAAAAGCAGTATTAAAATATTTCTCATTAAACTTCTCCTATATACATGTATATTATATTAAATATGTTTAAATGTTTCCAAAATAAAGCTCTACGTTAAAGTTTAATATGTAGTTTGGTTCATAATCGTATTGTCTATGAAAACTAATAGCTGGTTGCACTTCGTAGACAAACCATTTACGCCAAATACTTTGACGCCAACTTGCTGCAGTTTGGTAATTACTTATGCCAGAATATGAGTCTGGTTTGTCGATTGTTCTGTATTTTGTATTGCCCGAAAAAGATTGTGACAGACTTAGTCCAGCATCTCTTTTTGCTGTGTGATAGTAAGTAAAACCAAGACCGTAATTCATTCCATCAACATTAGCTCTTGTTCCCCTACTCAGTGCAGTTCTAAAGAGGGAAGACTCATTTAGTCTTCTATCAAAATATAAGTATGTTTCTTCCTGCCATTCGTACTTCAATGAATATTTAAACTGTTGTGCAGGCTCTATTGTCCATTTTCCAGATTCAAAAACTCTATAGTATCTGGCACGAACATAAGGATTCAGTCCTCTAGTACCTATAGAATATTTTGATTTGATTTTATGGTAATCTTCTGAGAAATAACTAACACCAACGTTTGGAGGTTCTTCGTTATTGTCATTAGCAGTTGTGTCGGTAAAATAATCTTCTTCAACATTGTCAATAAAAAGTTGAATGTTTTTTGTGGTTTTAGTAAGAGGTACATGTAGTCTTATTTTATAGTTAAATGTTGTTGACTCTTTTGATTGAAAATTAGAATATAGTCTAAGACTTACAAATCTTTTTATAGTCTCATCAATAAATTTATCACTTTTAAAAAACTCATCGATTGAATCATCTTTATCTTCAAAAAGTTTATCATTTAACTTATCTTCTTTCTCTTCACAATAGGTCTCATCATCTGCATTATAAATCCAACGACTAAGCCCCTGGTCAATATTATAAGACCAATCAACAACTTTTTTTGAGATATTTTTTTGCTTTTCATCAATATAATCTTGGAATGTGGCATTAGTATCGGCAACTGCGTTGGCAATAAAGAGCAGATACAACATAAAAGATATAATACGTAAAGACAAAGAATCTCCCTTAGTTAATATAACTATTATAACGCTATTTAATTAAATTGTGGATTAGTGCAGCTATTTAATTGAATAATGGGCGCCTCTAAAAACCCAAGCTAATCAGCTTTAAACCGAAAAACCGATAAAATAAAGAAAAAAGAGAGAACAGATGGCAGGATTATTTGATTATGAATTTCAATTAGAGAAGACGAGGTGCCCCTTGAGGGTATAAACCAACATCAACCACCTCTTCACAAACTAAATAAAGTCATCAATTGGGAGATATTTAGAGAGCCAATTGAGTCAGCTCTGTATGTTGAGCCTAAAGCACCTGGAGGAAGACCACCATATGACGTGTGTAAGTTTCATAACCAGAAACTTTATAAACTAATGATGTTTAAAATAATAATCTTGCAAAAATACTATAACCTTTCAGATGAGCAAACAGAATTTCAAATAAAAGATAGGTTATCATTTTTGGACTTTCTAGGATTACAGATAGGCGATAATGTTCCAGATGAAAAGACTATATGGCTCTTTAAAGAGAACCTCAAAGAGAAAAAACTATCTAAAAAATTATTTAAGCTCTTCGCAGACTTGTTAATAAATAATGGAATTATTGCAAGGGAGGGAAGTATGGTAGATGCTTCATTTGTAGATGTACCAAGACAAAGAAACTCAAGAGAAGATAATAAAACTATCAAAGATGGGAACATTCCAGAGTCCTTTAAAGAGAGTCCTGCAAAGCTTTCTCAAAAAGATACAGATGCAAGATGGATGACCAAAAGTAGTGAGCGTCACTATGGATATAAAGACCACATCAATGCAGATGCGAAAACTAAACTTATCACAGAGTATAGTGTCAGTAGTGCTGCACCTCATGACTCAACAGAGTTGGAAAATATTATTAGTGAAGATGATAAGATCCTCTATGCAGACAGTGCCTACAGAAGCAAGAAAATAGAAGAAGAACTTAAAGCCAAAAATATCACTAGTCATGTCCATGAAAAAGGCTACAGAAATAATCCATTAGACGAACAACAAAAACTTACAAATAAAATGAAATCTAAAATAAGAGTAAGAGTAGAACATGTATTTGGCTTCATGACTAACTCAATGAATGATGCACTTCATATGACTTCCATAGGTTTAGAACGGATAGAATCCAATATTGGTTTTTTAAATCTAACCTACAATCTCTTTAGATATGAACAGCTTGTAAGATATAAAAAGATACAAATAATGTAAAAGAAGAAGAAAATTGAATAGATTTCATAGTTTTCACTTGAAATCTATTCAGTTTTTTAGGCATTAATCAGAAAATGTGTTAGAATTGAAAAATTAAAATGGGAATCTTATATTAGGCTACTTTTGAAGTGGTTTTTAGAGGTTCCCTAATGGTATTGTTATCTTAAAAACAGCACCATTTTGGTCATTATAAACACCAAGAGTACCGCCACAGTGGTCATGAATAATGGTTTTGCTCATGTATAGTCCAAGTCCGGTTCCATTTTTTTCTGTTTTAGTACTAAAGTAAGGGTCAAATATTTTATTAATATTTTGCTCAGCAATACCTCCAGCATTATCACTTACTTCTAGAGCATATGTTTGAGCATCCAAAAAAGTATATATTTTAATATAAGGATTTTCAACTTTATTATCTATTAGAGCATCTTCGGCATTTTTAACTAGATTTAAAACAACTTGTTTTAGCTCATTAGTATATGTTTTAAAATTACAATTGCAATTCAGATCTTGTATCAAGTTGATATTATGGGATTTTAACGAGCTGCCAATTATTACGGCGATACTTTCTAAAAGAGCTTCACTGGTAAAATATGTTTTTTCTTTATCTTGTTTAAAAAAATTTCTAAAATCATCTATAGTATGACTTAAGTGCTGTGTTAAATTAGATATTTTTCTTGCATAATATATAGTATTGTCTTTATCTAATGAGTCAAGTGCTGCCTTTATTTCAATTGTAGAACTTATGCTACCGATTGCACCAAGTGGCTGCCTCCATTGATGCGCTATCATGCTTATCATCTCTCCCATTTGGGCTAGTCTTGATTGATGCATCATCTGCTTCTCTTTCTCTCTATTTTTCTCTACTTCTTCTTTTACTTTTTGCTCTAAATTCTTGTTGAACTTTTCTAATTCATCGGTATATTTTTTTATCTGCTTACTTGCCGGATAGAATATAAATATAGCTTCAAGTAGCAATAGCACAATTGTAATAATCAGAATTAATAGCTGTCTTTGTTCCAACTCACTTACTTTTAGATGATTTATTTTCTCATACTCTTTTACAGCTTCTGAGAGTAGAGGAAGTAAAACTTGAGCGTCGGCAGATAGCTCTGTGATGAGTTTTTCATAAGGTTGTTTAATGTAAACATCAAATTCATTTAAAAAATTGTAAAGTTTAACAGATAATTTTTTATCATCATAAATGGTTCTTAATTGAGGAGGGTTGTGTTCTTTTACAAGATGCTTATGTGTTTCTCTCATAAGATTTATATTTTTTTCTAAATTTAATTTGTTTATTTGAGATGTATCATTCAGATATTTTAATCCAAGGAGTATTAGGTTCTGAGAGAGCATTCTTTGACGGCCACTGGTATTGATAACTTCGGCATCATTTTCAATGGAATTAATTATTTGTTCTACATTTATGTATGCAAAAACAGCAAATATTGCTACTAGTAAAAGAGCTGGAACATATCTATTTCGAAGAGGAATATATACATAATGTTCTCTACAACCCATCTTCGCCCTAATTTTTATGTCCATTGTAACATAATTTAATACTATGTAAATTATAGAGACTCAGGTTACAGTGCTATAATTTCGCTTATGAGACGAATCAAAGAATTAAACAGTGGCGTAAAATACATGCTTCTGGCATCATTTATGTTTGCAATTATGGGTGCATTCGCAAAACTGGCCTCTGAGCATATGAGTTCACTGGAGGTTGTTTTTTTTAGAAATATATTTGGAGTAATTATAATAGGTTATGCCGCATATAAAAGGCCTATGACTCACCAAGGCGGGAAGCCTCTTTTACTTTTTTTTCGTGGAATGATGGGATTTATTGCACTTCTTGCATATTTTTATAATATAGCAAATATTCCACTCGGAGATGCGGTTACTTTTAGTAAAACAGCACCAATTTTCACAGCAATATTTGCATGGCTGTTTTTAAAAGAAAAATTGTCACTTAGTGCATGGTTTGCCGTATTTATTGGTTTTGGTGGAATATTGCTTATCGCTCAACCGGCAGATATAGGATTTACAAAGTATGACATACTCGGAATCTTTAGCGGAGTAGGAGCAGCACTCGCTTACACATCTGTTAGAGAGCTTAGAAAGTACTACGATACAAGAGCTATAGTTCTCTCTTTTACATTGGTTGGAACTATTGGTCCAATTATCCTTTTTCTTCTGTCAAAATATTTCTACATGTCAGAGCTTGATTTTATGTTGGGTAAGTTTATTATGCCAAGTGGAATTGTCTGGGTTTATGTGTTTGGACTTGGAGTTTTGGGAACTCTTTCTCAATACTATATGACAAAGGCTTATGGTGAAACTAAGGCAGGAATAGTAGGGGCAGTAAGTTATAGCAATATTGTCTTTGCTATTTTAATCGGACTTTTATTTGGTGATTCACTTCCTAATATGATAACTACATGTGGAATTGCGCTTATCATTTTTGCTGGAATTATGGTTGCACGAGCCAAGTAATTAGTTAAGTTACTTTATCTTAAAACCATTATGATATAATTTCTCTCTATTTTTAAAAGGTAAAGAATGACATTACTAACCGGACCTTGTGTTATCGAGAGTGAAGAAAATATTTTTAAAATTGCAAAAGCATTAGAGCAATATCACGAAGATGACTCTATTGATTTCTTTTTTAAAGCTAGTTTTGACAAGGCAAACAGAACATCACTTGAGAGTTTTCGCGGACTTGGGATTGATGAGGGTTTGGCAATTCTGCAAAAAGTAAAAGATGACTTTGGGTATAAAATTGTCACGGATGTACATGAGTCTACTCAAGTTGCTCAAGTAGCGGAGGTAGTTGACATGTTGCAAATTCCTGCTTTTTTATGCCGTCAAACAGACCTGCTTGTGGCATGTGCAAAGACTGATAAAATTATAAATATCAAAAAAGGGCAGTTTTTAAGCGGTGATGCAATGGAGTACCCGGTTTTGAAAGTGTTGCAAACTAGAGGATGCGCAGAGGCGACTTATGAGAACTCTAAAAAATATGGTCTGTTTCTTTGTGAAAGAGGAAACTCTTTCGGATATGGCAACATAGTAGTAGATATGAGAAACTTAGTGACTATGAGAAAGTTTGCACCGGTTATATTTGATGCAACACACTCTGTTCAGATGCCAACGGCACAAGATGGCAAGACAGGTGGAGATAGTTCTATGGTTCCATACTTAGCAAAAGGTGCAGCGGCAGTCGGAGTAGACGGTTTCTTTATGGAGACGCATTTTGACCCAAGCGTAGCACTTAGTGATGGACCAAATATGGTAAAACTTGATGAGTTAGAGACTCTGATAGCTACAATTAAAAAAATTCAAGAAATTAAATAATAAGGAAATATAATATGAAGTTAGTTGAAGGCAAATTAAAAGTAGTTAATGGTAAAAAAATTGCAATCGTTAGTACAAGATGGAATCACTTTATAGTTGATAGATTAGTTGAGGGTGCAAAAGATGCATTTGACCGTCATGGCGGAAATTCAGAAGACTTGACACATGTATTAGTCCCTGGAGCATTTGAGCTTCCGATGATAATTGACCAACTTTTATCAAGTGGAAAATATGATGCGATTTGTGCTTTGGGTGCAGTTATCAGAGGTGCTACACCTCACTTTGACTATGTTTCTGCTGAAGCTACTAAGGGTATTGCTACAATGAGTCTTAAGTACCAAAAACCTGTTTCATTTGGTCTTTTAACAACTGATACAATTGAACAGGCAATAGAGAGAGCCGGTACAAAAGCCGGTAACAAAGGTTTTGAAGCAATGACTACTGTTATTGAGATGATCGATCTATATGAGAACCTTTAATGGCTACTAGACATCATGCAAGAATGGCAGTTGTAAGTCTGCTATATGCCTATGATTTAGGTAATGGGAATATTGCCCAACATACAGATGAGATCTTAGAAGAGAAGAAAATTCGTAACAAACAAAAAGATTTTGCATTAGCTCTTCTTGACGGCGTTATGGCAAATCTTGAAGCTTGTGATAAAGCAATTATTGAGCACCTGAAAGATTGGGATTTTGAGAGACTTGGAAGTATTGAAAGAGCTACGCTTAGACTAGCGACTTTCGAGATACTTTTTGGTGAACTTGATTCTGCTGTCGTAATTAATGAAGCGGTAGAGATTACTAAAGCTTTTGGTACAGAACAATCACCTAAATTTATAAATGGTGTTCTTGATGCAATTTCAAAAGATAAGCCAGAGTAATTGATGATAAAAACAGCTTTTTTATTTTTACTATTATCATCATTTCTTTTTGGCGCAAACCAGTGTATAGTCTGTCATAAAGGGATAGAAGATATCAGAGATAGAGACTCTGATATGATGAAAGAAATTTTAAAAATTGCAGAAAAGGCCGGACATAAAGGCAATGACTGTATTGTTTGTCATGGCGGAGACCCAAAATCTAAAAGTCTGAAATATGCTCATAACGGCACTGTGAAATATTTTAAAGAAAACAAAGGTCCAAAAGAGTACTATCCGGCACCTGGAAGTTCATGGATAAATGAGCATACATGTGGAATGTGTCATCCAAATCAGGTTGGTGCTCAGATGAACTCACTTATGATGACGGAACAGGGTAAGATTCAGGGTGCAATGTGGAGTTTTGGCGGTAAAGAAGGCTACCAGCATACGGCCGGTAACTACGATACTAAAAATCCAAAAAATCCTGATGATAGATTGGGTACAGATATATATAGAAAGTACATGGAGAAACTCTCAAAAATGGAGCCACAAGGTTTTCCAGAGGAGGTGCATGAACTTCCAGATGCACCAACTGTAGAAGAGATTCATAAAGATCCATCTTTAGCTGTTTTTACTTATCTTAGACAAGAGTGTTTGAGATGTCATACCGGTTCAAAAGGTAGACAAAAAAGAGGCGACTTTAGAGGAATAGGGTGTTCATCATGCCATATCCCATACTCAAATGAGGGTTATTACGAAGGTAAAGATAAAAAAACTTCTAAAAAACAGGGACATCTTCTAACTCATCAGATTCAAAGCTCGCGTAAAGTAAAAGTTCAAATTAATGATATTAATTATTCCGGAGTTCCGGTTGAAACATGTTCTACATGTCATAATCGCGGTAAAAGAATTGGGGTCTCATATCAAGGTTTGATGGAGACAGAGTATCAGTCTACTTTTGACAGTGAGGGAAATGCTCAACCAAAACTTCACACAAAAAGATATCTTCACATGCAAGAGGATGTTCACTATCAAAAAGGGATGTTGTGTCAAGATTGTCATACATCAAACGATCTTCATGGTGATGGTTTCTTAGGTGGGGCAAACGCTGCTGCTGTTGAGATAGAGTGTCAAGATTGTCACGGAACAACTAAAAGATATCCTTGGGAACTGCCTATCGGTTACTCTGATGAGTTTAATACAACAGAAGCAACCGGCGAAGGCAGAGGTGTTGCACAAGATATAGCGAAGTATCTAAAACAGGGTTATGTGCCTGATAAAGAGGACGGTTATATTTTAACAGCTCGTGGAAATCCACTTCCAAAAGCAGTTAAAAAAGGCAACAAGATCATTATGCATCTTGCAAGCGGAAAAGATATAGAGCTAAAACCGCTTAAGCTTTTAAAAGAGACTGATGCACTATCCTCAGCCGGACTTTTGTCTATGGACACAATAGGAGTTCATACCTCAAGAATGGAGTGTTATGCCTGTCATGCGACTTGGGCACCGCAATGTTACGGTTGTCATGTAAAAATTGATTATAGTGGTGGTAAGAAAAATATTGACTATGTAAAAGCTTCGCATGACCAAGATAAACATGGTACAACCGGCGGAATGCGTGACTTGAAAAAGTATTTAGTTCCCGGTAAAGTTACAGAGACAAGATCTTATCTTCGTTGGGAAGATCCGGCACTCTCACAAAATGGTGAGGGTCGTGTAAGTCCAACTATTCCAGGATGTCAAACTACTATTACAGTTATAGGGAAAGATGGAAAAGCTCTTCTTCAAAATCATATCTTTAAGATTCCCAATGTAGAGGGTGCCGGTGAGGAGGGACAAAATGCTATAGATATGGCACCAATTCAGCCTCATACAATTCAAAAAGTAGCTCGTACATGTGAATCATGTCACGCAAGCGACAAAGCTTTAGGCCTTGGTGTCGGTGGTGGAAAATTAAATGCAGATCCGAGTAAAACTACTATCATTGATTTGATGAGTGCAGATAGAAGAATTTTACCAAACAGAACTGATGAGCAGATTCCCGCAATACCAAATCTCAAACATGATTATTCTCAGTTTATAGATGAAAATGGGACTCAGTTGATGACTGTTGGGCATCATTGGAAACTTTCAGGTCCTCTATCTAAAGAGCAGAGAGATAAATTAGATAGAAGAGGAGTTTGCCTCTCTTGTCATAAGGATATTCCTAAAGGCAATCTAGCAGTATCAGCAATGACACACATAGCAAAAATGGCAGATTACAAAATAGATACAAAAGAACATGGAAACATACTAAATAAAATTTTAAATCTTGGAGCTTGGTTTCAAGTTATTACAGGACTTGCATTTGTTTTTGTTTTTCTTTACGGAATTTATGTGATTTTTTTTAAAAGAGAGCCTAATAATCCGCGAAATGAAGGGTGGAAATAGTTATATATGAAAAGAATGACTAAAGAAGAGGCATTAGACTTAATTAAAAATGCAGACTTGAAAACACTTGGAAAGATGGCAACTGCTCGTAAAAAAGAGTTGCATCCAAAAGGTATTACAACTTTTGTTGTAGATAGAAATATTAATTATACTAACATCTGTTGGGTTGATTGTAAATTTTGTGCATTTTACAGACACGAAAAAGATGCTGATGCTTATGTGCTCACTTTTGAAGAAATTGATGAGAAAATAGATGAGCTTTTAGAAATTGGCGGAACGCAGATACTTTTTCAAGGTGGAGTACATCCTAAACTAAAGATAGAGTGGTATGAAGATTTAGTTGAACATATTCACACCAAGTACCCGACCATTACTATTCACGGTTTCTCTTCAATAGAGATAGATTTTATTGCTAAAGTTTCTCGCATAACAGTTGAAGAAGTGTTAGAGAGACTAAAAACTAAAGGGCTTGCTTCTATTCCCGGTGCCGGAGCAGAGATACTCTCAGATAAAGTTCGTGATATTATCGCACCTAAAAAGATAGACTCTGATGTATGGATAGATATTCACAGAAAAGCTCATAAATTAGATATTATGTCTACAGCGACTATGATGTATGGTACAGTTGAGACAGATGAAGATATTATTGATCACTTTGAAATGGTTAGAAAACTTCAAGATGAAACAGGCGGTTTTAGAGCATTTATTATGTGGAGTTTTCAATCTGACAATACTGAACTGTTACGTCAGATTCCAGATATGGATAAGCCATCATCAAATCGTTACTTAAGACTTTTAGCAGTGGCTCGTCTGTATCTTGATAATGTGCCAAATATTCAGAGTTCTTGGGTTACTCAAGGGCCATACATAGGTCAGATGGCTCTAATGTTTGGAGCGAATGATTTGGGCTCAACTATGATGGAAGAGAACGTTGTAAGCTCTGCCGGAGCTGCATACTCAATGGCAAAAGAAGAGATGGTCAATCTAATAAAAGATATTGATGAAACACCGGCAGTAAGAAATACAGCTTATGAAATATTAGAAAAATTCGTATAATATGAAAAAGATACTTTTAGCAATACTTATTTTAGGAAATACAATAATGGCAGCAAAAATAGAACATATCGAAGTAAAAGGTATGAAAATACCTATTATTTTTGAACAAGACAAAAGATTACCACTGGTTACAATGCAATTTATATTTGAAAATGGCGGAAGTATAGCAGACACAAAAGCAGGACTTGCAAAATTTAGTGCAAGAGTCATGGGTGAGGGTACTTCCAAACTTGGAAGCAGTGCATTTGCAGAGGCGTTAGAGAGTAGAGCAATCCATATATCTTCATCAACCGGCAAAGAGACTTTTGTTATGGAACTTGGCTGTTTAAAAGAAGAGTTTGATAATGGTTTGAAATATTTTGATTCACTATTAAAAGATCCAAACTTTAGTGAAGAAGCAATAAGTAAAGTTAAAACAACAACTCTTGGCGGATTAGCCCGCAAGGAAAATGATTTTGACTATATAGCTTCTACTGAGCTAAAAGCTCTTCTTTTTGAAGGAAATGTACTTGCTCAACCATCTTCTGGAACAGTTGAGAGTGTAAAAAGTATTGATCTCGATGATGTAAAAAAGTTTATTAAAGAGCATATAGTTGCCTCAAGACTAATAGTGGTTCTTGGTGGTGATGTAGACTTGAAAGAGGTAAAAGTAAAAATCTCTAAAGTTATAGAGACAATGACTAAGGGCAAAACAAGCAGTGTGCAAAACTATTCAGTCAGAAATGCACCCAAAGAAAAGATACTTATAAAAGAAACAGAGCAGGCTTATGTGTATTTTGGTTCTCCATACAATATTAAAGTAGATTCAGAGGATTATTACAAGGTAAAGGTTGCAACTTTTATCTTGGGTGCCGGCGGTTTTGGTTCGCGTCTAATGGAAGAGATAAGAGTTAAAAAAGGACTTGCATATTCAGCTTATGCAAGAGTACATGTAAGTAGATCTAGCTCCTATATGAGTGGTTATTTACAGACAAAACTGGAGTCTCTTGAAGATGCAAAAAAGACAGTTACTGAGGTAATATCAAATTTTGTAAAAAACGGCGTTACAAAAGATGAGTTAGAACAGACTAAAAGGTTTTTGCTTGGAAGTGAGCCATTAAGAGTTGAGACAATGAGTCAAAGATTAAACCGTACTTTTATGGACTACTACAATGGGTATGAGTTGGACCACTCACAAAAAGAGCTGGAGTTGATAAAAAAACTAAAACTAAAAGATTTAAATGCTTTTATAAAAAGTCACAAAGAAATTTTAGAGATGAGTTTCGCGATAGTTACAAAACGTTAGTTTCTTTAGAAAGTAAATATTGCATTTTGCAATATTTTTAAATTGAGTTCATAAAAAGAGATAGTATTATATACTAAGGAATTAAGATGAACCTCACCCAAGAGCAAGAAGAAAAATTTAAAAAACTCGGCATAAACTCTTGGTGCGAGCTTGCTCTTATGATCCCTCACAAATATGAAGACTTACGACTACATGATAAACTACAAACACACCAACTTCAACTAATTGATGCTACCGTTGAGTCAGTATATAGAGCACCAAACTCTATTCAAGTAACATTTTTTGCCCATAATTTTGGTCATACTATTACAGGTGTTTTGTTTCGTCCAAAACCCTACATGTTACATCAATACAAAGTAGGCGATAGAGATTATTATTATGGCATGATTGAATGCAAAACCGGACACTGCAGCATGAGTATGCCAAGAAAAGTCATAACAGTTGGGGCAATTACACCAAAGTATAAATCAGTCCTGCGAACAGATGTGATGCTTCGTTTTGTACAAAATTATCTAACAAGAGAAAATTTAAAGTCAGAAGGCTTAAGTGATGATATTATAGATGAGGTACTTAAACTTCATTTTCCTATTGAGCCGTTGATTAACCTTAATGAATTGAATGAAAAAACAGTCAGGAGTTTAAAATATATAGAGCTTTTTTCTTACATGAAACAACTATCTGCTAAAAGAAGATATTTTAAATCTTTAACAACTACATGTGGTGATTATAAGGAGTGGGCATTGTCTCTTCCTTTTAAACTTATAAAAGAGCAAATATCTGCAATTGAAGACATTAAATCTGATTTTAACAAAGATGTGTCTGCTAAACGTATGATTGTAGGAGATGTTGGAAGCGGCAAGACCATGGTAATACTAGCTTCTGTTATTATGATGCTGCCTAACCGCTCTATCCTTATGGCGCCTACAACTATACTTGCAAATCAACTCTTTGAAGAAACGCGTAAGTTCCTTCCACACGTCAAATCTGTTTTAGTTACAAATAAAACTAAAAAAATAGATTTAAATGAATATGACTTTATTATTGGGACTCACGCACTGCTTTACAGAGAGCTTCCCGTTTCTTCACTTGTTATGGTAGATGAACAACACAGATTTGGAACCAAGCAAAGGAATAAGTTGGAAAAACTTGTGAGCATCGGAGAAGCCCTCGACCAAAGAGGACAAGCACTCAACCAAGCAAAACCACATTATTTACAATTTTCAGCAACACCGATTCCAAGAACTCAAGCTATGATAGAGACTGCTCATATTGATGTCTCTCTTATTACTTCGACACCATTTAAAAAAGACATAACAAGCAGAGTCATACATAAAAATGATTTTAAAGAATTACTTCTACATGTAGAGAATGAAATAGGTAAAAACAATCAAGTTCTCTTGGTTTACCCGCTTGTTGAACAGAGTGAAGTTTTAGAGTATCAAAGTATTGAGGAAGCTCGTGGTTACTGGGAAAACAGGTTTGAGAATGTATATGTAACTCATGGAAAAGACAAAGATAAAGAAGAAGTACTTCGTGAGTTTAGCAAAAAAGGAAATATTCTAATTGCTACAACAGTTGTTGAAGTTGGGATATCTTTGCCAAGATTAAGTACAGTAGTAATTGTAGGGGCAGAGAGATTAGGGCTCTCTACTCTTCATCAGCTTCGCGGTCGTGTAAGCCGTACAGGACTTAAGGGTTATTGCTATTTATATACAAACCAGAGTCAGTCTGAAAGATTAGAGAAGTTTACACAAACGACAAGTGGTTTTGAAATAGCAAATCTTGATTTAAAGTTTAGAAAAAGTGGAGATTTGTTAAAAGGTCACAACCAGAGCGGAAGTCAGTTTAAGTGGGTTGATTTAGCCGAGGACGTAGAGGTAGTTAAAAATGTAAAGAGTGGTTTATTAGATTCTGAATCAAGTTCAGAATGACGGAATGTTTGTTATTCCGTTCATATCGTCATTCCGTGCTATGACACGGAATCTATTCTCTAGGTTAATACAGACCAAACTTTCCATCGTTTCTTTTGTAAAGAACACGAGTTTTATCTTCATTGTCTAAAAATATTTCAAACATTTTGTTTGTCTCTTTGAGATCATTTAAAACATCTTCAACCTCACGAGGTTTGTAAAGATCAAGTTCAACAGGTACAATCTCATCCTCTAAAGCTTCACTAGCTTCACTTAAATCAATATTAGAATTAGCTTCATTCTTAGCCTCATTAATACCATCTTTATGATGTCCAATGTCTCTATCGTGCATACGACGCATAGCTTTTTGAGCACGGTCTGTTGCTATATCTATTGCAGCATATAGGTCATCATCATTTTGCTTGATAATAATTGAGTTTTTATGAGCAAGATGTATAGCAAATTCCACCATGGAATGCTCTTTGCCCTTTTTAGTTTGAGCAGTGGCTACAACATTAACAGAGATGATATCCATATTAAATTTGCTTAATGTGTCAATAGATGAGTTCATATGAGCTTTAATTGGTTCTGTAAGTTCTAATTGTCTTCCAGTTAGAGAGATATTCATTAAATTCCTTTTTTATCACTACTCCTGAGAGGGAATAATATTGTTGACGGAATTATAGCATTAAAAGTTTTAGAAAAATTGATATATTAAAGTTTTTGTAGACTTCTTCTGAAAAAAGTGATTGGTTCTGAGGAAACTTTTTTGCTAGTAGGCACACTTACCGTTATATCCATCAAAACTGTTCCGTCTGTCTCTTCTTCTACAACATTAAAATAATCATCGACAGTAGTTGCAAGACATGGAGATGGAGCATTGAAAATATATCGCATTGTTATATTTATATCATATATATCATCACTAATTAAGCCATCTTGATTTAAGTCAGGTGTAAAATTCAAACTTGGTATTGAACAAGGAGCAGCTTGTGATATACGAAGAAGTGCATATTCTGCGGCACTGTTTGAGAGCAGTACTGCTTGTTCATGAAGGTATGTGTCTGTTGTTCTTTTTGTTGTTTGAGTTGTTAAGGCAAGAGAGAGAGCCATAATAGTAGCTATAACAACTATAACTGTTATAGCCATAATCATAGCAAATCCACCTCTATATTTTGAATGAGAATTTCTTAGTAAATAGTTTTTTCTTTGCATATTGAATACTCCTCATCACTTAGTAGGGCGCTATTTGTACACACCTGTATCTTTATCAATGAACCAATTGCCATAAATTGAAAGGTACTTACATTTTCCATAATAGTGATTTTTTTTGTTTGAGAGCCATCCACTTTTGTTTTATATGTGTCACCATTCCATGGTTGGTAATCATACCAAAGAGTTAAGTTACCGTCTTTCTCTATGGGATCATAGTTATCTATCCCTACAGCATAAGCAGTCCAAGCCAGTTTATAATACTCAGAAACATTTACACCTGTAAAGTTGCCATCAGCTCCGGTATTGGCATTTCTCGGGACAAACACATCTGGAGTAGCATTACTTTTAATGGGATGCATAACTTTATTTTGGTCTATAAAAGCACCTGTACTTGGTATAGTCCAACCATAACCATTAATATCACTGTCTGAACCTATAAAATATAGAGCGGCATTATCAATGCCAGTTCCACTGCCATGGGATAATGCACCTATAAGATTATCGATAGCAGTTGTATTTGTCTCAGGTGATTTAAGAGAAAAAGCGCTGCTTTGTGTCGGATCTAAGTCTATTACTCCACTCCAAAAAGGCATGGAATTTCCACGAAAACCTTCAACATCACTTCCTACCCACTCTAAGATAGGAGCAGTACCCGCAGAGTAACCGGAAAGACCAAAAAAATTATTATTAGCCTCTCTAGCTATAACAGAGTTTTTAATACGGTGCTGAAGTCTTGAAGATACAAACTCTACAGCTGATGCGCTCTGACTTTGAAGCTCATTATTTATTTTAGTATGTATAAAACTATTATAAGCTTGAGCTAAAAACTCAACTCCAAACTTAGAGAGTATTCCCATAACAACTATAACAAAGACAAGTTCTATCATTGTGAAGGCTTTTGAAGTTCTTTTATTCATCAGAACATCCTCTTAGCAGCTTCAGCTTCGCCAATATTTGCACTGTATGTTCTTAAAACAACATAATCATCACCATCTTTTTTAACGGTAATTTTAACTTCTTTCATATTATTATTTGCAGAGCCGCCAAAAGTAGAAAAAGCTACATCAATATCCATAGTGTAGAGTTCTTTATAGCCACTTTGACTGGCTGCACCACCTTCAAAGACATCTGCACCGTTTACTTGCATTGAACCTAAGCTGTTATTGCCATCTCCTCCTGTAGCTATTAATGGAATAGTTGTATTGACATTCAAACATAGTCTGTGTACATGTCCAGGTCTCTGAACCCCATCTGATGTATTACAGTCACTTGGTATTCCAGTATGGATAACTTTACTAAGTTCCCCAGGCGTTTCTTGTGAATTCATATCCCATTTGTAAGAGAGTACTTGGTTTAGTTGTGCAGATGCCGCAAATATAGCCTCTTGTGCAAGACTGCTTTCCATGCCCCTGCTTGTAGCCTGAGTCATCATGGGAAGAGATATTACCGAGATAGCAATAATTACCATGGCAAAAATCAGCTCTATCATAGTGAAAGCTGATTTAAAAAGTCTGCTTCTTACCACATGCTTCTCCTATTTGTTATAACATTAGCATCTTTTTTTGTTGTTACATCTGTCTCGTTTTCCCCAGTCCAATTACCACTGTTTAAAAACTCTACAGAAAATTGATTTTTGGTTGCTGTTGAGTCATCTTTATTATAAATCAACCAACCAGAAGCATTATTCTCCATTGTTGTTATATATGGGTAACCTTCGCTTTCATCATAAGTAAGAGCTACTGTATTTGGGTTAGTAGCTGTCACAACTGTTGCAGCATCCACATTTCCTAAAGAATCTATTTCAACTACTGTCCCCGCATTACCATCACTTGCTGTAGTATGGTTTTCATTTCTAAACCATCTTATGTCATCAACTCTTTTTAATGTTCCTGTAGGATTTTGAAGCAGTGATGTATTACAGTCATTTCCTCCAATATTTCCAAAACAATAAGTTTCATAGTAGATATTTGCAGTTCCAGTGCTATCAAAATACCTTTGTGTAGATGCATGTGTACGACCATAGTAATGCTTGAGTTGCATTCTCGTATTTTGTATATCTGTTCTATTTAAATCAAGATAGCCACCTGTTTCATAATCTGATTTTAGATCTGCATTTATTGTACAGTCTGCGGGAGTTGTACAGTCTGCATCATATGAACTGAATGTTAATATTTCCGGATTTACAAAACCTGTGACATTTCTATCAAAGTTTAGATTTAATATTGTAATAGCACTACCATTATTTGATTTATTGAAATCATTAGTATTTAAATTAATTAAGCCGGTTAAGCCATTTATAGAGCCATTTTTATCAACTATAACTGGATCAGTATTTTGAAAATTGTATCTGTAATCAACAAGGTTAGAGAGAGCTAAGCTTTTATTTAGTCTTAAAGTTACAGGTTTAGCATAACAGTGATCTACAAAGTTACTTAATGATGCGCTGTTTTCACCTTCTGCACTTATAGCACCAGTTAAGTGAAATGACATCTCTTCATCTTGTTTCATATCAGACATGTATATAAACGTGTTTGCATCAAATGTAGTATTATCGTCTTGACCATGAGATGGAGTGACTCCATTCATGTTGAATTTATACGGATGGAATTCAAAATTGTAATCTCTGTATTTTAGAGTTGAGCCACTGCTGTCGTGATTACTGCTTATATTACAACCAGTAAATGGAGTAGGAGATCCAGAGGAATAATTAACTGCTTGTGTTATATTTGAATCTACGATACAGTCAGGTGTATTAGACGGCAGAAAATAGCTTCCGGTATGATGTGTCATAGATAATGGATTACTGTCGACAGTTGTCCATGTTGTATCTGCGATATTTAATCTATATTCCCCAACTTGATTTAATGATGTATTGATGTCAACTGAACCATTTACAAATCTCATCGGAATTGATATGTTGCTATCATCGTTACAGCCTGTTAATACACCGCTTGGTTGCCATATGTACTCAACATTATCTGTAAATAGTGGGTCGAAAGTTTTTGTATAACCGAAAGAAGAGGTATTACTAAGATGGTTTGTCGCATTTACTTCAAGCTTATAAGCATATCCTCCTGCAAGATCTACCTTTGTTGTTACTGGAGTAACAACACCAGATCTATCATCAGCTATTTGAACTTGTGGTGTTAAAGGATTAGTCGGGTCCGTCTGATTTTGATCATCGTATTTAATCATAAATGCTTCAGGTCTTAAAGCAAAGTTGTCTCTAGAACATTCAAATCTTGTATTTCTTCCGTAAAGACACTCTAGACATGCATAATAATGTTTTTTTGATATAAAAGTACCAGCATTACCACATGCAACAGCCACTTGGTCTGTCGTTTGTACGGGAGTCGTATTGTACGTTACTGTCTGTGCACAAGTACCTATATTTTGAACAAGTTCAGTAAAATTTAGTATTTTATACTCATCAGCTAAAGAATCATATTCGTGTTGTACCAGTGAGTCATTTCCATCATTAGTTAAACCGTAAGAGATTCTAAATGCAACATTTTCTCTCGCAGTTGCATAAAAGTCTGAAGTGTTGGTCAGTCCACCAGCAACCAGGTCATTTATTGCGTCCTGGATAGCTGACTTATTAAACATAACGGATGTAGCATTGTTTTCAAAAAAGACTTGTACCTTTTCGCTAATAGAACTTGCCTCCTCCTGGCAAGATGCATCGGTATCATGAAATGCTGAGGCATCTATGAGTTCAACTGCAACTGATGTTGACTGACCTTTTAGCTCATCAAGATTAGCTGGGTCCATGGCTATAACTTTGAAATAGCCTTCTCTTCTTGTTACTTGTGTTGGAATATTATAAAATTTATTGGTTCCACCAGTATCATAATTGTAATAGTCGTTATGTACTACATTAAATAAGCCCTTAGTTGGTTGATAAGTAAAGTTAGCAGAGGAACATATAGGTATTTGTGAACCAAGGTTGAGAGTATATGGAATAGTTGTGCTTCCAACTGTTATATTATATCTTGCTTGAAGATTAAGTGGCATATCTATAGATGATGTTTGTGGGTCTATACTATAGTAAGTATAAAAATGCTCGTTAGAATCTATGCTTCCAATTGTGATATCTTTTATGTAATCACCACCACTATATGTTCC
>JAKITC010000032.1 GCA_021648285.1 Sulfurimonas sp. | reverse complement strand
ATCAAATTGATCATCAACCATAGCCAAATGTTGCGTATACCTTATATGTGAAATGACTTGAGTTGCAGCCTCTGCCAATCTGTCTGAAGCTACTCTTGGCAACATTACCGCTGCTAAAATGCCAATAACAACTATAACCATTACCAGTTCTAACATTGTAAATGCTTTTTTCATCAGTAGTCCAATTAAATTAATATATACTACAAGTATATCAAAAAGAGGCGAAAATTAAAATATTATGATTAAAAGTTGTTGTTTAGATGGAAGTCAGAGAAGGTTCAAGGAGAGAGTTCTCCTTAAATTTAGGTAAAAAGACTATATCTTTACCTAAAAAAAATTAGTTTTTTTATGCAGTGATTTTTAAATCTTCTCAGCTACTGGAACATCGTAAAGAATATCATCCATTGGATGTCTGTACATTGGCATTGCAAGACGTTTTTCATCAAGGATATGACCGATGAAACCGATTGAACGACCAACGATAAAGAATGCATTTAAAGTACCTGATTCAATGAATTCATCAATTTCAGATTCTTCATAACCAAGCGCTCTCCACATGTCAACCATTAAGATACCAATTGTACCATCAACATTTAAGATAAGGTTCTCTTTCTTAGATGTTGTTAATGCTTCAACTGTTCTTGCATAATCAAGCAGTGGTGTAGCTGGAAAATTCTCAGATGCATACTTCATAAGACCAGTTACACGTAGATCTGGATTCTTAAGAGATTTGATTCTGTGGCCGATTCCTGGAATTGGCACACCCTCACCTTTCATATATTTTAAGAAAGCTTTTGGATCCATACCATTGTCATCTGCATGCTTGAAATATTTAGCTGCACCATCAATAGCACCACCAAATCTTGGACCAATTGTTAATAAACCAGTTACAAGTGCTTCAACAACTGATTTACCAGCTCTTGCAGTTACTTTAGCATTGTGAGCACCAGAAACAGCAGGACCGTGATCAGCAACAGTTTTCATTACAGTTTCAATAAAGTCAGTAGCCCATTTTGGATACTGTTTTTTGAACCATAATAATGAAACAACATCACCGATTCCTTTACCAGTATCAGGAGTAGCAACAGAAGAGATTGGGAAACCTGCATAAGTAGCCTCGTCCCCTCTGTCATCAGAAATTGTACAGATAAACTCTTTTGAACGTCTTACTTTTGGTACTAAGCTCATATCTGGTTCAGGAATTTCACTAATTGTTTCATTAGCTCTTAGCTCTGCATAAAGCTTATTGATTGTAGCTGGTAAATCATTGAAAGATGATGGAACATAAATTCCAGCTTCGGCCATTGCTTTATTTTTTGAAGCTGCCGTTTCTGCATCAGCATTTGCACTTGCACCTGCATGCCCAAACTGAACACCACTGCTAAAATGCTTGGCAATTGTACCTATACACCATGCTATAACAGGCTTAGTAATTTGTCCTGCTTTTATAGCGTCTATAATTTTGTACTCTTCAGTACCGCCAACTTCACCTAGAAGAACCATATATTTCACATCTGGATTTTTTTCCATTCTAAGCATATTGTCAATGAAAACTGAACCAACAAATCTGTCACCACCTATAGCAACACCCTCAGCAATACCATCTGCATTGATTGCGATAATATTTGAAAGCTCATTAAACAATCCGCCTGAACGAGTTACGAGTCCACATGAACCACTTCTATGAAGTTTTGACTGAACGATATTTTCAATTGTTCCACCGATATTTGCAATTTTAAATGCACCAGGGGCAATAGCACCAACAGTAGCAGGACCGATTACAGTAACACCGGCATTTCTTGCAGTGTTGTTCATTTTTCTTGCAAGTCTTTCAGGAATGCCTTCAGCTGTTACCATGATAGATTTAAATCCACCAAGCGCAACAGCTTCCATTGTTACATCATAAGCCGTTCTAAATGAAGCAAAATTTAAAAGAACATCAGCATTTGGATACGCTTTTTTTGCTGCAGCAGTTGTTTTAAATAAAGGAACCATAATTTCATCTGGTCCATAAAAGAACTTCTCAAATTTATTTCCACTAGTAGGTGCAACAATAGCAGCTACTGAAGGGGTTTCTCTTTTAATTGTGTAATCATAATCTAACATTCTTTGGATTGCAGTTTTATTGTTGTTCCAAAAAATTGCTTGTGTATCTTTTGTATATAATTTATTCATATTCCGCCCCTACTTCTCTAATGCCATTCTAACAATGTCAGTAACATGTGTTTCTGGTCCATAAACTTCTATATAAAGTCCCAATCTGTCAGCCGCTTCTTTGATGTCTTTTAAACCTTTTTCATAGTTTGGTCCACCGCGACGAACATAAATCTTAGTATTATGCTCTTTCATCTTGTCAGCATTCGCTTCAAATGACTGGATGATACCTGTAAAAGTTTTTGCAACATCAGTAAAGTTAGCAATCGCACCACCAATGATTAAAATTTTATCTTGACCTTTTGGATCTTTATGTCTAGTCATAAGATCAACTATAGTATCTGCATAAAATTTTGTCTCACCAGTAGTCGGTCCACCAGAATACTCACCATAGTTCGCTAAATCTGCGATTGACCCACCATTTGCTTCAGCAAAATCAGCAATAGTATCTGCATAAACAACAGAAGCACCACCACCAGCAACCATAGTCCAAACTCTACCCATTGGGTTAAGAATAGTAAGTTTCAATGAAGCACCAGATTTGCTATCTGCATCTGCAACAGCTTTTTCTTCTGGAGATTGATCTTCCATCCCAAAAGCAGTTGGATATTCAATATCTCCCCAAGTATCTCTCATTAAGAAACCTGCAGTGTCATCAAGTCTGGCAACTAAATCTAAAATCGCCATGTGGTTACCTTCTAGCATAACGATTGGGTTTATTTCCAAATATGCAAAATTCATATCTCTATAAAACTGAAAAAATGCTATAGCAAAAGACGTGAAGCTAGCTCTATTTTCAGCTGGAATGTCGGCTGGAATATTTGCTTTAACAGCATGTTCCATATCCGCATCACTCATATCAATAGGGATAACTACTTCATTGACTTTCTCATCCCATCCCTCTTCTACTTCCATACCACCCTCAGCAGACATGTAAAGCACATCATCTTCACCAACACAAGTTGCTGAAATGTAGTACTCTTGTTCTTGAGAATGTGGAGTAAACGGCTCAATAATAAAGTGGCTTAAAGTACCATGTTGTCCAGAAAGTAAGGTAGTAGGATGAGCAATTTTTTCATCTATCCATTTTGCTGCAGCTGCTAAAGAAACATCACCTGGCTTTTTATCTTTAAAAAGAACTAAATCATTCTTTCCGCGCTTGCCAAACAACATATCTGGCTTTGCAACTAATGCTTCTTGTTTTAGCCATTCAAAACCGTGTTCTTCAGCTTTTGCTAAAAGTTCCGCCCCATTTGTAACTAGAACAGATTTGAATCCATAATGGAATCCACTAAAATAATTTCCCCATTGTTTGGAAAAAAGTGCTTTACCGTCATATTCTCTAATCGCCTTTTGAGCCATCTGCAACTCCATGTTATTAATATTTAACGGGATAATATCACAATCTTAATTAATTAAGTGTCATTAACAAAGACTAAGTGCTAAATAATTTTAGTTTGTGTTTAGCTTTGTAACATCAGCAGAATAAACTAGTATATTTTTGTAACTGATAGTAACACTGTTGTTATTTTCACAATTTAAAGTATTTTCTTCTAATATATATTTGTTGCATTTAGTTACACCATAAAACTCTAATCGTTGTGACATCTTTTTGTTTGAACTGACACAGTTTATGCCATTAGCTTTTAGTTTTGCTGCCAACTCTTTAGCCACATGCATTTTATATGAAAAAAAAAATTTTGGCTGTTCAACTATGTTATATAGATATTGATTAAAAAAGACTACTGAACTATTTACGAAAAGAAGGGCTAATGCAATTATAAATGCCAACTTGTATTTTTTTCTAAATTGATTCAATCGCACTCTGTATGAGTGTTCAAAAGTTTGTGCAATAAGAGGAAGCGCTAAAATAACATATGGAGCGAAAAACTCTATATTTACTCGTTGTCTAAAAGACAATAACAATGAAAACACAAATACAACAGTAGAGATAAACCATAATATATCAATATCCTTTGTTAAAAATCTTCTATACAGCACATAAAACAGATATAGAAAAATTATCGGTGTGAATATCATTGCGTAGATTCCGATTGAATCTAGAAAATGTCCCTTAGGGGAGCCATGAGTATTAATTCCAAACTGAGATAGCGATACTAAAAACAAAACTAAGTTAAAAAAGAAAAAAGTTTTATTTTTTTTATATAATGAAAAGACCGCTAATGCTAGAAAAAGATATACAAAACCACCATCTATAAACAAATACGCAACTAATAAAGGATAAATCAACTTTATTGAGAAGTTTTCATACATATACACAAACAGCAATAGTCCAAATAGTACAAGACCGGCATTGTTAACAATAAGTGCAGAACTCATAACACCTGGCAATAAAACAAAAATGAGTATTAACCACGCTCTATTTCTTTCACTGTTTAAATATTTTTTTGATATATTAAATAGAAGTAAAACACTCATTATGTGAAATAGTATCATTGGAAATCGCAGTGCAAAATCATTTTGCCCAAATAGATATATTGAAGCTTTTATAATAACTTGAAGTAGTGAAAAATCTCCATAAAGCAGAGAAGCTTCATAGTATGAGATTGATAACTCTTGTGTCTGTAACAAAAGAATTACTACATCTAATCCCAGTATAAAGAATAGGATGTATCGATTATTCATATCTTTAGAAAATTTCCAATCATTTCATGACCAAACTGACTCATAATAGACTCAGGATGAAACTGAACACCGTAAATCTCTCTATCTTTAACTTTTAGTGCCATAATCTCATCATCATCGGTACTGTATGCAGTTGGTTCTATACTACTTGGAAGTGAATCTTTATCTACAATTAACGAGTGGTATCTTGTTGCAACAAACTTTTGCGGTATATCTTTAAATATAGCGCTTTTTTCTGTTTGTTTCATTATAGATGTCTTGCCATGCATCATATTTTTTGCTCTAATAACTTTTGCTCCAAAAACTTGTGCAATACTTTGATGACCTAAACAAATACCAAGAATTGGTAATTTATCTTTAAAGTACTCAATCACCTCTAAAGTCACACCTGCTTCATTAGGAGATGCTGGACCAGGTGATATTATAATTTTTTCAGGTTTGAGATTTTCAATCTCTTTAACACTCATCTCGTCATTTCTAATTATCTTTAAATCAGCACCCAATTCTCTACAGTATTGAACAATATTGTAAGTAAAGCTATCATAGTTATCAATCATTAAAATCATAAATTATCCTGCAATTATATAAAAGAAGTATATCTGTTTTGCTCTTTTATTTCACTTATTGACATGTGAAATGCTTTCACCTGTTCCAAGAAATACTGCTATCCATCTTGTATTCTCATTCGCATTAAAAATTATTTTTGCCATTATTGTAAGTGGGATTGATAGCAACATTCCAACCATGCCAAATAACCATCCCCAAAATAGTAATGACAAAAAGACTACCAATGTTGATAGCCCTAAGCCTTTACCCATCACTTTTGGCTCTATTACTGAACCTATAATTACATTTATTGCCACATAAACACCACTAACAATTAACGCGCTTACTCCTCCCAATTGAATTAATGTTAATAGTACGGCTGGGACTGCCGCTATTATTGAGCCTATATTTGGTATAAAGTTCAATATAAATGCCAATACAGCCCATAAAAATGCATAGTCCGTACCAATAAT
Source organism: Sulfurimonas sp. (assembly GCA_021648285.1). Taxonomy (GTDB): domain Bacteria; phylum Campylobacterota; class Campylobacteria; order Campylobacterales; family Sulfurimonadaceae; genus Sulfurimonas. The sequence continues at coordinate 16,508 of JAKITC010000032.1, read as the reverse complement.
AACTAAAGCTATCCACACGACTAAACCCGTAAACAGAGATATTAATGCTTTTAAAACCATATACTCTTTAATTTGATTTAATATCTTCTCTGTTTGGCTTAGTGCTGAATTTTTTAAACTTATATACTCTAATTTCTTTACAAAATATTTAGACTCCAACAGCATAAATATAACCGTTAAAAGTATGACAAATCCATCTGCAAATATGGAACCGATACTTTTAATAAGAGAAGTTGAAAGATACATGATCTGTTTGGTATTTATTATATTTTCTATATCTTCAACATAAATTTCTATTCCCATTTTTGCTGCATAGTCTGTAAAGCTGCTAAATATATTTAGCAGCTGCTGGTTATAAAAATCTATATTTGAACTAAACTCTTGTACAGATGAACCTATAAGTTTTGCCACTAATGTTAAAAAGATTATAAAAATAGTAATAACTATAGTTAATGAAAGAACATTGGGCAAACCCTTTTTGTTAAAAAAATTATATAATGGAGATAAAATTATTGCTATAAAAAGTGATAACAGAAATGGAACTATAATCTCTGAAGCACTTTTTGCACCAGCTAAAATAACTACAACACTTGCCATTACTATAAAATAATACCCTATTTCTCTATGCTGCACTGTAGCTCCTTAATTTTGAATCTGTTTTTGATTTGTTAGCTGTTGTAGATAATTCGAAATATTAATAAGTGAAAATGTAACCAAAAATATCATAAATCCCGGGAAAAAACTAACCCACCAAGCAATCTCAATGACCTCTTTCCCACCGCTTAATATAGTACCCCAACTCATCTGTGGTGCAACAATGCCTAAACCCAAAAAACTAAGTCCTGATTCTGCCAAAATGGCACCACCGACTCCAAATGTAAAACTTACAAAATAGATAGGTGCTAAAATCGGAGCATAATACTTAAAGAGTATTTTTAATTTACTAACATTAGCAATATTGAGTATTTTTATATATGGTTGAGAAGTGATTTTAAAACTCTCAGATCGTATTAATCTTGCAGTTGTCATCCAGCCTGTTATAGATATTATAACGATTAAAACCCATGCAGAAGCATTTACATAACTTACCAACGCCAATAAAAGAAAAAAAGTAGGGAATGTCAAAAAAAGATCGACTGTAACAATAAAAGCTTTGTCAATACTTCCTCTAAAGTACCCAGCCATTGAACCCAACAATAAACCTATGACGGAAGCTATAAATGCACTTCCAACACCAATAATAAGGGAAACCTTTCCACCCTCTATTAATCTGGCAAGTATATCTCTGCCTAATCTGTCAGTTCCTAAAAGATGTTCAAACGATGGGGGTAGTAATATAGCACCACTCTCAAGTGTATACGCGTCTATCGTGTAAAAGGCAGAACCTAAAAAAGAAAATAAAAAAATAGAAACGAGTATAAATATACTAAATTTTGGCATTTAAATGCTACTGCTTAATCCCAAGTAGTGTCTGCATCATTTGGTCTATAGTCGTAATAATTTTTGAAGCAGCTCCATATGCTGTTTGATATTTAATAAGATTTGTAAGCTCTTCATCAATACTTACCTTAGAAACAGAAGCGTATTCAAATTCAGTTGCATTAAACTGAGCTGTTATTGTTTGATTATTTAATATTGCCACATTTGTTGTTATACCAACTTCAGTTGAAATAACATCAAACATACCATACATTGTAGATCTATATGTTGCACTTCCAACTTCAAAGCCATACTCTTCAAATTGTTGCTGAATTATATTAAAAGATAGAGTATTGTCACCGGTTATAGGTGCTGTTCCTGCTGCAATATTAGTTGGATTATCTCTTAAATTAAAATTTAGGTTCATACTACTTGCGCTATTTCCATCAAAAAATCTTCTTAAGCCAAGAGCTCCTGCAAAGTTAGAACCAGAGTCAAAGCTTGAAGTTTGAAGTTTATCTTCAATAGCAAATGTGTATCCTTTTGATATGGAGGTAGGATCCATCGTTATTTCAACTAAATTGTCACCACTTGCATAAGAAGCCCAGTTAAATTGCATATAGTCATCTATATCATTGTTTGCATTTCCATCACTATTATCATCGCCCTCTGCCTCAATTTTTCCTTGAATAGAATTTGAACCTGGCAAACCTGACATTGATGTTGCAGCATCAATGTCTATTGTTCTTCTTGCACTTATATTTCCATCTATATCATATATAACTATATCAAAGGCCCCTGCTGCAATATTCAATGAAGAATTTGCAATTGGACTGTATTGACCTATATCTATGACATTTGACTCCATTCTAGTTGTTGCACTACTAGCATACAAGTTGTTTGTCGATTCTATTAGTTTTGATGCGAAAGAATCCATTTGCGATATAACATTTTGCAGCACGCCGTTTACCGGTACACCACCTGAATTTTCTTCAATTCTGTTACCGCGTAAATCCAAAATAGCACCAACTTTACCGCCCCTAATATTTTCACTCATTGAAATAAGAACACCATCTTGTCTCTCATACGAAAGTTCATAAAAACCATTTTTATTATCATCATTTGATATGTGAATTGGATGATATGAACTTCCATCAACTATATTAAATCCGGCAACACTTACCGTATAGCTTCCAGAAGATGTATTTGAAGAACTATCTATCCCAATATTTGAAGTTATAATACTGCTGCTAGATTCTGCACCAATAAGTTTTGCTAAACTTTTTTCTATAAAATTACGTTTATCTCTTAAATCATTGGCGGTATAACCTTCGCCAGCCTCCGCTATTTCTATAGATACATTTACTTGTGCCAACTCTTTAGCTAATTGATTTACTTCATTAACACTGACTAAGAGCTGATCATTTACGCTTGTCTGTAAGTCTACAATTTTAGTTTGAGTATTTGCTATACTCTGAGATAGTGTTTCAGTCTGTTTTGCAAGTGCTAGCTTTATTGCATCATTATCCGGATTATCAGAAAAATTTTGCCACATATTGTAGTATTCTTTTAAATCTGATTTAATTCCAACTTCATCTATCTCAGGAAAATATGTTGACAACTCTTCAAGTATTGTTTGAGTAAAATCAGAATTCTCTTTGTCAGAAGAGAGACTAGTGTATCTATCATATACAAAATTATCGAATACTCTCTTTATATCTGTTATCGTAGCGCCGTTACCAACTTGTCCACCCATTGAAGTGACAGGTATTGATGCAGCAGTAACCACTCTTTGTCTTGTGTAACCTTCACTCTCCGCATTTACTATATTATGACTGGTTGTGCTCACCCCAACTTGTGCGGCGATAAGTCCACTGTATCCGATATTTAATGTATTAAAAAGAGAAGCCATGCTACACTCTCACTTCCAAGATAGAAGGATCTTTTGATACTACTTTATTATACCCCTGCATCTCTGTTGGGACAAGTCTTTCCAAAAACGTATTATATAAATTACTTACTGTTAACACTAGTCTTGCATATTTTTTATTAACGTCTCGCAGAGTCGATAACTCTACCTTTAATTGATCCAAATAATTATGTTGTTCTTCATTTAAAAGCTGTGGTAAGTCCTTATCTGGACTTACACTCATAAGTGACGATATCTCATGATCAATCATAGCTTTTTTAGATTCAAAACTTTTTAGTTTTTCTTCTTTAAGTTTTAGTCTATCAAATTGCGGATTATTGTTAGCTACTTTTATATCTTCTACATCCGACTCTGTTATTTTTATTAAATCTCTTAAGTCGCTAAGAGCGCTTTGTAAATGATAAGATAGCATAATTCAATCCTTCTTTCTTTGTTTAAACTTACATCAATTCTTCGGCTATCTTTTTTGAAAGAGCCTCTAAATTAATTTTATATTCTCCAGACTCAAGAGCCCCTTTTATGTGATCAACCTTACTAGTATTACCTTGCTTGGATACACTAGCACCAACCTTATCTGAAACTTCCTTCTTGTCACCAACACCGTTGGGATAAGCATTACGGACGCTCGCACCATTTACCTGTGAAATCATAATTTGTCCTTTTTTATATCTTTTAGTTTTTTCCTATACAACTATATCGACATAAACAGGAAAATATTAACCTTTTTCTAAAGAAAGTTTTTGCTTCACAAAACCACATTTGCTACTTTTCACTCAAATAATTATAAAGCATTTGAGAAAACCCAAATCCGCCTGCGCTCGCCTTAGCTAGCTCATCTCTATACATAGATTTATATATTTTATCTCCTGGATCATTTTGCTCAGAAAAAAGATTTTTTTCATCTTTCATTGCATTATCCATTAACATTTTAAGTATAACTGATTCAAAAGCATCTGTCTGTTCTCTTAGCTTAACATCATCAGTTGTAGCATCTATTTTAGGTATATTATGCTGTTGCGACATAAGCTGAGCTTTTATATTAATTGAGTTTACGCCGTACATTTTTCTTTCCTTTGTATAAGATTTATAAAATTTTCAATTCAGCAGATATACTGCCGGCACTTTTCATCGCTTCGAGAATTGAAATCACATCCTTTGGAGTAGCACCCATTTTTTGAAGTGAACGAACTAAATTTGCTACCGTTGTAGTCCCTTTTTTTGTATACAGCTCATTTTCATTTACACCGATAACCATATTTTCATCTACTACCATTGAACCGGCCGGTTTACTTAAATCGCTTTGCTCGGTAATCTTTATAGTTATGTCTCCATGTGTCATAATTATAGGATTTATTTTAATTCCAACTCCAGAAATTATAGTTCCCGTTCTTTCATTTATAACTATTTTGTTTTTTACACTGTAATTCATATCTATCTCTTGAACTTCTGCTAAAAATTCTATCATACTTCTGTTTGCAGGCTTTTTCAGTTTTACAGTTCTAGAATCCATGGCAACTGCCACTTGTGTACTGTAAAAAGAGTTTATACTTTTTTGAATAGATACACTATTTTTAAAATTTGATTCTTTTAAAGAGAGGGTTACATACTTTTGATTATAGAGATCTATATTTATTTCTCTCTCCACTAATCCTCCATTATAAATCAATCCTACAGTCGGGTGAGATTCAGCAGAACCTTTTGTATTCCGCCCACCTATACTCACAGCACCTTGTGCAAGTGCATAAATCTTTCCATCTACACCTTTTAAGGGAGTCATTAAAAGTGTTCCACCCTCTAAAGACTTTGCATCACCGATTGATGATACAGTGATATTAAATTTATCACCTTGTCTTGAAAATGGTCCAAGTTCTGCTGTAACAACAACAGCTGCAACATTTTTTGATTTGATATCTATAGGTTTCATATCAATATTCATAGCCTTGAGCATATTTGCAATTGATTGGAGTGTAAATTTTGAAGTTGTACCATCACCAGTCTTTCTCAGACCGACAACAAGGGAGTATCCTATAAGATGATTATCTCTAACTCCAACAATATTGGCAACATCTATTATTTTTGTAGCATGAACAACTACAACTGCAAGTAAAAAAAAGATGATATTTCTCATAACTAATCCTTAAACTAGCTATTACTTAGCAACTATAGTTCCAATTACCCACATTCGAAATAGGTTAGAGTTGTATTTCCAAATTTTTTAGATTTTTTCAGAGTGAATGGTCCTATATTATCCGGTATTTCCAAACCAGTCATATGTTCTATGATTATGAGTTCCACATTATCTTTTGGCAGAGAAGCTATCATATTAATAGTCTTATCATAAATATCTTCCATCCCTTCTCTTATGTTAAAAGGAGGGTCAATATAAAAATATGCTGTTTTATCTTTTTTTTGTAAAATTTTTACAACATTCTTTATATTTGCAAAGCTGTCTCCGGCAAAAACTTCGCATGAACTTGGGTCAGTGCGAGTTATATTCTCTTTTAATATTTTTAGAGCTTCTTGGTCACGTTCCATAAACATAATATTTTTTGCACCGCGGCTAAGTGCTTCAAGACCAATTGAGCCACTTCCTGAAAATAGTTCCACAAAATTTGCATCAACTACATCAAACTGAAGTGTGTTAAAAAATGATTCTAAAACTATTGCTTTAGATATTCTAGTCGTTCTTTTTGAAGGAAGCTTTAAAACTCTGTTTTTAAACTTTCCTGCGATTATTTTTTTGGTTATAACTTTACTTTTCATCATAAAACACTTTAACCGCCTTTAAGATACTCTCTTGATACTCCATAGTTAAAGACTCTATTCGTTTTTCTAAGATTTCAAATCCTAATGGAGTGCTGTCATCGGGAATATGTTCTATCTGTGAAATATCTTTATTGATACTTTTATATCTTTTTTCAAGCGCTAAAATCAGTTGGGACTTTGAGAATGGTTTAACTAAATCGGACCCTTTATTACTAGAGACATAAAAACATCGCTCATCGTCAAGACATTTCTCATCTCTTATAACAATGTCACAGTACTTCAAAGAGCTAAGATGGTTATTTAAAAAAAGTTCTAATGATTTTTGCATTAGTGGTGACTTACACTCAACTGCTACTTTCAAGATTTTTCCTTATAAATTATGTTCGATACTATAGCGCAAATCTTCATCTAAATCCATAATATTTCCTAGCATCCATTCCAAATAGCTTCTATCACACATGCTAATCTCTTCGATATAGCGACCACTGTACTTTCCAAATTCAAACTTCTGAATCAAAACATTCTGAAAACTCAGTTCGATTAATTCGACATGTGATTTCATCTCTAAAAGATATTTATATAAAAGCTTGACATGTAGAGCATCACTAAGTGCATTATGTACAAATATTTCACTATCAATTTTAGACATAGAAGCCTCTTTTTCTTCATCTCTATATAGCTTTAACTCATATCTTAAAAACTGCAAAGAGAACTGTTCACATTCAACTATAAGATGTTTTGTGACTCTACGTGTATCAATGATTTTACCATGCCATTTAAACCCACATGTCAAAAGCATTTTCAAATCGAACTTTACATTGTGAGCGATAAGTGTTGAGCCACTGTTGTTATGTTTTTCTAAAAACTTATATGCCTCAGACTCTTTTAGTTTTGGCTTGTTTTTTATCATCTCATTAGTAATATGATTTATACTTGAGGCTTTTGGGGATATTTTTTTACCTTCATTTACTAAGTCATATTTTGAGCTAATCTCTTTACCATAAACTCCGATAACACCAATAGAGCAGACCCTGTCTAAGCCCTCTAAGCCTGTTGTCTCAACATCCAGGAATATCAACACTTAACGACCTTTACCTTTTTGCATCTTGATTCTAAAAGTATAAAAGAAAAGTAACCGCTTAAGATAATAAAAGTAAAAAGCCAGTAAATATTAAACCACTCAAAAACACCGTTAAATGATGTAAAAAGATATGTATAAACTAATGAGAAAATCATAAAAGAACCAACAAGCCATATGTTTAACATAAACCATCTTCGCCAGACCATAACTAAATCCCCATAGCCAATAATTTCTATTGTCTCATCTTCTTTATTTTTATCTTTTGCAGATTCACATGTTAAAAGCTTAAACTCATAACCATTAATACAACTGTTAAATATATACTTTAAACTTCTAAACAGCGCCAACAGTAGAGTTAAACTCCAAAGGATAGGAAACCAAAATTTAAATATGTTAAAAAGTGCTTCTGAGATCTCACTATTGAAATTTGGCATACCTTGAGAAATATAAAGATATAAAGTAATAATTAATGTACCAAAAAGTGCTAATATTACACTGCATAAAGTTAATCTAGTTGCCCATCTAAGCCACAGTACAAAATAAAATCTACCCATTATCTTTAAATGATTCTAACATACCATGATAGTGCTCAAGCGTTATAAAACTCTTCTCAAACCTAAAGCGAATTATAAACTCTACAATTTTATTTTTTAAATTCACATCTACATTTTCAACTTTTCCAAAGTATCCAAGAGATATGTTTTTACTCTTTACAATTGCATCTTTATCATAGCCAATAGCTAAAATTTGCAGATATTTTCCCTCTTTTATTTCACCCAAACTTTCACTAAGAAGCGATGCGCCGGATAAATTTATTGCTTTAAAATTAAATAGTTCACTAAACTCATCAACTTTTTTATCTATGCCAATCTCACTATATAAATTTTTCAGTAACTCTATATTATCTTTTCTGGCACGCTCATAACTAGAGATTTTATTTGTTAAGTTTTTTAATCTATCTAAGGCTGAACTCATAATTATCCCTCTATTTACTAGTTAAAAGTATATCTAAAAAGCATATTTTTATCCAATTACGATACAATAATAAGAAAAAAGAGCGACACAACATATCAATATGAAGTTAACATGAAAATAAATATATATTCTATCACCTTAAAAGCCTTGCTTCTACTTATAATCTCTATTTCGATGTTTATATATTATATATTCTCTGAGACTGCCGATGAACGCTTGACTTCACTGCTCATGTTGTCCACAATTATCCTCTCATATTATATATACAAATCACTAAAACCTCTGAATGATGTGGAACAGAGTTTCAATAACCTAAATGAAGAAATATCCAAAAAGGAAGCTCACCTAAAAGATGCTCAAAGGATTGCTAAAATTGGAAGTTGGGAATACAATTTAGTAACAAAAACTCTCTCACTCAGTGATGAAGTTTATCGAACTTTAGGCATTAAATTAAGTACCAACATGGAATGGGAAGATTTTTTAAACTATATAGATGACAACGATTACAATAAAGTTTTAGCTGTCTTGGATGACGCTATTAAGTATGGTTCAACATTTGATTTGAAATATGCATTAAAGTTAAAGAAGAATAAAAAAGTCTATGTACAGACAAGCGGTAAAGTTCGTAAAAAACAGGATGGTTCAGCGAAAATAACTGCTGTCAGCATGGATATAAGCAGCGATATAAAAAATAGACAAAGAATAGAAGAACTTGCCTATTATGATTCGCTCACAGGACTTGCCAACAGATTGCTTTTAAAGGACAGAATTGCCAAATCTATTCAACATGCAAAAAGAGATAAAGAAAACTTAGCTCTATTATTTATGGATCTAGATCATTTTAAATTAATCAATGATACTTTAGGACACGGTGTTGGGGATGAACTTTTAATATATATATCAAGACTACTTGAAAAGCAAGTTAGAGAGGCAGATACTATCTCTCGCTTTGGTGGGGATGAATTCATTATTTTACTGCCAAATGTAAAAGGTATAAATGATGCGGAAATTGTTGCCAAAAAAATTCAAAAAGCTCTACAACAAAAGCATACTATAGGTTCTCATCAACTATATGTAACAACGAGTATTGGTGTTTCAATATACCCAGAGCACGCTGACAGTATAGATGATTTAATAACAAATGCTGATACTGCCATGTATGAGGCTAAAAAAAGTGGAAGAAATGGATACAAAATATATTCACTAAGCATGGCTAAATGTGCAAATAGATTACTAAACCTAGAACAAGATTTAGCTGAAGCCATAAAAAATAGAAATGGTATAGAAATATATTATCAAGCAAAAATAGATGCAACAAACAACACTATTTCTGGAGCTGAAGCACTTGTAAGATGGAATCACCAAAATCGTGGTCTTATTAATCCAAGTGACTTTATATATATAGCTGAAAGTACCGGCTTTATGATTGAACTGGGCTATATTATTATTGAAAAAACAATTTCTCATGTAAATGAGTTCGCTAAACAGGGGTTTAAAGATTTAAAAGTTGCTATTAACCTCTCTTGCAGACAATTTCAAGATGCAAATCTAGTAACATTTATATCTTCTATGATTAAGAAACATGGTGTTAAGCCGTCTCAATTAGAATTTGAAATAACTGAAAGCATATCAATGTCTAACACGGATGAAACTCTTAGAATATTAACTGAGTTAACCAGTATGGGGGTGTCTATAGCTATAGATGATTTTGGAACAGGGTACTCATCTCTACTGTATCTAAAAAAATTTCCTATTAAAACTATAAAGATTGACAGATCCTTCGTAATGGATATGGCAGCTGATAATAGCGACAGAGTAATTACTCAAACTATTGTGCTTATGGCAAATTCACTAAACTTATCAACAGTTGCTGAAGGAGTGGAGACACAAGAGCAGGTTGATTTACTAAAAGATATGGGCTGTAATCATCTTCAGGGGTTCTTGTTTTCAAAACCTATTCCCAAAAATGAATTTACTAAATTTTTGAAAAATTACATTCCAAATCACTGATTTATAAGATATAATTCCTTACTTAAACTACTACACTAAAGAGTAAAATGGACTACTTACAAATCAATAGAGTGAATTCTCTTAATGGAAAAATAAAAATCTCAGGTGCGAAGAACGCTTCTCTTCCACTTATTGCAATGACTATACTCGCAAAAAATAGCGTTAAAATAAAAAATTTGCCTCACGTTGCAGATATAAATACTCTTTTAAAATTACTTTCTAATCTTGGTGCAGAATGTGACAGAAAAAGTAATCCTGAAATAACAACGGTAGACACTTCTTCACTTACACAGACAAAAGCAACTTATGACATAGTAAAAACGATGCGTGCTTCTATCCTTGTACTTGGTCCTATCTTAGCTAGATTTGGTCACTGTGAAGTATCACTTCCCGGTGGCTGTGCTATAGGTCAAAGACCAATTGACTTACACTTAAAAGCACTAGAGCAAATGGGAGCAACTATTGACATTAAAGCAGGTTATATTGTAGCAACTGCTCCTGATGGTCTTAAAGGGTGTCAGATTATATTTGATAAAATCACCGTTACAGGTACAGCCAATATTGTTATGGCGGCAGCCCTGGCAAATGGAAATACTACTATTACAAATGCAGCAAGAGAGCCCGAAGTAGTTCAACTATGTGAGATTCTAAACAATAGCGGAGTTAAAATTGATGGTATTGGTACGGCTGTTTTAACTGTACATGGAACTTCAGGAAAACTACTTGATATAAATGAATTTTCCGTTATTCCTGACCGTATTGAAGCCGGAACTTACCTTTGCGTTGCTGCAATCAGTAAATCGGAGCTAATACTTACAGATGTAGATGCAAAACATCTTGGAGCAGTTCTATCAAAACTTGAAGAGATGGGAAGTACCTTTACCATAACAGATGACACTATCACTATTCATCCATCAGATATTATTAAACCGGTAAAAATTGTTACACAAGAGTATCCAGGATTTCCAACAGATATGCAAGCTCAGTTTTTAGCACTCTCTACTCAGGCAAGCGGTACTTCTATAATTGAAGAGAGACTTTTTGAAAATAGATTTATGCATGTCAGTGAGCTACAAAGAATGGGTGCGGATATATCTCTCAATGGACATGTCGCAACTGTAAATGGTGGGACTAAACTCAGTGGTACCGATGTTATGGCAACTGATTTAAGAGCTTCTAGCGCTTTAGTGTTGGCAGGGCTTATCGCAGATGGAACAACTGATGTTCACCGTATTTACCATCTAGACCGTGGTTATGATTCTCTTGAAGAGAAACTACAAAATGTGGGTGCAGATATAGTCAGATTAAAAGAGTAATATTGTGGAGTAAACCGTAAGTTACAAGACGGGATTTTGAGAATGTACGAATTGTACCTCGAAAAATTCCAACGAAGCAAATTATAGTTTATTTACTCTTCAAATATTATCATTTCGTAAAGGCTTCGCTTAGTAACCAAAGCCTTGTCAGGTGATACAGAGTAAGAGTTCTTCGCTTTTTGAACCTCATGTCGAAGCTCTGCCTCTAATTCATCTACATTTACCTTAAGTCTAAGGATAATATCCACACCAGCCAGATTTACACCAAGTTCGCGAGTCAGTCTTAAAATAAGTTTTATTCTATCAATATCTCTTTGAGAATAGAGTCTAATACGACCGTTTGATCTTGACGGACTTACAAGATTTTCTCTCTCATATTGCCTAAGCGTTTGTGGATGAACATCTAATATCTTTGCAACTATACTGATTAAATAAACTGGTTCATCATACTGATGTATCATATTAAGTCCCTTATATACCTTGTTATTCGTGTGGTAATTTTTCTTTCATCATCTCAACTAACTCTTCATCAATATCATCAACTTTTGGTAAAATAATATTTGCTTCAAGATATAAGTTACCACGAACTTTTGTTTTTCTATTCATTGCCCCCATTTCTTTTACGCGGAACCTCTGTCCATTTTTAGTATTTTGCGGGACTTTTAGTTTTATCTCTTTTTCCAAAGTCTGTATAGCTATTTTTTCACCAAAAAGCGCTGCATAAAGGGGCACATCAAAAATCTTGACTAAGTCATCGCCTTCTCTGACATACTCAGGGTTTGGAGCAACTGTAATCTTTAAAAACAGATCTCCTGCAACTCCTCCTTGAGCATGTCCCTTACCTTTAACGCGCATCTTTTCGCCACTCTTTACACCAGCAGGAATTTTGATATCAAATCTATCACCACTAACTGCTACAGAGTGTGAGCCACCAAGTATTGACACGCTAAATGGAATAGTTACACCCGTTTCAATATCAAGATTTGGTTGCTGTTGCTGCTGTGAAAAACCTCCGCCACCACCGCCAAAACCTCCGAATCCACCGCCGCCGCCGGAGAACATACTTCTTAAAATATCATCTAAGTCTGCACTACCCGCACTACCGTGTGAACGAGAGAAGTCATGGAAGTTTTGTCCACCAAACATATTATCACCAACTTGGTCATATTGTGCTTTCTTCTGCTTATCACTTAAAATCTCATAGGCAGAATTAATCTCTTTGAATTTATCTTCTGCTCCAGCTTCACTATTTACATCCGGATGATACTGTCTTGCTAATTTTCTATATGCTTTTTTTATTTCACTCTCACTCGCACTTTCTGTGATTTCAAGAGTCTCGTATAATGATTTTGCCAATTTATTTCCTAAAATTTATATAATTGTTTATTAAGTGTAATTATATCATAAGGGTTGAGTGTATGTCAATCAAGGTTTGGGTTAAAAGAAAATTTATAATTTATTGACTCATTCTCGAATTCACGTCGTGAGAATTCTCCGAGGCTAAAAACCGAATAATCATCGTGACTATTCTTTTGGTTTTTAGAACCGCCAACAAATCAAAATCATCTCTTCTATGGACGGTAAAAATAAAAAGAGTGATGTAATTTTAAGGGCTGAAAGAGGAAGCGCACTAGTGTACGCGACGAAAGAAGCAACGCAGAAAGTGCATTGCTATTTGTGTTTGTATTTTAATGTAAAAAGTGGCGAACTTCTGAAAAATATAGACTCATGCCAAATTCATTCGCAGCTTCTATAATCTCTTCATCGCGAATAGAACCACCAGGCTCAATAACGTTTTTAACACCAGCCGCAGCCGCAGCATCAATGCTGTCACGAAATGGAAAGAATGCTTCAGAAGCTAACGCTGCACCAGTAACATCAAGACCCATATCTTTAGCTTTTTTAAGTGCACATTGAGATGCATCAACTCTTGAAGTCATACCCATACCAACAGCTACCATTGCAGAGTTTTTAACATATACAACACAGTTAGATTTTGTAAGAGATGCAACTTTATAAGCTATCTCCATATCTTTCATATCTTGTGGCGAAGCTGCATTTTTGCTAACTAATTTCGCATCTTTAACTTCATTTGCTCCAACCTTATCGGCATCTTGAAAAACAAATCCGCCATCTATATGTTTAAAGTCTTTTTTATCATCAGCAAGAACTAATTTATCAGCGCCCATTTCAAAAAGTTTGATACGTTTTTTCTTAGCAAATACTTCTTGAGCTTCAAGAGTTATACGACCAGCAATTACAACTTCTAAAAAAATCTCATTCATTTCTCGTGCGAGTGCTACATCTACTGTACCGTTTACTGCAACAACACCACCAAATGCAGATACAGGATCACATTTTAATGCTTCAGTGTATGCTTCTAATAGAGTGTCTTTTATGGCAAAACCACAAGGATTACCATGTTTAGAGATACAAACTGCATTTTCTTCGCCAAAACCACGTGCGATTTTAACAGCACCGTTTAAATCATTAAGGTTGTTAAAACTCGCCTCTCCTTTTAGAGTTGTGAAGTTGTTTGAGAAGTGCCTATCAAATTCATAAAGAGCACCTTTTTGATGAGGGTTTTCGCCATAACGAGTATCCATTACTTTGTTACCGACTACAAACTGCTTTTCACCAAAACCACCATTGAAACGCTCGTTCATATAATTTGCAATCATTGAGTCATATGCTGCTGTATGCTCATAAGCTTTTATCATGTATCCACGACGGAATTCTTTTGTATTTTTCTCATTTTCAATAGCGTCGATAACTTCATCATAGTCAGTTACATTAGTTACGATGATAACAGAGTCAAAGTTTTTTGCAGCTGAACGAACCATTGCAGGTCCACCGATATCTATATTTTCGATGATATCATCAAGATCGTCAGTACGCTCGATAGTCTCTTTAAAAGGATAAAGGTTAACACAAACAAGGTCAATAGACTCAACACCTAACTCTTTTGCCTGGTCCAAGTGTGACTGCTTATCGCGACGGTGTAAGATACCGCCATGAACATAGGGGTTAAGAGTTTTTACTCTTCCTTCAAAACACTCAGGAAACTTTGTAACTTCATCAATTTCAATAGCTTTTATACCAGCTTCAACTAATTTTTTATAAGTTCCGCCAGTTGAGATAATCTCATAACCGTTTTTTACAAGTGAGCTACAAAACTCAACAACTCCATTTTTATCGCTAACACTTACTAATGCTCTTTTCACTATTTATGTCTCCTTCTCTAAGGAAGTGAATTCCTTAGAAAATTCCTATCACTAAAGCTTTACCTGTCAGTAAGAAAATGAATGGAAATTTTAAATTATGGAATTTTAGCGAATTAGAGTTTAGAAGATGGTAAACTATAGAAAATAAATTGGAGAAATTGGGTGGAAAATATAGTAATTTTATGTTCTGGCGGAGATGATATGCCAAAAAAAGGTGAGTTTCCTCACGTTTTTTTGGATAACACTGAAATAGATGTAAAGCATCGCAAACAGAGAAGGAAATAGATATGAGCAACATAGCTATTTTATGCTCTGGTGGAGATGTATCTGGTATGAACCCTGCTCTTAAACACTTTGTTGAGTACTCACTACAAAAAGGTATGACTCCGTATTTTGTGAATGACGGCTATGAAGGTTTGATTGACAACAATATAAAAGAGGCTACATATAAAGATGTGTCTGGCATAATAAATCGCGGCGGAACAAAAATCGGAAGCGCCAGAAGCCAAAGGTTTATGCAAAAAGAGTACCGAGATATTGCAAAGAAAAGTCTTGACATGTTAAATATTGACATGTTGGTAGTTCTTGGCGGAGATGGTTCCTTTAGAGGTATGGATATTTTTTATAAAGAGCATGGTGTAAAATTTTGCGGTATCCCATCTACAATAGACAATGACATAAGCGGAACTGAGTACTGTCTAGGTGTTGACACAGCACTTAACATCATAAAAACTTCTATCGATGCCATCAGAGATACTGCCGCGTCTTTTAAAAGAGCGTTTGTCATAGAGACCATGGGAAGAGACTGCGGTTTTTTAGCAGTTGTATCTGCTCTTACATCTGGAGCGGAGTTATGCCTGATACCAGAAAAAGAGTATGATTTAAAGTGCTATGAGAATAGCTTTAAAGAGCAGATAAAAAATGGCAGAAGATATTTTATTGCTATTGTTGCAGAGGGCATAAAAGATGACTCAGAGACAATAGCCCAGTGGTTTGAGGAAAAGATAGGGATAGAGTCAAGAGTAAGTACTTTAGGTCATATTCAAAGAGGTGGAAACCCTAGTGTTTATGACAGACTAATGGCATATAGATTTGTCACTTACGCCATAGACGGTCTACTATCTGGAAAAACTGAGTCAGTTATCTGCTATACAAAAAGTGACTTTCTCTACAAAAGCATAGATGAAGTAGCAAACACTCCATTTAAGTTAGATAGCGAACTTATCTCATTTTTGGATGAGTCTCAATGTATAAGCTAAACTTTTATGTACCCTCACAAAACAAAGAAGAGGTAAAAAAAGCTCTGTTTAACATAGGTGTTGGAAAATATAACAACTATGATAAGTGCTCTTTTGAAGCACAAGGTGTTGGACAGTTTAGACCCATAGATGGTGCAAACCCTTTCTTAGGTCAACTCGATACAGTAGAGTTAGTAAAAGAGTATAAAGTCGAGATGGTTTGTTCTGATGAACTTATCAAACAGGCTGTAAGAGTTTTAAAAGAAGCTCATCCTTATGAAGAAGTTGCTTATGAAGTTTTTAGGATGGAAGAGTTTTAAAAAATAAAGGAGAATCAATGGATAATATAACAAAAGAGCAAGAACTGTTATTTCAAATCACAAAAATTATTGAAACAGAGTATGTTAATGATGCCAACAGATTACTAGGAGTCTGTCGGATTAAGCTAAATCAAGATAACAGCGAAAAGTAGATAAAATAAATATAAATACAAGAGAAGTAGAGCAATATTTATACATGAAACAATTCAAAGCATCCAATCGGAATCAG
>JAKITC010000007.1 GCA_021648285.1 Sulfurimonas sp. | reverse complement strand
TTCTTAGATTGGCAATTAACACATATTTTAAAGCTTTTTTACAGCCATTTGTAAAAAATCCTTTGTTTACTCCTACTATAGCGAAGTTTAATGAATGTTTTAAGCACCCGTTTTTTTAATTAAGTCTGATTTTTGATTATTTTAGAAGTGGGTTAAAGCTCGTTCTGGCTTTAAATGGTGCGGATGAGAGGACTTGAACCTCCACGCCTTGCGGCACCAGATCCTAAGTCTGGCGTGTATACCAATTTCACCACATCCGCATGTGATTTGTGCTCGAAATTATAGCGAACAAACCTGAATTTTTAATTTCTTTGCATTTAGATGCAAAAGCTTTAGTGCCTCAGCGGCTAGCGTAACAAAATGGACTTTGTTCATTTTGTGTGTGATTAGTGGTACGCCCTACACGATTCGAACGTGTGACCGATGCCTTAGAAGGGCATTGCTCTATCCAGCTGAGCTAAGAGCGCATACATTATAAGAATGGTGCGCCCGATAGGATTCGAACCTATAACCGTCGGATCCGAAGTCCGAAACTCTATCCAGTTGAGCCACGAACGCAACAATAATTATTAATTTTAATTAAGTTTTTATATTTTAATTTCATGGGGTGAGATACGGGATTCGAACCCGCGACCCCCGGCACCACAAACCAGTGCTCTAACCAACTGAGCTAATCTCACCATGCATTTTGTTTAAATATAAAAAGTGGTCGGGGTGAAAGGACTCGAACCTTCGGCCCCCTGGTCCCAAACCAGGTACTCTAACCATACTGAGCTACACCCCGACCTATTTACAAAAACCAAGTCAACACCTGATTAATGAGGCGAAATTATAGTCAATAACTTTAAAAATGTCAATAGTTTTTTATCACAATTCTAAAACTTCGTAAGCATTAGCACAAAATGATATTAAGATTAGTTTGTTACAATTCTTTTATATAGTTTTTAAGGGTGAATCTTGAGCGAATTTTTTAGTAATATAAACTCTTTTTTAGAGATGGTTTTATTTTTTGACATACTTTTTGGAACAGTTGAAGGTGTCAATTTGCCTTTCCTGGTAGTTTGGCTCATAACAGGCGGTGTCTACCTTACATTTTTAACTAAGTTCATAAATCTTCGAATGCTGAGACACTCTTTTAACATCATAAGAGGCAGGTATAACACTGTTGACGACGTAGGGTTAATCTCTTCTTTTGGTGCATTAACAACTGCTTTAAGTGCTACTGTAGGGCTAGGAAACATTGCTGGTGTTGCACTTGCTGTTTCTATTGGTGGCCCTGGAGCAACTCTATGGATGATTGTTGCCGGCTTTTTAGGAATGAGTCTAAAGTTCACGGAAGTAACACTTTCTATACAATACAGAGAGTTTCTAAAAGACGGAACGGTTATGGGTGGTGCAATGGAGTACCTCTCAAAAGGTTTAGCAAAAAAAGGTTATCCTAGTTTTGGTAAGGTTTTAGCGATTGTCTTTGCAATCTTAATGATTGGCGGTGCAATTGGAGGGGGAAATATATTTCAAGTTTCTCAAGCTTATAGTGCTATTTCTCATGAAGTACCTTATTTTGCAGACAACCCATTAATATTTGGATTTATACTCGCAGGTTTAACTGGAACAGTAATTATTGGCGGTGTTAGAAGAATCGCTCATATTACTGAAACACTCGTTCCTATAATGGCAATCCTCTACATCTCTGCTTCTCTTTGGATACTAGGAAGCAATTTTGACAAGATTGATGATGCATTTTCTCTAATATTTCATGAAGCGTTCTCAAGCAGTGCTGTTTATGGCGGTATGATTGGAGCTATAGTAAGCGGATTTCAAAGAGCAGTCTTTTCCAGTGAAGCCGGTATCGGATCCTCTCCTGTTGCTCATGCTCCCGCTATTACAAAATACCCTGTAAGACAAGGTCTAGTAGCCCTTTATGAGCCATTCGTAGATACAGTTATAATTTGTACTTTGACAGCATTGGTAATAATTATTACCGGGGTATATGAGCCAGGTGGTGCATACGCTGGTCTGATTGCTGCAAAAGAGGGTGCTGCCCTTACAAGTGCTGCTTATGGAACGGTTATCTCATGGTTTCCAACAGTGTTATCAGTGAGTATATTTCTTTTCGCATTTTCAACAATGATCTCTTGGTCATACTATGGTGAGCGTGCGTGGGTTTACCTTTTTGGCTCAAAATTTTCTATCGTATATAAACTTATGTTTTTATCTCTTTCTGTTATTGCGACGGTTGTAAGCACTGGTATTATGGTTGACTTTAGTTTTATGCTTATGCTTGCTATGGCACTGCCAAATATCTTAGGACTTTTTATTCTTAGCGGTGAAGTTAAAAGACTACTTGAAGACTACATGTCAAAACTCAAAAGCGGTGAGCTTGACGAAGAAGCTATAAGATGAATGAAATAGGACAAAAATGTAAACAGCTTTTAACTGAGCAAAATGTTGATATTTTTTCAGAGATAGATTTTGATGTTAATGGGAAGGTTAATACACTGTCGTTTGAGTATATGATAGATACATTTATGAAAGCTTCCGATGAGTCTCAGCTTGTTTTTTTAACAGCTCTTCAAAAAGCCACAGAAGTCAAAGAGATGGGAATAGATAAGTTTTTTGAAGGGATGGGACAATTATTGCTTATGACTCATATGTCTGATAAAATAGAGATTTAAAAAATTGAATAATTTTTTAAAATATGTATTGCTATATGCTGTTATTATACTAAGCTTGTTTGGCATGTTCTACAATATAGACAATTGGCACCATAAAAATATAGAGATACAAAAGAACATACTACTAAAACAAGCTCAGACAGACTTTAACAACCGAGTAAACACTAGAAAATGGGATTCACAATCGGATTTTGAAATAAGAGCACTTAAAAATCTTGAAAAAACACATAATTCAGAATATTATGAATTTAGTGATGATGACAAATTTCTATATGTGGGTGCACTTACCACGAAAGGTGGAATTAGTGTTACACTAAATAGTAATGAGTACCATGAAATAATAAAATCTATAACCGATCAAGTATATTTTGCAAAAATTTCTCTATTTCTGTTTTTATCAATTATTACTCTTCTTATTCATAAACAGTTTAACAGTAATATAGATTTATTGAAAAATGTTAAATTGCGAACTAAAGAGATAGAAAAAACAAAAAAACTTTTGCAAAATATACTTGATGCTGATAAAAGCTTTCTGCTTGTATCTGATGGGAAAGATATAATATTTGCAAACAAAACTGCTCTTGATATTGCAGGCTTTAGTTCACTTACTGACTTTGAAGATGAGAATAAACATATATCTGATAAATTTGAAAGAGTTGATAATCCTGATTTTTTACAATTTGATAATAATGGTCTTCACTGGATACCGTATCTGCAAAAAGAACAAAACCATAGAGATTTGAAAGTTCTTATTAAAAAAGATGGCGAAAAAAAATATTTAAAACCGCACTCTAAAGAAATAAGCGTAGATAACAGACTACTACATCTAATTACTTTTGATGACATAACCGATGACCATATTAAGATAAAAGATTTAACAACAGAAGCTTCTACAGACCCGTTAACCGGGCTTTTTAATAGAAGAAAATTAAATGGTGTATTAAGTAAAGAGATAGAACTCTCATCAGTTGCCAAATCACCACTATCCATTATATTTTTAGATATAGACCATTTCAAAAGTGTAAATGATACATTTGGTCATGATGTAGGTGATGAAGTACTCATAGATTTATCTAAAATAATTACTTCAACAACTCGTAAAGGTGATTTTATAGCAAGGTGGGGTGGAGAAGAGTTTATGATAGCACTACAAGCTACAAACGACTCAGCAGCTTCGCATTTGGCAGAGAAATTAAGAGTAGCCGTAGAAGCATACAGTTTTAATATTGTCGGCAATATAACAATATCGTTTGGTGTAACTCAATATATATATGGTGAGCATAAGAATAATTTTACAAAAAGAGTTGATAAAGCTCTTTATGAAGCTAAAGATAGCGGTAAAAACAGAGTAGTTATAAAATAAACTACTCTGTTTTTCGGACTATTAAAACTGTATCATTCCATCAATTGGAGATGAAGCAGTAGCGTAAGGGCGCTTAGCAATTCTGCCGGCAAGATAACTCATACGACCAGCTTGAACTGCGTGCTTCATAGCCTCTGCCATTATCATCGGGTTTTGCGCTTGAGCAATAGCAGTATTTGTCAACACTCCAGCAGCACCAAGTTCCATAGCATAGGCAGCATCACTCGCACAACCGATTCCAGCATCAACGATTACAGGAACACTTACAGCTTCACGAATGAAAACTATATTGTAAGGATTTTGGATACCAAGACCAGAGCCAATCGGTGCAGCCAGTGGCATGATAGCATGAGAGCCTGCATCTTCCAGTCTTTTTGCCATAATCGGATCATCTGAAGTGTAAGACATAATAGTAAAACCATCTTTTGCTAAAACTTCACAAGCTTTGATAGTCTCTAAAACATCAGGGTAAAGAGTTTTTTGAGTATCTCCTATAACTTCTAGTTTGATTAAATCAATTCCAGTAGCTTCACGCATCAAACGAAATGTAGTAATAGCTTCTTCAGCAGTTACACATCCTGCAGAGTTTGGTAAAAACTTTACATTAGTGGCTGCAAAAGTATCACGAAGATTCTCTTTATCCGGATCTGTTATGTTTAAACGACGAACAGCAACAGTGATTAGTTCACTTCCACTTGCTAATGTAGCTTCTTTTGTAGTTTCAAAATCTTTGTATTTTCCGCTTCCAACAATCAAACGAGAGCCTAGTTCATATTTTCCAATTTTTAAAATATCATCCATAATCTTTAAATTCCTCTATTTTATAGATTCCCAGTCAAGCTGAGGATGACAAAGCACTAGTCATCCTGAACCTGCTTCAGGATCTAATTTAATTATCAGATTTATATCATAATAAAACTTACAGTTGTTTAATCCCATCTATCAAATCATCAGGAGTAAGTGAAAAATCAGCACCATCATAATTTAACGCCAATTCTGTGTGAGCCAAAGAAGCATTTATCGCTGCATCTAAACAACTCTCTCCTTGGGCTAAAAGTGCACCGACTAGACCACTTAGAACATCACCACTTCCACCTTTTGCCAATGCAGAAGTACCATGCGGATTTATATAAAACTCATTACCTTTTGCAATTATGACATTTGCACCTTTTAAAACAAGAGTGACATATACAAACTTTTTACAAAATTTCTCTGCATATTTAAAACGGTTTTTTTGCAACTCTTCTACACTGATATCTGCAATATCAGTCATTTTTAAAAGTCTTACAAACTCTTTAACATGCGGAGTAATGACTATATTTTTTCTTTTTAAAATCTCTAAAATAATTGACATGTTAAAAATATCTGCATCCCCAATAAGAGGTAAATCATTATCCAAAAACTTCTCTAACTCTATATTATTAAACTCATTTCCCAGTCCCATTCCTAAAGCTAAGGCAGTAGCATTTTTGGGAACTACATGTGAAGACATTATCGTATGGGGAATCTCTATATCTTTAAATCCAACAAGAGTAACCAAACCACTTCCAAATTTTAAAGCCGTGAGGGCACTCATTGTGCTTGCTCCGCTTTTATCCCCGCAAGCAACAGCCAAATGACCAAAACTCCCTTTATGTGAATCTTTTTTATCTCTATATGGTAATTTTAAATCATCTAAATCAAGGACCTTCCAATTACTCTCTTTTTCATAAACATCTCTTGCAACTCCCAAGTCTAAAACTTTAATCTCACCAACTGCATCTTTGACTTCATCTAAAAACATACTCTTTTTCAAAGCACCCATTGTCAATGTTATATCTGCTCTAAATTGATAAGCTGATGGAACATCACAAGCAATTTTAAAAGCATTTACAGAGTTCATTTTACTCATCACTTTTTTTAGCTTATCATTTAACTTACCACTGAAGCCTGTTCCAACCAAGGCATCAACCAACACATCACAATCCTCAAGTTTTTTGCACTCTTTAACGCCTATACTTTTAGCTCTTTTATCTTGAAGAAGTGCCATTTTAGATTTTGGCTCTTTTACGTAAAATATACTGACATCATAGTCCAAGTGTAAAAGTCTTGCAAGGGCAATTCCATCAGCACAGTTATTACCACTTCCACATACAATTATTATTTTTCTCAAAGAGTGTGAAGAGAGCCTAGGAAATTTACTACGAATAAAACTTGCCATACCATCAGCGGCATGCTCCATCAAGATATCTTCACTTAAGGCGAACTCTTTATAACATCTAACATCAAGGCTTGCCACCTCATCAAATAAATTTTGCATCTCCATTCCTTATACTAATAATATCTACATTGACCTTTAACAAATTATATTTTTCTTAAATTCAAATGATAATTTTTATCATTTAATAAAACATTAGTGTATAATGTCATCATGATTAATTATACAGATATTTTAAGAGAACACAACTTAAAGGCTACACCTCAAAGATTAGCTATTACAAATGAACTTTATACAAAAGGACATGTTAGTATAGAATCGTTGTATGAGTTGATGGTAAAAAAGTTTAACTCGATTTCATTAGCAACTATATATAAAAACATAAACCTAATGCAGAAAAATTCTTTTATACAAGAGGTGAAAATTCCTCAGGCAAAGTCTGTTTATGAACTTACAAAAGCGTCTCATTCCCATTTAGCATGTACAAAATGTTTAGGTGTTGAAGATATAACAATAGATTTAAATGTCATTATTGATACTATTACTAAAACAAGTAGTTTCAAAATAGATTCTGCGAATTTAGTTGTATCAGGCATTTGTAAAAACTGTCAAAGAAGTTAAATAATTGTTAAAAGATAATAATTTTCCTTTAAGGCTATTTTTACTATAATTTCACCATCATAATACACAAGGACAAACATGAAATTAGCATCAATAACTGCACTAGCATTAGTAGCATCATCATTAGTAGCATCATCATTAACAACCGATGCAAAAAAAGCGGGTTTAACGCCTATTCCAAGCTCAACAACTGAGCTTTTAAAGTTGATTGACAATCCAAAAAACCCTATTAGTGCTAAGAAAGTTGAACTTGGTAAAAAACTATTTTTTGACCCAAGACTCTCTAAAAGTGGATTTATCAGCTGTAACAGCTGTCATAACTTAAGTGAAGGTGGCGACGATGGAATTCCTGCAGCAATTGGACACGGTTGGACAGCCAACCCGCATCACTTAAATTCGCCAACTGTTTTTAACTCTGTATTTTTCTCATCTCAGTTTTGGGATGGGCGTGACCCGCATTTAGAAAAGCAGGCACAGGGTCCTATTCTAGCAGCTCCGGAAATGTCTGCGACAAAAGAACATGTAGTTGCAACAGTCACATCAATGCCTCAGTATGTGAATCAGTTCAAATCTGCCTATGGAGACAATGTCAAAATAAACTTTGAAAAAATAACAGACACAATTGCTACTTTTGAGAGAACACTTGTTACTCCATCAGCTTTTGATGATTATTTAAACGGCAATGAAACGGCAATGACAACTGCTCAAAAAAATGGTCTTAAAACATTTATTGACACAGGCTGTGCTACATGTCATAACGGGATAGCGCTAGGCGGACAGATGAATGCGTTTAATATTACTGCAACTTACAAATACCAAAATGTGGGTGACTTTAAAGGTGATAAAAACGGTATGGTAAAAGTTCCAACTCTTCGTAACATCACTCAAACTGCACCATATTTTCACAATGGTCAAATCTGGAGCTTAAAAGAAGCAATCAAAGAGATGGGTCGCATCCAGCTTGGTAAAAAAATCAGCAATAAAGAAGCAGCATCAATTGAAGAATTTTTAAAATCCTTAGATGGCAGAAAAGGTCATGTTATACTACCAGTTCTTCCAGCTTCTACTTCAAAAACTCCAAAACCAGATCTCAATTAAATTAACTTCTGCTTTTATACCCTCTTTGGGTATAGTTGCTACCTAATTCTCATTTAGAACTTTCATAATTGCCTTTGGCATCAACTCATACTCTATATCTTTTATCTTCATAGAAAAACTTTCCAAGGTATCATTACCGCTACGAAAAAACTTTTTTTGCAGTATTATATCTCCGCCATCAAGTTCAGAATTAACCCAGTGAACACTTACTCCGCATTCATCACTTTCACCCTCAAAGCTTCTCTCTATCGCTTTTGCACCTTTGTATTTTGGCAGTAGTGAGGGGTGAAGATTCACTGCTTTGATATTTGAAGTAAACACAGGGCTAAGTATTCTCATAAATCCGCTAAGCACAACTAAATCCGGTTCATAAGAGTTTATTAGCTTTACAAGCTCTTCATCAAAATTCTCTCTAGATTCAAAAATCTCATGCTCTAATACTTCCGTTTTTACGCCAAGAGAATTAAACTTATCTATCCCTTTAGCATCTCTTTTATTTGTAATTCCGCATGCGACAAAACACTCTTTTTTATGTAGTTTTCTAATAATATTCTCGGCATTAAAGCCATCTCCACTAAAGAGTATAACGATTTTTTTCATACGCGAATTATATCTTATGAAGTTAAAAACGATATAATAACTTTATGAATTACAAACAAATAGCTAAAGAGACCTTAGAGATTGAGGCAAATACTCTTTTAGAGTCTTCAAAAAACATTGGCGATGTTTTTGACAGAGCAGTTGATATCATACTTACCTGTAAAGGTAAACTTATCGTTACAGGTGTTGGTAAATCTGGACTAATTGGCGCAAAAATGGCGGCAACATTCGCATCAACCGGTACTCCTAGCTTTTTTCTACACCCAACCGAAGCACTTCATGGTGACTTGGGAATGATTGGTAAAGACGATGTTGTTATTGCAATCAGTTACAGTGGAGAGAGTGAAGAGCTTAGCTCAATACTTCCACATGTCAAAAGATTTAACACTCCGCTAATCGGTATGACAAGAGATAAAAACTCGACACTTGGAAAATATAGCGACTTAGTTATAGATGTTGTTGTGGAAAAAGAGGCCTGTCCTCTTAACATTGCACCGACTAGTTCAACAACTTTGACTCTCGCACTTGGTGATGCTCTTGCAGTATGCCTTATGAAAGCCAGAAATTTTCAAAAGAGTGATTTTGCCTCTTTTCACCCTGGTGGAGCTTTAGGAAAACAGCTTTTTGTAAAAGTCAGTGACCTGATGAGAACTAAAGACCTGCCAACTGTAAGTGCTGATACGAAAGTTAAAGATGCAATTGTAAAGATAAGTGAAGGAAGACTCGGAACTGTTTTAGTTACAGATAACCAGAACCGTCTTCTAGCACTTGTGAGTGATGGGGATATTCGTAGAGCCCTGCTCTCAGAGGATTTTTCACTTGAAGATAGTGTTGATAAATATGCGACGCATAATCCACAAACTCTTGATGATGAAAATATACTTGCAAGTGAAGCACTTGTAATTATAGAAGAGATGAAGATACAGCTTTTAGTTGTGACAGATAAAGATAAAAAAGTAAAGGGTGTGCTTCACATTCATACTTTAATAGAAAAAGGCATTTCATAAAATGATGCGATTAAACAAATATATAGCTCACCATTCAAGCTACTCAAGAAGAGAGGCTGACAAAGCCATTCAAGATGGTTATGTAAGAGTAGATGGTGAAATTCAAGATAACCCTGCAACACAAGTCGATGAAAAAGAAGTTGATGTATATGTAAGTGGAAAACAGATTACTCCTAGAGATAAATACACTGTTATAGTTTATAACAAACCAAAGGGTGAACTTGTAACAAAATCTGACCCTAAGGGTAGAAGAACTATCTATGATGGACTCGATGCTAAGTACAAGCACTTTATACCTGTTGGACGACTTGACTATGCAACAGAAGGGGTTTTACTTTTAACAGATGCTTCTAAAATAGCAACTCTTTTAATGAACTCTGGTTTAGAGAGAATATACAAAGTGAAAATAAAGGGAGAAGTTACATCTGAAATGGAAGCGGCTATGCTAAACGGAATGACTCTAGATGACGCAACTGCCGGCGGACATTCACACTCGAAAGTAACTTCTATGACTTTTGCACCTTTTATAGGCTATAAGATTCAAAAAAATGAACATAACTACTCTATTTTAAAAATAGCAATCTCTGAGGGACAAAACCGTGAGATTAGAAGATTTTTCGCGCATTTTGGAACTGATGTAGCTGATCTAAAAAGACTTAGTTTTGCAGAGATAGAACTGAATAACCTTCCAACCGGAAAAACAAGATTTTTAACCAGAAGCGAGTATTCAGCACTTTTTACATACCTAAAAGCAGAGAAAAAACTTAAAAGAGAGCGTGGAGAGAAGTAGCCTTGTCAGACTTTACACACCTTTTAAGACCAAACAACTTTGATGACTTAGTAGGTCAGGAGCATTTAACTTCTTCAGACTCACCGCTAAGAGTTCTTTGTGAAAAAAATGTTTTAGGACATAGCTTTTTCTTCGGTCCCGCTGGATGTGGAAAAACTTCAATCGCTCGAATTATCGCAAAAAAAATGAATATGCCATTTTATGAATTTAATGCGACAAGCCTTAAAATAGAGCAACTTAGAAAGATTTTTGATCAATATAAAAATGCCCTGCAAAAGCCTCTGATTTTCATAGATGAAGTTCATCGGCTTGCAAAAAATCAGCAAGAAGTACTGCTTCCGGTAATGGAAAATAACTCTGTTTTAATAATCGGTGCTTCAACTGAGAACCCATTCTTCTCACTAACATCAGCTATTCGTTCCCGCTCAATGCTTTTTGAACTTTACAATATATCTAATGAGGCACTAGCCAATCTTTTAGATAAAGCCTTATTAAATTCTAATCTTATATGCGCTGTGAGGAACGAGGAAGTGCCCTTGGGGTGCCAAGAAGATGCTAAAGAGTACTTAGTTGCAAGCAGTGGCGGAGATGCAAGAGCAATGCTAAAACTTTTGGAATTTGCATCAAATTTAGACACAGACATTACTCTGAAAAATCTAAAAGCTCTTCGCCCCAATGCACTAAGCGCAGGAAGCAGTGAGGCTGGTGTTCATTATGATTTAACCAGCGCTATGATAAAGTCTATACGAGGCTCAGACATGGATGCCGGCATCTATTATCTTGCCCGTCTTATTGATGGTGGAGAGAGTGCTGACTTTATAGCAAGACGACTCGTAATATTAGCAAGTGAAGATATAGGCAATGCTAATCCTCAAGCTTTGACTCTTACAACTTCGTGCATGACCAGCGTTTCAAAAATAGGCTATCCAGAAGCTAGGATTATTTTAGCACAAGCTGTAATCTATCTATGTGCATCACCAAAATCAAACTCATCTTACAAGGCAATTAACAAAGCTTTGGACTCTGTAAAAAGTGGTACACATTTAGATATTCCAAAAAACATAACACAAAAAAATGAAAATTATCTCTATCCACATGATTACGGCGGTTATGTACAACAGGATTATTTATCAAAACCTCTAAAATTTGTAAAACTTAAAAATATAGGATATGAGAAGAAAATGAAGGACTGGATAAATAATTTAACTCGTTTTAGTTAATTTTAATTATTTTAACTATAGAATCAATACAACAATAAACTAAAGGCTTACTAATGGAAATATCAGTATCTTCAAACATCGTAACTATTACCGGCAATATTAAGAGTATTAGTGATTTTCAAGAAATAAAGCAAAGTGTTGATAGCGTAATCGCCACGAATAGTAGTGTTGTTTTAAATATTTTCGATTCATTATCCATAACATCTTCAATAATTGGTTACCTAAACAAACTTGTCTTAAAAGACAACATAGATATTCATATGAATATTGGTGATGAACAACTTTTACATCTTCTTGATGATTTAAATTTAGTATCGACATTTAAAGCTAAAAGAGCATGATATGAGTATTAAATATAAATTAAATTTAATAACTTTACTGGTAGTCTCTTTTGCACTAATTATTATTGCTCTGACTCTTAATAAAACATTCACAACTAAAGCTACTCTATCTCAAGCAAAAGAGCTGAATGTACTTTCTCAAAAGTTAAGTATCGTAATTCATGAGACACAAAAAGAGCGTGGTGCAAGTGCTGGTTTTCTTGGTTCAAAAGGTAAAAAGTTCGGAGACATTCTACCAAAACAGAGAAATTTAACAACACAAAAGTATAATGAATTAGAATCTTATCTCTCTTCTCTTGATTTAAGCTCTTTTTCTAAAGAACTTCAAAGCGATGTATCATCGTTTAGAGCAGACATGAGCGAAGTTGGGCAAATCCGCTCAAAAGTTGATTCATTTGGCATTAGCGTTAAAGATGAAGTGGCATACTATACAGGTATGAATAAAAAGATTTTAGATATAATCTCACTTACAGCTAAATTAGCAAATACACCGGAGTTAGTTAAAGCTCTTGATGCATACACTAACTTTTTAAAATCTAAAGAGCGAGCGGGTATAGAAAGAGCTGTTTTAAGCGGTACTTTTGGAGCTGACAAATTTGGAAAGGGCATGTTTGCTAAATGGATTAAACTTGTTGCCGAACAGGACGGATATCTTGATTCATTTCAGGCAATGGCTACTGATGAAGCTAAATCATTTTATAACACTAAATTAAATTCTCCTGTTGTTGCTCAAGTAAACAGTATGAGAAAGATTGCTAGCGAAAAAGCTTCAGAAGGTGGTTTTGGAGTTGATAGTGTTGTATGGTTTAAAACTATTACTAAAAAGATAAATCTTTTAAAGCAGGTCGATGATGAATTGGCTAAACAAAACAGTATATTGCTAGAACAAGTGGAATCTGATGCTAACACAAGTGCTATGATTACACTGCTTAGCTACTCTATCTTTGCTATTGCAATATTTATAATCATATTAACTATTAGCCGTGGGGTGAACAGAAGTGTTCGTAGCTCTTTAGAAAAAATTGGATGCGTATCTAGTAATCTAGACTTAACATGCGACATAATTGTAGAAGGTAAAGATGAAATTTCACAAATTTCACAAGCTATAAATGTTATGATTATTGCATTTAAAGAGAGTGTCTACCAAGCTAAAGATGTATCTAATACAACATCCCAAGAGAGTAAAAAACTAGCCAATATTGTTGAAGATCTTACTACAAATGCTACACATGCTGATGCTAAAATTGTAACTATCAGCACCTTGGTAACTGAAGTAGGGAATAGGCTTGATGCTGTTGAAGAAGCTTCAATAACTGTAACTGAAGACTTGGGTAAAACTTTTACTGTCTTAGATGGCTTTATTAGTAAACTTGATTCTGTTGTTGACTCCATAGAAGCAGGTAGCGAACATCAACAAGACCTAGTGAATAAAGTTTCATCATTAACGGAACAGGCAAAAAATATTAAAGATGTATTAGCAATTATTTCTGACATTGCAGATCAAACTAATCTTCTTGCTCTAAATGCAGCTATTGAAGCAGCCAGGGCCGGGGAACACGGTAGAGGCTTCGCTGTTGTTGCTGATGAAGTTAGAAAACTAGCAGAGCGTACACAAAAAAGTCTTAGCGAGATTAGTGCAAATGTAAACCTTATAACACAAAATGTTATTGAGATATCTGAAGAAACAAACAGAACATCTGAGAATATGAATACAATAGCAGATTCTGCACAAGAACTTATCTCATCATCAAAAGAGACAAAAGAAAATTTATCTGTAACAACAGATAAATCAAGAGATGTTATGCATCAGAGTACGTATATTGCTACAAAAACGAAAGAGCTTATTAAAAATATGGATGAGATTATAGAAATTTCTCAGCAAAATACTAAGCACAGAACTTTAGTAGATTCATCAGCTGTAAAACTATCTGCTGATGCCCTCAAACTACAAAAAGAACTTGGCAAATTTAAAATTTGATGCAAGCTGAAATCGATGATTCAGTACTAGAATACCTCAAGTCTTTAACACTATTGTGTGTTGAAGACAACAAAACTACACAATTGATTTACAACTCCATTTTTGAAGATTTAGTAGGGAAAATTATTTTCGCATATGATGGAGAAGAAGGATATAAATATTTTATAAATGAAGATATAGATATAATTATTAGTGATTACGATATGCCTATTCTTAATGGTCTAGATATGATAGACAAGATTAGAAAACTCAACAGAGATATACCTATAGTTTTGGTTACCGCAATACAAGAAATTGGTGTGACTGTAAAAGCACTGCAGCTCAATGTAAATAACTTTCTAAAAAAGCCCATCAAGCCTAACGAAGTTATGCGTGCAATAGAAAATGTATCTAAAATTTTAATTGCTGAAAACTACCTAAAAGAAAAAAGAGAAAAAAGAATAAAAGCCCTTCAAGACAAGGATGACTATAACTCATATCAAGAAGATTTAGCATTTTCTAAAGAACTAAATATACTAAGAAATGATTTCTATTATCAAATGATTGATTTTCCATACAATGCTATAGTTAATTTCTTTTATAAACCACTTGATGTTGTTAGCGGAGATGCCTACAGTGTAAGAAGGATAGATGAAGATATAACGTTTTATCTCATAGTAGATGGAATGGGTAAAGGCTTATCAGCTTCACTAAGTGCAATGCTAATGACATCATTTATTAATCACCTTATAGACAAAATGAATAAAAAAAATAGTTTTGATTTTAATACTCTTATAGAATTATCCCTAGAGTATATTAAACCTATACTACTCAGCGAAGAGGCTCTTGCTGTAGATTATATTACTATTTACCATAAAGAGTCTACAATGAGGTATGCAAAATTTGCTATGCCCTCTGCACTTATGCAAACGACAGA
The DNA here is from genome assembly GCA_021648285.1 of Sulfurimonas sp. Classification (GTDB taxonomy): domain Bacteria; phylum Campylobacterota; class Campylobacteria; order Campylobacterales; family Sulfurimonadaceae; genus Sulfurimonas. Next base: position 65,114 of record JAKITC010000007.1, on the reverse strand, counting down.
AAATAAAATAATAAAAATAAAATCTAATAACCCACCGATCAGTAAATATATTAAAGACTTTAGAATATCTACACATGACATATCTGATGTTCAAAAATTTCTTTTTTACAGTGATGGTATTGTTGAGAACACAACAACCATAAACAATAAAGAGTATATTGACTATATTCAAGATGATTTTATAAATTCATTCTCAAAAGAAGATATGATAGATAGATTTTTAGATAAAGTTAGCACCCAAGAGGATGATATAACATTTATATTTATTAACAGGCTGAATCTTCAAGATAATATAATTCACACCAAAGTATTTGATAGTAATCTTGATGCTGTTGATGAAGCTAATAGTTGGTATAGTGAGATTTGGAAAAATTTAACTGATAACATTAAACTGAGCTACAACGCTGATGTTGTTTTTACAGAAATGTTTATGAATGCTTTTGAGCATGGAAATCTTGCAATTGATGCGAATACTAAACATAATCTTTTAGTACAAGATACTTACTTTAGCACACTACGAACCAAACAAAAAGATTGTAACAAAAAAATATTTGTCACTGTAAGTATGATAAAATATAGCCAAAATACTTATATTGCAACTCAAATAAAAGATGAAGGCAAAGGTTTCGATACTCAAACATTAGGGGACTTATTTAAAAAAACCGGCGGCTTTAATGGAAGAGGAGTTTATATTTCAAAAAAATCTTCAATGGGAATTTATTATAATAGAACAGGAAATAGCGTACTGTTTTTACATAAAAGCTAAAATTTGTACAGAATTGCACAAATTCTAGCTTATAGCTTATTTAGCTAGTGCTACTTTTGATGCTTCGGCAACTACAGTGAATGCTGCTGCGTCATTCATCGCCATATCAGCAAGAATTTTACGATCAAGCTCGATGCCAGATTTGTGAAGACCATTCATAAAAGTTGAATAGTTCATACCGTTTAATCTAGTAGCAGCATTAATACGGATAATCCATAATTTACGGAAATCACGTTTTTTCTGTTTTCTATCACGGTGTGCATATACTAATGAGCGTTCAATTTGCTCTTTAGCTTTACGGAAGTGTTTACGGCGTCCGCTATAAAAACCCTTCGCTAATTTTAATATCTTCTTGTGTCTTTTTCTACGAACAGTACCTGTTTTTACTCTTGGCATTTTTTTCCTTTTTTCTTTACCCAATCACTTTTTGCGATAAGGTGCCACTCGTTTGGTGGTCTTGCCCAGCTACTATATTTCTATTTTGCTGGAGATTTAATAATTAACTAATATTAGTTAATCATAGCCTTAACATTTTTCTCATCAGCTTTAGAAACAACTTTTGGGCTGTTTTGCTTACTGCGAGTATCAGAATCTTGTTTAGTTAAAATATGGCTTCTATAAGCTGTACCGCGTTTAACAGAACCATTTTTCTTAACTTTAAAACGCTTTACAGCGCCTTTAACCGATTTCATTTTGGGCATCGATAACTCCTTTTGTAAAATTTTACTTTATTTACTTTTTTTAACAAACAAGTCCGTCAAAAATCGCTAGCCGCTCAGGCACTAAAGCTAGCCCCTCTCAAGGCAGAAAACAGAAGTTATTCTGTTTTTGAAGTAGGATTATACCTAAATATTCTGAAATTTTGTTATACTCACTCTATGAATTCAATTAAACATATAAAAAATGCTTTAAAAGAGCTAGATGGCGAAGTACAAAAAATACTTTTAGATTGGGGGATTCCTCTTAATGAGAAAGATAATTTAATGCTTCCAATATTACAACAAAAAAAAGTTTTAACTCAGACTTTAGAAGATTTGACTTATCTGAAAAATAATCCACCAAAACCAAATCAGGCTTGTGGGATATCTAAGTACAGAACGGACTAACATTTGTAGCAGGATTAATTATTTTGTTCAAATTCAAGGAGTTTACAATAGTAAATGACGAAAATTTAACGAAAAAGTTAAATAAAAGAATTAATTCTGAGAGGTGCCCCTCTCCAGATACCTGCGGCACATAACACTTTAAGGTGTGCTGCTGTATTCCTACCCTGACACAGTATCCTAAAACACCATTGCACAGGTCTAAAGAAGAGCGATGGAATTATAGCCAAAAAAGCTAAAATAGCAAAGAGTTATTTTGGAATTGTTCCTATTGCATTTTTAATAGCTTTTAAATATCCGTCATAATCAAAATCAGATTTTGCTTGGGTACCTGCAAATTCCATCTCTTTTGCCATTTCATAAACCTCATTAAATCTTAAATTTCCAGCACTTCCCTTTATTGCATGTGCATTTGATTTAATATTAGCATAATCTTTAGTAGATATAGCTTCCTGCAAAGCATCTAAGATAGAGACTGATTCTTCTACAAAACTAGCTACTAACATTGGAATATGTTTGGCCTTTAATCCTATAGATACTGCCATCTCGTCTTGATTTATATTTGAATAGTCTGCATTTAAAATTGGCATTATAACTTCCCACTTGTTTTTTTAAATTTTACCATAAAAATAACATTTTTGGTACAATAGTACATGTTATATATTCTAACCGCTTTAAAGCCTGAGGCGCAAGCATTTGTTGACAAATATAAACTGACTAAATCAGAGTGTAGAAATTTTACTGTTTTTACAGGCAACAATATCAAAGTTGTACTTTGTGGTCTTGGAGTTTATAATGCAAAACTTGCCATTACTACTATTATTAATAAATTTAAACCTAAAATTGATGATATTTTTTTGAATATTGGCATCTGCGGGGCAAGTAAAGAGTATAAAATCGGTGAACTTTTAGAGATTGGATCAATCATTTATAAAAATGAAAAATTTACCATAAACAGTACATCTTCAAATATACTTACATGTAGAGATAGTGAAGTAAGCAAAGAGGGTTATACAATTGTAGATATGGAGTCTTTTGGTTTTTATGATGCAACTAAAGAAATAAAAAATCGCTACATGTATAAAGTTGTAAGTGATCATTTTGAACCAAGTAAAGTCACAAAAGATAAAACAAAATCACTAATATTCAATGTAATAGAAGATGTTATGGGAAAGGTTAATATATGAAAAAAGTTATTGTTACCGGTGCTAGCAGCGGAATAGGTAAAGAGATAACTATCAGACTTTTAAGGCTAGGCTACGCTGTGATTGGTATTAGCAGAAATATTAAATATGAAGACTTCCATAATGATAATTTTACTCCTCTTCAAGCAGATTTATCAAATGAAAAATCTACACTTGCCACATGTAAAACTATAGCCAAAGAAGATATCTATATGTTGATTAACTCTGCTGGATTTGGCAGATTTGAGCCACATGAAGAGTTGAGCACCAAAATAATTACAGAGATGGTTTATCTAAATCTCACAGCACCTATGTTGCTTACAAATGTCTTGCTGCGCAACTTGAAACAAAATAATGGATATCTCATAAATATAAACTCCATTGAAGCTCTAAAAACAAGTAAGTTTGCAGGGGTTTACAGTGCAACAAAAGCTGGACTTAAAGCTTTTGGAGATTCTCTTTTTGAGGAGACAAGAAAAAGCGGACTTAGCATTACAAATATAAATCCAGATATGACTGAGAGTTGTTTTTATGATGAGCTTAGGTTTGATGTTAGCACTAAAGAGGATGAAAAACTTTTATGCACTGATATTGCGGACGCAGTTGAACATATACTGAGTATGAGAAAAGGTGCGGTTGTGAGTGAATACACAATAAGAAGTTTAAAATTTGGAATTTCTAAAAAACTATGATTTGATATCAAGTTTGGATATTTTTGGAGCTTCTGCTGAGTGTAAAAAATCCATATTTTTCTTAATCTGTTTTATTGTACCCAAGGTCTCATCTTTTAGAGTATGCATTAAAATCAAAGCCTCTCTCAAAAGGTGCATGGCTTCTTTGGCATCTGAAATATCACTAAACTCTGGAACTTCGTTCAAAAGTCTGTCTAAAGCATCTGTATTTTTTTCAACAATAGCTATTTTTAGCTTATTGAGCCACATTAGTACTTTCTCTCCAAGCTTCTAAAAGGCCTTTAAAAACATTACTTACTTCATCAATTTTATCACTACTATTATCAAGACTTGCAGAACCTAGAAGTTGAATTTCATAACTATAAAGTCCTTGTAAATACTCTGAAACCTGACCCTGAGTCATATCTAAAGTATTTACCAGTTCTGTAATAATAGCAACTGAACGGTTTGTCCAATAAACCTTTTTCTCTGTGTTATTATCTTTTATAGCTTTTTTTGCTTGAGCATTAAAACGAAGAACACCTTCATAGAGCATCTCTATAAGCTTTGTTGGTGATTCAACACCAATATTATTTTGGGCATAAATGTTATGAGCTGTATTACCATACATATTGGAATCCTTTTTTTTATCATCACTATCTAAATTGTTCATGCCATATAAATCGGTAAGAAAAATAATTTCTTTAATGCAAATGTTAGTGGTACTTTATTTGCTTTTATTGATTAAATAATTTGAGATTTTTGTCGATACTACTACTAACTAAAATTGTAAATAATTGTACAAATATATAAAAAAGGATTTATTATGGCTGCTATTAACTCATTAGGAATTGGCTCTGGCGTACTTACATCAGACATAATTGATCAACTTCGTGCAGTAGATGAGTCAAATATTATTAAACCATTAGAGAACAAGATTACTTTAGCTAATCAAAAAGAGGATGCTTATAAGCTTCTTTCGTCACTTATGACTACATTTAAGACCAGTGCTTACACCCTTGATGGTGATAATCTTTATCTGGCTCGTTCTGTCACTGGAAATACAGACGCATTGACAGTTACTGCAGAAGCAGGAGCAGATGTTCAATCTTTTAATATCACTAATATTGACAAAGCTGAAAAAGATGTTTGGAACAGCGGTGTAATTTCTGATACTACTGTGGCATTCCAAACAGCAGCAGGGACACTTGATATTGGCATTGGCATAGACACATTTACTATAAACTATACAGTTGCTAGTACACTTGATGAGATAAGAGACTCAATTAATAATACTGCTGGTGCAAAAGTGACAGCATCCATACTAGAAGTTGGTGCAAACCAGTTTGAGCTTGTAATAACAGCAGATAATGTTAATGAATTCATTACATTCAATGATTCAAATGCGGCTGTCCAACAAGTAGATACTGTTACTTTAGCTGATACAGCACTTGCAGATGGTGATGAATTTAGCCTCACAATAAATGGTTTTACAGCAAATTATGTAGCTAGTGTTACAGGCGGAGATGATATTAATACCGTAAATGACGCACTAAAAGCTCTTATGGATGCACATGATTTTGGTTCTGGTGCTGGAAACGATTTCACTATTAGTGCGAGTGTAGGTAGTGTTCAGACAATTACGGCACAAACTGCAGGTACATCTTTTACAAGTTCTGCAACAGTAGTTAATGATCCTAGTGCTAGTGCAACGATGAGTTCAGTACATACAACAGCTAATCTTTACCAAGCACTAAATCTAAATAATATCCAAGTGGCAGAAGCTGCTACTTTTGACTACAATGGCATATCTATTACTCGTTCTACAAATGAGATAAGTGATTTAATCAATGGTGTCACACTGACACTAAATCAAAATCAAGCAGTTGGCGACTCTGCAAATATTAAAATTGCTCAAAATGATACTTCGATAAGCTCTGAAATGTCTATTTTTGTTAATAGCTACAATAACTTAATAACAAATCTACAAGATATGACTAAATCGAGCAGAGAGACAGGAGCTGTCGGAATATTCCAAGGGGAAAGTTTTGTAAAATCAATATCCAGAGAGTTGTCAGCTCTAATATTTCAGGTAGATGATTCTGGAAAATCCCTTGTAGATTATGGAATCGATGTAGACAGATATGGTATTATGAGTTTAGATGTTGATGTATTTGCAAATAAATTTGTAACAGAACCAGAAGCAATGGAACTGTTTTTTAGTGGTAATGCCACTACAGATGGGGTGTTTACCAAACTAAATGATAAAATGAATGAGTATACCGGATACAAAAAACTCCTATCAAACTTTTCTGACCAGCTAGATGATAGAAAAGATGCTTTAGTCAGCCAATATGACAAACTTAAAGCCTCACTTGATTCTCGTTATGAAATCATGACAAAGCGCTTTATTGCTTATGATGCAATGATTAGTAGAATAAATTTTCAATTTTCATCCCTGCAGATGATGATTGATGCGGAAGCTAATAAAAATAACTAATTGCGAATATAATCAGGAATAATAAATACTAAAGATAGACAAAAAGTCGTCTTATCGCAAAAGGCCAAGGGAAGAGTTATTGAAAACAAGAATAATTGCAAAACTAGATGTTAAACCTCCATATGTAGTTAAACCTGTACATTTCGAAGGCTTAAGAAAAATTGGTTTACCTGCTGATCTTGCTAAAAAGTATTATGAACAGGGTGCAGACGAATTAATGTATATTGATATAGTATCATCACTGTATCAAAGAGAGATATTATATAATGATATCGAAAAAACTGCTAATGAATTATTTATTCCTTTTGCTGTTGGTGGTGGAGTAAAAACAATAGAAGATTTTTCCAAATTATTTCATATGGGAGCAGATAAAGTAGTTATAAATACTTATGCTGTACAAAAAAATCCAGAAATTATCAATCAAGCTGCAGAAATTTTTGGCAATCAGGCAGTTGTAGTAAATATTGAAGCAAAAAAATGGGATAATTGGTATGAATGTTATACTGACTGTGGAAGAATACAAAGTGGTAAGAATGTTCTCGAATGGATAAAGGAAGTTGAACAACGAGGGGCAGGAGAGATACTACTTCAAGTTGTTGATAAAGATGGAAGACAACGAGGATTTGATTTAGAACTTTCAAAAAAAGTTGTTGAGGGCGTGAGCATTCCAGTTATAGTAACAAGTGGAGCAGGAAAACTTGAAGATATAAAAGATCTAATCAAATATGCTAAACCCAGTGGAGTTGCAATAGCTAGTTTACTTCATTATGACAAATTTACTATAAATGACATCAAAGAGTATTTAAGTGAAAATGATATCGAGGTGTCAAAATGAGTAATATAATAGGTGTGATAAACTATGGAATTGCTGGAAATATTCATAGTATAAAAAAAGCAATTGAAAAAGCTGGCGGTATAGTAAAAGTTATAAGTAAAAAAGAAAAATTAGCTACTGTAGATAAGATAGTCATTCCCGGTGTTGGAAGTTTTAGGGATGCTATAAAAGAGCTTGACAATGATGATTTATTAGTTGTCTTGAAAGAAGTAATCAAAGATAAACCAACCTTAGGTATATGTCTTGGCATGCAGATACTTTCATCACTTGGTTTTGAATATGGAGAGACTAAAGGTTTATGTGTAATAAATGCAGAAGTAAAGCCGATTTTGGTAGATGCAAAAGTTCCTCACATGGGTTTTAATAATATCGAAGTTCTTAAATCTAATAAAGTATTGAACGGTTTAGAAAATGAGGAATTTTATTTTATGCATTCATATGAAGTGGTTAATTATACAGATATTAGTTCTCTTACCGATTATGCCGGTCATAAATTTGTTTCTTCTATACATAAAGAAAATATTTATGGAGTACAATTTCATCCCGAAAAAAGTCGTGAAGCTGGAATACAACTATTTAAAAATTTCATAGAACTCTAGGATAGAACATGAATAAACAATTTGGCAAATACGGACTACCTCTAGAAGTTAAATTTTGTAAAAAATGCACGATGAACAATCAGAGACCATCTTCTGCTGTTGAATTTAAACAAAAAGAGGGTGATCAAAAAAGGACACTGGTTTTTGGTGAAGATGGGATTTGCGAAGCGTGTAGATATGCAGAGAGAAAGAAATCTATAAATTGGGATGACAGGCATAAAGAGTTAGAAGAACTTTGCAACAAGTTTAGACGCAATGATGGCAGATATGATGTTGTTGTTCCCGGGAGTGGTGGAAAAGACAGTGTTCAAGCTGCGCATATATTAAAATATAAATATAATATGAATCCAATTCTAATTACTTGGCCTCCGGCACTTTATACAGATATAGGAAGAAGAAATTTTGATTCCTGGCTAGATGCCGGTTTTGCAAATTATACTTATAATCAAAATAAAAAATTACATAAATTTTTGACAAAAAGTGCTTTTCTGAATTTAGGACATCCATTTCAACCTTTTATCTTAGGTCAGAAAAATTTGGCACCAAGATTATCTGTACTACTTGATATACCACTAGTTGTTTTTGGAGAAAATGAAGCTGAATATGGAAACGCTATCGAAGACAATGAGAAACCTACCAGAGATCCAAAATACTATAGTGCTGAAGTAAGTATAAAAGATTTGGTATTGGGTGGTGTTCCGGCAAAAGATTTAATAGATGATTTTGGATTTAAATTATCAGACTTAGAAGCTTATTTTCCAGTTAATCCATATGAGATTGAAAAAACAGGTACTGAAGTTCACTATCTTGGCTATTACGTTAAATGGCATCCTCAAGATGTTTACTATTATTCTGTCGAGAATAGTAATTTTATGCCAAATGATCATAGAACAGAGGGCAGTTTTAGCAAATACAGCTCCCTTGATGATAAAATTGATTGGCTACACTATCATACGACCAGTATTAAATTTGGGATTGGAAGAGCCACTTATGATTCGGCTCAGGAAGTTAGAAATGGAGACATTACCAGGGAAGAAGGCGTCGCATTGATTAAAAGATTTGATGGTGAATTTCCAGAACAATACATAAAAGACTGTTGCAATTATATGGATATCAGTATGCAACAATATCATGATGCTATAGAAAAATTCAGATCACCTCATCTTTGGGATAAAGTAAATGGCAAGTGGGAATTAAAGCAGCCAATTTGGAAAGAAGGTAGATAACATATTTGCACAATATTGAGAGAAAAGTTCTATTGATATTAATACTAAATTAGATTTTCAAATAGTTCAAATTATTTTTTAAAATCAATAATTTCTTGTTGTGCTAAAACATAACTTTCTCGAGTTCCTATATCTCTGTGATAAACATCGTTTAGGAAAGTATTTATTTTACCAATATAATTTGGCAATATATCATTGCTAAAATCAATCTCGTCTCTGCCTAATGAGTGTAAAAATTCAAAAATAGCCGGTTCACAGATATATACAGCACCATTTGCCAGATTTGATGGTGGATTCTCAACTTTCTCATAGAACTCTTGAACAATATAATTTTCATCAAGCTTTACAACACCGCAACTGCTAGGTGTATCACTTTCAAACAGCATCATTGTCATCTCGCATCCAAGAGGTCTATTTTTATGGGACTCTATAAAATCTTTAAAATCACAAAATGATAAATTATCTGCATGAACTAACATGAATGCTTTATCGTCAAAAAACTTTTCATTTGCTAAAAGTGTGCCACCAGTATTTAAAAGTTTGTTTTCGTGAGCTAAAGTCACTTTATCTCTGTATTGACTACTTTTCACAAACTCCTCAACCTGCTCAGAGAGATATGATGTGTTTATTAAGAACTCTTCAATCCCGCTCCTGCTTAAGTTTTCAAGCCAATACTCTAGTAAAGGTTTTCCATCTATTGGGACTAAGCACTTTGGAGTCACATCTGTGACTGGTCGAAGTCTTGTTCCATGTCCAGCAGCTAACAGTAATGCTTTCATCTACTACTCTAACTCTCTCAAGACTTCTTCTTTTTTTATAGGCACATTACCTATGCGACTAACCTGTATAGCAGAGGCTAAAGAACCAAGATATGCACTCTGCCAAATATCCGCCCCAACACATATCGCCATAGAGCTACATGTAAGTAGCGAATCGCCTGCGCCACTAACATCTTTAACTACGCTTCCTAAAGCATTTATATTATCTGTCAGCAAGGGCGTATCGACGGAATTATTATATATCATCACCCCTTCTGCACCTAAAGTTGTAAATATATATTTAGCATTAGTACTTTCTAATAATTTATCCGACAAGACGACCAGACCTGATTCAAAATCATTTAAAGATAGTCTAATCTCTCTCTCAGTTGGAGTAAGCAGTGTCATATTTTTAAATTTTGATATATCTCCAACTTGTGATGAACTTTGTGAATCGGCGGCCATTTGAATAGTATTTTCAACTCCAAATGCCGATATACTATTTATAAGTGTTTTTGTTAAAACTCCATAACTGAAATCAGAAAATATTATCAAATCTATCTCAATCATCGACTTTTGTATATTATTCAAAATGCTATTTTCAATATCCTTGCTTATACCATGCTGTTTTAAATGATTTACCCTAAGAAGAGTTTTATCTTTTGCCCGAAACCTTTGCTTAAGTGTCGTAGGTCTTGTTGTGTCTGTGTACAGTGATACATCAATACCTAACTCTTTGAGTCCGCTTTCTACATAATTCTTATTCTCATCATCTCCAACAACAGAGATAAATTTTACATTGGCACCAAGTGTTTTTGCATGACTAGCCACTATAGCCGCTCCTCCTATAAACTTATTGGAGGCTAGTGGACTAACTACTATAGTTGGATCTTCTTGACTCATTCCGAGAGGCTCACATGTAATATACTCATCAACTATAGTATCGCCTATAACTAAAACATTAATATTTGAAAATTTTTCTATAATACTTTTTAAATTATCAAAATTAAAATCATGTCTTTTTAAATAGTTGGAGCTGTGTTGAACATTGTAGTTTACTGAAAGAAATTCTTGTCTTAGAAGGTCCATTGATGAAAAACCTATTTCACCAGAGCTAAACAGAAGTTTTCCACCGTATTTACTTATAATATCTAATTCTGGGTTCTCTCTGTTTTCATGTTCTTTACCTTTTACAATTATATTAGGTTTATTCTCTTTTATATACTCAACAGCCGGTACAGCAAGAATAAAGGCTTCATCAACATAACTAGTAGCTTCTATAGATTCTAAACGAATATCTTGTCCTATCCCCTTCTGGTTCAAATTATCGCCGTTTACACCAACAATCAAATAATCTCCACTCTCTTTTGCAAATTTCAAAAGTCTCAAATGACCTGGATGAAGTATATTAAAATCACCGCTTACAAATACTTTAATCATATTGTGCTCTCTATATAAATCAGGTTTAAAGATGGATATCTTTTTTTTATATCCATCAACACCTCTTTTGAATAAGGAAATAGTACCTGAATATCTGAATCTACATCACTTGGATGGATAATATTTTTGTCAAACAATTTTTTATCTGTTTTTTTTAAGTTTTCATCTACAAAATAGTCTATTTTAAAATTCAGTAAAGTTGCGCAAAAAAGTGCAGGCGGTGAGGTTCCAAATATTGCTATCGTATTATCCATATCTACTAAAGAGACTATTAAACCATTGATTTTTTCTTTATTTATCTCTTTTTGTTCCATTGATGTATCATGACTAAACTCTATCTCTTTATCTGTAGCAATAGCTGTAATCTCTCTATAAATCTGATTTTTGGGAAAATATACAAATTTAAAATACTTTTTTAATATATAAAAAATTGTACTTCTATGAAAATGTGATATATGGTCTATAATAAAAATATCAAATAAATTTTCATATATATTTGGAACCTGTAAAACTAAAACACCATCAGCTTTTAAAGATTTTTTTATTGAAAGTAAAAACTCTTCTAAATCAATAATATGCTCAAACACATGTATGGCAGATATAATATCAAAGAAATCAGAGTCCAACGGCTCTTTGTTTTGTATAAAAAAAATTTTGAAATTCTTCAATTTGTGCAAATTATTATTTTTACTGATTTTTACATCTTGAGCAAATAGATCCCAATTAAAAACTTTTAAAAACTCCTCTAAAAAAACACCTGAGCCTGTTCCAATATCTAAGATATTTCCATCTTGTTTAACAATATCAGCGATATTATTCACTATTGTCTTAGATCTGTTAGTATTTGTATTGTTTGAATCTATTTTAGCTTCTTCTTCCCCGCCAGTAAGGTAATACGCTTCATACTCAGCATAAATCTTATCAATTATTTTCAATAAATTTGAATCTATTTTCTTTTGTACATGTGAACATCTCTTGCACTCTAATAGCTGAAAATTTTGATTAGCTATTTTATTATCTGAGGTTACGACTTTTTCATTATTATAATTAAGTAATATGTTGAAATCATTGTGATTACAGATTATGCAAGTTCTATTCATAATGCACTATTCTCTTTTGCAAAACTAATATAGGATTGACCTCTGCCAAAGGCTGAACTGAAAAACTTCATGTTTTTTATTTTTTCTGGTGTTATACCGCTACTAATGACTTCAATTATTTCATCCATGCTCAAGATAGTTCCTTCTTCAATATCTGCTTTCAAGTTTGTTTGTATCTTTTCTAAAATATCAAGTATATTCTTTTTCTTATCTGAATTTTTTATTGCGCTAATTAATGCCAAACAATATTCTGCGAGCTCTGTATTTTTAGAACTCTCTCTATCTTTTTGTATAAATCGATAATCAATAAAACTATGCCATTTTTTAAGGAACTGCTCTTGAAATATTTTATTATACTCTACTGTGTCAGTAGGCAACTCTTTATACCAAGAGTAGTTAGTAAACAGATCAGGAGAGCTCCCTAAAACATAACAATCACTTTTAAGTAACTCTATTGCATGGTTTATAGTGAGAGTATGTTCAAGTATTGCATCTCCTATCAGGTTATCTAAACACCAGTCGGAATGACTTCTTGTCATACCTTTTAAAGTCTTAAGATGTGAGGAAAATGAGTCAACCAATATTTCAACTTTTTTATCGATTTCTTCAATATTTTCTATTAAGATATTTGCCATATATTTTCTGACTATTTCAAAAAAGACAGATACTTGGTCTGAAGTTGTCATAATAAAGATTCCATTTGGTTTTAGTAAAGACTTAATCACATTAATAAAACTATCCTTTGAACTAAGTCCAGGTATAAGTCCTTCACATATGATAATATCATACTGCTTTGTTACTTTAAAATCTTCTAACATGTCATTAAATATAAAAATATTATTATTATTTATATCTTTAAAATTATTCTTTAGTTCATTATAACCTGTTGTATTTGGCTCTACTAATGTATATGTTTTTAGCTCATACGTATATGTTACTAAAGCATTATATCCACCACCCGGACCTATCTCTAAAACATCTTTATCTTTAAAAGTAATCGGAGATACCCCTAATTGTCTATATAGATTAGTACGTCTTCTTACATGTTGTTTAAAATCATCTATATTTTGAACAACAGGCGAAATCTTATATTTTTCATAAAAACTCAAATACTCATTCATCATGCACCACCCTGCAGTTCAATTAATGAACCCGTAGCATACATACTCTCTATTTCACATACCGAACATATATAAGGTGTTAACTGTTCAGGTTTTGCAAACTCTTTTAATGGCATATTATCAACTCTCTTTTGATAATACTTAGGGTCATTTTCTTGTTTTTCTTTCCAATCGCTATTTTCATGCATTATTATATTAGGGACAATACCACAGAACATAATATTATCCAAGGCATAATATCTTGCACTATTTTTTATATACATATTGAGAGCTGCCTTGCTAATTGAGTAAGAGGGTGCTGCATTACCGGTAATAGAGGCAGAAGAGCTGATGTGTATAATCTTTTGAATCTCTTTAGTGTTTTGGAATCTGGGAATAAAATAATTATTAATCAATATGGAACTGTTTAAATTCAAATTCATAGTTTCGCTCAATGTGTGTAGCTTGATTGGGTGCTTATCCTGAGCAACTTTCCCACCTAGAGAGTGAATAAGTATATTTGGTAAAATATTGTTTTTTGTAAAAAAATCATCCAATTTTGCAGGCATATCATCTTTAGTAAGATCACAGCAAAATATGTGGTGCGCCTCTTTATTATAAAGTTTTGATTTTGCCTTGTTTAAACTATCTATATTTCTGCCATTAAGTACTATAATATAACCTTTTTCTGACATGTCCAAAGCAATTTGAAAACCAAATCCACCACTTGAAGCTGTCACAAAAACTATTTTACTCATATCTATACCTTTGGATTTGTGCACAACATAAGATAATACCAGGCGAGCTTTTGAAACCCGGTATGCACTAGTTCATCATTCATAGAAAAAGGAAAAATTCTATTAAACGAGGTAGATAGTTCTCTCTCTAAATCATCTCTGTCTGGACAGTTTATATGAGAGGCTTGACTTAATGAACTTTGAAACTCATATGAGTAGATACTGGGTACTCCGCAGGCAAAAAAACCATTTGGCTTCAACAGTTTAGAGATTTTTTCAATAAATTTTCTGCCGTCTTCTACGCTTAAGTGTTCTAAAACATCCAAGCAAACAATTGCATCATACTTTTTATTCTCATCTAGTAAAAACAGATCTTTTACCTCAAAAATAACATTTTCTCTTCTATTAAGCTCTTGTGCTTCAGCAATCTCCTGTTTTTGCACATCAATACCATAAACATTTTGACACTCTTGTGATAAATATATTGAACCAAGCCCAGATCCGCAACCAACTTCAAGCACTTCATCACTCTTTTTCAACATCTTTACTACAAACTTATACCTACTAAGTCTAATAAGTATATTTGACATACTCTTGTCAACAAACTGTGCATACATTGGAGGTAATGTCACCCCATCCGGATAATTTTTGTAGACTTCATTTATTAAATCAGAGTACTCATCAACACTTTTATGATACTTTCCAACATTTAAATTATTTTCCATTACACAAACCCCAAATGCTCTACATCTAAGTAATCAAGTATCATTTTATTTTTATCATTTACAACACAGTGATTATTACAATGTACTGATGGATTTATTTTAAAAAATGTATTTTTATCATTAAACCAAAAATCTTTAAAACTTATATCTTTTATACTCCCAAGCAGCCCATTTTCTAAATTATAAGCTTTATCATGACAAGGGTATATATTCATATCTGCACCAATAACAGGATTTATCTGTGAATAAGGGCACCAATCATAATCTTTCTCAAACTTATCTTCAAGCAGATGGTAGCTATCAAACACTTCAAAGCTTTCATCTTCAAGTTCAAGTTTCACCTTGCATGACAACTCTTTTGCTTCGTCATAAAATGGTTTATGGTACTCATTGTTTTTATTACCGTCATTATCAACTATACATGGTGATATTTTAATACTATCCACGCCTATATCTTTCATAAGTTGTGAGAATTCACATAGCTTAGTATAGTTTTTGTCATCAACAATAAAACTGACACCAAGGTTACATGTTCTATTTGGAAGATTTGCAAAATTTTTCATATTTTCTACAATATTACTAAATTCTCCAACTTTTACACCTCTATATTCCGCATAACTTTCATCATCATAACCATCGATGGATACTCTTAGCCAAGTTCCATTATATGCAAACAGTTCAGCTATTTCTCCACTTAGTCTGCTTCCGTTTGTAAGCGATGCGAATGATATCTTGGAGTCTATAACTTTTTTAATGGTATCTGTAAAGTATCTATAGACAAAAGGCTCACCGCCACCGCTAAACGTTAGGGCCTTTACACCCATATCTTTACAATCATCTACAATTTCCATCATCTTATCATATGGGATGTAGTCCCTCTCAACCATGTCTTGTCCAAGTTGTAGATGATCTACTTTATATGCACAATACCAGCAATCGTGATTACATACATTTGTAGGTTTTATTCTAATATGTATAGGTGCTTTAATATCACTAATATTTTTTGGCAGACTCTCTAGCTTATCTTGATAGTGGAATATTTTTAAATTTGAATACTTATTTGCCATAAAAAAATTTCCTACTCAAAATATATAAATTCATAATCACCATTATATCCCCATTCATCATACATCCATATCCACTCATCCGGTCTAAAAAAACTCTCACATGTCAAAGCCCAACACTCAAGGTTAAAGAGTTCTGCTTCATCTCTATAAGCTTCGAGCATAATGTATTTATTTTTACCGACTCTTTGACACTCTTGTATAGCTTTTTTCAAATCATATATTTTTAAGTTGTGAAGTGTTGTTAGAGAGATGACTAAATCAAATTCATTTTCTCCAAAAGGGTAAGTTTCTTCTGCTCCTAGTACCCGCAAAGTATCTCTTACTTCCTCTTTTGCATTTTCTATTGCATATTTACTGCTATCTATACCAACAACTTCACTATTTGGAAGCAGTTGTTTTAGTTCATATAGTAAAAATGCTTTACCGCAACCAACATCAAGTATTTTGCATCCGTCTACTAAACCATACTCATTAATTAAGTCTTGTGCAACAACTTTCCATCGTCCATCATATTTATAACCGCCATAGCCATATTTTCTATCACCGTCCCAATAATCATATCCATACTCTTTTGACTTAATCATACAGTTAATCTTGTCATCAACCATTCTTGAAACATAATCTCTTGAGGTTCTTGTATGAAGTTTTGTTACTATATCTAAAAGCTTACCCATTAATTATGTCCTTAACTTTATTTCCGACACTCTTTCCGTCAATCTCATAATATTCTCTTAAGTAGTCTCTGTCGCCTATTTTGTGAATGTACTCATTTTTTAGACCAAACTTATGTATCTTTTTATCAATTTTGTCTCTTAACATTGTCCCAAATCCACCATTGATAAAATGTTCTTCCAACGTAAAGACCTTATCATAACCACTCAAAAACTCTTCCCAATTAAAGTCACTTGTTAACATAGGAACACTTACAATATTGATGTCGACAATACCCAAAATTTTTGAAACTTCATCGACGATTGATCCATGCAGAATTAAAATATTTTTGGAGTCATTCTTATTTATAAAAATCGGTTTTGTTATATCTATTTTTTCTGTATGGATTACATCTTCACCGTTTTTGGCAATTCGTATATAACTAGGTCTTTTACTTTTATAGGCATAATTAAAACATTCAACTGCTTCAACAGGATCAGCCGGAGAAAATATATCAAGATTTGGCATTGTTGAGGCCAAAGTAATATCCTCAACCACATAGTGTGTAACACCGGCCGGGGCATAGGTAATACCACTTCCTGTCCCTATTAGAATCATTGGCAGCTCTTGATAACAGATGTCATTTCGCACAAATTCATAAGGTCTCATTATCACAAACGGAGCGATATTATAATATATAACCTTATGTCCCATTAAAGACATTCCTGCACCAAAACCAATGTCAAGCTGCTCATTAACGCCAGGATTTATAAACTGCTTAGAATTTTTGAAATCATCCCAAACACCAAGTCCGGCATCTCCGGCTATTACAAAAAGTGTCTCGTCAATTTTTGCTATTTTTTTAATCTTATCTGCTACACTATTTCTCATATAAAGATTCCTCTAGCTCACGTATAGCCTTGTTTTTTACCTCATCAGTAACTACATAATAGTGCCAAATAAGCTCATCTTCCATAAAACTTACGCCTTTGCCTTTTAGCGTATCGCAAATTATCATCTTTGGCTTATCAGTTTTAAAATCGACTGCTTCTTTGATGGCTTGATGGTTGTGTCCATCTATTCGTAAAACTTCCCAATTAAATGCTCTAAATTTGTCATCAATTGGCTCATATGAGAGTATTTCATCAGCTCTACCGTAACCTTGTAGATTATTTCTATCTATAAAGACTGTCAGATTATTTAGTTCAAGTTGTGGAGCCAACATTGCGGCTTCCCAAATACTTCCCTCTTGAGACTCCCCATCACCCATTAAAACATAGACTTGTCTGTTGCTCTCTTTTAATTTCAAGGCATGTGCCATTCCAGTAGCAATTGGTAATCCATGCCCCAAACTTCCTGCACTGATCTCTATGTAAGGGTTTGTCAATCTATCTGTGTGTGCCGGTAAAGTTCCCCCGTTTTGGTAGTACCCTTCTAGCTCATCTTTTGAGAGTAATCCCTTTTCATGCAAAGTAGAGTATAGAGCCATAGCTGAGTGTGCTTTTGAAAGTATAAAATAATCTCGATTCTCATAATCTTGTAAATTTAAAATATCAAAATAACAAGTGGTTAAAATATCAGTACAACTTAATGCAGAACCAACATGGGGAGAGCCTGCAAGATTTGCTATATGTAAAATATTTTTTCTAATATTTGTAGCTATTTGTTTCACTGTAATCCTTATATGAAATTAACGTGCTCTACTGATGGATTTTTTATTTCCCATAAATAATTATTTATTTGGTGATGCCTGCAATTTGGCTGACAACTATTTTTATCAATACACTTATTAATATGATCTATACTCTTGTCTTTTTGTGCAGATTGCCAAATATCTTTAAAACTATTTTCAAAAACATTTCCCATAATCGTTTTTTTATCATATTGGTGAGAAAAACAGCTATAGACATCACCATTCTCATCTATAAAGACTATAAACTCTAGACCATAACATGTATCATACATTCTCTCAGAAGTTAAATTCTTTGTACTTCGCACTAAAAAAGTAAAATCATCATCACTAAGTTTCTTTGCTTGAGTTAATAAATCGTCTATAAATTCATCGGAAATATTTTCTGTTACTTTAAATTCGTTATGAGAATGGTCATAAAAATGCTTTACACTAAAGTAATCAGCTCCTAGAGATTTTAATCTTTTTCCATGTTCTAGTGCAAAATCTTTATTTTCCGGAATAAGTACAAATTGTGTTCCAATAGTAATATTACTATTCAGTCTAACTTTAGTCTCTTTTAATTTTTTGATATTTTCTATAACTTTTTGAAAATCATCACTTTTTGTTTGATGCACTAAGGCATAATTTTCTTCACTTCCAGCATTAAATGAAAACCTTATCCAAGTCAAACAATTAGCCAATATCTCAAAGTGTTCATCTTTTAATAGTGCTCCATTTGTGCTTAGAGCGACATCTATACCTAAACTTTTTGACAACGCTATCGCTTCAATTGTATCAACATGTAGAGTAGGTTCACCATTACCGGCGAACACTAAAGATTTGACGCCCATATCAGCAAACTCTTTTACAAGTTCAAGTATTTTGCCTTTTTTAAACCTGCCTTCATGTCCTAAATAATTATAATGACAAAAAAGACACTTATGATTACATATGCCGGTCGGTGAAATTTCAACATATATCGGCGATTCAAGCTCTCCATTAAACATGTCAGCTATCTCTTGTGGATGATAGTTTATTTTGTGTCCATCAAGTAAACTACTCACTCTTGTCTCCCAAACACTCAAACCAATCTTTCGTAGCTTCTTCTATGCTGCTTTCATCCCAAACAGGTGCTTCTCGCCATTGTTCTATATTTTCTAACATAATCCTAACCCCATCTTCAAAAGCAACTTTTGGTTTCCATCCGAGCATTTTTTTTATCTTATTTATATCTGCATAAGTACACTCTGGTTCACCAGGTCTTTTTGGTATGTATAATTTGTTTCCGCCTAGTAAATCGACCAAATAGTTAATAGTGTAAGTATTATCACTGCCAACATTAAAAATCTCTTGTGTAATATCGCTTTGGCTGGCTTTATAGCAAGCATCTACTATATCTGTGACATAAGTAAAATCTCTAGTCTGTGTTCCATCTCCAACTATCGTAAGAGGCTTATTGTTTAACAGCTGTGCTAAAAACACTCCAAAAACTGCACCATAAGTTCCGCTTGTGCGATGCCTAACACCATAAACATTAAAAAATCTCATAGAGATTACAGGCATATCATAAACCTGCCCCCAGTGCATAACATACTGCTCACCTACTGTTTTTGTGTGTGCATAAGGGTACTCTGGCTTTATTGGGCTTATCTCAGGGGTTGGATAGATATTCGGTATACCGTAGCATGAGCTAGATGCAGCATATACAAACTTTTTTAGATTTTTAGATTTTTTACTAGCTTCCAAAACTCTGATAGTCCCATCTACATTTGCTTTATGATATTTTATTGGGTTATTTATAGATGGTACTATATCAGCAAGTGCAGCATAATGAAACACGTAATCGACATCTTCAAAGTACCTATCAAGCTCAACTTCATAGTTGCCTATATCAGCCTGTATAAATTTTACTTTACCTTTATGATGCTCAATATTGTCTAAACGTCCATTAGCAAGATTATCAACAACTATTACCTCATAATCATTTAAAACCAACAAGTCAACCATGTGAGAGCCTATAAAACCAGCTCCGCCTGTCACTATAGCTTTCACTTGTTTACATCTTTATCGATTACTTGCAATATAGTGTCTAAAAAACTGTCATATGTAAAATATTTTAGCATTTCCTCAGATCTATATTTCTTTGGTTCTAAATTATTTTCTAAAATATAATCTAGCTCTTCTTTTGTTTTAAAATATAGACACTCGTCATCCCAGGTTTCAGACTCATCAGTTATCTCTCTAGAATCGTATATTAGAGGAATAGCACCACTATGTACAATTTCACCAAGCCTTTGTGTATTTATAACTTGTCCTGAAGCAGCTAATGCATATTTGGTACTGTTGTATATATAATTTAACTCATGTTTCTCAGCTTTGCCTTTAAACTTTTGTAGTATATGTTCTTTGTCACTTTTATCCCAGTCATACCCATATATTTCAACATCAACAGTTTGATTTTCACATAACCAGTCAACACATGCATTTCTGATATAGTGTTGCTGTATATATGTTATAAAGTTTGCATTATCCAGGCATACTAAATTATATTTTTTATAGACTTCATGTATATTTTCAACTGATAAAGAAATTCCTTTTTTCAATAAAATATTTAATTCATAGTCTATATCTTTGCTTATATAATCACTATAATCATCACAATAATAACTTCCGACAAAAACTATCTTATTCTCTTTGTTAACATTTTCATCAAGATAAAACTGATTAGTATTTACCGGTATAACCTGTTGCTGGAAAATCTTATTTTTATCAACACCTTTTTTAATCAACAAATCTGTAAATGTAGTTGTATATGAAAAAAAATAATCCCTTTCCCTTAGTAATATTTCTTCATTATCAACCATAATAGGCATTACATCTTGGAACCAAACGAAATTAAATATTTCATCATTTAAAAACATATTATGAAAATTATTTATTGTTATAATAGCATGAGGATTATATTCACTGACCTTCCTTATAGTTGAATACTTTTCTATTCCATACGTTAAATCGTACATAACTTTATATTCCCGTGTTTTGAGAATATCATATATATCTTTAGAAATATATTGCATAACTCTAGTATTTGCGCTAGCCGGTAAATAAAACTTCATTATTTCATTGAAATTTAATTTGTTTGTTTTAGCCGTTTCATAATTTTTCATGGCATTACGATATTGTAAATCTCTGGATTTAGATAAAATTTTATTTATATTATCTTCAATTTGTATTTTTGCATTATCTGGAACATCAATACCAGTAAAATCAATTTTTTCTGGTATTCTGAGCATTCCATTGCTTAAGTTCTCAAGCATGTTTTCCATTGGCAGATGCACCAGGTTTACTAAATCACTCTCTATTTTTTCACCGTGATAGTAGCATATTTGTAAAAAAGTATTATTATTTGGACCATATCTATTCTCTTGATTGGCAACAATTAGAGCTACTTTCGGGTTCAAAAAATAAGTATCTTCATACATGGGTGTTTAATCTTTATATTTAATTTATATCGATAAAATACAATATATTTACTTACAAGGCTTTTAAAATGAAAGAATTTTCAACCAGCTACATAAATAATCTAATTTCCATACTAAAAAACAGTGATCTTGACTCTATATCCGATATTATAAATATACTTAATAAAACAAAGGGCAGAATTTACATAATAGGTAATGGAGGAAGTGCCGCCACTGCTTCTCATATGGTAAATGATTTAGGTGCAGGGCTTAGAAGAAGAGGTATAAAAAGTTTTGATGTTGAAAGTTTAAGCGACAATACACCTGTTTGTACCGCAATTGCAAACGATATAGGATATGAAAATATATTTTATATGCAACTAAAAGACAGGCTTAACAAAGATGACCTGCTAATAGCCATTTCATGTAGTGGAAATTCAGAAAATATAATTAAAGCAGTTGAATATGCAAAAGAAAAAAAAGCTAAAATCATGGGCATCACCGGCTTTGACGGTGGAAAACTAAAAGAACAATCAGATATAAATTTTCATGTTCAAACACAAAAAGAACAGTATGGAGTAGTTGAAGATATGCATATGATTTTAAATCATATAATATACTCTTACTATATTGAACAAGCTAAGCAATAGTCTCAGGAATAACTATTGCTTAATCCATTAAACACATAACAAATAAGGCATTCAATGAACTCCATAGAAGATCAGGCTCTCCAAACATACCAAAATAACATGGATTATTTTTCTACACAACATCCTGAAGTATATAAAAAGCTTAATCTTCTAAACATTGCGATAGAAACCGGACAATACAAAGAAAAGTATTCTCTTGAATATAAAAATAATTATTTCGATATTCAAGAACTTGAGAGTCAGCAATTCTTATACGGTGAGAATAGCAATGAAATATCAAAAAAAGTAGCCAAAAAAGTAAATCACACTAAAACAGAAAACGTAATTGAAACATTTTATAATCAAAATTTAAGTGAAAATTACGCTCAACAATTCCATGATATAATTGAAATTTCCTATTCTCCATTATATGCAACATCTAATTTAATTTTTTACACAACAAAAAATGCACCTAAAGCGACAACAACGCTCAAACGCTTAGAAAAATATATTTTTTTTGGTGTTGGAAATGGAAAGCATCTTGAATTGATTCAAAATAAAATAAAATCATCAAAAGTTCTAATAATAGAAGATGATTTAGAACTCTTTAGACTTTCACTATTTACTATTGATTATAACAAAGTATTTGAAAATATAAAAATTTTTTATTCTATTGCAGAGAATAATTCTGAATTTAAATCTACATTTGAAAACTATTTAATTTCTGGGTACAATCATAATCATTACCTAAAATACACAATTTTTTCGGAAAACTATATTTCAAAAATAAAAAAGATTCAAGACATAATTATTACACAAAATTACATTGCATATCCATACGCTACACAATTAAAAAATATATTAAAAACACCTGAGTATCTTGTAGAAAATTATAACTATCTTAATATCTCTGAACATGTAAATAATAATTTTTTTGTAAAAAAATCTGTTTTACTGCTTGCAGCCGGTCCATCACTATTGAAACAAATTGATTGGGTTAAAGCAAACCAGAATAAATTTATTATTATTTGTGTACTAGCTTCATTACAAACTCTGTATAAGCATAATATTAAACCAGACATTGTAGTAAATCTTGATCCAGATGAAATACTATTAAAATTTTTCAAAGGTATTAAAGTAGAAAGCTTTCTCTCTGACACAATATTTGTTTTTTCCTCCATGGTTAGTAAAAAAGTATCAAATATGGTACCAAAGAAAAACATCTATATCTTTGAAAGCAATTCACACTGTAAACAAAATTTTGGCTCTATAACCAGTCCTAGTGTCGGAGAACTATCATATGGACTATTATTAATCTTTGGAATAAAAACTCTATATATGCTTGGTCTTGACTTAGCACTTGATGCAGAAACAAAACGAATGTATGCAAATGAGGAGCATGAAAGAGGTGGTAAACTGAACAATGAAATGGAAGATGTTTATAATCATCAACTTGAACACACTGTAGCTTATGTCAAAGGTAATTTTTTAGACAAAGTTCCTACTATACCTATTTTTAAAACCTCTATACATGATTTTGGTATGTTGCATGACATGTATCAAAAACCAGACCAAACTGTATATAACCTGAGTGACGGTGCATTTTTAAAGGGCACTATACCTCTGAAAATAGAAGATTTTAACCTAACAAATATGGATATATTTTCTAAGCCATTAAGAAATGAGTTAGAAAATTTCTTTCAATCCTTCTCGCAAAATCACGTAAATCAAGACGATACTGATTACATTAGCGAAGCTTTAAACGAAGGGATTTATCTTTTTGATACTCTAAAAGATTACAACCTTAAAAAATCTTATCCAAATCTAGATTTATATATGCTAACACTATCTCAACTTATCAATACTTTAATAGGAAAAGAAAAAGAAAAAGCTTTAGATATAAATTATATTATGTACTCTTATTTTTTATACATAACCCCTTATATCTTTGATTTTTTTAATACAAAAGAGCTAAGTAATAACAAAAAACATATAAAAAAGATAAACACGATTTTAGTATCACAGATTGAAAAAATATTAAATATTTATATAAAAACGATGCATGTTTACAAATTATTTGCAGAAAAAAGTTTATAAGAGAAGAATAAAAACCAAAGCTAAATAAGCTTTGGTTCAAATAATGAAAGAATTACTACTGTAATAATCTCATTACGTTTTCTAAAGAAACGTGAAAGAGCTTACGCTCTTAACGCATCTATTGTAGTAGACGCATCACGTTTTGTTGAACAGCGTTAGCTTGAGACATTGCATAAGAACCAGACTGAGCAAGAATATTAAGTTTTGCAAAGTTTGCAGACTCTTGAGCGAAGTCAACATCACGAATTTGTGATTCAGCTGCTGTAACATTTACCTGTGTAACAGATATATTACGGATAGTTGATTCAAGTTGATTTTGAACAGAACCAAGATCTGCACGACTACCATCAACTTGTTTTAATGCAGAATCAGTAATTAGAATCGCAAGTTCCGCAGATCTACGATCTGTTACATCTATAGTACTTAAACGATCAGCCCCTGCTGCAACTCTAAGAGCTTCCTCCTTGAAACCAATTACATTGTCCATTTTGTTATCATTTTTATCAGTAGTTACTATAGAAATAGTATCATTTGAATAAAGAATGATTTCACCTTTATCAGAACTATTGAATATTCCCTGTTGAGCGGCAACAAATTGTACATTATCACCATTTGCTGCAGTACTGCTGCCAGCCACATTGATATCAATACCAGTGTTTTCATTTAAAACAACTTGACCACCAGACACTGTAGAAGTCTCTAAACCGTCTATTTTTCTGATTGCCACTTTTAATTCATCAGCAGCACTTCCTGCACCACCAGAACCATATGTACCGGCCATATCAATACCATTAATAACTAACTCACCTGCCGTTAATGTTACAGAAGTAACACTTGTTGCACTAAGAGCTGTATTAGCTGCTGCTGTTACTTGCGTTTGATTATCAGCCAAACCAGTTAAAGTAGCACCTAATCCTCCAGCATCGATACTAATATTAGAACCATCTTTTGATGTCAATGTAAGAACACCTGTTTTATCTACATCTGCCGAAACACCTGTAAGATCAGAAATACTATTGATAGCTGTTTTTAAAGATTTAGTACTATCAAGAGCTGTAAGCGTAACAGCACCAAGATTTACACCGTTGATTTTTAAGAAGTCAGTTGCACCACCAGAAATTGTTCCAGCACTCATTGCTCCAGAACCAACCATCGTGTTAGTTGCAATTGCATGAACATTAGTAGCATCAGAAATAGCCGCCGCAACACTACTTGCATCTAAAAGTTTATTTGCATAAGTACTGTTTAATGTCGCGGTTACATCTGATCCATTGATCGTTAAAAGGCTAGTTAGCTGATGAGCACCAGTATCACTTACTTGAGATGCCGTCGCCGCTGCAAGGATACTATTTTGAAAAGTACCGTTATCCGTAGCTTTATTAACTGCACCAACTGCATCTACCTGAGTATTTGCTACAGAAAGATTAAGCGTTTCATTGGCATAAGCACCAATATGGAAAGCTTTGTTAGTGTAAGTACCGTCAAGAAGTTGTTGACCATTAAACTGAGTTGTAGTAGCAATACCATTTGCCGCCTCTAAAAGACGATCAATATCCGCTTGAATCGCTTTACGAGAATCAGCATTTTGACCATCTGACGCTGCTTGGATCGCTTTAGTTCTTACAGTGTTAATGATATTGATATATTCATCAAGAGCACCATCCGCTGTTTGAATAACTGCAACACCATCATTTGCATTATTAATAGCTTGACCGAGACCTTGAGCTTGTGAACGAAGACTATCTGCAATCGTCATTCCTGAAGCATCATCGGCAGCCTTGTTAATACGAAGACCTGAACTTAAAGAGTTAAGACTTTTATCTAGTCCTAAGTTTGTGTTCACCGCGTTTCTGTGCGAGTTCATCGCAGCAATATTTGTGTTAATTCTAAATCCCATAATAAATCCTTTTAGGGTCAGAGCCTTTCGCTCTAGTTAATTTTGTTGTCAGCTTCCTTGCTGATTAAATAGTACTATCGTCTATAAAGAAAATAACTTTAATATTTTCATAAAATTATTTTAAATGCTTTTCTAATTTTCATTATTTATGATTTTTTTGATACACTTCCAAAACTAAAACAATTACTATACTATATTATAGGAAAACTATTTGAACTTAATTATCGTCGAATCACCAGCCAAAGCCAAGACTATTAAAAACTTCTTAGGCAAGGATTATGAGGTTATTGCTTCTAAAGGACATATACGAGATCTGCCCAAGTCTCGCTTTGGAATTACAATAGATGGAGAGAGCAATCACCTTGTGCCTGCTTACAGTGTTGCAAAAGAGAACGCAGCAATCGTTAAAGAAATTAAAGACTTAGCGAAGAAAGCTGATACTATATATATCGCGACCGATGAGGACCGTGAGGGTGAAGCAATTGGATGGCACATAGCACATGCTATTAAAAAAGACCCAGAAGAACTTCCAAGAATTGTTTTTCATGAGATTACAGAAACTGCAATAAAACACGCACTAGAATCTGCTCGTAAAATAGATATGGATATGGTAAACGCTCAACAGGCTCGTCGTATGCTTGACCGTGTAGTTGGTTATAAACTTTCACCTCTACTTGCCTCTAAGATTCAAAAAGGTCTTTCAGGCGGTCGCGTTCAATCTTCAACTCTAAAACTTGTAGTTGACCGTGAGAGAGAGATAAAAGCATTTATCCCTGTAGAGTATTGGACAATAGATACACTATTTAAAAAAGATATTGAAGCTACTCTAACAACTCATATTGGCAATAAACTCTCAAAAATGTCTATAGAGAATAAAAATGATGCCCAAGCTATAACGAAAAGCGTAAAAGCAGATAATTTTATAATCTCTAAAATAGAGACTAAAAAAAGAAGTTCTAAAACTCCTCCACCATTTATGACTTCAACTCTACAGCAAACTGCTTCAAGTAAACTAGGGTTTACTCCTAAAAAAACTATGATGGTGGCACAGGCTCTTTATGAAGGCGTAAAAACTCCAAGTGGTACTTCTGGTGTTATTACATATATGAGAACAGATTCACTTAACTTAGCTCATGAGGCTGTAACTGCTGTTCGTGGCGTAATTGAGAGTAGATTTGGTGAGAAATACCTGCCAAAAGAACCAAAAGTTTATACTAAAAAATCAAAAGGTGCACAAGAGGCTCACGAGGCTATTCGTCCTACTACACTTGCATTTACTCCAGAAGTGGCTGGGAGCTTTTTAAAAGCAGATGAGATAAAACTTTACCGTCTAATCTATGAAAGATTTATGTCTTGTCAAATGGAAGATGCTGTTTTTGAACAACAGAGTATCATCTTTAGTGGAAAAGAAAACGAGTATAGAGCAAGCGGTAGAAAACTTATTTTTGACGGTTTTTATGCACTAACTGGAGCAGAAGATAAAGATAAACTTCTTCCAACTCTAAAAGAGGGTGAAAAAGTAGACATCCAGAGTGTTAAACCTGAGCAACATTTTACTGAACCACCGGCTAGATACTCTGAAGCAGCACTTATTAAAAAACTAGAGTCTGAGGGAGTTGGTCGTCCATCTACCTATGCTCCGACAATTGCAACCCTAAGCGGTCGTACTTATGTGACAATTGAGAAAAAACAGATTATCCCTACCGAGATAGCATTTACTGTAACAGACATGTTGGAGAAGAACTTTGCAAATATTGTTGACATCTCTTTTACTGCAAACATGGAAGAGAAGCTTGATAAAGTATCCCAAGGAAATGTAGATTGGCAAGAGCTTTTAAGTGAGTTTTATTTTCCTTTTATGGATCAAATCGCACGAGGAAAAGAAAAGATAGTTTCACTTAAACTTGCAAAACCACTTGGAAGAAACTGCCCTAAATGTGGAGAGGAACTACTTCTTCGTTCAGGTAGATTTGGAAACTTTGTAGCGTGTAGCGGTTTTCCTAAATGTAAATATACTGAACAAGTAGATGCGGACGGCAATAAGGTAGAAGTTGTAGTTGAGACAAGCGATGTTAAGTGTGACAAGTGTGGAAAAGATATGATAATTAAAAATGGTAGAAATGGTCAATTTTTAGCATGTATCGATTATCCTGATTGTAAAAATACTAAAAGCATCAATGTAGAGGAAAAAACTTCTGAAACACCTTGCCCTGATTGTGGTGGGAAAATAAGCCTCAAAAACTCAAGACGCGGACCATTTTGGGGATGTGAAAACTATCCGGATTGTAAATTCATAAGTAAATTTGAACCTACAAAAATCAAGTGTAAAGAAAAAGGCTGTAACGGTCTTCTAGCTGAGCGAACATATAGAAAAAAAGAAGTTTATGAGTGTGTCAAGTGCAAAGCTAGAACTGACCGAGAAACCAACAGCAAATAAACTAAATATTATTTTCTCACCGAAGGTGTAGCTTTTCTAAAGAAAACGCAAGCTTATTTTGTGAGAGGAATTAAAGCGGGACATAGTTGCGATTTAAGGAGACAAAATTGCGAATAGGCGTCATTTCAGACACTCACTCTAAGGTTAAAAAAGCTCAACGAGCTCTTGATGTGTTAATAAAGGATGGTGCTGAATTTATAATTCATGCCGGTGATATAGTAGAAGTTGAAACTCTTGAACTTCTCAAAAACTGTGGACTAAAATATGTTGCAGTTTATGGCAATAACGATGCTCATTTAGCCACATATCACGCTGATTTCAATCTTGTACAAGAGCCATACTTTTTTAAAATAGCAGATACAAAATTTAAACTCATGCATCTGCCTTTTTACATGTCGCCTGACGCTGATGTTGTAATATTTGGCCATACACATACATTTGATAGTGACTTCAAAGGCAATACTCTGTTTTTAAACTCTGGAGAGGTGTGTGCCAGAAGTAAACCAGTCTCAGAATGGGCTATGCTTGAAGTCGAGAAAAGTGAATTTAAAGTAACTCACTACACAAGAGCTAATAAAAGTGATGTTATCAAAGAGAAACACTTTAAATATATAAGAGAACACCATGAATAAAGAGATATTTCTGTGCTCAATCTGTAATATTAACAGTGGTACATGTAAAGAAGATTGTAAATTTTGTTCTCAAAGTGTAAGATATAAAGCAGATATTGACAGATACAAACAAAAAGATATTGACAAAATTATAGAAGAAGCTAAAACTGCCAGGGACAATGGTGCTTTAGGCTTCTGCCTAGTTACAGCCGATAAGGGACTAAATGATAAAACTCTTGACTTTGTCTGTAATACGGCAAGAGTTTTAACAAAAGAAGTGCCAGAGCTTAGACTTATAGCGTGTAATGGTACAGCTAGTATTGAACAACTTTTAACACTTAAAGAGGCTGGAATTAAAGCATATAATCATAATCTAGAGACTTCTAGAGACTTCTATCCACAAATATGTACAACCCATTCTTGGGAAGAGCGTTACGAAACATGTCAAAATGTTAATAAGTCTGGTCTAGTTCTAATAACAGGAGGAATTTTTGGACTTGGGGAGACTCAGCAAGATAGAATATCAATGTTAGAGTCTCTAAAATCTTTAAATCCAACATCAGTACCTATAAACTTTTATCATCATAACGAAGCACTAGAATTACAACCAAACTCTTTATCGACTGATGAAGCACTAAGTCTTGTAAAACTTACTCGTGAAACTATTCCAAATGCCGAGCGTATAATGGTTGCAGGTGGCAGAGAACTTATGTTTGGCAATAGACAAAATGAGATCTTTGACTACGGTGCAAACTCTATTGTGATAGGAAATTATCTTACAACAAGCGGGAGAATTATGAGTAAAGATTTAGATATGCTAAAATACCTAAATCTAGAAGTGGCAAAAAAAGTAAAGTAAATAATAAAAACTAAAAAAGGCACTAGTGACTTGGGCTTCCTGCCGAAGGAATCCAAGCGATAGCGTAGGTTAGCGGAATTACTTCCGATACCGTAAGGAATATTAATTGTCTGATAATGTTGTACTAATCATAACAATTTCACTTATTATTATATTTTCTCCATTTTTTGCAAAACTTCTAAAGCTTCCAACTACACCTATCGAGATTATTCTTGGTTCTATTTTTGGGTATATTGGATTTTTGCACAATGAACATCTGTTTGAAATAGTGGCTGAACTTGGATTTTTATATCTGATGTTTATTGCAGGTACAGAGATTAACCTAAAAAATACCCTAAAAACACCACGCAGTACAATAAAAAAAGTAATTCTATATCTTATAATCTTATACACTTTTTCTATAGCTATCTCGCTCTATTTAGAGCTTGGTAAAATATTTATGGTTCTATTACCGCTAATATCAGTAGGACTGGTTGCAACTCTCTCAAAAGAGTACGGAAAAACTCCTTGGCTTACTCTCTCTATGATAGCCGGTGGAATAGGTGAAGTTGTAAGTATCGGGCTCTTGACTCTTACTTCAGCAGTACTGCAATCTGGCTTTGGACTGGGACTTTTTAAAACAATCTTTGCACTGGTACTGTTTTTAATTTTTATGTTTTTAATATTTCGCGCGATGCAGCTTATATTTTGGTGGTTCCCTAATATTTCAACCTCCCTTATGCCTCATGATGACAACAAAGAGCAAGATATAAGACTCTCTATGGGAATATTCTTCCTTCTTGTCGGAGCAATGCTATATCTAGAACTTGAACTTGCCTTTGGAGCATTTTTAGCAGGGATTTTTATCCCTACATTTTTTGAGCATAAACATGAATTGCCA
This sequence comes from Sulfurimonas sp., assembly GCA_021648285.1. Lineage (GTDB taxonomy): Bacteria > Campylobacterota > Campylobacteria > Campylobacterales > Sulfurimonadaceae > Sulfurimonas. Next base: position 34,109 of record JAKITC010000007.1, on the reverse strand, counting down.
GAAAAATTAGCCTCCTACGGTTTTGGATTTTTAATCCCTATATTTTTCATACATATTGGAAGTTCATTTCACCTAGATGCCTTGACTACAATAGAGGGTCTGATAACTAAAGCTACTCTTATTACATTAGCTATGATTTCTATGCGAGTTATAGCATCACTGGTATTTATAAAAAGACTTGGGATTATTGACTCCATACTTATGGGCTTGTCTCATTCTATGCCTCTTACGCTTCTAATCGCTATGGCAACACTTGCATATAATGCGAATAGTATAGATGAACTTCACTACTACTCTTTTATCCTAGCTTCACTTTTTCAAGTTATTTTTGTTATGATTTTTATTAAACTTCTCAATAACTATAAACTTAAAAAGGAGCTATAATGTCTCGTTCTGTTTTATTGCAACTTGCCAGAGACTCAATACAAGAGGTTTTAGAAGCAAGCAGAAGTATAAATAAACAAGCTCTTGTAAACGAACATCCTATTTTAAATGAAACGATAGCAACAACAGTTAATATCTACCTGGACTCAAAACTAAGAGGCTCATCAACAACTAAAATACCATCCTGCTCTCTGCTTGAAGATATAATAAGAAATGCTAAAATATCAGCCTTTGAGGATAAAAACTTCACACCCATCTCAACTTCTGAATATCTAAACTGTGAGATAGAGCTTCTGCTTACTACTCCAGATGGAATAATAAGCGAAAAAGATTCTGCAATACTTAAAGCAACTACTAATCAACCTTTTGGTGATCCTGAATAAAACAGGCTATCGCATACCCGTGATTTAATCCAAGAGCTATGCTTCCGCCTGATTCTTGAGTAATATCTCCAGCTACAAACATACCCTTTATATTTGTCTCATAGTTATCATCATGTACCGGTTTGCCATCAGCTTCTTCTATGCCTGAACTTGCAAGAAATGAACTTGGAGTAGTTCCGCCGATTGCATAAATAACTCTATCAAATATCTGTGCATCTACTTCATTAAACACTACTTTTACTCTGCCATTTACATCTTCTAAGGCATCAATATTAATACCTAAAATAGGTTCTACTTCCTTATGCATTATTGCATTTGCAATATCTGTTTGGTTAGTAGGATTTGCGCGTCTAAAAGTCTCTCTTCTATAGCAGATTGAGACTTCATTTCTCTCACCTAAATCAACTGCATACTCAATTGCACTGTCTCCGCCACCAACAACTAAAATCTTTTCACCATCACTGCATCCATCTAGCGTATAACTTATCTTATTTTTAATACCAGAGGGTATCTTATAGCTTGGTTTATTTGGTTTACCCATTCTTCCAATTGTCACAACGACATGTTTAGCTTTTATACTTCTACCCGCCATAAACACTTCAAAATAATCTTCTTGTTTTTCAATACTTTGTACTTCTACATGTGTTTGAAGTTCAACGGAATGATTTTCAAGTATTTCATCAAAAAAATCCAAAGTCGTCTCTTTTGTACCATCCACAAAATATATTCTTCCGTCTAACTCAACTTTTTGACCTTTCCAGTCTTTATCTACACGCTTATTGTCTTTATAATATTTTCGGATAGTTGAATTGTGATTTTGGTCTTTTTCAAGTATGACTATATCTCTAATCCCCTGCATATAGCTCTCTACAGCAGTTGCGATTCCAGCTGGACCAGCTCCAATAATAGCTAAGTTGTACATATGGCTCATTATAATTCCTTGTTATATATTAGAGATATTTTAACACAATATATAAACTTTACAAACATTTTTTATAATAAAGATTATTTATACTATAATTTCTAAACTATAGTTTGCCCTTAGAGATATAAATTTAACTTCTTCAGCAACTTTTGAATCAGAGGTATTATGCCACGCATAAATAATGAAAATTTTTACTCTTCTGCAATAGAGAAACACGGTACAACAGCCAAAGGAGTAAACTGGCATTCGCAAGAGTCTCAAAAGATTAGATTTGCCATCATCTTAGATATGTTGCCAGATGACCTTTGCCCTTTTACTATTGCTGATGCCGGATGTGGATTTGGTGACTTATACACCTACATGTTAAAGAAGAAAAAAGCCCCCCCCAACAAATATATCGGCATAGATTCTCTAATTGACATGTACTCTATTGCTTCAGATAAAACAGGTTGTGAAATCATAATCGCTGATATATGTAAAGATACTTTACCATCTGCTGATTATTATATCTGTAGCGGTGCAATGAATGTACTCGAGAGTTTTGAGACACATCTGTTTATACGAAACTGTTTTTTAACATGTACAAAAGGTTTTATTTTTAATGTACTTCATGGAAACAAAAAAAGTGAAACTTACAACTATATGACCACTGAGGAGATTGAGCAGATTGCAAAAGACTTAGGAGTGAGTCATATTGAACTAAAAGATGATTATCTAGAAGATGATATAACCGTTATTTTTTATAAAGCTGATAAGGAAATTCTATAGTGTGTGGAATTTTTGGAATCATTGGCGAATACGAAGAATCAAAAGCTAAAAAAGCTCTCTCACTGCTAACTCATAGAGGTCCTGACTTTTGTGGAATCACTCAAAAAACAAATCTTTTTTTTGCACATCAAAGACTAAGTATACTCGACGCTCACTCTCGCTCACATCAACCTCTACATGTAGACAATGTTTTGCTATCGTTTAATGGAGAAATTTATAATTTCAAAGAGTTGAAAGAAGAGTTAACATGTAGCTTTAAATTTCAAACAAACAGTGATAGCGAAGTTATAATAGCAGCATATCTGAAGTGGGGAGTAGATTTTGTATCTCATCTCAGAGGAATGTTCGCAATCTCTCTACTTGATGGTGAGACATTGTATCTCTTTCGTGATAGACTTGGAAAAAAGCCTCTCTTTTATCTAGATGGTAAAAGTTTCATCTTTGCTTCTGAGATAAAGGCTCTTGTGCCATTTTTACATAAAACAGAGATGGATGAAGACGCACTTTTAAGCTACATGTCGTTCTTAGCTCCAACACCACCGTTTACATTTTTTAAGGGCATCAAGAAACTAGCAGCCGGAGAGTATCTAACATTTAAAGATTCACATGTAGAAGTAAAAAGGTATTTTGATCTGCTTGATAACAAACCAAGTGTTATAACTAACAAAGATGAGGCTGTTAGTACGTTAGAGAAACTACTTGAAGAGTCTATAAATATACGGCTTAACTCTGATGTTCCAATGGCATCTCTGCTCTCAGGCGGCATTGACAGTGCGACTATAAATGCTTATGCTCTTAAAAACGGCGTGAACTTACAAACATATACTTTGGGCTACAAAAATTACGCAAAATATGACGAAAGACAAAATGCAAAGGAAAGTGCCGAGTTTTTGGGTCTGCGCAACAAAGAGATTGAAATCACTCAAGATGACTTTATAAATGCCAGTGACAAAGTTTTAGATAGCTTGGATGAACCATTAAATGATCCTGCATCAGTTCCACTATATCTACTCTTTGAACAGATTAAAAAAGATGGCTATAAAGTGGTTATAAGCGGGGAAGGAAGTGATGAGCTGTTTTTAGGTTATAGACAATATTTTGAATATCTGGATATACAAAGTGTTTCTAAATTAGCCAACAAAAACTGGTTAAAAAAGTACTTCCGTGCAAACTTCTCAGCCAATAGAGAGTGGGAATACTACAAACGAATCTTTGATGATACCCTGCTCTTTCGAACATCTGGTGAAAACTTTACCGACCTTCAAAAAAATGCTTTGATGAAGAAAAATATAAAAGATAATCAATCTCTAAAATATCTTAAAAGCTATAGAGACAGATTTGAGAATTCTCTACACACAGATGAGAGCACTTGGTACAGTTATATTGACTTAAACCTATTTCAAGCGGAGCATTTTCTGAGTAAACTCGACCGCGTTTCTATGGCTCACTCTATCGAGTCAAGAACACCTTTTTTAGACCATAAATTAGCTTCTGCAGTTTTTAGTATCGACCCTAAACTTCGCTATGAGGACGGCGTAACAAAATCTCTCCTTAAGAAAATTGTGAAGCCTCATTTAAATGAACAGACATTATCCAGAAAGAAAAAGGGATTTTCTAATCCTTATATGGAGTATCTAATAAATTCTAAAAAAATAGAGTTGATTCAAGAAGTAAATAAGCAAACCAGGATATTTAAAAAAGATAAACTTGATGAGTATATAGCAGGTGCTTCAAGTGGAGCTTTTAAACAGCATGTTTGGGGACTCTATGTGTTAAGTGTCTGGGTTAAAAAGTATCTACTCTGACTTTTGCTCTTTAAGCGAGCTAATTGGAAGAAACTGTGAACTCTCAGGGTCGTAATACTCTATCTCACCACTCTTTATATCATATACCCAACCATGAATCGATATTTCATTACTATCAACTCTTGTTTTAACCGATGGATATGTTAAAAGGTTCTCTAACTGAGAAATTACGGAAAGTTTTTCTGTAAGACGAAGAAGAGCTATTTTATCAGCATCAGCACCCAAAACTGAAATGGCTTCTGTTTTTGCACTCTCACCAAGAGTTAACCAAGTCTTAGTATGCACGAGTTCAGGATCATCTGAACAGTTTTTATTGTGAATTGATTCTATCGCCCCGCAATGTGTATGTCCGCATACAATTATATTTTTTACTTTTAAAATACTTACTGCATACTCTATGGCTGATGCAGTTGAGTGAAAATCTTCATCAGGTTTATATGGAGCTACAAAATTACCAATATTTCTAATGACAAACAGGTCACCAGGGGCACTGCTTGTCATTAAATCCGGTACAACTCTGGAGTCTGAACAGCCTATATACAAAGCTTTTGGCGTTTGACCTTTTTCGGCTAACTCTAAAAACTCTTTTTCATGAGCTTTAAAATAACTTTTTTTAAAAAGTTCATTACCGGAGATCAAGCCACAGCTGTTCACATCTACCCCCTCACAGGTTTTATTTATAAGATAGTATATCTAAAATAAAAGAACAGTATCTCAATACAATTGCCTATGATTTAAGCAATTTTTCTAGCTGTTAAAAACAGATAATCTTTACCTGTTATAGTTACTCTATACTTCTTTTGTTGCAGATATTTCTTACAAAAATGTATATCTTTTAAAACTAAACTCATCTCATTAAAGCTATAGTTTGGTGCTTTTGCACCGTAAACCATCTCACCGTCAATCCATCTGCAGTTTGGAAAACCAAGTATCACAGCACCACCACGTTCGAGATGGTTTTGATATATCGACATAAAAGTGGCATTAAAATCTATGTTTGAGCTTTGCAGTGTCCCTATTGATATAATCAAGTCAAATCTGCCTAAGTCAAGTTCGCTAAGTCTATTTATATCATGACATGTAAACTCTACATTACTATGCGGAAAATCTTTTTTTGCATATTCTATTGCAGTAGTCGAGTAGTCGATTCCAACAAACTCTTTACTCTCAAACTCTTGACGCCCCAAGAGTACTTCCTCGCTATCGCTCACGGCACATGTCAACATATTTTTTATAACTTTGAACTCATCACCTTTATTTACTCCAAGGTTTAAAATTCTCTTTTTATCCCCTATTTTTATAAACTCTAGTGCTTTTTGATAGTGGTATAAAAAACTAAACTGCTTTGATTTATCAACAGTGAAAAACTCACTTTCAACACCATATTTTTCACTACTTTTTTCTGCTTTATGAAAAGAGCTATTTTCATTTAGTTTTATGAATCTTAAAATAATACGTTTTTCTTTTGTTATAGGTGTTAGCATTTTCATAAAAAAAATTTGTGCTAAATCTACAAAAGCTTTATAACCAATACTCTCTATGTCAGATTCTAAAACTTCTACCTCAACTCTCTCTCCAGCTTCTACATGTAGAATCTCAAAACACTCAAGTATCTCTGAAGAAGTTTTTTCTTTTAAATCTATAGTCATTTACTACTCTGGGGTATTGTACGCGCGGTCACCTGCATCACCTAAGCCTGGGATTATATATTTATTCTCATCCAGTCTTTCATCTATTTGCGCTATATATATATCTACATCAGAGTGAGCATTACTAACTCTCTCTAAACCCTCTGGGGAGCCTATAATGTTTAGTGTTATGATCCTCTTAGGCTTCCTTGTTTTAATCAGCTCTAAAGCATCCATCATCGAACCGCCTGTTGCCACCATTGGGTCAACTAAAAGAATATTTTTGTCTTTGCAATTCGGAAGCCTGTCATAGTACAGTTTACTCTCATGAGTTGTCTCATCTCTCTTCATTGCTAAAAAACCGGCCACTGCATTTGGCAAAAGTTCCATTACGCTGTCAAGCATTGGCATACCAGCTCTTAAAACTGTCACAACAACTATACTCTCTTCATTAATGCTACTAAATATATCATTTCCCTGCCAGGGAACTATCTCTTTCTCAACTAAAGGAAAATCTTTTAATGCTTCATAAACAAGCTGTTTTGTAAGTTCTGCAACTGTATGTCTAAAACGGATTGCATCTCTTCTCTGATCTCTTAAATGTGTAACTAAAGTTTTGGTAACTGGGTTAGTTAGTTCATGAATCATTATATTACTTGCCTTTATCTAAGTGAATAACCTTCAGATAGATTGTACTGTTGTAAATATTCAATCGCTCTTAATTTTTTAAAATTTCTATACCTTTTTTAATTGCACTTAGTAGATTAAAGATATCTTCTTCTTTTTGTGAAAAGTGCATACTGATTCTAACCCATCCTGGCTTATCTGCTAAAATAATTTGATCTTTGAGACCCAACAGATCATGACCATAAGGTCCGGCACAGGAGCAGCCTGCTCTTGTCTGAATTGAAAATATTTTAGATAAAGCTGTACACATGTCATATGGATTAAGCTCTCCGATATTAAAGGAGACGATACCTATATTTTCTTCATTTATATTACCATATATTTCACAATTTGGTATCATTTGAAGTTCTTTGACAAAAAGTTTTAAAAGTTTTGTTTTCTGTTTTTTTATAAAATCAAAACCTATTTCATTTCTCAACTGATAAGCCAAAGAAGCACGAATAAGTTGTAAAATGCCTGGTGTTCCAGCATCTTCTCTTACTTGCAAATCACTCTCGTAAGTATGGTTTGTCTTACTTACATAAGAGACTGTTCCTCCTCCTGCAAATGTCGGAGGCAGTGTTGAGTCAATAATATTTTTATTTATAACTAAAAGTCCGCATGAGCCCGGACCCCCTAAAAGTTTATGCGGAGATAAAAACAGTGCATCATATAGATTGCAGTCAACATTCATATATGGAGATGATGATGCCGCATCAAAACATACTATAGCGTTATATTTTTTTAAAAGTTTTGATATCTTCTTGTAAGGGGTAATGATACCTGTTACATTAGAAGCAATGCAAAAAGATCCTATAATTTCTCTATGTCTGTTTTGTTTTAAAACTTCCTCAAACTGCTTAAAATCAATCAGTCCATCTTCATCAAGCCCAATTCTTATAACATCACAAAATGCTTCTCTATAGCTAATCTCATTTGAGTGATGCTCGTACGGTCCGACAACAACTAAAGGCATCTCTTCTTTATCTACATTTATGTTATATCTTTTTATAGTTGCGGGTGGAATATAAACCCCAGCTAACTCTTGAAAACGTTTAATCGCCGCTGTTGCACCACAACCACCGGGAATAATTATAAAATCTTCATTTAGCTCCAAACTCTCATAAAGATTTTTTCTCGCTTGCAGATAATACTCACTCGTAGTTGCGGCCATAGTAGCCTCTTTAGAGTGAGTATTCGCGTAAGTCTGCAACACTTCTTGTATACGATCTTCAATAATATCGTATGCTAAACCAGAGGCTGTATAATCAAAATAATATTTCTTATACAAGCCGATTGTATGATGAGAAAGTTCATCTTGAATCTGCTCTTGATTTTTAAGAAGTGGGCGAAATATATCTTTAGTCATTCACTTGCCCTACAGCATAGTCATGAAAACTTTTATAGTCACTCTTAACATAACTCTCTATTAAATTTTCCACAACTCCATAAGCATCATCTGAGATAAATTTCAGACCTGTTTTCTTACCGAAGCTACTTTTAGCTCCCTCTAACTGACCACCTAAACTAAGCTCAAATCCTGAAACTGTTTCACCATTGTCATTTTTAAACTTTGTTCCCAGCAGACCAATATCCACTATATTCGAGTGTGCGCATGAATTTGGACATCCATTTAGTGAGATAGAGACAGTCTCATTAAAGTCAGGAAATTTCTCATGCAGGTTCTTTGCTAAAGCTATAGCAGTGTCTTTTGTCTCGCTAATAGCAAATTTACAGTAGTTTAAACCGGTACATGAAAGAGTTCTAGCCTTAAATGGGTTTGGATTAGCATCTATATCTATAACACTTAAATCTTCTACTAAATCCTCACTGTTTTGAGTAGGCACGTCAAGTACTACAAAGTTTTGTGCAGGTGTTGCTTTTATAGCAGTTGCACCATTTTTTTCTAAAATATTTGCTAAATCTTCTAAGCCTTTTGCACCCATAAATCCACCATTTACAGCACAGCCAACATATGATTTGCCTTCATCTTTTGACTCATAGATTCCAAAGTGTTCTCTTTTACTATATGGCGTATACTCTTGGATTAGTTCTTCTGCAAGCTCAAAGCCCATCTTTCCTTCAATAACTTTTTTAAAATCTGCGATTCCCCATATATTTATCAAATGACCAAGTCTGGCTTTTATTCTGTTCTCTCTTAAACCATGATCTCTATAAATTTCTGAAACAGCTCTTACAACTTCCAATATTTGCTCAGGCATAACATAACCGATGTGCATTGCAAACTGTTTGTTTGAAGCTAAACCACCACCAACGCTTACATCAAAAAGTATTTGTCCATGCTTTCTTTTTACAGCCGTAAACGATAAATCTTGAATCTCATGACCCATACAGTGCTTAGAACATCCGCTTATTCCAACTTTATACTTTCTTGGCAGATTATCTAGAGTTCTGTTTCCATCGAAATACTTATCTACTTCAGATACCAGCTCTCTTACGTCATAAATCTCACTGTGATCGACTCCAGCTACAGGACATGTAGCAATATTTCTTGGAACATCACCTGCTGCAAAAACGCTAGTAAGTCCCACAGTTTTTAGTCTGTGAAATATCTCAGGTAAGTCACGAACTCTTATAAAGTGAAACTGTACATCTTGTCTTGTTGTAAAACTAGCAGTACCCCTAGCGAACTCTTTAGAGATGCTAGCCACAACTCTAATCTGTTCTAAATTCATAGAGCCCTGCACTAACTTAACTCTTAACATAAAGTATTGAGTTTCATCATCCGCATCTTGTAAGTTTCTGTTTTGAGAATAAAGACCATACCACTTAAATCTGTCTACATCTTCAGGGTCAACTTCAGTTCCATAAATAGCATATTCATGAATACTCTCCAGTACATCTAAACCACTTTTCTCTTTTTTAATTCGCTCAATTCTTTGTGCTTTTGTCTCTTTTGACATCTGTATTTCCTAAAAAATCTCTTTAGCTTCCCAATGTGGAAAGTGTTTTCTTACTAATGCATTCATCTCAATTTCAAACTCTGAATATTCGTGAGCTCTATCTTGTGAAGAGTCATCAGATTTTTCAATAATCATCCCTGCCCCTACAGTAGTGTTTGTATATTTATCAATGATAATAAAACTTCCTGTATATCTATTATGATCATATGGATCAACTGCTATTTCTCTATCTAAAGAGAGTGTACATTTTGCAATATCATTTAACTCTAGCTTATCAGTTTGAATCTCTTCAAATGTATTCGCATCTTTTTTGAATTGAATTGACTTAAATGAACCGTTTATTACAGACGTAGCTCTTTTAATTATATAGTTCTGGTTTAGCTCTAGTGGTTTTTCATCCATCCAAACAGTCATAACAGAAAACTTACTCGAGACATCTGGGATAGAGTCAGATTTGACTATCATATCTCCACGGCTTATATCTATCTCATCTTCTAAAGTAATAGTTGTAGCCATTGGAGCAAATGCTCTCTCCATACTCTCAACTTCTTCATCTTTGCCTCTAGGACGAAGATCTTTAATATCGTTGGAAACTATTGACTTTACTCTGCTTGTCTTTCTCGAAGGCAGTACTGTAATTTCGTCACCAACGCTTATACTTCCACCAGCTATAGTTCCACAAAAACCTCTAAAATTCAGGTGAGGTCTGCTTACATACTGCACAGGCAGTCTAAAAGTCTCATTTATCGCTTTTGAAATATCTACTGTATCAAGTAACTCCATAAGCGGTTTACCCTTGTACCAAGTAGACTTAGGAGAATTAGTTAAAATATTATCCCCATCCAATGCAGAGATTGGTATATAGTTAAACTCTATCTCATCATGTCCTGCCAGATTAGGAATTATGCTCTCATAATCCTTTTTAATCTCCTCAAATCTCTCTTGTGAAAAATCTACTAAATCCATCTTGTTAATAGCTACTATAATGTTTTTAATACCAAGCAGTGTAGCTATATATGAGTGTCTCTTAGTTTGAGTTAAAACACCAGTCCTTGAATCAATCAATATAATTGCAACATCAGCTGTAGAAGCTCCTGTCGCCATATTTCTAGTATACTGCTCATGACCCGGAGTATCAGCTATGATGAACTTTCTTTTCTCGGTTGAGAAAAATCTGTAAGCAACATCAATAGTAATACCCTGCTCTCTCTCTGAAGCCAGTCCATCTACTAAAAGTGCAAGATCTATTTTATCACCGGTAGTTCCACTCTTTTTAGAGTCTTTTTCTATGGCAGCCAACTGATCTTCAAAAATCATTTTAGAATCATAAAGAAGTCTACCAATAAGCGTACTCTTGCCGTCATCAACACTACCACATGTGATAAATCTTAGTATCTCTTTGTTCTCATGTTCGTGTAAATACTGCTCTATATTTTCTGCTATTAAATCTGATTGATGTGCCATATTAAAAATATCCTTCTTGTTTCTTTTTTTCCATAGAAGCATCGCCATCACTATCGATAAGTCTTCCTTGTCTTTCGCTCGTAGTACATGTAAGCATCTCTTGAATAATCTCAGGCAGTGTAGTAGCAGTTGACTCAACTGCGCCAGTTAGCGGATAACATCCAAGTGTGCGGAACCTTACCATCTCTTCTTTAGCTGTGTCACGCAACTCTTTAGGCATTCTCTCATCATCCACAAGTATCTTGGTTCCCATATATTCAACTACCGGTCTTTTTTTAGCAAAGTACAAATCTGGGATAGGGATACCTTCTAGGTAAATATATTGCCAAATATCAAGCTCTGTCCAATTTGAAAGTGGGAAAACTCTAATTGATTCACCTTTTTTATGTTTTCCGTTATAAATATTCCAAAGCTCCGGTCTTTGGTTTTTTGGATCCCATCTATGGTTTTCATCACGAAAAGAGTAGATACGCTCTTTAGCACGAGATTTTTCTTCATCACGTCTAGCCCCGCCAAATACCGCATCAAATTTTTGAATATTTAGCATCTGCTTCAAACCTTCAGTCTTCATAACATCCGTATGTAAAGCTGAACCATGAGTAAATGGAGATATATCCATCTCCTTACCTTTAGGGTTAGTATAAACTATAAGCTCCATTCCAACCTCTTTAGCACGCTTGTCACGAAACTCTATCATCTCCTTGAACTTCCACTTTGTATCAACATGTACCAACGGTAACGGTGGCAAAGCTGGATAAAATGCTTTTTGAAGGATGTGTAACATCACAGAAGAATCTTTACCAACACTATAGAGCATAGCCGGGTTACTAAACTCCGCTACAACTTCTCTCATTATATGCATGGACTCTGCTTCAAGCTGTTTTAAATGCGTCAATCTATCTTTACTTATCATTATTGATTCTCCTTTATTTTATGTGTAAACCACACTCTTTATTCTCTGGGTTTTCCCACCACCATCTGCCGCTTCTAATATCTTCACCTTCATTCACTGCTCTAGTACATGGAGCACATCCAATACTTGGAAATCCTTCATCATGAAGCTTGTTGTACGGAACCTTATACTCTTTTACAAAATCCCAAACTTCCTCTTCACTCCACTCGAGCAGAGGGTTTACCTTTATTACTTTGTTAACCTCATCATATTCAATAACATTAAGGTCCTCTCTTGTTACACTTTGAGATGCACGAAGCCCTGTTATCCAAACATCAAGTCCAGACAGTGCTCTTTGCAAAGGTTCTATCTTTCTAGTAAAACAACACGCTTTTCTATTTTCAACAGATTCATAAAAGCCATTGATTCCCTGTTCTTTATAAAGCTTTTCAACCGCCTCAGTATTAGGAAAAAAAACATTTACTTTAACATCGTATTTTAAATTCGTAGCATCCATAACGCTGTATGTCTGAGGGTGTAATCTACCAGTATCGAGTGTAAAAATATTTGCTTTTTTATCAATGCCCAGCATCATATGAGTTAATACTTGATCCTCCACCCCAAAACTACTTGAGAGTGCCGCTTTGTCTCCATACTCTTTTAAAAAATATTCCAAGATTTCCACAGCAGTTGAATCTTTAAATTTTTTAATTACATCAGCTACATTCACACTTCTCTCCTTTTAAATATTATAATCATTCGCTGCAGCCTTGTGTTTGCCAAAGCTTATCTTATTCCATGCTCTTTCATGGTAATAGTACAAAATCATTTTTGTAACAAGCTCTATCGAACCTATAGCTGCAGCCATTTTCAAACTTCCTGTAATAAAATAGGATATGATCATAGTATCTATTGTTCCCACTGCTCTCCAAGAGATGGTTTTAACAATTGATCTATACGCTTTATCTTGCATTTAAACTGTCCTTACTCATCATATAATCCGGAGCTTAAATATCTTTCTCCTGTATCACATAAGATTGTGACAATAGTTTTACCTCTGTTAACCTCTCTATCAGCAACTTGTGCAGATACAAATGCATTAGCCCCGGAAGATATACCAACTAAAAGACCCTCTTTTTTTGCTAACTCTCTTGAGTATTTAATCGCATCTTCATTACTGACTTTTATTATCTCACCATAAATTTCAGTGTTTAATACCTCAGGAATAAACCCTGCACCTATTCCCTGAATCTCATGAGGACCGGCATGTCCACCTGATAAAACAGGTGATTTTTCAGGCTCAACAGCAATTATTTCAATATCTGGGTTGTGCACTTTTAATGCTTCTCCAATTCCAGTAATTGATCCACCTGTTCCAACAGCCACAACTAAAATATCAATTTTTCCATCCGTGTCTTTAAGTATCTCTTGTCCTGTTGTTTTTCTATGTATCTCAGGGTTTGCCATGTTTGAGAACTGCTGAGGAACAAAACTATTTTCAATCTCATTTCCCAGCTCATCAGCCTTAGAAACCGCCCCTTGCATCCCTAGTTTTGCATCTGTCAGAACTAACTTTGCGCCTAATGCTTTTAAAAGCTGTCGTCTCTCAAGGCTCATAGAGTCAGGCATGGTAAGGATAAGTTTTATCCCCAAACTTGCGCATACGCTTGCCAGTGCAATACCGGTATTTCCGCTTGTTGGTTCAATGACCGTTGTATTTTTCATAATATAACCCTGCTTTAGTGCTTCTTGAATCATATTGTTTCCGATTCTGTCTTTAACTGAATGTGTTGGGTTCATAAATTCACATTTACCAAGAACAAGAGCGTTACTGCTAGCTATATTTATTTTTACTAATGGCGTATTTCCAATTAGCTCTGTTACGTTTTTTGCATAGTTCATAATGAAATAACCTCGATATTTTTGCGTTTTAACTGCTCATAAAATTTACATGCAAAACAGACATCTTTTGTTGCTTCAAACAGTTTCCATACAGTTAAAAATAGAACCAAAGTAAAAGCAATAGACGTATAATTTAAAAGCTCTGTACAAATAGCAATAAATAGTATTGTTAATCCAACATGTGATGCAAACTCTTTTGCAGAGGCATCAATTAGTTTTTGTTTTAGTCCAATTAAACTCACTATATTTGTAGATATTAAATACAAGGGACTAAGTAAAGGTGTCACATAAATACGTACGAAAAAATCATAAATTAATATGTACATAATTAGTGTATTTCCGCTTAGTAGATAAGCACTCATCAGTAAAACCACTAATGCAGCATGTATACGAGTTTGATTTTCATCAACATTTGGTGTTCTATATTTAATTTGTGTCATTACGATCTCCTCTTTTTATAATTGTTCAGCAGTATAATATATTATTCTTTTAATGTCAAGTCAAATTGTCAAGTTAATCTATACTAATTTAATATTGATTAATACAAAATCCCTATATTAAGCTATTTATACAGGTTAAATAAAATATTTTAATTATGAGTAAATTACTTTACATTAATTATTTAATAGTGTATACTTGCTGTATAAAATATTTATACAAGGATTGCAAAGTGCCACTTATATCTACAAAAGGTACCTATGGATTGGCTGCTATATGTGAATTGAGGAAACGCACAGAGGAATCCCCAATGCAGACAAAAGAGATAGCTCTAAATGCCAAAATTCCTCAAAATTATCTTGAACAGCTACTTGGAAAACTAAGGCGAGCAGGGATTATAAAGAGTATTAGAGGGGCAAAGGGTGGCTACATACTTGCACGGTCTCCCGAGGAAATTACAGTATTAGATATATTGGTAGCTCTCGAAGATGATTTAAAAATCGTTGACACAAAAGTCGAACACCCTTTATTAAATCTATTTTTTGAAGATGCCAGAGATAGTGTAAAAAATATCTTTGATATTGATATTACAAAACTTGCTCAGTACCAAAATAAATTTTTAAATTACACTATTTAAGAAAGAATATATCTCAACTGCATCGCAAACCACAATATTCCAAGGTTAAGGAAAAAAATCATCAAAGAACTTCCTCGTGATATTATCTTCTGAAGTTTACTACGCTCTTTTTTATGTGTTTTAAGTGCAATACTCATATGAATAATAGTCAAAAATGTTATTGTACCCACATAAAAAAGTTTATGGCTCATCATATATCCGAGGCGTGATTCATTTACATCTAGTGTCAAGACATCAATAAGATTAAAATGATAAAACATTGTCCCGCCCGTTATCAGTAAAATTGTAAGCCAAAAGCTCTCAAAATATCCGTAAAATGGCCCAAGATGCTCATATGTTTGTTGCTGTGCTTCTATATCTTTTATAAAAACTCCAAGAAGAAAAAGCAGCAAAGCCCCGCCAATCCACGCTGTTGCCGCTAAAATATGTATATATAAAACCACATCTATCATTAAAACTTCTTCAATAAATTTTTGTATTATCGAATTATAGTGTAAAATGCCAATAAAAAAGGTATACATATATGAAAGAAATTACTATTTGGCATAATCCAAAATGTTCAAAATCTCGTGAGGCTGTAAGTATTTTAGAAAAAAACGGTTGTGAAACAGAAATTATAAAATACCTAGAGACTACGCCGACTAAAGATGAGATTACAACTGCACTTACAATGCTTGGAATGAACCCTAAAGAACTTATGAGAACTAAAGAAGATATCTATAAAAAGCTAAATTTAAAAGAAGAATATGATTATGACAAACTCGTAGATGCAATGGTTGAAAATCCTAAGCTTATTGAGAGACCTGTAATTTTTAAAGACGACAAAGCTATAATAGGAAGACCAACAGATAAAATTGCAAAGTTTTTAAACTCTTAGTCTTTTTTTTTAAACTACATTGTGTAATTTAATACTGTATATGACAAATAAGGCTTAACTGGGCATCCTCTTCATTTAAAGATGAGGTTTAATAAAAAATAGTTCTATATCGAGTACAAAATAAGCTCAATCGCTTCTAATATCTCTTCGTTGCTGCTTCTGTTAGCATATGCGTATGCAAGAGCGGCTCCGGCTCCAACACCCTCTTTAGCCTCTCCATCATCATACTTTTTAAGTATGGGGATTTCTGCATTTTTAAATGTGAAACTTGTATGTACAGCATGTGGAGTGTAGCTAAGAAGCGAGAGTATATGTTTTATATCTGAGCTTTTATCATTTGCCACCCAAGATGTAGTTGCCAGTGTGATGTTGTCGCTTTTAACTCTCATCAGCACATCTTCTCTAAGTGCATCTGCTACGAGCAGACAAGCAGCCATCTGAGTTCCGCCTGCTAAAACTACATGAAATCTTCTTGAGGCTTCGAGTAAAAAACCGGCACAAAATATCAGCATGTTATCACTAACTAAAGATAGTTTTTCAAAATTGCTCATATCTTCATCTATAAGAGAAAGAGCACTGTTTATTGTCTCATTTTTAATATCATCAGGAGTATTTAAAAAGCTTGAAGAGAAATCATTTTCACAATCATATCCAAGAGCCAAGGCTGTAGCTGCCGCGGTAGTTGTGCCGCTTGGAACACACTCTGAGAGTATAAGATAATTTCCTTTTAACTCATAAGATTTTCCGGCTTTCATCCCTTTTTCAAAAACATCTTTTGCATCTATGTTTGCTCCTGTAGCTATGGAGTCGGATGCCTTGATATCAAAGTTGTGAACAATAGTATTTTGCGGGATTAGCTCTAAGCCTAAGTCAAAAACTTCTATAGTGCTAAATGGAACTAAATTGTGTACAGCTCTGCTGATGATGGCAGGGCTTGGTATGCCGCTTGAAGTCTCGGGCAGGTTGCCAATAGAGTAGATCTTCTCATTTACAAGAAACTCTGCATCTAGTGTCGGGGTGAGATATATTTTACCCGGAATTCCGGCTTGAGTTATACCCTCAATCTCACATGTCTTACTCACTGATTCTGCAATTATAAAATCCGCTTTCCCCTCTGGAAGTGAATCTGGCTCGTTTGTAAATATGTTATATGTTTTCACTTATTAATTCTCCATGACTGATTTTTACACTAAAGGCATCTTGCATAGGTATTTTATGAATAATACTTAGTAACACTCTAATAACACCAGCATGTGTTAGTATTAAAACATTTTCTTTTTGAAGTGATGGTAAGAACTCAAAAAAGAACTTTTCTATGCGTTGTATGAATAATTCATGATTCTCTCCATCAAGTGCATCTATCCATTGTAAAAAGTTTTCGTATTTTATATCTTCTGACGAAGTAATCTCATCAAAACTCATTCCCTCATGTCTGCCCCATGATTTTTCCCGTAATGCTTCTGTATACTCTATGTTTTCTTTACATGTATAATGTTTAATGGTCTCTTTTGCTCTAAAAGTATCTGAACAAAAAATAGCATCAAATTTAAGAAGATCTAGTTTTTTACATAGCTTTTTTGCTTGGCTATGACCTTCATTTGATAAACCAATATTGTTCTGCCCGTTATAACAGCCTTGATATTTTTCATCTACTTCAGCGTGACGGACAAGAGTTAATCTCATGTGACCAAACCAAAGATTATGACATTGAGAAGAATCAGTTCTGTCACTTCAATCATGAAACCGTAAATATCACCGGAAAAACCTCTATATCTTTTCATAAAAAATAGTTTTACAACAAACAAAACTAACAAAGAACTAACAAGCAGCATAAATGCACCGGAGAGCAAAATTAAAATAACAGAGTAGATAAGTGCTATGAATAGTTGTGATTTTGTAAACTCCTGCTTGGCTAAAGTGGCCATTCCGTTTGGGTTGATATATGGGTAAAGATATATAGCAAGAGCAGCATTTAATCTTGAGAGCATAAGAATTATCGGCAGAAGATAAAGGGCTTCAAGGTAAGCCAGCGATGAGGCTTTTAAAATTAAAAAGGTCACAGTTATAATCATCCCCATCCCACCTGTGTGTGGATCTTTCATAACTTCCAAGGCTCTCTCTTTTGAGACATAAAGCCCGTCTATCGTGTCACTAAAACCATCAAGATGCAGAGCACCTGTAAGTAAAACCAACAGACCAAAGATAAGGATTCCCAAGTGAACTGATGAGATGTAAGGAGCTAAAAATGAATAAATTGCCCATAAAATCACACCGAGAATAAATCCGACAAGAGGGTAAAACATAACAGCGTAGCCGTTGATGCCCTTATAAAAATCGTGAACTTTGAAAAAAGGAATGCTTGTTAACATTGAGACTGAGAGCGCGAAACCTTTAAAAACCTTACTCATTTTATCCTCGTTGAAATACCGGCAATTGTATGATAGACTTCATCACATTCGCAGGCAATTAGTTGAGATAGTTTCCCGCTGATGTCTATAAAATCACGTGCAAGTTTATTATCTGGAATTATCCCAGAACCTACATCATTTAGGACAAAAACAAGAGTTTTATCAAGTTTTAATATTGCTTCTATCTCATTTATCATATCTTCAAAACTCTTCTCATGATAGAGCATATTATTTATCCACATGCTAAGACACTCTACTAAAACTGGACTTTGACATGTAGAGATAGCTTCATAAAGTTTTAGAGGCTCTTCAATAGTTGTAAAATTATCTTCTCTCTGCTCTTTATGCTGATTTATACGAACTTGCATACCCTCATCTATAAACTCTGTAGTTGCCAGATATATTGGTTTAGAAGATGAATTTTCAATAGTATATTTTTCGGCATTAAAAGATTTTCCGCTTTTAATACCGCCGATAAAAAGAGTTTTTTTATTCATAACGTAATTTTATCCAATAATGACGTAAAGTAAAGTCAATGCGACTAAAATTGCAAAATCTATTTTTGGTTTTATAGATATGGCTCTTTGTAAATCATACGCTTTTATATCTGTTTTACCCTCTCCAAAGTAGGGCTTGTTTTTGATCTTCCCGAAGTAACATGTAGGACCGCCGAGTTTGACATGTAGAAAGAGAGCCATTGCAGTTATTGGGTGTCCTGCATTTGGAGAATCATGTTTCCTGCCGTCTTTGTAAAAGGCAAGCAAGTCTTTTCTAGCATTTAAAAGCATAATCAAAACAGCAGTAATTCTAGAGGGAATAAAGTTTACAATATCGTCTAAAATCGCGACTACTTTTCCGTAGTTTTCATATTTTGTATTTCTGTATCCGACCATAGAATCCATAGTATTTATGGCTTTATAGATGATAATCCCTGGCAGTCCAAAGAGGGTAAGATAAAAAAGAGGTGCAATGACTCCATCACTTATGTTTTCAGCATAAGTCTCGATGGAAGCTTTGTAAATATCGCTGTCACTCATACCTTGTGTATCACGACTCACAAGCATTGAGAGAGCCTCTTCCTTATCACTACATGTAAGAATGTTTTTTACAGAATCATAAAGCATTTTATGGGCTAAAAACATAGACGCGACAACAGATGTTAATATGATGTTTATAGTGTTTGAAAACAATCCAAAAAAAGATGTGAGAGCAAGAGAGATGAGAGTAACAGTTAGTAAAACAAACATAACAAGATACAAACCTCTTATAACACTGTTTTTGTAAAATCTAATCTCAAAGATTGTGATTAGTTCACCGATGCAAATGATGGGATGTTTGATAAATCTAAACTCTCCAAAAAATTTGTCAATTAGGTAAGCCAAAAGAGCAACTAAAATATTACTCATGAAGCTCATTTTCTATAAAGTCCATATCTATATGTTTGTCTATATGCTTGGCAAAATTTTTAATCGCTTTTGCTTTGTATTTTTTGAAGTTATAACCCTTGTATTTTGGATTTATCTCAGAAAAAAAATGATAACGAATCTCATCGCTGTCAAAAAACCCATGAACAAAAGTTGCATGTAGATTTTTTCTCTTAATAGCTCTTTTTTTAGCGATACCGTTGTGTATCTCATATCCATCAACCATAAAGCCAAAAAGATTGTAAGTTCCCTTTTGTACAATCTTTTCTTTTTGAAAAGTCACATCGCCCTTTATCCGTCCAAATCCTGCTACTTCTTTTAAATCTGATTCTATATTTTTAGGGTCTGAAATACGCTCAAACATCATCTCATAACCGCCACAGATAGCCACTACTTTTTGTTCTTTTGAACTTAGCTTATCTTCAAAACCTCGCTCTCTCAACCATTTCAAATCGTCAACAACTCTTTTGCTTCCTGGGATTACTACTAGGTCACATGTACGAATATCACCAGCGTTTGAGATGAAAGAGAGTTCAACTTCTTTGTCAACAACAAGAGGCTCAAAGTCTGTAAAATTACTAATGTGGGGAAGTTTGATAACTCCAACTTTTATAATGGCTTTTCTTGTGTCTTGTACATAGTTCATAATTGACTGGCTGTCTTCAAAACCAAGGTTAAAAGGTTTAAAAGGCACAACACCTAAAACTTTGATGCCAAATCTCTCCTCTATAATCTGTACACCCTCATCAAAAAGAGACATGTCACCTTGAAATTTATTGACTATCACACCAATTACATTGTCTCTCAGCTTTTGAGGAAGCAGCTTATAAACACCGTAAATGGAAGCAAAAACACCACCCCTTTGTATGTCGGCAACTATGATAATCTTTGTGTTAAACTCATCTGCCACATAGATGTTTGAGAGATCTTTATGCATTAGGTTAAGCTCAACTGGACTCCCAGCTCCCTCTGCAACTATGCATTCATACTCTTTTTCTAGTCTTTTAAACGCTTTTTTTACATGTGGCTTTAACATGTCAATATCACGGTAGTACTCAAGCACATCTTTGTTGCCTGCACTTTTACCGTTGATAATAATATGAGTCTTTGATTTTCCGCCGGATTTTAAAAGAATGGGATTCATATCTGTTGTAGTGTCTAGCCCGATTGCCTCCGCTGCAAAGTACTGAGGAATAGCAATCTCCCCGCCTGCATCCGTAACCTGAGAATTGTTAGATACATTTTGAGCTTTAAACGGTGCTACCTTTATACCACGATGGTGCAATAGGTAAGTAATGGCAAAAGAGAGAGTTGACTTTCCAGCGTCAGAGCTTGTTCCGAAAATGCTAAGTGAGTTCATGGTTATATTTTAATCCTATTTTCATTTTTTAAAAGAGATTCATATTCATTTAAACCTAGTTCTTCCAAGATACCAAGCTTTTTAAATCTTTCAACTCTCTTGTTGTAAAAACCTGCGAGTTTATGCAACATAGTCGTCTTGGAATTTCTTGTTTTATATATTTTTAAATCATCATACTCTAATAACTTTTTCGTCATCTCTATATAAGTTGGAAATATATCTATAAATGTTTTTACTATAGTTTTAGCTTCATTTTTAAATACAGCTCTATCGACACCCACTATATCAGCCAAATGGTAAAAACTAGATACCCTGAAGTTCTTTTTTTGATGTTTATAGGGGACATTAATACTTAGACCAATATCATCAGCTTCGTTGTTATAGAGTCCAACAGATATTACATCATAAAGTGGTGTAAGAATCATTTTGTCTCTGCCAATATTTAAAAAACCCATATTTTTTAAATGCAAGTCAGAGTGTTTTAAAACAAATGAGTAAAAATAAAACCTTAATGCTTCGAGTTTTTCTTTTTTGGTGTAGAGCGTTTTATTGATAGCTTCAAATAACTCTTCACTGCTAGACTTATATTTATTTTCACTCTTGATACCTAAGTATTGGGCATAATCATACTGTTCATATTTAAAATTATCATGACGATCATAGCGTTTCGCTATATAGTGAAACTCATCTTTAGCTTTAACAAGAGCAGAGTAAGGAACATTAAAACCCAACTCATTTTTGGCAAAAGACATGAACAAATGTTCATTTACAGATATATATGGGTAGTAGCTCTTAGAAAATTGTTTATGTGAATTAAAATAATTTGCGATATCTGGATTATGTGGTTTCATCAAGTAATCAGCATTTTCCAAATTTTCGACTATTTTATGATTTTCAAAATCTATTGAAATATCTATTTTATTTTGATTACCACTTAAGTGTGAATGCTCAACCTTGCTCGCCGCTTCGATAATCTCATCATCAATCAATATATCAAATTCAAGTATATTAGGGTATTCATGTTCACCAAGTATTTTATTTTTAACAGTTGTCCAGTTTTTTCTTTGAGAATAGTTACCCTTGTACTTATACTCGTCATAGCTATACAAAAAGTCATACGAGCCATGTGTGTTTTTTAACTTAACTAAAGTGTCTGCTAGATCCATAGCCTTGTCAAAACCAAGTAACTTTTCTCTTCTTGCATACTCCGGTATTAAATTTTCAAAGACTGTGAACAACTCGTGAGCTTTAGTGATGACATCTTTAGGAAGACCTAAAAGTTCTCCACCTTTATAGTTGTCATAGTATTTAAACTCATATAAACCGCCCCCGAAATTCAAATGACCAACTTTTTCACCATTTTTAAATACAACAATAGACTTTAAAGGTAATTCATCTTTATATACACGCTGATAATAAGAGCCTTTACCCTTGCCTACTTTATTGATTTTTTCATCTTTTAGTAGTTTTTTTAGATTATCTATAAGCGTAGATTTTGGTATTTGGGTAAGTGTTTGCATCTCGCCTAAAGTAAGTTCTACTTTTTCCTCAAGTAAATCAACAATAATCTTTTGGCTTTTAGTCATTGCATATCCATTTTGGTGCGGTTTAGTGCGAAACTATACTTCTTTAAGTTTTTTATAATATTATCAAAATAAAAGATTTAAGTCAATTTTTAGTGCGGATAAGTACGGAAACATACATTTTTAAGTTTATATAAAGTTAAAGGGTATTGTAAGAGAGAGTTGACTTTCCAGCGTCAGAGCTTGTTCCGAAAATGCTAAGTGAGTTCATTATTTTCCTAATTATTCTTCTATTACTACTCCTTCATTATCTTTTTGTTTTCTCCACTCAATAAATCTAGTCCATAATGATTTATTTATATTACAATCATGTTCAATATGAAATTCACTAGATAAATATTCTCTTAGTAGTTGCATTTTTAGTTTTGTATGTAATTCAGATTTTTCGTTATCATTTAAGTCTAATCCATCAAAAGATGTTGTAGAAACATCTTTTGCAATAATACCTATTTTTGAAAAGTTTAGTTTCTGATGATGTATTTCCATAACTTTTTTAAAAAATATTTTTGTAATTTCATAACATACAAATATAATAGATGTAATAACTAATACGAATGGTAATCTACTCCAAAAAACTGTTGAAATATCCATGTCCGTATTTATTGTATATTTTGTACTTAGGTCAACTGTACTTCCTAATAATACATATGTTAAAAAAACTATTAATAGCATTGGTACGATTGAAATAACAGTGTATAGTTTAATATTTTTATTACCTTCTTCTAAAAACTCGCCTAATTCATAAGCAAATAAACTATTATTAGCTTGATTCTCTTTTAATGTATCTTTTTCATTAGATATTTTTTTATTCAAAGAAGCTGATTCTTCTTCTCTTTGTTCAATGCTATTTTTTATATCTGTTAAGTTTTTATTTAAATTATTTTCTTGAGTTTCTAATTCATTAACGGTAACTTTTAAAGTTTCAGCAGATTCAGAATCTGACTTAATAGAAGATTTAAGCTCTATTAATTCGGTATTTAAATCAGTGATAATAGATTTTTTTTCAGAAATATCATTTTCTAGAACTGCTATGTTTTCTTCAGCTTTTTCTTTTTTTAAGGTTATAGAATCTTCTCTAGCTCCTAAATCTTCGATTGTATTGTCATAAAACCCTTGAAGCTCTTTTTTAATCTTTTGACCTGACTTGAACAGCTCAGTGATATATGGTAATCCAGATAGTTCATAACCAAATATTTTTATTGATTTTAAATTGATTTTAAAAACTCTAATAGGTGGTTTTATAGTAAAAGAGGTAATAATCCTATTTATTTTAATGGCAATATATTCGTATTCTTTGTAATTATCTATTGGTATTCTAACTTTCTCATTTGTGAAGTAATCATTTACCTCTAGAACCATATTCTTTAAATCATTTGCTGAAGACTTAAAATGAATTTTTTCAATGAAAATTGGCTCTTTTAAATGAAAATCATATTTTTTATTTTTTAGTTTATATGTAAAAGTTTCATCAGTGTTATTGATTAAATTGGATTGCACATTGTTATTATTTCTAATAAAAATTGCATCCAAGACTTCCATGCTAACATCATCTAATTGCTCAATTTCATCTTTTACTTTATTTAAGTCTTCCAATTTATATCCTTTTAGAGTAAGAGTTTTATTATATTTATCAAAGCCCCTAAAACTTATATTGAACCATTTTATCCAAAAGAGAACATTTATATGATTAATCTGACAATACGTCATTAAATGCTTTTTTAGTTTGTAGTGTTAGTGGCTGTTTTTTAATCGCAAAATGAAAATAATCATCACTCAAAATCCTCAACCCATAAATAAACCAGTTCCATATTAGTTACTCCCCTTAAAAACATCAGCCATATAACTATCAATTATCTCTTTTTTAAAGTGTTTGATATTTTTAACTTCTTCTTCTATGTTTATGTCCGGCATGTGTTCTGTTATAAGTTTTGTCACAAGTTTACTCTGTTGCAGGTCACGAGTGTGTTTTAGATAGTCTCTATCCTCTTGGGCTGAGAGCCAGTTTTTGTATATGGCATATTCAAGAGGATGTACAGTAGTTATGAAAGCACATTTTCCATTTTCTCCTATAATGAGTTCTTTAAAAAGTCTGGAATTTTCCAACCACTGCATTCCATTCATAGCAAGTGGCATAACATCAGCAAATAGATTGTCTTTGAAACTTTCTTGTTTTATTGAGTCTGACATAGGGTTGATTAGTTCTATCCAAATACCATCATCGTTTATAAATCTATATGGTACTTTATCACTCTTTGTAAAACTGCTATCTATCATATTTAGCAGTTCTATAGCATTTTTTGTCGTCATCATCTCGTTGAAAATAAATGAGATGCCTTTGTCTTTTCTGTTAAGTAAGTCAATATCTCTAGTTGCTAAATGCTCTTGCTCTATGACTACTCCTGAACGGACCTCATACGCATATAGAGAGTTTGTACCAATAGCTATAACCTTATTATCAAGTCCAAGTTCATTGATTTTGCTAAATATTGCAACGAGTTCTTTTGGTGCTCTTGTTATACCCTCTAGCTTATTTAGTTTTTCTTCTTTTTTCATCTTTTCTTTTAAAGTTGCAAGTCGTCCTTTGATTTTAGCTTTTGAATTTTCAAAATCTTTTCTTATTTGCTTTGTTTCATCGCTTTTTTTACCTAAGTATTCTCGAGCTCCACTTTTTAAGTGCTGTTTTGCAAGCAGTTCATAACCGTCTTTATGCTTTTGCCACACCATCTTATATCGAAAACTCAGGTTGTAACTGTTTAGCGCATCCATGTAACTTGTATAAAGCATCTTTGCATTTGTGCGTTGTTTTATTTGTGCATCATTGTATTGTAGAAATAAAAAAGACATGCTTGCTCATTTTTGAAAGATTTCTTAAAGTATACCTATTTTTCATAAAAAATACAATAATAGGTATACTTTAATAATTTTTTAATATTTAATATCTTTAAAAGCTGTTAGTAGTAACTTGTTTGAGTGTGAATCCTTGACTGCAAAACGAAGATAATCGTTGCTCAAAAAGTCAAAACTTCCGCAAATTCTCACTAAAATCTTATGTTTTAGTAAGTGTTTGAAAATTTTATCAGATTTTTTTGATTTTACCAAAAAGAAATTTGAATTGCTCTTATATATTTTGCTAAAAAGTTTGGAGTTTTCTAAAATTTTTAGAAGTTCTTTTTTATTCTTTACATGTAGCTTTCTACTCTTCTTATCAAATGCTCTATTTTGAAGTCTTTCAGTCAAAAATTCCACATCAAAAGATGAAAGGTTCCACATAGGAGTTTTTAGTTCCTTAATATTGCATTTATTTGAAAAAATAGCACCGATTCTCACACCGCCACAGCTATAAAACTTGGTAAAAGATTGGATAATATACAATCTTTTATAATGATTAATTTGGTTTCTCAAAGATTTTAGCTTTTGGAACTCTATGAATGATTCGTCAAGGATAATTGTACAGTTTTGTTTCTTCCAAATTGCAAATAATCTATCTAAATTATAGTGTGAACCATCAGGTGTAGACGGATTTACAAAAACTACAATAGAGTTCTTTTTTGGTTCTACATGTATATCTTTGAAACGGTTGATTTTAATGATTTTTTTATCTTTTGGCACAGCTTTTTCATATTCGCCATAAAGAGGTGCATAGAGATAAACTCTTTTCTCTTTTAGAGTTCTAAACAGCTCAAAAATTGCAGAGGTCGCACCATTATAAAGAGCGATTTGACTCTTTTTTATTTGGTACTTTGTTGAGATGGCTTTTTTTAAATTTGTATAATTATTATCTGCATATTTGACCAACATATTATTTGTAGGAGTTAGTTTGATTTTTGGATGGTAGCTGTTTATGTTTGATGAGAAATCTATAATCTCATCTGTTTTGCAAGATGATTTTTTTGCATATTTATATATATTTGCACCGTGTTTCATAGTAACTCTTTAGCTCTTGAAGTGTTTTTATACTCATTTACTCTTTTTAGTGCGAAGAAATTGGCTGCAAATTTCATCTTTTTTATAACAGTTGTTTTTTTGAGTTTTTTAGGTGCATGTTGATTATAACTGTTTAAAAATATATTTATAAAATACTTGTGACGCATTTTTGCATCAAAGCCGACAAGAGCAACCGCTGCGTCATAAGCAAAAGTTCCGCAAGATGAGTCTATAAAGTCGATAACACCTATTTTTTTGCCGTCAAAAATGGTGTTGTCCTTAAAAATATCTCCGTGAATCAGACCGTCATTTTCAAGAGTAAAATTTTTAAGAAATTCAAACCTTTTGTAGTAGCCGAAAAAGTTGGCTTTTACATACTTTAGAGACTCTGTAACCTCATCCTCTATGATTATGTTTGAGTCGTATTTCGTTTTAGAGGTCTGTTTGTGCATCTTTGCTAAAAATCTACCAAGGGCTTGTATGTGGTAGCTCTTTACATTTTTTGGCTGTTCGCCTTGGAGTTTTTCATAGATATACCAGCCGTTATTTTCCTCTATACGTACAGGAACATTCAGTCCGGCTGATTTGAGTTCATTTAGGAGTCTTACATCTTGGAGTATTTTATGTCCAATATCTCTCTCATACTTCTTTAAAATGTACTCTTTGGTCTTGGTTTGGGCTATATATGTAGTGTCGATAATCCCAGATATTGTAGGGGTGAGTTTGATGAAGTAAAATGAGGGAAAAATCTTGTTTATCTCATCAATAGAGATTACAGTTTTTACTCCCATCTGTTTGAAACCATACACTCTTTGAGTGTTTTTTCATCTTTCCATTTTACAGTTTTAAGTTCAGGTTCTTTGTAAAATTTATCAACATATCCAAGAGCCAGATATGCAATAAGTTGAGTGTTTTTAGGGGCATTTAAAGTTTTAAGCACTTTTTTCTCATCCAAGATACTTATCCATCCAAGACCGATATTTAAAGCTCTTGCCATCAGCCACATATTTTGCACAGCACAGACAACACTGTACTCACCCATTTTCTCCATACTTGTCATACCTATAGTCGGTTCATTTGGATATTCATATAGCACTGCTATATTTATTGGTGCTTCTTTTACGCCTTCGAGTTTCAGGTTTTTATAAATCTCTTTGTCTTTAAAAATATTTTTTGCTTTTTCATTCTCAATATCAAAGTTTTGGCGAATCTCTTTTTTAATATCTTCATCATCAATAACAACAAATTTCCAAGGCTGAGAGTAACCGACGGATGGGGCATTAATACCGCAAAGCAGAATCTTTTGGATATCCTCTGCTGGAATCTCTTTACTTAAAAAATTGTTTCCTCTTACGTCTCGTCTTGCATATATAATATCTTGCAGAGTCTTTATCTGCTCTTGGTTAAACTTCATCTGCACTACACTTTTTCATAATTTTTATCCAATCCAAATCGAAAGTTTTTTTAATATATGCTTTATGGTGGGGTGCCGTGCATTTTGAGCAACTGTGGTGTATAACACCTTTACTTGAAATTTTTTCACCGTTATTTATGTCACATGTACTTAAAATTTTGAGTTCATTGTAAGCTCCTAAACCCTCATCATTAAAGCGAAAATGCGGACATGCACAGAGGTAGCAGTTTAGAGATTCCATGTCGTGGCATTTTACAGGCTCTTTGTACAGGGGGCAAAAATCGTTTTCCATCTTTACCATATTGTCAAAATCAAAGTAGTCGATGATTTGCTCTTTTGTATATCTCTTTGCTACAAGTTTGTCTACGATTTTTTTGTGTTTGTCGGCATGGTTACCAAACCAGGTTTTATAACTCATTATTTGCTCCTATTGATAATCAAATATATAAAAAATGGACCACCGATAAGTGCTGTAACTATACCGATAGGAAGTTCACTTTGAGTCTGTAAGCCTCTTGTTACAGTGTCGCAAAGTACTAAAAAAAGTCCACCAAAAAGAGCTGTTTTTATAATGCGTTTGTTTAATGTGCTTGGGTATATTTTTGAAACTATATGAGGCACTATAAGACCAATAAAACCGATGGGTCCGCTAATGCTGACAAGTGTTCCAATCCCAAAAGAGGAAACTATCAGAAGCAGCAGTGTAATCTTTTTTGTATTAACTCCTTTAAGAGATGCGCTCTCATCAGAGATATTTAAAAGCTGAAGTTCAAATCTGTACATGTAGATGGTTATAAGCAGTAAAAAAGCGATAATTCCAAGAGCAATAGGATTTTGCCAGCCTATAATAGAGAGTGAACCCATAGTAAAACGGATAAGCATATCATTTTGCATAGTGTCGCCGAGATAGAAGATAATCATCAGACACGAGGTATAAAAAAGTGAAAGCGCAATCCCTAAAAGCAGAAGAGATTCCTGTTGAGAATTTCTTAAAAACTGTGAGAGATAGATAAGTAAAAATACGGTTATCATTGCCCCAAAAAAGCCGAAAATACTTATGGCAGCTATACCAAAGAGTAGACTTCCAAGACCGAGTTTTATGGCGATTCCGGCACCTAAAACCGCACCGCTTGATATTCCAAGAGTATAAGGAGTCATCAGAGCATTACGAAACAAAGTTTGAAAGAGCAGACCACTTAAAGAGAGGATTATCCCTGCAAAAAATGCAAACAGGACTCTTGGCACGCGCAGGTCAAAAAAGATAGTTGAACTTAGATGATTTGGATTAAATATATCTTCTACATGTAGAGAGACTGCACCCATAAAAGGTGAAAGTATTAAGACGGCAAAAAGCAGTACCCAGATGATAAGTTTACTCATATTTAACTGCCAATGACTCAAATTTTACCCCGTAAAGTTCTTCTAAGGTGCTGTTGTTAAAAAAGTCATCCTCGTAGAGTTTTGCTCCTGCCTCTTTTATAAAGACTACCGGGCTTTTGATGTAAGAAGCAAGATTTAAATCGTGAGTAATAAGTATGATTTGATGGTAGTCTTTGAGACCTTTAATATGCTCGGCAATTATTTTAGAGTTATGTGGGTCAAGATTTGCAGTCGGCTCATCAAAGATGATGATTTTACTCTGCTGAGTTAGTGCCTGAGCTATAAGAGTCAGTTGCTGTTCACCTGAGCTAAGTGAGCTGACGGTATGCTCTTTTAGATGCTCTATTTTTAAAAACTCTAAAGTCTGTTTTGCGATTTTTTTGTCTTTTAGCGAGTACTCAAAAAAGCTTTTTTTGTATGGAAATCTTCCAAGTAAAACAAACTCTTCTACTGTGATGTAGATGTCATAAACTTCCAGCTTTGCAGGAATATAAGAGATGCTTTTTGCTTTATCCAAAAGTGAGAGCTCTTTGATGTTTTTTGATTCTATCTCTATCTCACCATCAAAATCTATGAGATTGCATATTGCTTTTGCCAGTGTACTTTTACCCGAACCGTTTGCTCCAAGAATACTCAGATGATCTGTGATTTTTATGTTTATATCTTGTAAAATCGGTTTTTCATCATATCTGCATGTAAGGTTTTTTAACTCAATCATTTATATATTTACGCCACTTTTCGCAGATACAGATATTTCTGAAATTCTATAAACAGCGAACTTATATTTGTAACATCGCCCAGTACTTCTCTGGCGTCTTCGAGGGATTGATACTTGTTTGTTAGAAGTAGTGGAAGTTTCTCTTGTTCAAGTTCTTCTACTCCTGTCTCAATATATTTACTTAAGACAAATTCTATAAATTCTTTTTGTTTATCGTTTAGCAGTGCAAAAATAGTTTTTTTGGCTGATTCAACTCTTGCCTCTCTTGTTATTGGTTTTACGTCGCTATTAAAGACATACTCTAAAACATCAAACAAATCACTTTGTTCTGCATCTATAAGTTTTTTTAGAGTGTTTAGTTCTTCTCTTCCAAATCCTGCATCGTCAAGTTTTCCCAGTAGTATTTTTCGAGTTAGAGGATGGCTCCAAATAGTTCTTAACTCCTCCTCACTCTTAAAAAACTTAGGTAATTCACCAAATAAATTTTGTAAAAATTCTTCGCTAGATATTGGTTTTCCATCAGCATTCCAAAAAGAAGTAGACGTCATATGTTGTATCTCTCGTTCTTTTCCATCTCGTAGTTTTATTTTGATTTTTTTAGGTTTTGGGTTTGTTTCTCTAGGCTCTTTTGGTTCACTCGGAACTTTTGGCTCTTTTGGTTTTTCAATTGGCTCTGGTTCCAATGGTTCTCCATCCCATTCAGGATCTGAAAATCTTTGATAAGCATCTACAAAATCATAGATAGTAAAAAACTCTTTGCCATCAAAAAGACGAGTGCCACGACCCACAATTTGTTTAAATTCTATTATTTGATTTACTGGTCGCATAAGAACAATATTGCGAATGTTTCTAGCATCTACACCAGTTGAGAGTTTTTGAGATGTTGTTAAAACAGTTGGAATAAGTTTCTCATTGTCTTGAAACTCTCGTAGAAACTGCTCGCCGATTTCGCCATCATTTGCAGTAACTCTTACGCAGTAGTTAGGGTCTTTAGTAGTTTTTTTATACTGGTTTACCAAGTCACGAACAGCTGCTGCATGGACTTGCGTAGCACAAAAGATGATAGTTTTATCGTTTTCATTTGCCGCGTCCATAAAGATTTTAACTCTCTTTGCTTCTCTTGCTTTTATCTCAATGATTTTGTTGAAGTCTTCTTCTTTGTAGAGTTTCCCTTCTTCTATCTCGCCTTCTATAATGTTATCATCACTAGTGTAGATGTAGTCATCAAGAGTTGTTTTGATTCGTTTTACTTTAAAAGGTGTTAAAAAACCATCATTTATGCCATCTTTTAGCGAGTAGATATATACAGGTTTACCAAAGTAGTCATAAGTATCTACATTATTTTTTCTTTTTGGTGTTGCAGTAAGTCCAAGTTGAACAGCAGGGGAAAAATACTCTAAAATTGACCGCCAATTTCCCTCATCATTTGCCCCACCTCTATGACACTCATCTATGATGATAAAATCAAAGTAGTCTTTAGGGTATTGTCCAAAATAAGGCTCATTTTTATCGCCACTCATAAAAGACTGAAAGATAGTAAAAAATATACTTCCATTTGTTGGAATTTTACCGCTCTTTTTTATCTCTTTAGGTTTTATGCGAACCATTGCATCTTCAGGAAATGCCATAAATGATGAAAAGGCTTGGTCTGCTAATATATTTCTATCTGCTAAAAAAAGTATGCGTGGTCTTCTTTTAGCGTCTCTTTTTAGATTCCATCTTGTGTGAAAAAGTTTCCATGCTATTTGAAAGGCTATGGCTGTTTTACCTGTCCCTGTTGCTAGAGTAAGAAGTATGCG
Organism: Sulfurimonas sp.; assembly: GCA_021648285.1. GTDB lineage: Bacteria > Campylobacterota > Campylobacteria > Campylobacterales > Sulfurimonadaceae > Sulfurimonas. The sequence goes on along the minus strand of JAKITC010000007.1, from coordinate 2,406 downwards.
GTTTTTATTTTGTGCAACTGCCTCCAGAGCATTTTTAACTGCTATCTCTTGGTAGTAACGAGGTTGCCATGTTCCACTCTTGCTTTCATAAGGTACAGATGAAAATTTATCACGCCATTCATTTTGCTCACTATAAGTTTTTTTCCAAAGTTCATCAGGACTTAGATAACTTGAAACTAAACCCTCTTTACCTGTTTTCATACAGATGCTATATATCTCTTTACCGTTAGTTGAGTAAGTTGTATCAAGTGAAAGTTTTTGTGCGTAAAGTTTAGCCTGTGCTACTCCCTCTGCAACATCTATTTTCTCAGATTTTGCTTCAACAACAGCGAGTTTTACACCCTTATAAACCAATATATAATCAGCTATAAGAGCTTTAGTTCGACCACCACCAACTTGAATACGACCATCAGTTATGCGACAAACATCTCTTTCACGAAGAATCTTAGAATCTTCTACAACACCCCAACCACATTCACGGAGTTTAGGGTCTATAAGTTCAGCTCTTGTTTCTGCTTCATTCATGTCAGTTCTCCAGTTTAAGGGAATTAATTATATTTCTTTTAAAAGGTCAATAAAACTTTTACAATTAACATTAACTTCATCTAGTTCACAAACAGCTGGAATCTTATAATTAGATTTTTTTGCAGGTAGCGATAACTGCCGAGATTCTTCGGTAATTAAAATTGAATTATATATTTTTGCAATAGAAATTATAAATAAATCGTTTTCACCTACCCCTTTGGTATATACTTCTTCTTCTATTTCTAGTAATATTTTTATAGATTGTGCTTGAAGTATAGCATCTGCTGATAATGGATAAATTTCTACTTTATTATTTTTAAGCCATTCCCCACATTCTGGGATTTTATGACTAATCTCATCAAATGCAATTTCTGAAAATACAAATTCTTTTTGTTTAATCTGTTCGCAAAACCAGTCCCATAAAGAATTGAAATGTGGATTGTCAATTGGATAATTATCCCATGCGTGAATCATTGAAGATGCATCAAAATTATACATATTTCTCCAACTTTCGTATATCACTAATTTTTAAGTTATCTAAATATGTACTAGCCTTAGACAAAGTTATATTTTTGTTATGGAAAGCATCAAATACAGCATATACAAAAGGTTTTCCAAACATTTTTATAGGTTCCCTGTATCGATAACTTCTAGGTATAGGTCCAGTTTGAACTTTTTTCATCTTTTCAAGTTGGTCTTTTTTATAATTTTTATAACTTTGATAATATTTATTAGATATTTTATTATTTATTAATAGCCTTACGAGTATCGCCTCACCACTTACACACCAACTTTGCTTAAACTTTTTAAGATATTCATCATATTGGGTTATATCTAAATTGATGAGAGTGCACACATCTATTTGATTTAAAAAATTATCAGGGATTAGTAAATTACCAGCAAATTCATTTGCTTCTTTTTCTTTTCCTTGATAACTATAAAAATTTTCTTCGTTATCTATAGCACTTTCTTTGTGTAATAATAAGTGAGCCAGTTCATGCATCAATGTAAATGCTTGTGCTCCAACACTTACTTGTTTTCGAATTACAATAATCGGTAATATATCATAGAAAAGGGAAAACCCACGCACATGCTCATTTTTTTCAATTTGCCACTTACCGTTATAGCCATTAGATATAAAAACCATAATGCCTTTGCTTTCTACTGCTTGACGCACATCGTCAAATTTATAATTTATAGGTAGGTTTAGCCATTGACGAATATTTGCACTAATTAGTTTTATATCATTTGTATTAAATTCAAGTTTATTTTTCCAACTATCTTTAACAGGCTCATTTATATCTTCTAGTAAGTCAAGATAAACTTGTCTTTGCTTTTCAATACGCTCTATAAATGCTCTTAACTTAGGGGAATGTATTGGTTCTTGATTATTGATAGTGCGAAATTGAATAGAGTAAATTTTATTTTCTTGAATCTCAGAAGGGTCTATAAAAAATAATAAATTGCGCTTAAAGAAATTGGCTATTTTTTCTAATTGTTTAACACTCAAAACAGCTTGGTTCTGCATCGCTTGTTCAAGTGTTTGTTTAGCAATTTTAATATGTATGGATAGGTAGTCAATATCAATATCTAATGTGTTACAGCACCATTGTAAACGACTTGGATTAATTTGTATTTTTTCCATAATATTATAACAATGCTCCTTTAAATACTTTAATAACAGCTCTTTTAATCTTTATATGATATTTTATCATATTTATTATAGTATTATTTATTTTCGCTCTTGTTTGGGCTGTAGAGTAGACATCGCTACCCCTCCTTTAAATTTAATTTATTTCGGAGATGCAGAATGCCCCTCACAGAACCGTACTTGAAGATTTCCCTCATACGGCTCTTCAATTTAACTCACAATCTTATGAG
>JAKITC010000031.1 GCA_021648285.1 Sulfurimonas sp. | reverse complement strand
TTGAAATAATGGACAAAATAGCACAGATTGATGAGATTGTAAAGAACAATAAGGATTTTACGAGTATAATTGCTACACTACGAAGCACTACTCAAGATTTGCTTGGATTTAGGTGCGAAAGTTGAGTTAATATATCAAAAACTAAAAGGAAAAAAATGTTAAAAAAATACTTTGCACTAATGGTGGTTAGCTTACTAACTATAACTACACTTCATGCCGCTCCAGGAGCACCATTTCTAATCTTAGGCAAAATTCCGCACTATACAGGAACAATCAAGGCTAATTGGGACAATAAAGAATTAAATTTTACTCAACAACAGAGAGAGAAGCTTTTAAAGGTTCGTAAAGATACTCTAAGAATTGTTATGGGCTTAAAAAAGAAACTTGCTCTATTAGAAAAAGAAGTTGCTGAGAAGATTATGTCTGGAAGCAAACCAAAAGAGCTTTTTGATATTGTAAATAAAATAGCCAAGTATAAAATAAAAGCTACAAAAGCTCACCTGAAATGTGTTTATAGAACTAAAAAAATACTGACGAAAGAGCAATTAGAGGTGTTAGATGAGTTATAAAGCATAGAGGCTATGCCCTCTATATCAACTCTTCAACCCTCTTAGCCAACTGCTCAGGCAGAAGTCCTAAAGACTCCTCCACAAGTTTTGTGCTTCCATGAGTTATAAAGTTGTCTTCATATTCAAAACTCTCAAGCTCTACATGTAGAATCTTCTCCTGTGCAAAAAACTCTAAGATAGCTGAACCGACCCCACCCATTTTAGAACTATCAGAAAATACAAACCATTTTTTATGTTTAACACTTAAGTCACGAAGCATATCTTCATCAAGTGGTTTCACAAAACGAAGATCTAAGATACTGACCTCTTGCTCCATTAATTCAGCCGTCTCATAAGCACGACCTACTCCATTTCCATAACCTATGAAAAGTATATTACTATCGTTTGAACGAAGCAGTTGAGATTTTGCCAACTCAAATTCTTGTGAATCCGGCAATGTTGTCTGTGTAAACGAACCTCTTGGATATCTCAAAGAGCAAGGATGTTGATACTCAGCTGCAAAAGCCATCGCTTGATGAAATGACTTCTCATCTCTTGGAGCAAAAAGAGTCATATTTGGTATAGCTCTTAAAAAACTAATATCAAAGACACCTTGATGTGTCTCTCCATCTTCTCCGACTATTCCTGCACGGTCAAGGGCAAAAACAACAGGCAAATCCATTAGACACGTATCATGTATGATTTGATCATATCCACGTTGCAAAAATGTTGAGTAGATTGTACAAAATGGTTTAAATCCCTCTTTTGCCATAGCACTCATAGAGGTAACGGCATGTTGTTCAGCAATTGCAACATCCCAGAACCTATCAGGATAAGTCTCCATTAATTCACTTAAACCTGTTCCGCTTGGCATTGCTGCTGTTGCGCCAACTATATTTTCATTATGTTTTGCAAGATGACATAAGGCTTCTGTATAGATTTGTGTTGCACTTTTTGCAGAAGATTTTTTTGAACTTGCACCATTACTTAAATCAAATGGACCGACGCCGTGCCACTTCTCTTCTTTACCCTCAGCAATATCATAACCTTTACCTTTAAGAGTCTGAGCATGAACAATAACCGGCTTTTTTAAATCTTTTGCTATTTGTAAAATATCTATAAGTGATTCTAAATTATGCCCATCGACAGGTCCGATGTAGTCAATACCCATCTCTTCAAACAAAATTCCTGGAGTAATAAGCTTCAGACTCTCTTCCATTCTTTTTGCAATATATTTAGCACCTTCACCAAAATTTTCTACAAAATTTTCTGTCTGTTTTCTAAAGCTTTGATAAAAGGGAGATGCCATAGCAGAACTTAACATTCTGCTTAATGCACCAATTGGCTTAGCTATGCTCATCTCATTGTCATTAAGTATAATGACCATTGGATATTTTCTGTCACCCAACTCATTTAGTGCTTCATAGACCATACCTGCAGTCATAGAACCATCACCAATCATAATAACTGGGACTCTTGAATCCTGCTCACCTTTTAGTGCTATTGCCTTTGCAGCACCAACTCCCAAAGATATAGATGTAGAGCTATGTCCTGCAACGAAATAATCATCTTCACTTTCACTCGGTTTTGTGTATCCGCATATGCCGTTAAACTGTCGTAGAGTATCAAACTCTTCCCATCTATCAGTTAAAAGTTTATGAGCATAAGATTGATGTGACACATCAAAAATAAAAGGGTCTTTTTTTGAATCAAAGACCTTATGCATAGCGACTATTAGCTCTGTAGCGCCTAAGGTGGAACTTAGATGTCCACCATTTTTACTTACAACTCGTAAAATCTCTTCTCTAATATCTTTACAAATATTTTCTAGCTCTTTTGTACTTTTTTGTTTTATATTCATTTAACTATTTTACTCACTTAAAGCAGCTCTCTTTACACGCTCAAATCTTTTTGAAATCTGCGCATCAATATTTCCGGCATCACTTATAGCAATAACTCCACCTTGATTAACTGCACTGTCTGAGACTATCTCTATCTTTTCTAAAGAACCTACCTTCTCAGATATAGTGCCATGATCTTTTGGATTAACCTTTAAGGTTATTTTTGAAGCACTCTGTAACTCTTTAATCAACTCATTTGAAAGAATAGTTGCTACTTCATTTGAGTTTTCATTTAGCTCAATATTTATAACCTCTTTTGAGATATCTATAGCTGCACTTATTAACTCTTTTTTAATTGCCTCTAATGCATTCTCATACTCTTTTGCCCTATTATCAAGGGTTACTATAGAATTTGAAAACTGCTTTATTGTATCAGACATATTTGTTCCGCTCTCTTGGAGTGCTTCTTTTTTACCACTCTCGACACCTTGAGCAAAAGACTCTTCTTTAGCTTGAGCAAGTTCTTTAGTGTGTTCTTCAGCCATTGTCTCTAACTTCATTTGAAGTTTTATAAAGTTTGATGACATGTCATCAGTTTTTTTCATCAGTGATTCAATCAGAGAGTCTTTAGAGCTCTGACTCATAGCACTAGAATCAATATCACTCTCTTTATTGGATAAAGGTTCCTCTTTTATTGTTTGCTCCACTAAAACAGATTCAGCAACACTATCCTGAGGCTCATCAGAACCAAGAGACAGCACCTTGAAGCTATACTTACCTACATTGTGTTTTTCTATATTCTCATGACTAATTACACCTGCCAAAACTATTCCACCATCTCTTCATTTGAAGAGCCAAGTACAATAATTCCAGCCTCAGCAAGACCATTAACAACTTCAACAATTCTTCTTTGAGCACCTTCAACATCTTTCATCTTAACTGCACCCATAAACTGCATCTCTTCTTCAAATGCTTCTCTGGCTCTCTCACTCATTGCAGAGTAGAACTTCTCTTTTAGATCTTCAGGAGCACTTTTTAGACCAAGCATCAAGTCAGGTTTGTCAACAGCTTTAAGCGTTTCTACAATTGCATTTTTATCAAGTGTTACAATGTCTTCAAATGTAAACATCATCTCTTTAATCAGAGTTGACATCTCTTCATCTCTCTCCTCAATCTTAGCTAAAGTATCTTTAGAAGCCTTAGCACCAAGACGGTTAAAGATATCTGCAACAGCACGAGGTCCACCAACTTCAACTTTGTAAGAAGCGAGAGATTCAAGTTTAGACTCTAAAACAGCTGAGACACGTTTAATAACTGAAGGTGAGATATCTCCAAGTTTTGCCATTCTCATTGAGACTTCACTTCTCATATCATCAGGAAAGTACTGGAGTGTGTCAGCCGCTTCAGTTGCATCCATATGCGCTAATATCAGTGCAATTGTTTGAGGATGCTCATTAATAATAAAGTCTGAAAGCTGCTGAGGCTTAATTTTTGAAAGATATGCAAAATTTTGTGTTTCCTGCATACTTTTTGAAAGCTTATCTAAAACTTTTTTTGCCTCTTCAGGACCCAAAGTTCTATATAATAGCTCTCTTGCATACTCCATACCACCAGAAGTGATAAATTGACCTGATTGAAAAATGGCATAAAATTCTTCAAGTATTGCCATAGCTACAGCTTTGTCTACAGACTTATTACTTGCTATAAATTTTGACACTTCTGTTATAGACTCAACATTCATTGTACTAAATACAGCTGCTGTTGCATCTTCACCAAGCTGCATCAAAAGGAGAGCAACTCTTTCTCCCATACTCATTTCATCAAAGGCGGCTTGTTGTGTTGGATTTAAGTTCATACCTTGCCCTTTTTATCTAACATTTTCTGATTCTTCTGTTAAAAGAGCTTGAAGTATCATTCCAATTTCATCAGGTGATTCATCAATCATAGCTTTTACCTTTTCTAGCAGAACTTCATATTTAAGTGCGTCCTCGTTAAAGCCTTCTCCAACTCCGAGTTGCTCTTCAACTTTTTTACGCATTGATTGGACTTTTTCTACTAAATCTTCCTCTTGGTCATCATCAAGATTTAGATAAGGCTTAACAAGCTCATCCTCTTCTTTTGAGATTTCAAGCATTCTCTCTGCAAATGGTGAAATAACTTTTTTATAAAGAATAAAAAGCAGTATAAGAACAAAAATATACTTAAATACTTCAGAAAATGGTGCTAAGTATGTTTGAGAAAAACTAATGGCTTTATTTACGGTTCTGGCAGTTTGATCAGTAGCTGCTTTAGTAAACTGTAAATTTTTTACACTTATTTGATCACCCCTGTTTTCATCAATACCAATAGAACGGCTAACCAATGAATTAATTGCCAACAGATCACTTTGTGAGAGTGGTTGATACTCTAAATCATCTGTTGGCTCACCTGCATCATCAAGCTTTGCTTTATATTTTCCATCAACAATAACAGCAGCTGTAATTCTTTTTATACGGGCAAACTGACTCTTTACTACTGAAACTGTTTTTCCAACCTCATAGTTAGTTGTACCTGTATTTTTTTCAAATTTCTCAGCTGTTTGATTACTTTTTAGTCCTTGAACGGGACCTATATTACTAACAGTCCCTGGAACTCCGCCAATCTCTGCAGGAGTAGCTCCTTCACGCTTTTCTTCACTGACCTGTTCACTTCTTACAACATTCTCAGGGTCATATATCTCTGAAGTAGAGTTTTTAATGGAAAAATCAAATTCAATGGTAACTTGAGCCACAACTTTTTTATCTCCGCCTACAAAAGGAGATATAACTTCTATAATTTTTTTCTGTTTTCTCTTCTCTTGCTTTGTTTTGTATTTCTGCTGATTAGCTGATAATTCGCCCATTTGAGCCATTTCATCTTCATCACCCAAAGTTTCACCATCACTATCAATAAGCATTACGTTTGCTGAAGTAAGCTTTGGTACTGCAGCAGCTACTAAATTTTTTATACCTCTTATCTGTCTGGAAGAGAGCCTTCTACCTTCAACTATCTGGACCATAATAGAAGCTGTCGAATCAACCTGCTTAGATACAAAGAGTGTATCTTTTGGCAGAGCCAAACTTACACTTGCAGACTCAATAGGTGCTAATGCACTGATTGTACGAGAGAGCTCACCCTCTAAGGCACGAAGATATTTAATATTTTGATCAAATGAAGTCGCACCAAATTCTTGTTTATCAAAAAGTTCAAAACCAACACCGCTATCTTTTGGAATTCCCAATGATGCAATAGCAATACGCTCTTTGTAAACTACATTTTTAGGAACTTTTATAACATTTTTATCAAGTAGTTGATACGGTATATTGTCTTTTTCTAGCTGTTCAACTACTTTTGCAGCATCTGATGAACTAAGGGAATCGAAAAGTACTTCATATTTACTGCTTGCATCTTTTTGAGCTGTATAAATAACCATAAAAACTAAAAATGCAATAATACCAATAACGGCCGCTGCAATAATTAATTTTTGCTGTTTAGTTAATTTCTCATATAAAACAACCAACTGTGAAAAAAGTACCTTAAAATCCATCAACTTCCCATTATTTAAACGATATATGAGCAAAAGCCCATATATCTTCGCTAGCCGCTATGGCACCAAAGCTACCTCTCAAGAGGTAGAAAAATTATAAAAACTGTGCCATTAGCTTAAAAAAATGACTATTTTGCTCATTCGTGCCTACTGTAACTCTAATTGCGTTCATTGAATAACTACTTAAATCTCTAACTATCACTCCTTGCTGTAAGAGCAGGCTTGATATTCTTGTAGAATTCTGGTTAGAATTTAGACATAATGTAACAAAATTTGTATAACTGTTAATTATATCTATTTTTTGCTTGTTTGCAAACTCTTCATAGCGTTTCATCTCTTCAAAATTAAGAGTAATACAATTTTGCACAAACTCCTCATCACTAAGAGCAACTGACGCAGCTTCTAGTGACAGAGTTGTAATGTTAAAAGGAGGTCTAAGTTTGTAAAGTTCTTTTATTATTTTAGAATCTGCAATACCATAACCAACTCTCATTCCTCCAAGTCCGTAAGCCTTAGAAAATGTACCGAGGTATATCACATTTAAATATTGTTCAATCAGATCTTTTACAACTATCTCTTTTGAACTATCTTTTGCACATGCATACTCCATGTATGCGCCATCAATAACTACTAAAGTATCACTATCAATCTTTTTTACAAAATCTAATAGCTCATTTGAGTCTATTGCATCACCCGTCGGGTTATTAGGCGTACAAAGAAAAATAATTTTAGGTTTTTGTTCTCTATAAATTTCATAAAACTCATCTAAATCGTGTTCTTGTGAAGATGTTCTTACAATCTCCGCTCCGACATGTTTAGCATATATCTCATACATAGCAAAAGTTACACTGTTCATCAAGATCTTAGAATTTGAATCTGCTTTAGCATGAATTAAAAATTCGATTACCTGATCACTTCCTGAACCAATAATCACATTATCATTTCCAACATCAAATCTTTTGCTTAATGCACTTTTCAATTTAATCATCGAATCATCAGGATAAAGTGCCATCTTTGAGATAATAGCACTTACTGCATCCTGAACTTTTAATGAACAGCCATAAGGATTCTCATTTGAGGCAAGCTTTACAATATCCTTTGGCTCAATTCCAAACTCACGCACCACCAACTCAATAGGTTTACCGGCTTCATATGTTCTAATATTTTCTAGTTTCTTATTAAACGTCACTGTCGTCACCCTTATAATTTATACTATTACTAGCGTAACTTCCCAGCCATGTTACTTCACCATCATGTTTTGATAGCACCTTTTGTATTTTTTCATCATCGATATGTCCATATAAATCTATATAGAACCAGTAACCGAATCCACCATCATCTTTTGACGGGCGAGATTCTATCTTTGACAAATTGATATTTTCTTCATCGAAATCTTGCAAAAAATGCACCAAAGAACCAGCTTTAACAGCATCCTTGAGTCTTACCAAAATAGAAGTTTTATCATCAGAGCTAACATCATTTTTAAAATCACTAAGTATTACAAATCTAGTTTGAGAGCCTATATCATCCTCAACATCATCAAACATTGTCGGAACCCCATATAGCTTTGCTGCAATATGACTGCATATAGCGGCAGAATTTTCATCAGCACACGCGAGTATTGCCGCTTTTGCTGTTGACTCAACTGGAATCTGCTCAACATTCTCAAAACCATGCTCTAACAAAAATTCTCTACATTGACCAAAACCCTTGTCTTTTGAGTATATTTTTGTAATATTTTCAAGTTTTTTTGCTTTTGTTGCAAATGACATGTGAATAGGCATATAAAGCTCAGCTACAATCTTTACAGAACTTTTTGCAAGCAAATCCAGTGTCTCTCCAACAATTCCGTCTCTTGAATTCTCAATTGGTACAACACCAAATTTAGCTCTCTTTGCTTCAAGCGTTTTGAACACAGCCTGAATAGAACCCAGAGAGAGGTAATCACTCATAGCTCCAAAACGACTCTCCGCTGCCTGATGAGTAAAACTTCCCTCTGGGCCGAGATAAGCTATTCTCTCTGGAAGTTCCAGGTTTCTTGAAACTGCAAAAACCTCCAAAAATATTGCTTCTATAGCGCTCTCATTTAAAAGACCGCCGCTCTTAGCACTAATTTCGGTCAATCTTTTAATAATTGCTTTCTCTCTCTCTGGTCTGTAGATAGCTCCACCTGTATCACACTTAATCTCACCAACTCTCTCAACAATATTCATTCTCTTGTTTAAAAGTTCTAAAATCTTATCGTCAATAGTATCAATTTCGACTCTACAATCATCTAAAGTTTTCATATGACCTCCCTTTGCTCCAATACTCTGTGTAAGAAAATTTCCTGCATATCAGCATAAATATAGTCCGGTCTTAGCTCTGGTTTTAAAAATGGCACTATCTCTGAGGCAGTTTTATACTTTCCGCTTGTCACAAATATAGTTTTCATTCCCATCTCTTTTGCTCCGCCTAAATCACCCTTCACATCATCACTTATCATAGTGATATCACTAAAATCTGCTCTACTGTCTTGATTGTGTAACATTTTTAAAGCCTCTTCATAAAAAGCAACACTTGGCTTGCCGACAACATCATAACTAACTGATGTGGCAAATTCAAGCATCTTTAAAACTGCTCCAACACCAGGATATCTTTTGTTATTTTTTGCATATATTGACGTCTCATGCATACCGACCAAAGATGCTCCGCTTAATAAAAAATCTATCATTTGAGCATACTCATCTGCCTTGAAGTCTTCTTTTATCGCTACCAATACTGTTTTAGGATTTTCATAATCAAGTCTGTATCCCATTTTTACCAAAGTTTTTAAAAATTCTTCTGCACCATAAGCTGCGACAGCTTCTTTTTCTACGCGAGAGTATAAAAGCATTAGAGGATCAAGATACTTAGAAGATTCAAAATTAAAACCAATTGATTGCAAAAATTCATAAAACTCTTTTGAAGATTTTTTAGTATTATTTGTAATAATCATATATGGAATCTTTTTTTTATTCAACATGTCAATAAACTCTATACTTCCGCGTATTGGAGATTTATCTGCATCACTAATCAAAGTACCTTGAATATCTATAAAATACAAATTACTCTCCTTTAATATTCTCGAGCACGGTCTCTGTGCGTGAGCCTTCTGCTGAAGATGTATGTTCTATGCCAAATGTTAGCATAGAATAAAACTCAGCGTTAGCGTAAGATAATGGGCTTTGCTCATTATCTGTACAAATTATAGAAACTCTAGTTCAAGAGCTACCAAGTCATCAAAAGTCTCTCTTTTACGAATAAGTCTTGACTCTCCATCTTTCACTGCAACTTCAGCACTTCTGCCTCTTGTATTGTAGTTACTGCCCATACCAAAGCCATAAGCTCCAACACTGTGAACTACTAGCAAGTCATTATGCTTTAAAGCCGGTAGTGGATAATCTTTTGCAAAGAAGTCACCACTCTCACAAACAGGTCCAACTATGTCAGCATTAGTCTTATCTGACGTACTATCTGTCACTGCTTGGATTTTGTGATATGCACTGTAAAGACTTGGACGGAGAAGATCGTTCATAGCTCCATCAACAACAACAAATCTTTTTGCAGCATTTTGTTTTTCATACAAAACCTTAGTTACAAAATATCCGGCATTGGCTGTTAAAAATCTTCCTGGCTCGCAAATAATCGTTAAATCAAGACCTTTAAGAGTTCCTAATATAGCTTGTGCATAGTCATAAGGATTTATAGTAACTTCCTCATCATATTTTACTCCTAATCCACCGCCGATATCAAAAAATTTCAACTCTATTTTGATAGTTTCAAGAGAGCGGACTAAATCAGACACAATCTCCGCAGATTCATAAATTGGTTTAAGCTCTGTAAGTTGAGAACCTATATGAAAATGTATACCAACCGGGTCCAGATTTTCAGAATTGTTTGCTTTTATATACATTCTTTTTGCGATATCAATTTCAACACCAAACTTATTATCATGTAACCCGGTCGAGATATAAGGGTGAGTTTGAGGATCTATGTTAGGATTAACCCTTATACTGATTCTAGATATTTTGTTTAATTCTTTTGCTATTAGCTCAACACGACTAAGTTCTGCTTCACTCTCAACATTGATGTAAAGAATGTCTTTCTCAATTGCTTCACGAATCTCATAATCACTTTTGCCAACACCGGAAAAAATAATTTTATAGGCAGGAATTCCAGCTAAAAATGCACGACGTACTTCGCCAATAGACACACAATCAGCACCACTACCTAGGTTTGAGAAGTGCTTGACTACACTAAGATTAGAATTTGATTTTACAGCATAAGCCATAATAGACTTTCTACCTTTAAAAGCCTCTTTTAATTCCTCGTACTGCTTAGTCATATAATCTAAATCATATATATAAAGTGGTGTTTTGTACTCGTTTGCCAACTTTTTAAAATTTATCATAAAATTTCCAAATATTTTTTAAGCTATTTTAGCTAAAAAGTGCTTATGTTTTTGTTATAAACAAAACAGAAGTGCTTCTCTCGGCAAAGGCGAAGCTTTAGTGACTGAATATAAGCTGGACTTGTTCAGGTTATATGAGATAAAAAAAATAGTAACTTATGTTTTTGTTATGTGGCTAAGCGATATTTTCTCCACTGCCTAAGGGCAATCAAAAAGAGAATTATCTGGGGAACGATGATACCTACCTCACTCGGAATTGTTCTATGATTTGAGAGTTCAATCAACATAAATAAAATTGCCCAAATCATAAGTGATGAGATTATTGCTCCAAAACTAAAGAGTGATATGTTTAAAAACCTTACACTCATTGGAACAAAAAAGAATATAATCACAACTAAAGAAGGCACAAAAAGTGGATAAATAAATATCTTATAAAGTGCGCTTTTAATAATGTCCGTGTTGATATTTTGAGCACTCAAAAGCATGTATGCATCAATAGCATCTTTTATTGTAAAGTTAACTTTACCCTCGTAAACCTGGTCAATCATTTTTGGACGAAAGCCCTGAAGAATCTCCAAATCTTTTGATTCTTTAACCTTTATACCGAGTGAATCAAACTTCACTTTATCAGGTTTTATAATAATATCGGCCTTTTTAATATGCCATGAATCGTCTTTGTAACTAGCTCTTTTGGCAACTAACACTTCTTTTAAAGAGTTCTCCTTAAGACTAAAGACTCTAACATCCTCTGCACTCTCTTGAAGAGGCAACATCTTTGAAAAATATACAAATTTATCTTTATATGTAAAAAAAAGATCCCTAGTCGGGCTTAAATATTGTGCATTTTTACGAATATTTTTAGCAAATTCATTAGCTCTTGAAAAATTCGACACTGAGTGCATGAAAATAAATAGAGTGATTATTACAGTAGATACAACGACAAAAGGGCGAAGAATATCAACTCTTGAATACCCCAAAGAGTAAAATGAGACTAGTGCATTTGAGCGGATAAGAAATATTTTTGTTGTTATCATCGCGAAAACAAGCGAAAGAGGTAAAAGCATATCTATAGCAAAAAAAGTTTTATATACTAGATATATTAAGAGTAAATTTGCAGAGATATTTAACTTATCAGAACTACCCATGTAGTCAAATCCCACTAAAAACAGGACAAGTGCTAACAAAATAATAATAAAGTATTTAATGTAGTGAAAAGATATATATTTAAAAGCTAGCACATTTATCCTTCTCATATAATCTCAACTGAGTTAAGCTTATATTCAATCACTAAAGCTTCGCCTATTGGCGAGAAAATTACTTTATAATTTTATCGTTATTTTAGCTGAAATTTTTTAATTGTGTATTTAGAACTAACATCTTCTAGTGAATTTTTCAGTAAATATTCAACAGCATCACATGTAAAAGAGATCCACTCTCTTAAATATCCTTGCTCCTCAGGATTAAATGGACTTAAAACATAAGATGACACCTCACCTTTATGCTCTGGTTTACCTATACCCATTCTAATTCTTACATAATCTTTTGATATTCTCTCATCAGTAGATTTAAGCCCATTGTGACCACCGTCTCCACCACCTTTTTTAAAACGAAGTGTTCCAAACGGCAAGTCTAAATCATCATGTATCACAACAACCTCATCAATCTTATAAAAATTTTTAACTGCAGCAATTGAGTTGCCTGATAAATTCATAAAAGTAAGTGGTTTTAATAAAAAATGATTTGAGAATTTGAAAAGTTCACCGTTAAATGAAGTACTAGAAGAAAGTTTACTTGCATTCATGCGAGATATAAGTTCATCTATGACCATAAAGCCGATATTATGACGAGTTTGTTCATAGTTCGGGCCAGGATTACCCAGACCGACTATAAGCATGATTAATTGGCTTTGATTATACTTATAACAGCTACACGATCTGAATCTGTAAATGTAATATTTTCGATTTTTGCTAAATCACGAACAAGTCTTGAATCACCAACATCCATTGGAGAAACATCAATATTGATACTACTTGGAACATTCTCGATTGCAGCTTTAACTCTTAAACGAGGTTTTGAAATATTTACAAGACCTTTATTTTTAAGACCAAGAGCTTCACCTTGAGGAACAACTGGAATATGGTAATGAGTAACAACACCTGGTTGTGCCACCATTAAATCTACATGTAAAAGTGCAGATGTCAATGGATGTGTTTCATATGCCTGAACAACAACGTTCATCTCTTTTCCACCCACTGAAACCTGGAATGCTAAAGTATCTTTTTTGCGAACAGCACGGATATACTCATTCATTTTGAATGCAGCGTGAATATTTTCAAGCCCTTTTCCGTATAAGTTTGCAACTAGATATCCATCACGGCGAAGTGCTTTCGTGCCCTTTTTGCCAATACTCTCTCTAATAATGCCTTCTAACATGTTGTATCCTTAATAAAAAATGTTCGGAATTATATCTTTTTAAGCTTTAAACACAGTTAAATCAATACTATTTTAAATCAAAAATATCTTCATCTACAGTACTGAGCTTACCATTATTAGACCCGCCGTTATTAGATTCACCGTTATGCTCAGAAGCTTTTCCACTATTTAATCCACTCATTTTAAGTTCTAAATCTGATGCACTTGTCGCATAATCTTTAGCTTTTTCTTTTGTAATAATTCCCGAATTGTATATGTCTAAAATATGCTGATCAAAACTTTGAGACTTATAGTGTTCGCGTCCTTTTTCTATTGCATCACGAATTTCATAATCACGATTTTCATTAATAAGTTTTTCGATTGTCGGTGTCTTTACAAGGATCTCAAAAGCTGCAGCTCGTTTATCATCTATTGTAGGAATCAATCTTTGTGAAATAACTCCCTTTAAAACCCCAGCCAGAGCCATGCGTATACGGTTTTGTTCATCTACAGGGAACATCCCAATAATACGATTAATCGTCTCTTTTGCATCAATTGTATGCAGAGTTGAAAACACCAAGTGACCTGTATCGGCAGCATGAAGAGCAAGCTCTACAGTTTCGCGGTCCCTCATTTCACCAACAAGTATAATATCTGGATCTTCACGCAAAGCCGCTCTAAGGGCTCTTTGAAAAGTCAAAGTATCTTGCCCGACAGAACGCTGATTTATTATGCATCCTTTATCTTTATGAATAAACTCAATAGGATCCTCAATAGTGATAATATGACATTTTTTATTTACATTAATCTCATGAATCATTGCTGCAAGCGTTGTTGACTTACCACTACCAGTTGCCCCGGTTACCAAGACAAGTCCACGTGTTTCATTAGTAAAAGTTCTTATAGCTTCTGGATACTTCATCTCATCGATTGTAGGAATTATCATAGGAATAACACGAAATACTGCTGATGGACCATCCGTCTGAAAGAAAATATTTACACGAAAACGATTTCCTTCATCAAATTGATAGACAAAATCGACTTCTTTATTTTCAATAAACTCTGGATATCTACCTCTTAACATCTCTTTTGCCAATGTCATAGCTTCTTCTTTGGCATATATACTTCCGGAAAATGGAACAATTTTTCCATTAATTCTCGCACGAATTATACCATTTGCTTTGACATGTAAATCACTACCGCCATTATCAATCAATTTTTGAAGATATGTTCTTATCTTTTTTAACTGCTCAAACGTTAATTTACTAACATCTACTTTATTTATATTTTCACTCATAATGACTCCAATATCTCTTTAAATGCATCTTTAAAAGACTCTAATCCGTCAGCTATCTGCTTATCTAATACAGAATCAAAATCTATACCTAAGCTCTTAATCTTTTTAAAATGTTCCTCTATTGTTTTAGCCTGAATCGGTAAAGCCCTCTCTTTACTTCCATTCTCATAAAATACTTTTATTGTGTTTATAGGTGCTGTATTCACACTGTTATATGCTAAAAGTTTTTCTATATAATAATGAGCAGGCAGAGAATCATCTTTTACCCCTGTGCTTGCGAAAAGTGTTCTACACCCACTGATTTTCATACTCTCTACTTGCGCATATATATCCGCACTATTATATATTCCGCTCAGTGCTACATCTACACCGTTTTTGGCAAGTTCTTCATCCAAAGCTCTGTCAACACGACTGACAAAAACACTAATTACCGTATCAACATTTGAACCATATTTTGCCACTCCTAACTCAAAAGCTTTTGCACAAGAGATTGCCTGCTCTTTTTTAAATATCAGTGTTGCATTTACAGGGATTCCACATGAAGTCAACTCAGCCATAGCTTTATATCCAGCAGTTGTTGCAGGAACTTTTATCATCACATTCTTACGATTAATTTCACTAAAAAGCCTTTTCCCTTCAGCAATAGTTGCCGCTGCATCATCACAAAGATACGGGTCAACTTCTATGCTGACATAGCCGTCATCATTAGCATCATATAGTGGCTTTAAAATATCTGCAGCTTTTTTAATATCATATATAGCTAGCGCTTCGTACTTCTCTTTTGGTGCTAGAGACTTAAGTGACGCCAACTGCTCTTTGTATGCACTTGAATTTAAAATAGCATTCTTGAATATTGCCGGATTTGAAGTGGCTCCATTTACAATCCCGCTGTTTATCAACTCTTTAAACTCATTATCTAAATAATCTCTCTCAATGAAGTCTGCCCAGAGTGAGAACTTTAAATCTTTTATATACATACTTTCAGTTCCTCGATAATTTTTTATCTATTATAGCCCAAAAATTCTCAAATCTTTTTAAATTAATTAAAAGTAGTATATGAACTGCGGTTAAAGCATATATAACTTCACTATTTATATGTGGTACTTTATCCAATATATTTAACCATAGATATAACTCAAAGAGCAGTTCATTATAAATCTCTAAATTAATCACTGCTAAAACTATAGCTATATGTAGAAAAAAGATCATAAATGAAAAATCACTGAATTTACGATATAAAATGTACATAACAATAAAGAGATTTAAAAAATACAGAGCATAAAAGTTTATTGAAAAAATGAATATCAACTCTACATGTAGAAGTAATGAATACATAAAAAATATGCTTTTATTTAAAAGTTTCATCTTAAGAGATATCTTTAGGAACCTTTATTATGAATGTAGTAAAATTTTTAGAAACTTTCACACTTATTTCACCGTTAAACTGTTTTTGAATGATCATATTGCTCATATAAAGACCCAACCCTGTTCCATTTTTACCCTTTGTGCTAAAGTATGGTTCAAATAACTTAGGTAGGTTTTCTTCTTCTATGCCTCCTGCATTATCTTCCACATATATCCAGATATTGTCACCCACTTCTTTAACGCTGAGCTTGATAAATGGGTCTTTAAAGTTGGTTTCATTATGTGCATCTATTGCATTGTTTAAAATATTTAGTACTACTTGAATCAACTCATTTATATATGTTTTTATATATATATCACCATCTTTAAGAACAAACGTATCAATCTCCCTATCCTTTACTCTAGATAGAGTAAAATTAACTGCTTTTTGGAGCAGTTCATGTATTTCAACCTCAACAATCTCTTTATCTTGATGAAAATATGTTTGAAAATCATCAACGGTATCTGATAAATACATTATCGTATCACTAATCCTGCTTAAAGCATCATCAACTTCTTCTTGAGTGACTCTCTGTCCCAATA
Source organism: Sulfurimonas sp. (assembly GCA_021648285.1). Lineage (GTDB taxonomy): Bacteria > Campylobacterota > Campylobacteria > Campylobacterales > Sulfurimonadaceae > Sulfurimonas. Next base: position 6,920 of record JAKITC010000031.1, on the reverse strand, counting down.
AGCTTTTAAGCTGTAAATTTGAGATTTGCAGTGTTATGGTTGAGAGTGGCTGTCGCCATTGATGAGCTATCATACTTATCATTTCACCCATTACAGCCTGCTTAGATTGAACTGTTAAAATTTTGTCTTTTTGGATAAGTTCTTCTATTTTATCTTGAACTTTATTCTCTAAGGATTCATTTAACTCCACTAATTCTGTTGTCTTAACCTTAACTTCTTTCTCCAAGTTGGCATTAAAGCCTAAAAGCATTTTTTGCTGTTGTAAAATCAAATCTTTAGCTTCATCCATTTTTATCTGATAAAAATATATGATTAAGCTTACAACTAATAAAACAGCAGATAAGTAAACTATTTGGATGACAGAGTATTTAATCTCTATAAAAGGCTGAGCTGGAGCTATCAAAAGTAATAAAAATGTAACACTGAGCCAATATAGTGCATTTTTCTTCTTCTGAAAAAACAGTAAAATAATAGGATAAGTCAACAACCAAAGGTGTTTTAACTCTTGCGGTTCTCCAACATAAATCAAAAACAAAAACAAAAAAGTAAATTGCGCTGTTACCATCGTTGATACGAGAGAAAAAGCTGAATCAACATACCTTAGCATAATAAACAATATTATATTAATTAGAATAATAAACGATTCAATTGCTATGTAACCATGTATATCTTTTATGAAATTTACCAATATACCAAATAGCAAACCAAATGCTGAAGTCACAATGGCAATATTTACCATCTGGTATCTGCTTTTTAATTCTCTTTGTGATTCATCAAAATTTTTACCACTTGTAAAAAAATTATTTATCATATCAGTGCCTTACTTCCTTCTTTATGGTAAATAGATTTTATCTAAAAGCTCATTGTATTCACTTATAGCACTACTGTCTAAAGTTATACCGCCGCCACTCTTATAAATATATTCATCTTTAGTTTTTTCAATGAAACGAATCATTACCCCGCTGTCTAATGTTTTGCCATCATAAACACCGAAAACACCACTAAAAAACCCTCTATCATAATTTTCCACAGTCTCTATTATATCTAAAGTACTCTTTTTTGGCGCACCACTTATACTTCCAGCTGGGAGTAATGATTTTAATATATCACCTATGCTTTCATGCCAGTCTTCTCCAACTTCTCCACTAATATGAGAACTTACATGTAGAAGTTTTCTCTCTCCAGCCTCAATCTCTGTCACATACCTAAAGTCTTCAACTTTAACATCTTTTGCAATAATTGAGAGATCATTTCTAAGCAAATCAACAACCATTACATGTTCAGCCATCTCTTTTTGATTATTTAGTATTATCTCTCTGGCATTTGGGGTTGAAGCGTCTATTGTCCCCTTCATAGGATATGTATGAATTTTACTATCTTTTATCTGAATAAACTTTTCAGGAGAGAAACAGACAAATTCATCTTTGTACCTCAACTTATAGTGGGCATTTGCATTTTTGAATATTTCTTTTAAACTCAGTGAAGTTTTTATAGCTGTTGGTTGTGTTAAGTTTAGTAGATAGGTATCGCCAGACTTTATCTTCTCTATTACATAATTAAATTTTTTTATATATTCACTAAAATCAGGTAGTTTTTTTTCCAATGTATTATGATGTGGTTTTATTGCGTAGCTTTCTTCTATACAAAACTCAACATCATTTTTTTCAAGTTCACTTAGTGGAATAATTTTTAAATTTTCTGCTTTAAAGTCACATATAAACAGAAAGGGTTCTCTTTTTTTACCAAGAGAATTTAAGTCACTGAATGTCATTAGTTTTAACGTATTAACTTTTTAAGTACTGCCATTCTAATAGAAACACCGTTTGAGACCTGATCTAAAACTTTACATCTATCATCAGCTAAAAGAGCATCTGAGATATCAATATTTCTATGCACTGGACCAGGATGAAGTATGATTATATCTCTATCACCAACTAGTTCAGGAGTAATACAAAAATCACTTGCATAATCTTTTAATGAAGCGTAACTTTGTGATGAGTGTCTCTCAGTTTGTGTTCTCAAACTCATAACAACATCCACTTCATCAATTATTTCTTCTAAAAAGTGCGTAGTTCTTAACTTGGTTTTTGGCAAGAACTGTGGAGGTGCAACTAAGATAACTTCCATCCCAAACCTAGATAAAAGTTCAATATTTGAGTTTGCAACTCGTGAGTTTTTAATATCTCCGACAATTGCTATTTTTTTGCCACTTAAATCTTTAAAATGTTCTTTAAGAGTAAAAAGGTCTAAAAGTGCCTGTGTAGGGTGAGCATGTGCTCCATCTCCAGCATTTATTATAGAAGCTTTTGTATGGTTAGAGAGTATTTTGGGAACACCTGCATTTTCATGTCTAACGATTATCGCATGTGGATTCATTGCATCCAGGTTCATTGCAGTATCTACTAAGGTTTCACCTTTTTTTGTAGAACTTTTCGCAGCATCTAAGTGAATAATTTCAGCACCCAGTCTCTTAGCAGCTATCTCGAAAGAACTTTTGGTTCTAGTTGAGTTTTCAAAAAACAGTGTGATAATTATCTTGTTTTTTAGTATTCTATCAAATCCAGCACCATTTTTAATATCTGCACTAAATTTTTCAGCATCTTCTATAATCTTTTCTATCTCTTCTTTTGTAAAATCGTCTGTGCGGATTAGATGTTGCATGCTACTCTTTTATTAAATAATTTAATTATTATACAAGACATCACAAATTGTGTCAATATTTTCACTAACTTTTAGAACTCCAAAGCCTGTTTGGATAAAATAAGGCTCTGAAACTACTTTAAAACTATCATTGTTGTCTTTACAATTAAATGCAACTACATGTGAAATATTTTTATCCTCTAGGGCTTTTTTGCTAAGCAGTGTGTCATTTATACAGCCGAGTGAGCAATGGGTCACTAAAAGTGCTCGAGCTCTCAAGTGAGTTATCATATCAATCATCATATACTTTTCATCTATTGGAACGTACAAACCTCCTGCCCCTTCGATTATTAGCACATCACATAATCTTTCTAGTTTTTCAATTGCTTCATCTATTTTTTTTAAATCTAATTTCGTATTATTTGATGCTACAAACGGAGCAGCAGGAAGCTTGTATACAATAGGGACAATATCTTCTACATGTAGCTCTTTAAATTCATGGTTTAGCTCTTTTATACATGTCAAAAGCTCCTCACCGTCAAAAGCCTTTGCATCAACGCCAGTCTCGATAAGTTTTATGACACCAACTCTTAAAGCCCGTGATGCAAACTCTTTTAGCAGAAGTTTTGTTGTGTAGGTCTTACCTATGTCTGTATTTGTTGCGGTAACAAAAATTCGTTTGGTCATAATTATCTCTATTTTGTTATAATTTAAAAATCTATCTATTATAGGAAAATTATGGCAACGAATACAGATTTAGAGCTCATTGAAGAGACAATAGTAAAACATCCTAAAAAATATAAAGTTTTAATTTTAAATGACGACTATACATCTATGGAATTTGTTATTGATGTGATTATTAGTATATTTCATAAAAGCTATCAAGAAGCAGAATTGATTATGCTAGAAGTACATAAACAAGAAAAAGGTGTTTGCGGTATTTATACAAATGAAATCGCAGAGACAAAAGTTATGCAGGTGCATAAAAAAGCAAGAGACAGTGGTTTTCCACTAAGAGCTGAGATGGAGGAAGAGTTATGATAAGCCCATCACTAAATGAAATTTTTCAAAAATCTATTCTTTATGCAAAAGAGTTAAAACACGAATATATAACTATCGAACATGTATTTTATCAGCTTCTTAGTTCTGCTGATGGAGCTAAGATAATCTTTGTTTGCGGTGGAGATGTGGACAAGATGAAAGAGCTTATTAAGAACTATATCTATACAAATATTGATCCCCTTCCAACAGATATACATGTAGATCCATTTGAAAGTGTTGCACTATCGAGACTTATCGACAGCATGATTAAACATATACAAAGTTCACAGCAGCAAGGCGCAGATATAGGTGATTTACTTGCTGCACTTTATGATGAAGAAAACACATTTACGTATATGCTGCTAAAAAAGTATCATATCTCACGACTTGATATCCTAGAGACTATCTCACACACTGATGAACAAGACGAAAATAGTGAAGACGACTCATATTTAGATAAATACTCTATAAATCTACTTAAAAAAGCTAGAGACGGAAAAATAGATCCAGTAATTGGACGAGAAAACGAGATACAGAGAGTTACCCAGATTCTTTGTCGCAGGAAGAAGAATAACCCTATTTTAGTTGGAGAAGCCGGAGTTGGTAAAACGGCTATAGCAGAAGGTCTTGCCTTAAACATAGTAGCCGGTAATGTGCCAGAAATCATCAAAAAATCAGAACTCTATGCACTTGATTTGAGCGCATTACTCGCTGGAACAAAATACAGAGGCGACTTTGAAAAAAGATTGAAGGGTGTTATGGATGAGTTAAAATCAACTCCTAATGCAATTTTATTTATTGACGAGATTCACACCCTTATAGGTGCCGGTGCAACAAGCGGAACAATGGACGCAGCAAACCAACTAAAACCAGCCCTAGCTTCCGGCGAGCTAAGATGTATGGGGGCTACAACATTTGCTGAGTATAGAAATGGTTTTGAAAAAGACAAAGCACTCAGTAGAAGATTTGCAAAAGTAGATATAAATGAGCCATCTGTTAAAACAACTGTAAAAATACTAAAAGGTTTAAAAAGTAAGTATGAAGAGCATCATAATGTTACATATACAGATAAAGCTTTAAAAGCTGCCGTAGAGTTATCCAAAAGATATATTACAGATAGATTTTTACCAGATAAAGCAATTGATCTTATTGATGAGACTGCAGCCTCTTTTCATCTTAGCAAAAGAAAGAAAAGAAAAGTTCAAGCCTATGATATTGAAAAAACAATCACAAAAATAATTGGTATTTCTGACTCTAAAGTTACTAAAGATGAAACTAATTCACTTGTAAACCTAGAATCAGATTTACAAAAAAAGGTAATAGGACAGGACAGAGCTATTTTAGAGGTAGCCAAAGCTATTAAAATATCTAAGGCTGGACTAACACCTGAGAACAAACCTATAGCATCTTTTCTTTTCTCTGGACCAACCGGTGTTGGAAAAACGGAACTTGCAATTTCACTAAGTAAAACTCTTGGCATAAATTTCGAGAGATTTGACATGAGTGAATATATGGAAAAACACGCTCTTAGTCGCCTAGTAGGAGCACCTCCTGGCTATGTTGGGTATGAACAAGGCGGTTTACTTACAGAAGCAATCAAAAGGCATCCATATACAGTTTTACTACTTGATGAAATTGAAAAAGCACACCCTGACTTAGTAAATATCTTACTTCAAATTATGGATAATGCAACACTTACAGACAACAATGGATATAAAGCAAACTTTCAAAATGTTATTCTGATTATGACTTCAAATATTGGGGCAACTGCAAGAAGTGTAATGGGCTTTAATAAAGATAGCTCTATATCAAAAAACGAAGAGTTAAAATCATTTTTCACACCTGAGTTTAGAAATAGATTAGATGCTATAGTCGAGTTTGAACAGTTAAGTATGGGCACAGTAAAAGGCATAGTTAATAAATTTATTGCTGAATTAAACAGTGACCTTAAAAAGAAAAACATAACTGTGTCTATATCTCCTAGGGCAGTCGAGTTTATAGCTGATAACAGTTATTCCATAGAGATGGGAGCTCGACCATTAAAAAGGTACATACAAAATAATATTACAAATAAACTGAGTGATGAGATACTGTTTGGAAAACTTAAAAATGGCGGATCTGTACAAGTAGGTTTCAATAAAAAGCTAGTGTTAAAATTTAAGGAATCAGAATGATTCTTCTCGCCTATGGCGAAGCTTTCACAGAAAATCATTTAGTGATTTATCTTGCGTCGCTCTTTAGAGCAGAAGTGACTGAAGACAAATTGGACTTGTTCGAGTTGTCTGAGATAATATAAATAATGATTCCAGAACTAAATAAATATGATTTAAATTTTCCCAATCCAAACGATGCAAACGAAGATGGAATTGTAGCTTGGGGTGGCGACTTAAATCCAACTAGATTAGTTCGTGCTTATCAAAATGGGATATTTCCATGGTACAGCAAAGATGATCCAATTATTTGGTGGTCTCCTAATCCGCGACTTATAATGAAACTAGATGAGTTTAAACTAACTCGCTCACTTAAAAAAAGTATGAAGAAATTTGAGTATAAATTTGATACAAATTTTCATTCTGTAATGCAAAATTGTTCTACTATACCAAGGAATGACCAAAATGGGACTTGGATTCAAGATGAGACTATAGAGGCATATAGTACACTTAATGGAATGGGAATAGCTCATAGTGTAGAGACTTATTTAGATGGAAAACTAGTCGGTGGACTTTATGGTTTATCTATAGGTAAAGTCTTCTGTGGAGAATCTATGTTCTCTTTAGTAAGCGATGCTTCAAAATCTGCTTATGCAGTACTGATAAAACATCTAAAGCATTGGGGTTATAATTTTATCGATTGTCAAGTGCCAACAGAACATTTAAAAAGTCTTGGTGCTAAAGAAGTAGGAAGAGAATATTTTTTAAAGAGATTAAAAAAAGTCAATATGGATGATTTAAATAATATTTGGGAAATAGATAAAAGTTTGATTGATTAAAAGTTAGTTTAGAATCTGCTTCGAAGAAGCTAACTTCAGTCACCATAGCGGTGCAAGCGTAATAAAATTGACTTTGTTGATTTTATGTGTAAATAAGTAAGTTTAAATTGATCAACTAGGCAGCGACCTACATTTCCAATCCTGCAAGGACAAGTATTATCAGCGATGAGAGGCTTAGCTTCTGGGTTCGGAATGGAGCCAGGCGTTTCCCTCTCTCTATAGCCACCTAGACAATCAAGTGTAAAAACAT
>JAKITC010000030.1 GCA_021648285.1 Sulfurimonas sp. | reverse complement strand
ATTCCTTGAGGAAGGCTTCTTGTCTCTCACCTAACAAAATGGCTCCTGGAATATCGGATTTGTTCCTGACATCGAAATCTTTGTTCTCTGCCCAACCATTTGAGGTTTCCGATTCCTTTGGCAACATATTTTTTGGAGATGATTTAAACTTGCGGTCTTCGATAATGGCAAAGCTCAATCCCCCGTAATTCATTTCTGTGTAGTAAACCCCAATTCCTTGTTTTATTGGAGTAGGGTCATAAGGATCCGGTAGATTACTTGTTTGGGTTCTTTCTACCATTTTCACAAAATCGGTCGGCAATTTATATCCTCCACTATCTTGCCTTTCTTTTCCGGATCCGGTTTCTTTTGCCTTCTTTCCATTTTCTCCCCAAATATTTCCATGATACACATCGTGGTCATCCGGTATGCTCACTGTTGGAATATTCCTGAGTAATTCGCGATATTCCCAGCCGTACATAATCCACTTCCGCAGATAGTCAACCATGGCTTTGTTAAGCGGTTCATGAATGTTACCAAATCCACCAACTGATATAGAAAAACGATGACTATTAATCCAGTTGTCATATTAAAGATGAAATGAGCTACAGCAAGTCTTTTTCCGTTTGCATTAGAAGAGAGTGAGCCGATTATAGCTGTGACGGTAGTACCTATATTTGCACCAATGACTAATGCAAGTGCATTGGCATATTCAATCTGTCCTGTTGCCAATGCTGTAATGATTAAAGCAACAGTTGCACTGCTTGATTGGATTACTACAGTAACTACAACTCCAATAAAGATATATACTAAAACTCCAGGATAACCGTCCATCGCAAACTCGGCAAGGTGAAGTCCATCTTTCATGACTTCAAAGCCCTCTTTCATATAACCAATACCTAAAAATACAAAACCAAGTCCAACTAAAATATTTCCTACTGCATGATATGATTTCTTATCGTTAAACCTGAATATGACGCCAAATACAATCAAAGGCATAGCATAATGAGCTATATTTATTTTCACACCAAAGGTTGAGACGATCCAGGCTGTAGTTGTCGTTCCGATGTTTGAGCCAAACACAACTCCAATAGCACCGCTTAATGATATAAGTTCTGCACTTAAAAATGATATTATAATAATGGTAAGAAGAGATGAACTTTGAATAATTGCTGTAGCTAAAAAACCGGTTCCGATAGCCTTTGGTACACTGTTTGTAGACTTTTCTAAAACTTTTTCCAGCATCCCGCCGCTAAAAAGTTTAAAACCGTCTTCCATGAAAACCATACCTATTAAAAATACAGCAACTCCTGTTATAATTATTTTTGCATCATTATTAAAAAAAAGCAGATATCCGACAGCTAAAAGAAAGAGTGGATAGGTTATTTTTTTTAACATGTATATCCAATCATCTTTTTAACTTTATCCACTCGATAACTTTTTTGATTGAGTCATCGTCTTTAATATTTATCTCTAAAATCTTTGTTATGACATCTTGAGTATGTTCTGCTATGCTGCATTCACAATCTTGGCACATTAATGATTACTTTTAAAAAGTTTACTATGTCTGTGAGCAAACAAGCCAGTTAAAAATATCTGAAAAATCAATATGTACTTCATAATAGAATCCTTTTTTATATTGTAGCAACAACTATTTATATTCTATATCGTTATTATACAAAGTAAGATTAATTTCTGTATATACGCACATGGATATTCGATAAAATGATATAATAAGTTTAGAATCGTTGTTAGTAAACAGATTGAAGGACACACAAGGTTTCAATGAACTACTATTATTCACTTCTTATTATTATTCTCAGCATTGGTGGTATTGTCGTCTTTTTTTATATTGCATACTCTTTATATAAAAATGAAAAAATGAAAAAGATCTCAAAGCTACCTTTTACTCAGGAGTACATAAATATACTGGATAGAACTCCGTTTTATAACAAACTTTCTAGTGATGAAAAACAAAAGATGCATAAATCAATTTTAATTTTCATGCATACAAAAGATTTTATAGGAATAAGAGTAGATGTAACTGACGAGATGAGAGTAATCATTGCTTTTTATGCATGCTTATTACTGCTTCACATACAAACAGACAGCTGCTATGACAACTTAAAGACCATCATAATTTACGATCATACAATTTTAGCAAAACAGCTAAGTTCAAACGGCGGAATATACACCAAATCAAACTTTTTGATAGAGGGACAATCCTCAAATGATACCGTTATAATCTCTTGGGATGATGCTAAAAAAGATGCATACCATTTGCAAAATGACAATGTTTTGATACATGAGTTTGCCCATGAAATTGATTTTATGGATGGTGAGATTGACGGAAGACCACCGATGCCGTATTCTAAATATCATGAGTGGGCAACAGTTCTTTCTAAAGAGTTTAATGCACTTCAAAAAATCTCCTTAAAAAACCGTGATTGGGGGAAATACAGATTTATAGGCTCTTACGCCGCGACAAATGAGGCTGAGTTTTTTGCCGTGATAACTGAAAGATATTTTGAAAATCCAAATTCATTTAAACATAAATTTCCAGATTTATACAATGAACTAAAAAGTTTTTATGATATTGATGCAAATGATACTTAGAGGAGTTTACTATCAATAAATCTTTTTATCTCAACTACGAAAAGAATACCAAATGAAATGAGCAGTATTTGTAACCATGTCTGTGCATCTAAGGCTTCAGTTTTAAACATTGTATGCATAAATCCAGCGTGTGTAAAAGTTATTTGAGCAAAACTCATAAGGACCACCCCTAAAAGCAGAAACTTATTGTTCATTATATTAGTTTTAAAAACTGATTTTTGCAGCTCTTTACAAGAAAAAAGATAAAACAGTTCGACAAAAACAAATATATTCACGGCGATTGTTCTTGCATACTCAACACTGTGTCCATTGGAAATTGCATAATTAAACATAGCGTATGAAGCTATAAGCATATAAAAACCGACTACCAGCATTTGAGTGATTATAACTCTTGTTAAAATCGACCTCTTTGGATCTCTTGGCATACGCATCATAATATTGTCTTCTTTAGGTTCAAATACAAGCATAAGTCCAAGGAAGATTGCTGTTGACATGTTAATCCATAATATCTGTACAGGCAGTATTGGAAGAGTTAAGCCCAACATAATGGCAAACAAGATTACAAGTCCTTCTCCAAGGTTAGTTGGCAGTGTCCATGTAATGAACTTGATTAAGTTGTCAAATACATTTCTTCCCTCTTTAACAGCATGTGTAATTGAGCTAAAGTTATCGTCACTTAAAATCATATCTGCCGCCTCTTTTGCAACCTCAGTACCACCTAGTCCCATCGCAATACCGATATCAGCCTGCTTTAATGCCGGAGCATCGTTTACACCATCACCTGTCATGGCGACTATCTCTCCTCTGGCTTGAAGCGCATCTACTATTCGCAGTTTTTGTTCAGGTTCAACCCTGGCAAAAACTCTAACATGTGATACTTTTTCAATCAACTCACTATCACTTAGACTAAAGAGTTCTTTTCCAGTTATAACAGAACCCTCAAATTTGGTATTTTTATCTACAATAGACATCATTTTTGCTATGGAAAAAGCTGTTAGAGCATGGTCTCCAGTAATCATAATAATTTTTATACCCGCACCTATAGACTCTTTTACAGCTTCAATTGCCTCAACTCTTGGTGGGTCCATCATTGCAACAAGACCTAAAAATATAAATTTATCATCAAGTAATCTACTATCAATCCTATCTCCTGTAACAACCTTTTTAGCTACTGCCAGAACTCTTAGACCACTACTTGCAAACTCTTCTACCTTTTGCAAAATCTTATCTCTGTTTATCTCTACCTCTTTGTTATCTATTGACTCAAAACTACAAATGTCTATAGTTTTTTCAACAGAGCCTTTTAGGTACAAAATATTTTGATCGTTTGTCACATCTTTATTGATGGTAGCCATAAACTGTCTATCTGATTCAAAAGGGAGTAAATCCAACCTTGGAAATGTTTGATTGAGTACATACTCATCACATCCACCTTTTAAAGCGCTGACTATAAGTGCCCCCTCAGTAGGATCACCATTTATTGTGTAGTGTCCATCTTTTTTGACTAAGTATGATTCATTACAAAGATAACCAACTTGTAGCAACTCTTTTAAACTCTCATCTATAGATTCGATAACTTCCGAGTCTTTTAAGAACTCACCCTCTGGAATATATCCAATTCCTGTTACTTCATATGTATTACCTGAACAGAACATATGGGTAACGCTCATCTTATTTTGCGTTAATGTCCCTGTTTTATCTGAACAGATTGTTGTAACACTTCCAAGTGTCTCAACAGCCGGAAGTTTTCTGATTATGGCATTTTTATTGGCCATACGACTCACCCCGATTGCAAGAGTGATTGTAACTGCAGCAGGTAATCCCTCTGGAATAGCTCCTACGGCTAAGGCAACTGAGGCCATGAATGTCTCCACTGCACTGTTTTCTCTTAAAATTCCTACCAAAAATGTAAATACAGCAAGAGCTAAAATCACATAAAGTAAAACTTTACTAAAGGCTGATATTTTTTTGGTAAGAGGTGTCTCCATAGATGATGTTTCTTCTATCAGGTGTGCAATCTTTCCAAGTTCTGTGTGACTTGCTGTTGCTATTACTATACCCTTGGCTCTTCCATAAGTTACATATGTTCCTGAGTAGGTCATATTGTCTCTGTCATTTAGCGTAATATCATGGTCATGCAGTTCTATATTTTTAAGGGCACTAACTGATTCACCAGTAAGCATTGATTCATCAACTTTAAGGTCTTTGCACTCTAACAATCTGATATCAGCCGGCACCTTTGCGCCAGACTCAAGTAAAACTATATCTCCAGGAACTAAATCTACAGAAGAGATAATTATCTTTTGAGCATCTCTAATAACCAATGCTTCAGTATGTATCATCTTTTTTAGTGACTCAATAGCTTCTTGTGCCTTTACCTCCTGCACATAACCAATTACTACATTTATTATTACAACTGCAAATATGACACCGCTGTCTACCCATTCATGCAAATAAGCAGTAATGGCAGATGCACCCAAAAGTATATATATAAGAGCGTTATGAAACTGTAAAAAGAATTTCTTGAGTTTCGAGTCTTGTTTTTTCTCTTTTAGTTCATTTTTTCCAAAAAATTCCTCACGATGCTTTATACTAAGCGGTCCCAAACCCTCATTAACATCACTGTCAAACAGTTTTATTATTTTAGCAGTCTCTATACTGTGCCAACTTTGACCTAATAGATGTTGCATATTATTCTCCTTATACTTTTTTCAGCTTTTCGAGTTCAAACCAACCATCATTTACCTTATCATCTTTTATCCCGATAGGTGGTTTTTTATTACTCTGCCAAAGAGCTTCCTCTGGTTTTGGGCAAGCTCGAACGCACTCAGAACAGTAGATACAAAGATGAGGATTGTAGTGATACTTCAAGCCCTTTTTGTTCTTCTCGTTTTTTGGAGGGTTCTCTACTGGTACAAATAAAATAGCGCCTGGAGGACAGGCTTTTTCACACTTCAGGCAGTATATACACTCCGACTCTCCATACTCGATAAGACCTCTGTACTCTTTATCTTTCTCTATCGATGTAACAGGATAGTCTATAGTCTGTGGCTTTTTAAAAAGATTTGTAAATGCTTTAAAAAATGATGTCAACATAATATCACCCCTATTTTGCCGTACACGATAGACATGGATCAAATGATGCCAGTATTGCAGGTGCATCGGCATAATCAGCACCCATAAAAACATGCGAGAAAGCTGGAATAGAAGAGAACGTCGGCGTTTTTATCCTGACTCTATCTAGCATAGCACTGCCATTGCCTTTTACATAGTACATAAGCTCACCGCGAGGAGCTTCAAACCTTACAACGGTATCGCCCTTTGGCTTTCCTTTTAGCTTTGTAAATATCTCACCTTCGGGCAAGCCTTCAAGAATATTGTTACACATCTCTATGGAGTTCAACAGTTCACTAAGTCTCACAAGGTTTCTTGCATTTATATCGCCATCAGAGTGAGTCTGCATATTGAAGCCGACCTCATCGTAGGGAAGGTAGTCTATCTCATTTCTTACATCTGCCTGTAGTCCAGATGCACGTGCCAGCGGTCCAATAGTATTAAACCTGTAAGCATCATCAAGAGTGAGTACGCCAATACCTTTAAACTTCAAAGATAGACTCCAGTTATTTGTAAACTCATCTATATAGCCAAGTACCTTATGTTTGAGTAATTCAAGCTTGGCAAGAATATTTTTTGCTTGTGCGGCATCTATATCTCTGTTTACCCCGCCTATAGATATATAATCAAACTGGACCCTATTACCTGTTATGAGTTCTTGTATCTCCATAATGTCTTCTCTATCACCCATTATACGCATAAACATAGCTTCAAAACCTGCATTTTCACATGTATGAGACAAGCAGAGCATGTGTGAGTGTACTCTGTCTAGTTCCAATAGTAAAATCCTTAGATATTTTGCCTTTTGCGTTATCTCACCGCCAATTAGTTTTTCTATAGAAGCCGTATATGTCATTGAGTGTGTAATAGCACAGAGTCCGCATACTCTTGCAACAACATAACCTATGCCGTCAAACTTGAACTTTGTTGTACATGCTTTTTCTATGCCACGGTGTACAAAGCCTACATCTGAACCTACACCTACTATTTTTTCATTCTCACACTCGAACTTAAACCTTACAGGTTCTAGCAGTGCAATATGCTGTGAGCCTATTGGTATATTTATTGTCTTCTTCATATTGAACACCCTCTCAGTGGTCTTTGCTGAGAGTCTTCATCAAGATAGAGCCCTTTTTCACTTCCTTCAATATTAACTCCAAACATATCAACAATTTCTCTTTGTGAGATTATCGCCGATGGAATAATATCTACGACCGATGGAATAACCTCGTCACAGTTGACATGTGCATAATATACAACTATCTCGTTTTTAACTGCATACTCTGAAAATATCCACTGAATTTCTAACATGTCATCTTCAAGTGCGACACCGTTAAGTGTTAAAAAATGCCACTTTTTATAATCATAAAACTCTTTTATCTTTTCTCTTACACTCTCTATAGAGACTTCAATTTTCTTCATCATCTATCTCCTCACCTACTTTAAGTGCACTGTTACGTCGATTTACTACACCGTCTTTATTTGTCTCATTTCTAAAGAGCTTAAACGGTTTTTCAATCTCTTTTGTCTTAGACTCAAGTATCTCTAAAGCCTTTACCAAACCATCTATAATCAGTTCAGGAGAACTTGCACATCCAGGAACATAAACATCAACCGGAATATATCTGTCAAGTCCATCTTCCACGTTGTACATGTCACGAAATACTCCGCCTGTACATGTACAGCTTCCAACCGCCATGACAACCTTAGGTTCAGGCATCTGAGTATATAACTCTATTAGCCTCTCTCTACTTCTAAATGTAACCGGGCCGGTAACTAAAAATACGTCTGATTGTTTTGGATTACCTGTGTTTATAACTCCAAATCTCTCAATATCATACTTTGGAGACAAACAGGCTAGTATCTCAATATCGCATCCGTTACAACTGCCTGCATTATAGTGCAGTATCCATGGTGACTTTTTTCTTATCGGTTTAAAATCAAACATAACTAAGTCCTATCAGGTTAATCATTGAGAGTGTCAATCCAATGCCTAAAACTATTTTTATCAGGTGCTTCATCTTTATTCTAGCTGTGGAGTTGTCGACTAGATTTACCAGCAAAAATACACCAACTGATAAAACAGCTCCAAGTATCTGACTATTGCCTGCAAAGAGTATAAGCAGCAGATATATAAAAACATACTCAAGCCATTTTGACATATATAAAAACTCAAAAAATATACCGCTGTACTCTATCTCAACACCGCCTACTATCTCTTGATGCGCCTCAGTGGCATCAAATGGAGACTTTTTCAGTTTTATAGGTATTATCATTAAAAAAGCTAAAAACACTAAAGGTAATGAGAGTAATAATGGAGAGCTTTCTCTAATAATCGATATATCAAAACTGCCGTTTATCATGTAAAAACCTACAGCCGTCATAATTAAAATCGGCTCGTAGGCTATCATGGCTTGCAGTTCTCTGTTTGCACCTATATGAGAGTAGATAGACTTTACACTAAAACCTGCGATGATTAAAAATAAAGCTGAGAGAAGATGTAAAAAGACAACATAAAGCAGATTCTGTCCCAAGATTACAAATGCTACAACAACCCATAGAGTTACAAAGTGCATAATACCCAAGATGGAGTGATATGGATTTACTATAAAAGCCTGTTTGTCTATGAGTTTTAACATGTCATAAAACGGTTGTAAGATCGGCGGACCTTTTCTGTTTTGCATACGAGCACGTACAACTCTCTCGAGCCCATATATCAAACCGCCGATTATCGGTGCAAGTGCAATCAAAATAATTTCAATCATAACATCGCCCCCAATATGAGTATGAATATCAATACTATTGCAACTGCCGTGATAACTTTTTTATAATTACGTGGTATATCAAAATAGTACATGTTAAGTTGCACTTCTTCTTTTTCACCGCAGTAGTACTCTTTAACCCTGTGAGCTTTTTTAAATAGAAGTGTTGCAAACAGAAGAGGAACAACAGAGATTAGTATCATTGGAACAAAAATCTGGACACTGCTTAAAAACTCTTTCTCAAAGATGACATAAATACCAATAATTAGTAAAAATAAGAGGATAAATGATGGGATAGTAAAAAGCTTTGGTATATGTACATGTACTTCTTTTTCTTGGCTCACATCTTTTGCCAAAAGCTTTGTAAGAACCTTAAAATACAGCAATGTCAAAAAGACGCTTCCAAGAGCTATAAATATCAGAGCCAGAGCATAAAGAGGATTGTTGCTTATCTCATTTGCTATTGACTCTATTGCCATAAACTTTGCAACAAATGCCCCAAATGGAGGAAGTGTTAGTGAAGCAAAACCGACCACTATAAAAAAGACTACAAGGGGTGAGTGATTTATCAGACCGTTTATATCATTAACATATTTAAGATTGAAGCTTTTCTCGAGTATTCCCGCTTGTAAAAACAGAAGTGCTTTAGAGATTGAATGAAACACAATCAAAACCAAACAGGCTGTTATTGCCTCATCAGTTCCTATAGCTGCAAGAGCCATCATAAGTGCTAAAAGAGCAATGGTTGAGAGACCAAGTATCTCTTTAAAATAGTCCTTGCTAAGAGCCAAAAGCGATGCGGAGAAAAATACAAATGTGCCGATAAGTGTAATCGTTACAGAGACAAATCCACTCATAGCGGGTGCGAGTTTTAGCATTAAATACGGTGCTATTTTTACCATTGTCGCACTATGAAGTATCGCACTGACAGGAGTTGGAGCTACCATTGCACCAAGTAGCCATTTATCAAAAGGAATACTCGCACCTTTTACAAATGCAGCAATTGCCAAAAATACAATAGGTAAAAGATAGAGTTCATTAATACTTGATATTAACATGTCAAAATATACCGTATCGTACTGAGTTATTGAAACAATCAGTGCGATTAAAATAGCTAAACCCCCTATTTGATTCATCCACAGAGCTTTGAGAGCATTTTCATTGGATATTTCATCACCGCGGTATGCAATCAAGATGTATGAGCATAATGTTGTCAGTTCAAAGAGTAAAAAGAATATCTCAATATTGTTTGTTGAGACAATAAAATTCATAACAGATAAGAAGAAAAACAGCAATGCTATAAAACCATTTTTCTTAAACCTTGAAAACTTTTCGCTCTCAATATATCCAAGTGCATATACTATGATTGTTCCGCCCACAATGTTGATGACAAGGTACATAATGGAAGATATATTATCAATTAAGATATCACTGGATGTAGTTGAAGGAGAGAAAAACACAACCGCTGCATAAAGCATCATCTGAAGCAGAGCAAAAAATGTCACGAAGTTGTGTTTTTTGATAATCCCCTGCCAAAGAAAATATATAAGTACTAGAGAATCAAGTAAAATAAAGAGGTTATGAAATGAGTGAGAAAGTGATGTTTGTAAAGTAGAAGTTTCTACGAAAATATTTATCAGACTTGCTCCAGCCAGGACAAGGACAAAAACAACTGTTAATATATTTCTGACTCTTAATCCACCAATCAAGACAGCCAAAGCAAAAAATAGAGGAGCAATAATCAGTATGCTATAGGTTGTCATCTGAAGTATCCCCCTCACTCTCTGCTTTTTTCTTTTTACTTTTTTTTAGTTTTAAAACAAGACCAATTATGATAAATGCGCCTAAAAGAATATATCCAGCGTACGAAGTTAGATAGTTCAATAGTCCTATCAGTTCTTTTAAAAAGTATGTCCATATAGCCGTTGCCAAAAATGTCCCTGTTAGTACAACAAACATTGTAGTGTAGTGCTTTATTCCAATCAAAAAACCTATTAAAGAACCTACGACCGGTCCTGTCATCCAAAATGGAAACCATACAAATATAAAAAGCCCATATATCCCATACTTGTCAAAAAAGTCTTTATACTTTATTCTCTGCTCTTTTATCTTGATGAAAAATGTTCTAAATATTTTTATATCAAGTGATTTTTCCCAACTAAGCACAAAAAGAGGATAAATCAACATAACAGTTAAAAACTCTATAAACATGTTTATCAGCATAATCGTTATATCGCTAAAGTGTGCTGTAAACCCAAAAGAGATTCCTGCCGCTCTTCCAAAAAGAAGATTACTGAAAGTCATGATCAACAGATTGTAGGCATCTTCTGATGAGTAGAGATATATACCGGCAATAGCACCCACATATAAAATAAATAACAGATTCCCTGCTAAAAATATTTTCCCCACTTGTGATGATACGAATTCTTTAAAGCTTAACATTTCAACTCTTTGATTATCTCTTGTGCTGAAAAATTGGCTTTTTTTGTAACTTTTATATCCAACTCTTGGATATTTTTTATAACTGTCTCTATTAGCATGTCAAATTTATCTATCAGCCTTTTGCTCAATCCTATTTCCATACGGTTAATATCTTGGGGAACAATACCAAATATAGTGATTTCAGCCTTTTTGCCATAGAGTTCACAGGTTTCCAACATCTGAATCACTTCAACTTCATGAGCTGTATTTTTATATCTTCCACCACCGAGCAACTCGTCTGAAGGGATTTTATATATAGAACCAACCTCTTCACATGTCGAGATAGTATCAATAATAAAAACATTGTTATATTCAACAAAATACTCAATCAGGTTTAACCCAAGCGTACCGCCATCAAGGATTTCAAGTTTTGGCTCGTACTCAAAATTTCTTTTCAAGTAAGAGGCAACAATAACTCCAATAGCATCATCAAAACAAAGTAAATTACCAATACCGATAACTATATTTTTTGCCATTTTTTCCACTTCTTCTACAAAGTCTTAATTTTATATCTACTAAGCTCTATGCCATTTGCATCTATGACATGTACAGCACAGGCAAGACATGGGTCAAAGGAGTGAAGTACCTTTAGCACCTCAAGCGGTTTTGAAGTATCATCTATTTTTATACCCACCAGCGCCTCTTCATAAGCTCCTCGCATGCCATCTAGGTTTTTAGGAGTAGCATTCCACGTAGTCGGAGCAATTACTGAGTAGTTATCTATTTTTTGATTCTTTATATTTACAAAGTGAGATAAAACACCGCGAGGCACCTCCAAAAATGCCCTCCCTTTTGTCTCTTTTGGCAACTCACCAAACTCATATTTAGTCCATGTATCTGTGTCGTAGTATTTTATATTTTGAATCAGTCTTGATACCAGCTTGAAGATATACTCACAGATATAACTAGTCTCAATGGCTCTGGCACCATTCCTGCCAATGGTAGATGACAGGTCCATAAGCTCCAAGTCAGTCTCTTTTAAAAACTCGTCAACAAAAGAGTTTATAAGTGGAGTTTTGTTTTTGTAACTTATCAAAACTCTTGCAAGTGGTCCAGTCTCCATTGTTTTACCGTCATATCTTGGAGCTTTTATCCACGAGTATTTATCATCATTTTTAGCAGTTTTAAGGCTTCCGTCTTCATTTAAATCCGTATAGTCAACTTCACCATCTTTACTATACCAGGCACAGTCAACCTCTTCAGTTATTTTGCTCTCATCAAACCCTGCAATATTGTCAAAATCGTGATTGTAAATCACTCCGCTGCAAAAGAGTTTTTGCTCATCTTCGAACTCATACCCGCCAACAGATAAAAAGTTGCCATTTGCACGACCAAGACCAGATTTAATCTCATCTCTGTATGCAGTTGCAATCAGTTTCATATCCGGCAGATATGCCCGGTCTATAAAATCCTTTGCCTCTTTGATTATAAAAAGATAGTCGTTGAGCCTCCCGGGGTTTAACATGTCAGCCACACTTGTTATCCCACCGACTACCAGTGTTTGCGGGTGTGGAGTCTTAGCACCGAATATTGCTACAGCTTTACTTATGTTTGTTTGAAATTTCAAAGCTTGTAAGTAATGAGAGACAATAATCAGATTTTGCTCGGAAGTCAGTCTGTAATCTTTATGCCCCCAGTAACAATTGCCAAATGGTCCCAATTTTCCAGCTTTTACAAAGTTTTTCAGTTTTGCGATTACCTCTTCATAGTGAGTATGTGAATTTCTAAGAGGTTGTGTAGAATATTTATGTGCCTCTTTTGATGTCAGCTTTGCATCAGCATTTAGCGCACTTGTAATATCTACAAAATCTAATGAGTGAAGATGATAAAAATGCACTACATGGTCTTGAATAAAAAGAGCCATAGCAATCAAATCTCTGATAATTTCAGCATTTTTGGGAATTACCAAAGAGTAAGCATCCTCAACGCATGTCACAGCTCCGCGAAAGTGAGAGTTTGTACAGACGCCGCATATTCTGCCTGCAAAGAGTCCAACATCTCTAGGGTCACGGTTTTTTAATATAGTCTCGATTCCACGAAAGAGTTGTCCGCTTACATATGCCTCTTTTACAACTCCCGTTTCATCGACTTCTACTTCCGCTCTTAAATGTCCCTCTATCCTTGTGATTGGGTCTATGACGATTTTTTTATTTTGATTACTCATTGTTTATCTTCCTCGACATATTTTCTTTCACTTGCATATTTATCAAAAAAGCCTTTTTCAACACATCCCATACATCCATGTCCGGCTTGAACAGGCCAACTGGTTCCGCCATTAAATTTTATAGTCGGACAGTTTGCAAATGCGTATGGACCTTTACAGCCCATTTCAAAAAGGCACCAAGCTTTTTTTGCGCCCTCATCACCCCACTCTTTTACAAACTCACCAAGCTCATAGTGACCTCGTCGCTCACAGTTATCATGAATTCTTCCCTCATAAGCCCACAATGGTCGGTTAAACTCATCCAAAACTGGCAATTCTTCAAACATGATATAAGATAGCAGAGTCCCAACTATATTTGTCGGATTTGTCGGACAACCTGAGATGTTAATAATATCATCTCTATGCAGAGCTTCTGCCACACCAACAGCTCCGGTTGGGTTTGGGTGTGCGGCAACTATCCCGCCATCAAAAGCACAGCTGCCTACTGCTAGAACAAGAGCCGCGTTTTTTGCACATTTTCTTAAAAGCTCTAAACCTGTTTCACCTTTTGGACCTATTCTCAGATATTTTCCATCCATTGCCAGAGGAACTGCACCTTCAACAATCAAGATGTATTCACCTTTTTGATTTTTAATAATATCTTCCAAGATTGTCTCACTCTGATCACCGCCCGCACTCATTAGTAGTTCATGATAATCAAGTGAGATATAGTCGAATATTAGATCTTCTATAGCTGGATTTGTTGATTTTATAAATGCTTCTGAGTTTCCGCTGCAGTCAGCCAACTCTAACCAGATTATTGGGACTTTATTTAGAGATTTAACCCCTTTTTCAACTACCTCTTCAAAGTTTGGATGAAGTTTCATATTTGCTGTTACCATAGAAACCCAACTGTTAACTTCACGCTTACCCATATCTATGCTCGCCAGTGCAGATTCGAGGTTATCTGTTGTCAGAGTGTTTCTAGGATGAAGTGTGTTAAACTTGTCTATCCTTTTTTGTACCGCTGCAATCTCTTTTTCTCTTTTTATATCCTCAAGGCTTTTTCTTGGCATATTTGGGTCAATTAGATGCTGAGAATCTTTTATGACATCTTGCACCATCATTTTACATCTGCCACACACCCTTCCGGCCTGAGAAAATTCTCCTAGCTCTGAAAATGAACTTATACCGCTTGAAGTTACAATATCTACTAAATCTTGATGATAAACGTGTTCACAACTGCAGATAAGCCTTCCTCTCTCCCCGACAAGTCTGTTTTGATATAGATAATTTATATCAACTTCACTCTCGTCATCGATAAGAGTCTCTATATATCCTATGTCTACATTGGAGTTTATTCCGATAAACCTGACCAGCTTATCTTCGTTAACAAAATACTCGTCGATTCTGTTGTCTTCTTTTGAAATTATAACAATTTTTTCAAACTCGCAACTATATTTCGGTGACTTAACATCCACCAGATCAAATTCACTGACTTTCAACATGTCAATACTGACTTTTCTCTCAAACTCTTTTATGTCAATTTCAAGTAAGTGAGAGATTGCACAATCCGCTTCAAGAGTACACTCTTTGACATGTCTTGCTATAAAGCCTAGTTCTTTGACTTCAGCACACTCACCGACTGCATATATGTTTTCATCGTCCGTCTGCATATAGAGGTTAGTCAAAATCCCTTTATTACATGTCAATGAGTTTTTGAAATTTTCAATATTTGGTTTTATTCCAATTCCAAATATTAAGAAAGGATTTTTTATTTGAAGTTTTTTAGTTTTAAGAAGTTTTATTTCACCATCTTGGATAACTTTATCAACTATCTCATCTTCGTAAGATATTTTAATTTTTCCATCTTTAGTGTAACAGTTTTCTATTAGTATAAGAGAGTCGTTTGATAGGTTTTGGTCGTATAAATATTTAGAGCGAAGCAAAAGTGTTATGTTTGAGATATCGGGGATGTCATTTATAGTCTCAAGTAGTTCAAGTCCTATCGGACCGCTTCCAACTATGACTATTTCCCTATTTTTTATCCCACTTTTTATGACCTGACAATCATCTGCACTTCTAAATACAGCTGCATTTTCAATTGCTTGTATATCAAAAAGCGAGACCGGATGTGAGCCGGTTGCAATTATAAGTTTATCGTAGCTAAACATAGACTTAGCAGAGTAGATTCGTCTGTTTTGTTTATCGACCTTATATATTTCCTGACCCAGTTCAAGCTTCACAGTCGGGTCAAGAGGCAGGGATATACCGTTAATATCTTCTTTATCATCTACTAAACGGCAAAGATGTATCCTGTCATACGGGGGATATTTTTCATCACTGATAATTGTGACATCAAAAGTACGGTTTTGTTTTTTAATATTGTTTGCTAAATAAACAGCAGCTATGCCACCGCCAACAATAACGACTCTCATTTGTAATCCTCACAAGCATAAACTTACTTGATAATAGGAATATTATATAACTATTTGATTACACTTTGATTAAATGGCATATATCCTAATAAATTGAGTCTCTTATAACACTAAAACTTAAACCCCAAACAGTAAAAGCAATACGGGCAGTAGCAACAAGTCTGCGAGAATCGCCATAAACATTGCCATCATAGTTAAAAGTCCAAAATATATGGTCGGTATAAAGTTGGAAAGCACAAGAACTGAAAAACCAACTATGATGATAGTAGAAGTATAGAACATCGCTGTACCTATACTAGCATGTGAGTTATACATAGCCTCTTTTGCATTACCGTGACTCTTATGTTCTAAAGTAAAGCGGTGAATATAGTGTATGGTATCATCAACAGCGATCCCTATACTAATGGCAGCTATAGTTATAGTCATCATATCTAATGGTATGTTCATCCAACCCATAAATCCAAAAATCACACTAACGGGTATAGCATTGGCTATTATAGCTATTATCGCTATTTTTAAGTCTCTAAAAAGAACCAAGAACAAAGCAAAAAGTATAAACACCACTATACCGATAGTTTTGATTTGTGACTTAAAAAGAGATTGAAGCATATTATTATACATAACCAATATATTTGATAGTCTATACTCTTCGTATTTTGGGTTTAACATCTCACTTAAATCTTTATCAATTTTTTTAAGAAGTTTATCTCTTTGCAAATTTGGCATTGAGTCAATCACTCTGGTGCTGATTCGTACTTGATTATTTTTAACATCCATATAAGGAGAGAGTATTATTTTTCTGTATTTCTCAGGCAACTCTTTATATAAAAGTGCCAAAGTAAAACTGTCTGCTTCTTTACCATCGTTCAAAACTTTTATAATCTCACCTATAGTAGCCAATGACAACACTTTTCCGATTGGCTCTAATGAATCAAGATAATTATGTACTTGTGTAATCTTTTGCATCTTAGCTTTAGTGAACCAGTAGTCCTCTTTATCGCTCTCACTCTCTTTAAACTCATCAGCAAACTCATCCAGTTCGTCCACTTCTTCTACAATCGCTACAGGTTCTACTATATCACTGTTTTCTTTAAATGTTAAGATAATATCAAGTGGAGAAGTTCCACCAAGTTTTTGGTCTATTACTGCCATTCCCTGATATATTTGTGTGTCTTTTTTAAAGTAATCCATAAAACTGTTTTCAACTCTGAGTTGAGTAGCCCCTGTTACAGAAAAAAGCACAACAAAAAATGTTATAGTAAGTATTGTTTTTTTATAGTTATAAGCTACATTAGCTACTCTAGTCGTAAATGGAACTCTATTTTTATCATCATCTTTTATATTACTTTTATTAAAAAACATCAGCACTATTGGAAATAGTATAAATGTAAGAAGCAGTGAAACAACTATCCCGATACTCATCATCCAACCAAAATTTATAACCGGAAGAATATTACTAAAAACTAAAGAACTAAATCCGGCGATGGTCGTGATTACCACAAAGAATGATGGCTTTGACATAGAGACAACTGTATCAATAACCAGATTCTCTTGTGTAGCATTCTTGTTTTTTGCATGTAGTTCTTTATATTTGACAATAAGATGCACCACTAATGACATGTTCATAATAAGTTGCAGTGATATAAAATTGGATGATACCACTGTTATCTCCCAACCAAACAGACCTAAAAATCCACTTGTGATAATAAGAGAAGCTGTACAAATAAAGAGTGCTATAACTACCCATCGCATCTCTCTGAGTAAAATATATAAAATAAATATCAATAATCCTACAATAACAAATCCAAAAGTTTCTAAATCATACTTTACAAATTCAACCATATCATCGGCAATCATATCAACTCCACCCAAGTGGAGTTTTATATTTGGATTTTTGTCACCAAAGATTTTCAATATATCTCTTATTTCTTGTATGGAGTTATGATTTTGTTTTCTTAAAATATCTCTATAGTTCTTTAACTCTGTTTCAGCTTGCTTAAAACTGACTATCTCATTTTTGTTTAGAATTCTCTGTTTTTTAAGTTTTACAAACTTGTTTCTATTATTTATTAAGTCAAAATATTTTTCATCTCTTTTTAGATTTACAGATATTGCTGTTGTCTTAAAATCAGCACTTACCAAATTTTGTTTATATATCGCGCTGTTTAAAAACTCCTGTTTAACCAAGGCTTTGTCAATGTTTGGAGATTCTAGTGTTGGTATATCTTTAACCAATTCTCTAACCGGTCTCGGTGGAGATTGTAAAAGCGGAACATTGACTATAGAGGTTGTTGACTCTACGATCTCTATAGTTTGAATCTGCTCGCTTAATATTTTTATATTTTTTATATTTTGTTCACTTAAAAGCTTGTCTTCAACCGTATAAGTTATAATCAAAATAGACGGTGCATCAAATCGTTTTGATACCTCTCTTGAAAATTCCAGATCTTTATCACCCTCAAGTAGGAGTGTTTCAGCACTTGCATCTATATCTAATTTTAGTGCTGAAAAAGCCATTATGACTATGAAAATAGTCATAAAAAATAAAATAATTTTTGGATATTTTAAAAGATAGTTTTTATATAAATTATTCAATATATTATCTACTGTTTTTCAACCAAAACATCCATAAGCTCAGTTATGTTCTTGGTCTGTAAAAACTCTTTAAACTGTGCTTTATCTGCCTTTAGGATGCTAACACCCTTAATCTCAACATCATAAACTAACCAACTGTCTTTTTCACTTTTTGGCTTTCTAGGTTTATAATATTTATATACTATTTCAAAACTGTCATCTTTACTAATAAGGTCAGTTACCAAAGCTATTCTATTCTTTTTTGGTTGCTCTATTTTATTAACTTCAACTTTTTCATTATTATAAGAGTCAACTTTTGAAGAGTATGATTTTTCCATTCGCTTTACATAAAGATCAATAAACCTTTTTTGATCTGTTTTTGGCAACTTTTTCCATGCTTTACCTAAACTCAGCTTTGCCATTAGTTCAAAGTCAAACATTGGCGTCAGCACACTTATAATATCTTTGTTTCTTTTATCTTTTGACAATATTTTATCTTCTACTATTAAAATAACTTTATCTATGTTCTTTAAGAAATGTTCTTTTAAATCCGTTTGCTCATCTGCTGCTAAGTTTGGTGTGAATATTAACATTACACCTATCAATAAAATCTTTTTAAAAATTTGTTTCATCTTTATTTATTCCTCTATTTGTTTATTTCTATACTGCTCATATACGTCTCTTAGATATGGGTATAAATCAACTGCATCCTCTTTTAATTTCTCATAATCATCCATAGAGAGTGAAGTAGAATTTATTTTTTCAAGTGATTTTATACTAAAATATTCAAAATCGCTAAGAGCTACAACATATTCTTTTCTTTCTGAACTTATACCAGAATCGATTGGACTTAATAGTGAATCAGGATACATACTTATTGTGTCTCTGAAATTTGATGGACCAAACAGTGGTAAAACAATATGCGGTCCAGCACCAACTCCATAGAACCCCAATGTCTGACCAAAATCTTCTTCATGTGATTGAATTTCAAATTCACTTTTTGCAGGGTCAAATAGTCCAAGTAAACCAACGGTACTATTCAAAATAAACCTTTGTGTCTCTTCATATGAATTATGAAATTTACCCTGTAAAAGATTATTTACTAATCTCATTGGGAAATCAAGATTATGAAAAAAATTTCTGATACTTAATCTTATCTCTTTGTGCAATACAAATTTATAACCTTTTGCAATAGGTTTAAAAACATGCTCATATACGCCATCATTAAAACTTGTCATTGCTCTGTTATATCCGCTAAATGGATCGTAAATTTCTTCTGCTTTCATCTCCTCTTCAAATTCTTCAAACTCATCATCACTAGCACTAACACTATTGTCAACTTTTTCACTTAAAAGTACTTCTTGCGGTTTTTCAATGCTTTTTGAACTACATCCACTAAAACCAATAATAAAAAACACCATAAAAACTAAATAAACTAACCTCACTATTATACCCTTACTCTATCTTCCAATGCCCTTGTTAAAGAAAGAAGATCAACATTTTCTAAACTTACCCCTGTTGGGACACCTTGAGCAATTTTTGTGTATTTTATATCAAAACTACTTAATTTATCCTCAATAAACAACATTATTGCATCATTTGCAATAGAGGGCGTTAAAGCAAAAACCACTTCACAAATACCATTATTTGCTGCTTTTTGTAAACTTGATATGTTAAGTTCATCTAAAGACTCTAAAACAAAGTATTTACCGTCAAAGAGTCCATTCTCTTCTAAAAGTAATATATCTTTTGCATTTTCCACTATGCAAAGAAGTGATTCATCTCTGCTCTCATCACAGCATATAAAGCATAAATCATCTTCACTCATGCCGCCGCAAGAGACGCATTTTCTTAAAGAACCTAAAGCTTCTTCAATAGCATGAGAAATTTGCATACCGACAAAACTATCTTTCATCAACATATGGTAAGCCAATCTTGTTGCTGATTTTTTTCCTATTGTTGGAAGTTCTTGCAGTGCATCTACAAGTTTGTTGAACTTATCTAATGAACCTCTCATCAATTAATCTCACTTTGCATATTTTTTGGAAGCAGTATCCATAACTTTAGAGGTGCTTTTAATTTTCCGGCTATCTCTCTCGCTTCTTCTCCATAACCACAAAACATATCTGCTCTGACACTTCCCTTTATGGCTCCACCGGTATCTTGTGCAACGACAAGTCTGCTAACATTTTGATTTTGTATATCTGCGTTAAGGTATAACATACTGCCTAACGGTATATAACTTCTATCCACGGCAATAGAACGCTGTGGAGTCAACTCAATACCCAAAGAGCCTGTAGCAGCCTTGTCTTTTTGTCTGAAGAAGACCATTGACTTGTTGTAGTTTAGTACTTCATCAACTCTTGAAGGATTCTCTTTAAACCATTCCCTAATACTTTGTAAAGATATTTCTTCTAAAGGTATCTCTTTGATACTAACCAAGTATTTTCCGATTGATTGATATTTATATCCATTTTGATTGGAGTAACCTATAAAAATAGTCTCTCCATTTTCAAGAGCAACCCTGCCGGAGCCCTGAACCTCCAAAAAGAAAAGGTCGACCTTTGAATCTGTATAACATATAATATTGGCATCTATCGCTTTATTTCCTGCATCAGCTCTCTCGTAGTATGGAACTATCTTATTTCCTTGAATTCTGCCTCTTAATCTATAGTTTTTCAATTCAGGGTACTGCTTACCTAAATCTACTACAAACATATCATTTGGAGTTTCATATATTGGATATATATATGGCCCATTTCTTGTAAGCGACCCTTTTAATTGTGGTTCATAGTAGCCGGTCAACAAACCATTTTCTTCAATACTTTGCGTAGCTATTTTATATGGTGTAAATTCATTTACTAAAAAGTTTTTGGGGTCTGAAGTCTGCGTTGCGTCTTTACACAGTTCTTTGTATATTTTTTTCGTTTTAGAACTTGCACAATTATTTATAAAAGAGTTGAGGGCTATAAGATAATTCTCATCCTCCCAGTTTGGTAACTCGCTAAAATCGCTCTTTACAAGGTGTGTTTTCGGCATATCTGTAAACAAAACTTGCGGCTCTTTTGAACATCCTGCAAAAATTATCAACATTGTTAAAAATAGTAAATTATGTTTCATAAATAGGATTATACTGATATTAAATTTAAAACGATATAATTGCAAAAAATTATAAACTCAGATTATGAAATATTAATTGTAATATAGTGCTTATACTTTAGTTTACAGTGTTTGCAAAAAATTTGAGCTTAACTTGAAGGTTAGGCGATTATTTTTTGTGAATGTTGTAGGCTAAATGATGAATGCTAGACTATAATTTTATATTACATAATCTGGGTTAACCGTAGGATATTATTATAGTATGCAAGATTTAAGCTATTACGAAATATTAGAAGTCACGCGTGATGCGGACAAAACAACAATTAAAAAAGCCTATAGAAAAATGGCTAAGATTTACCACCCTGATAAAAATCCTGGTGATGAAGAGGCTGAGCACAAATTTAAATTATGCAATGAAGCTTACCAGTGTTTAAGTGATGATTCTCAAAGAGGTATCTATGACCGTCACGGTAAAGAAGGTTTACAAGGCATGGGTGGCGCTCGCCGTTCATCTGGCGGATTTGAAGACCTAGGCTCAATGTTTGAAGATATGTTTAGTGGTTTTGGAGGCGGTGGAGGTTCTCGTCGTCGCCAAAATCCGGCAGACGTGGAAAAGTACAACCTTGACATGAATGTTGACATGAGAATTAGTTTCAATGAAGCTATTTTCGGATGTGAAAAAGACATAGAATTCAGATTTAAAAATGCTTGTAAGCCTTGTAAAGGTACTGGTGCTAAAGATGGCAAACTGTCTACATGTAAACAGTGTGACGGTAAAGGTCAGGTTTTTATGAAACAGGGGTTTATGACTTTCTCTCAAACATGTCCGGCATGTCAAGGAGTCGGCAGTGCACCGGCTGCATCTTGTAAAAGTTGTGATGGTAAAGGCTACAAAGAAGAAAAAGGCAATGTTACCGTTAAAATCCCTAAAGGGATAGATGATGGAAACCGCTTAAGAGTCTCAGGCAAAGGGAACATAGGCAAGCGTGGCACCAGAGGTGATCTCTATGTTACTTTTAGCGTAACTCCGGATAAACATTTTCAAAGAGAAGGAAATGATGTTTACATCGCCATTCCTGTATTTTTCACTCAAGCAGTTGCTGGAGAAAATTTGACTATACCATCACTGACTGGCGAGTTAGAACTGGAACTAGATATAGGCACAAAAGATAAACAGCATTTTACATTCAGAGGTGAAGGCATAGAAGATGTTCATGGACATGGAAAAGGAAACTTAACCGCTCAGGTAAACATAACTTACCCTAAGAAACTCAATGATGAGCAAAGAGAGCTGTTATCTAAGCTTCAAGAATCATTTGGAATAGAATCAAAACCTCATGAAGGTGTACTTGACTCTGCAATCGACAAGATGAAAAGCTGGTTTAACTAATAACTATATATTCAGATGATTTCAGATGCAGATGATTTTTTATCATCTGGACTTCGCCCCTGTGCGACTTCGCCCCTGTGATTGAATATGCACTTTTGATTATTTTACAAACCAACGATGTTGAAACATTTAGATATTTGGCAATATTTACCTGTGCATACCCATCGTTATAAGCATTTAGTATAGCTAAATTTCTATCTTGTTTTGTTCTGTTTTCATAAAAATGCTCTTCAAAAAAATTTGATTGTTTTATTTTTACAGTATTGTCTTCTTTGTATATTTTCTGTTTTTCTTTTATTTTTAAATACTCCAGCTCATTCTCACTTATAGGCTCTCCTAAAAATTCATTTAAGGAAGTTATATCAAACTCTTTTATAAGTATAGAGTCTAAACAACACGGGTAGTGTTCTTTAGTATTAAAAATTAGATATGACAATGTGTATGGATATGAACAAACTTTCTCTGATATAGATGCTTCAAGTGGATTATTTTCTATATATCTTATGAGCGTGTAGAGATAGTTCTCTGAGATAATGTATTTTGATTTATATCTATCTTGCCACAAATGCCCACTTCGTTTATACTTTTTATTAAAATATTTTGCATAGTTTGCATTTACTATTCTCATAAGTACAGAAAGATTCTCTTTTTGAGTTTCTATCAGCAGGTGGTAATGATTGTCCATCAAGCAGTAATCATGCAAAACAACTTTATGAATTGTAGCCGTTTTGTTTATGATTTGTAAAAACATCTCCTTGTCGTCATTGTGATTAAAAACATTACAACGGTTTACACCACGGTTTATTATGTGATGATAGCCTGCTAGGTCAACTCTAAGTCTTGTTGGCATCTGATTATCCTTAGTTTTAATAACGATAGCGGTTTATATTTTGCATAGTTAAATATATGACAATTTGAAATATTTATACTTAAAAAAGTGCATATTCAATCACGGGGGCGTCATTCGGTGTCATTAAGAAATTGACAAAAACACACAATGTGTGTTATAATATATAATATAAAGAATAAAGGAGATCTTATGACTGCTAAAGTTAGAACAAATGTGTATCTTGACTCAGAGATGAAAGCTAAGGCGCAGGAAATATTTAAAACCTATGGTATAGGTTTAAGTGATGCTTTTAATATGTTCTTATCTCAATCTGTTTTAGAAAAAGGTATTCCCTTTCAAATAAAGATACCAAATAAAGAAACAAAAAAAGCTATTGAAGATGCAAGAAATGGTGAAAATATGACAAAAGTAACTATTGATGAATTGAAAGCAATTGATGCTTGATATTGCTATTCATAAAGTTTTCAATAAAGAACTTAGAAACGCAAAGTTAAATCCAACAAATAGTGCTAAACTATTATGTATATTTCGTTATTACTAAATAATGACGAGCTTCCAAAAGAAGCATTAGATCATGCATTAAAAGGCGAATTTAAAGATACGAGAGAGTTTCATATTAGTGGGGATTTATTAGTAATATATAGAATTGAACCCTCTGAACAATTAACCAAATCAGCTTAACCTCTTTCAAACCAATACTTAGCTAAAATAAATATACTAATAAGTCAAGTTTGAGGGATAAATATGCAACTAAGTTTTTTTGATCATGCT
>JAKITC010000029.1 GCA_021648285.1 Sulfurimonas sp. | reverse complement strand
GATCAAAAAAACTTAGTTGCATATTTATCCCTCAAACTTGACTTATTAGTATATTTATTTTAGCTAAGTATTGGTTTGAAAGAGGTTAAGCTGATTTGGTTAATTGTTCAGAGGGTTCAATTATATATTTTCAATAATTTACAATACTAATATATGCCTACTCTATGCTATTTTGTTAGGTCTGGCTATAATTTATACTAATTCTGTTAAATTTGTTACTCAATAATATGCTACAATTTCATAATTATATTTAAGGATTACAAACATGTCAAATATTGATTTAGTTCAGTTAACACAACAAACAAAAAAATTATCAGCAATGGTAGTAGAAGATGAAAAAGTAGCAAATGAGCTTTTAAGCTCCACTTTTAAAAACTTTTTTTCAGATGTTAGATCATGCTTTAACGGCAAAGAAGCACTTGCTGCTTATGAAAAATCAGCTCCGGATGTTGTTTTTGTTGATATCATCATGTCTAATATGGATGGAATAGAACTTTCACGTAAACTTCGTGAAATCAACCCAAGTCAAATTATTATTGTCATCTCTGCTAGCAACGATATAGAGAAAATTTCTGAGTCTATTGAGGTTGGTGTTAACAGTTTTGTTCAAAAACCAATAGATACTAAAAAAATCATTGAGCTATTGACAGGCGTTGTTTCTATGATTAATAAAAAGAAAAAAATTGAAACAAAAACATTTTCTATTTCTCTTCCTTTAGATCTTTATGAAATTGTCAATGAAAATGCGAAAGCTGAAAGTATCTCTAAGAATGCTATAATCATTAGAGCACTTCGTAATTTTTACGATTAATAGCAAAAATACTTAAAATTCTGAGCTGTTTTATAGTTTATTAAGATATAAATATATATAATTTCGGCTCAGTAATTATTACTGTTTAGTGGCCCCGTCGTCTAGCGGTTAGGATCCATGGTTTTCATCCATGTTACAGGAGTTCAATTCTCCTCGGGGTCACCACTTTTCTTTCAAAAAAAACAATCAAAAATAAATCATACTAGCTTTTTGGGTTAGGTTATTATTTTAACTTCCGTGTGACAAGTTCATTCACCACTTTTGGGTTTGCTTTGCCCCCTGTATTTTTTAGAACTTGCCCGACAAAGAAGCCTAAAAGTTTGGTGTTACCTGCTTTGAATTTAGCGACATTGTCTGGATTCTTTGCAATTATTTCGTCAATAATAGGCAAAATTTTAGACGGGTCACTTATCTGAACAAGTCCACAAGCATCAACTATTTGTGTTGGATTTTCTCCTGTTTTAGCCATCACTTGGAATACTTGTTTAGCAATTTTACTTGAAATAGTCTCTTCTTCAACCATCTTTGCAAGTTCACCTATTTGTATAGGATTGAATTTTAATGCATTTACTGATTTTTCTTTTAATTCTCTAGCTACTTCATTTGTCACAATATTAGCTAGTCCCACTGGATTTACTGGACTATCAGGTACAGATAAAGCTAGAGATTCATAATAAAAGTTTGAAAGTTGTTCATCCCTTGCTAAAATATTTGCTACTTCACTGTTTAGTTCAAGCTCTAAGGTGTACTTATCAAATAGTGTTCTCTGAGCTTCACTCATGGGTGCAACTTCACCATCTACTTGTATTTTTTTAGTTTGAGGTTTAGTCGCAGACTTAGGTGCTCTCTCACTTGCCTTTGTCTTTTTAGCCCAAGAGTCTTTAAGACCGACAATTTTATTAAACACAGGTGCTTCATAAGTATAGTCAATAGGATCAGCATAAAAATACCCCTGTCTTTCAAACTGGAATCTCTCATCAGGTCTCACGGTTATGACAGCCGGTTCAACAAGAGCATTTTTGATAACTTGCAGAGAATCTGGGTTTATATCTTCCAAGCCCTCAGGGGCTTCATCTTTAAATAATCTATCATAAAGCCTTACTTCCACTGTTTTAGCTTCTTTGGCACTCACCCACTGGATAGCACTTTTTACCTTGATACCGCTACTGTCTGAGCCACTTTTAGACTCAGGATGATACTGCGCTTTTATTTCTGTGATATTTCCACTGGCGTCTTTAACTACTTCTTTACAAGTGATGATATAACCATGTCTAAGTCTCACTGGTTGCTCAGGCGTAAGACGGAAGTAACCTTTTGGAGGGTTTTGCATAAAGTCATCACGCTCAATATAAATGTCCCTTGAGAAAGGTATCTTTCTTGAACCCTCTTTTGGTATATCATGTGGGTAGTATGAAGCATCAATCTCTTCAAAACCCTCATAATTTTCAATCGTAACTTTTAGTGGGTCAAGCACACACATAACACGTGGCACTTTTTTATTTAAATCATTTCTTATACAAAATTCAAGCTGTGCAACATCAACTATTGAGTTTGCTTTTGCTATACCTATTTGATTGCAGAAGTTCAAAATAGATTCTGGCGTATAACCTCTTCTTCTATATCCAGCAATAGTAGGCATACGAGGATCATCCCAGCCATTAACTTGTCCACTTTCAACTAATTCTAAAAGCTTTCTTTTACTCATAACCGTATAGTTAATACCAAGTCGTGCAAACTCATACTGGTAAGGACGTGGTAATTTAAGCTCAAGCTCCTCTAGTACCCAATTATAAATATCACGGTTGTTTTCAAACTCTAATGTACAAAGAGAGTGAGAAATGCCTTCAATATAGTCAGACAAACAGTGAGCAAAGTCATACATTGGGTAAATGGACCATTCATCCCCTGCTCTAAAATGATGCACGTGTCTGATACGATATAAAAGTGGATCTCTCATTTTCATATTAGCCGCACTCATATCAATCTTGGCTCTTAGTACGTGTTCACCGTCTTTAAACTCACCCTTTTTCATTTTTTGGAAAAGGTCTAAATTTTCTTCAATACTACGCTGTGCGTATTTGCTGCGTTTTCCTGCTTGTGTAACAGTCCCACGATATTCACGTATTTCCTCTTCTGTTAGACTATCAACGTATGCCTTGCCCATTTTAATAAGTTTAACAGCGTAATCATATAGCTTAGGGAAATAATCAGAAGTAAAAAATACATTATCACCCCAGTCGAATCCAAGCCACTCTACAGCATCTTTAAGAGCTTCAACATATCTCGTGTCTTCTTTAGTTGGATTGGTATCATCCATTCTCAGGTTGCAGTGACCATTATAATCACGTGCGATACCAAAATTTATAAAGATAGACTTAGCATGTCCAATGTGTGGGAACCCATTAGGCTCTGGTGGAAATCTTGTAATAACCTCTTTACACTTGCCTGACTTTAAGTCCTTTTCAACTATTGTACGTAAAAAATCTTTGCTCTCACTCATTATTATTAAACCTTTTAATTTTGAAACTCTTACAAGAGTTGCATTTTATCAAATTAGAGCTTATAGCATCTTAGAGAAGTTAATCGAATTCTCTTATAATTAATCAAAATTTTGTTAAAATCACAAAAATACTATTTTAGGAATTTTAATGCTTAGATTTGCACCTAGTCCAACTGGTGATATGCACATAGGTGACCTAAGAGTTGCTATATTTAACTACATTGTTTCCAAACAAAGAAATGAAGATTTAATCGTTCGTATAGAAGACATAGATAAAGAGAAAAATATAGAAGGCAAAGACGAAGAGATCTTAGCATTACTATCTCTTTTTGGTATTGAATATACTCAGGTTATCTATCAAAGTGAAAATGTCCGCTATCACTCTGCCATGGCACTACAGCTTATTCATGAGAAAAAAGCGTTTAGCTGTTTTTGCTCTCCTGAGTGGCTTGAGAAAAAGCGTGAAGAATCTAAAGAAAATAAAAAAGCATACAGATATGATGATGCTTGTAGAAATCTGCCAGACGAGCTTGTAATAGATAACATGAACTCTTTTACTATCAGAATTAACAGACCTGATGAAACTCTGCTTATTAAAGACCTTATAAAGGGTGATGTAAGCTTTGAGCCAGATGCTGTTGATAGTTTTATAATCATGAGACAAGATAAGACTCCTACATATAACTTTGCATGTGCTGTTGATGACATGTTAAGTGATATATCTTTAGTAATTCGTGATGAAGACCATATGAGCAATACGCCAAAACAGGCTTTAATCCGCACTTCACTTGGCTATGATAAAAAAATAGAGTACGCTCACCTGCCGATTATTTTAAATGATAGCGGTAAAAAAATGAGTAAAAGAGATGATGCATCTAGTGTTAAGTGGCTTTTAGAAGAGGGGTTTTTACCGGCTGCAATTGCAAATTACCTGATTCTGATTGGTAATAAGCCGCCAAAAGAGATTTTTACAATGAATGAAGCTATAGAGTGGTTTGATTTAGATAAGATATCTAAATCCCCTGTTCGCTTTGATATTGACATGTTAAGACATGTCAACAAAGAGCATCTTCAAAATCTTGATGCTAAAGAGCTTTCAAGATATGTTGGTTTTGCAGATAAAGATATAGGCGAATTGGCTCGTATTTATCTGGAAGAAGCAGGAACAACAAAAGAGTTAAAATCAAAAATAGTACCTATCTTTGCAGACAAAGAGATACCTGAAGAGTTTGCTGGGGCTGCTAAAACAATGGCTCAAACTATTAAAAATGCGCCCTACTTTGATGAGTATGATGATTTTAAAAAGTATGTTATGAATGAGTCTGGTCTTAAAGGCAAGAACTTTTTTAAACCTCTTCGTCTTTTATTAACAGGTGTCCAACATGGTCCAGATATTGCTGATATATATAAATATCTTAAAAACTATATAGGAGAGATCGTTAAATGAGCATGATTATTGAAATTATTCAGGGCATTGGTTCAATTGCTATAGGAATTATAAACGTATATATTTGGGTTGTTATTATCTCCGCTCTCCTTAGTTTTGTAAATCCTGATCCATACAACCCCATTGTACAGTTTTTATATAGAATAACTAATCCAGCGTATAGCTTGGTTAGAAAATTCATTAAAACAAATTTCAATGGCCTGGATTTAGCGCCACTGGTTATAATTATTGCACTGCAAGTTCTTGTCGTGCTACTTGGGTCGATCCTGCACGTCCTTTAGCTATGATTAAATATCTTCTTCTATTTTTACTTATCTTTACATCAGGATACGCAAAAATAAAACTTGAAGATATTAATTCAAAGCCATCATGTCACGCCAAAGACTTCATGATTTGGCAATTTTTAAAGCAAAACATAACCCCTTCTCAGGCTGATGCAGCGTACAAGCAAATCGATAACAACAGAAGCAGTAAGTTGTTTTATGCCTATGCCAAAAAAACTAAAAATAAAAAGATTAAATATGAACTTTCATGTAGAAATAGATCAAATCTTTTAGCTATAAAACAGTCCGAGTGCTTAGAACTCGCTTTTTCTCCATATAAAGCAATGAAACTTACAAAGAAAAAAAGAAAAAAATTAGCAAAAAAACTAAAATCAAAAGCTAATATAGATATTGTAAATATACTTAATGAACCACACTCCGTAGAGGCATACAGGTCTTATGATGCGAATACTATACTAAGACTATTTAACAGTACAGGGTATGAGTATCGTAAAAAATATTTAAATATATATCTTAGTAAAGAATTTTTAAACTCTCTTGCATCATCATATAGAATATCCAAGTTTATAAAAAGAATAGTTCACAACAATAGATTTAAGAAACTTCAACTCTCTCTACTAAAAATGGATGGAGATAAACTAAACTCTAAAGATAACTTTTATTTAGCACTTAATCATCTTAGACACAATAATAAAAAAGATGCTGTTAAATTTTTTGAACTCTCTCGCTCAAAAGCTAAGTATAAAATAAATGTAGATAAAAATAATTTCTGGATGTATCAGGTAACTAAAGATAAAAAATATCTAGACAAACTTTTAGAGAGCATGGATATCAACATGTACACCCTGTATGCTAGAGAGCAAATGAATGTTGAAGTAGATAATTATTTTTGTAATCTTGTGACAAATAAAAAAGAGCCTAAAAAAAGTTTATCTAACCCATTTTATTGGGAAGAAATATTAAAAAAGATAAAAGCCACTAAAAAAGATGAACTATTTAAGCTTGCCGAGACATACAAACAAAAAGAGATGTTACCGGTGCAAGCATATATACTTCAAAAAGCGTACGAGCATAATAAACATGGCTATATAATGCCCTATGATAAGTATCTGGAAGGCTTGAGTTTAGACGACAAAGCCCTCTTCTATGCGCTTATGAGGCAGGAAAGTCTTATGATACCGTCTGCCCTCTCTCGCTCTTATGCTCTTGGACTTATGCAGATGATGCCTTTTGTAACAGATGACCTAAGTAAACGCATCAAAAAACCAATCAAAAACTATGATGACATGTTCGTCCCAGAAAATAATATTAGATACTCAAGAGCACACATTAAATGGATGCAAAAATCATTGCATCACCCTCTTTTCATTGCATACGCATACAATGGCGGCATGGGTTTTTTTAAGAAGTACCTTCTTCGTAATAAATTTAAAAAAGGTAAGTATGAGCCATTTTTAAGTATGGAGATGATGTCTAATAGCGAAAGCAGAGAGTATGGTAAAAAAGTTTTGGCAAACTATGTCATGTATAAAAAGGTTTTAGGAGAAAAGGTTTCTATTCTTCATCTTTTTGATACTTTAACACAGCCGAAGAAGACTGACCGTTTTCGAGTAAAAGGCTAATTGTATCGTCTTGCTCAAACGCAACTAAATAGTATTTATTCCAACTGCTTTTAATAGAAGCAAGATGAGAAAATCTATTGTCTTTTGGAAGTTTTTGTATTTTTATTGGTAATTTAGAGTTAAGCTTAAGTCTTAAATCTGTTTGATTTGGATTTTTTGGGTCATACATCTCTTTAGACTCTTTAATAAAGGTATATACAAAGAAATATTCATTTCCATTAAATGATTCCGGATAAATATCATTTAAATATATCACAGAGAAAAAACCCTCAACTTTCCCAGTATTAGAGATTATTTTACTGCTTTGTAAACTTGAAATACTTAGCTCTTGTTCTTTATCCATGTTGAAATTATCAAAAGCATTTTTGCTTGAGCATCCCGCCAAAAAAGTCAATAAAGTTAAAATTATAAAAAAAGTTTTCATTTTGTTTCCTGTAAATTATTAAGGAATTATATCTTATTAAACAACTATTTTGTATAATCCATTAAATTTTGAAGATAAAGATATAAAGTGAATAAAAGATTAGCAGTTGCATTTACAGGACCATCAAACAGTGGAAAGACTACTCTTATATTAAAAGTAGCAAGAAAACTCATTCACGATTTTGGTAAAGAAGTAGCCATTATCAAACATGACCCCAAAGATAAAGCTCGTTTTGATGTTGAGGGAAAAGATAGCTACAAGTTTTCAGATACCGGAGCGGAGGTCATAGTTACTTCCCCTAATCGTACAACTTATTTTTCTAATAGACAAAAAGAGCTTGATGAGATGATTAGACTTTTCGATAAGTTTGACATTTTATTAGTTGAGGGACTTAAAAACCTGCCACTGCCTAGAATAAGTATATTTAGAGATGAGATAGATAGTGATTATTTTCCATATATGGATGCACTTGCAACAGATGACAGCGTAGATTTAAAAGAGTACGATTTACCAAAAAACATAGATATACTGGATATAAACAATTGTGAAAATGTGATATCTTGGATACTTAAAAATGCGAAGGAAGTATAAATAAATGACTGATATATTTGATGCAATTCAAAGAACGGCAATAAGAATTAAAGATGCTATAGATGTAAAAGATATAGGATATTCACAACAAGAGAATAGTTCTGGCGAGACACAACTTCAGCTAGACATCAAGTGTGACATGATAATTGAAGAGGAGTTTTCTAACGTGCCTTCTATCCACACAATTGCTAGTGAAGAGAAAGAAAAAGAGATGTTGATGCATGAAGATGGTAAGTATTTTATTGCTTACGACCCTCTTGACGGTTCATCTTTGGTTGACGTAAATCTAAGCGTCGGTTCTATCTTTGGAATCTATGAAAATGCTTTTGGTGCAAAGAACATGGTCGCTTCATGTTATGTAGTTTTCGGTCCTCGCGTAGAGATGGTTTTTGCTCACCATAAAACAAAACTTCACTTGCTTCAAGCTGGAGAGTTTGAGTTTGTTAAAGAGATTCGTCTAAATGAAAAAGGCAACCTAAATGCTCCTGGTGGAACACAACAAAACTGGAAGCCTTATCATAAAGAGATGGTTGACAGTTTTTTTGCTGAGGGTTATCGCCTAAGATACTCTGGCGGGATGGTTCCTGACTTACACCAAATCCTTCTTAAGGGTGGTGGACTTTTTAGTTATCCAGGCACTTCAGATAAGCCATACGGTAAACTTCGTAAGCTTTTTGAAGTATTTCCTTTTGCATTTATATATAAAATTGCTGGTGGCGAAGCTATTGATGGTCAAAATGATTTAATGACACTCGATCATAAATATATACACGATACTTCACCATGTTTCTTTGGATCAAAATATGAAATAGCAAGAGTAAAAGAAGTTTATGCAAACAACAAATAGTCAAGAACTGGACAAATTTGAGCTTCATCTCAATGAGATGATTATTAAAGTTGAAGATTGTCAAAAAGATAAAAACTTGAGTAGCTGTAGTGATTGCGAGCAATATTTAAGTTGTGA
This sequence comes from Sulfurimonas sp., assembly GCA_021648285.1. GTDB lineage: Bacteria > Campylobacterota > Campylobacteria > Campylobacterales > Sulfurimonadaceae > Sulfurimonas. Next base: position 17,227 of record JAKITC010000029.1, on the reverse strand, counting down.
ACTAAGAACCGATTATGTTAAATCAGTTTATAACAGTATGTCCAAGGGCGATACTGGCGGATTTGAGTTTTAATAATACAAACTCTTCATTTCCTAAGACATTTTAGATAAAATACATTAATTAATCACGAGGCAAAAAAATTGAGTAAATATATAACAACACCTATATACTATGTTAATGGCGAAGCTCACATAGGACACGCTTATACAACCTTTATAGCTGATACTATGGTTAGATACGAAAAACTAAAAGGTGAGGACACTTACTTTTTAACTGGAACTGATGAACATGGCGAAAAGATTGAAGAGTCAGCAAAAAAAAGCGGTAAGTCTACTCAGGAATTTACGGATGAAATGAGTGCTACATTTAAAAACTTGTGGGATGATTTTGAGATATGTTACGATAAATTTATAAAAACAACTGATGAAGACCACAAAATAGGTGTGCAAAAAGCCTTTGAAGTGATGTATGCAAAAGGTGATATTTACAAAGGTTTTTATGAGGGCAACTACTGCATCAGTTGTGAAACTTTTTTCCCTGAAACTCAACTTACTGATGGTGAGTTTTGTCCTGATTGCGGAAGAACAACAAGCATTGTAAAAGAAGAGAGCTACTTCTTTAAACTTTCAAAATACGAAGATAGGCTTTTAAAACACTATGAAGAGAATCCTGATTTTATTTTACCTCGTTCTCGCGCAAATGAAGTTATAAACTTTGTAAAAGGCGGTCTTCGTGATCTTTCTGTAACAAGAACATCGTTTGCATGGGGTGTTAAGATGCCTGAGTCTTTAAATGATGACAAACATGTCATGTATGTATGGCTTGATGCTCTTATGAACTATGTAACTGCACTTGGTTACGGTAAAGATGATGCACTTATGAACTACTGGCCAGCCACTACTCACTTTGTTGGTAAAGATATCCTTCGTTTTCATGCTATATACTGGCCTGCATTCTTAATGAGTCTTGACTTAGCTCTTCCAGCTCACATCGGTGCACATGGCTGGTGGACAAGAGATGGTGAAAAAATGTCTAAATCAAAAGGCAATGTAGTCTCACCAAAAGAAGTTGCAGATGCTTACGGTGTTGAAAACCTAAGATACTTCATGCTTAGAGAAGTTCCTTTTGGTCAAGATGGTGACTTTTCACAAAGAGCATTCATCGATAGAATCAATTCAGAGCTTAGTAATGATCTTGGTAATCTGCTTAACCGTATTATCGGTATGAGTGGCAAATATTCTGACTTTGAGATAGACAGTGTGGATGTAGAGAAGTACCATACTAAAGAGCTTGATACTATGAATGAGGCACTTTCTAACCTTGATGGCTTTATGCAAAATATGCAGACTCATAGATACCTAGAAGAGTTATGGAAACTGTTTGCAATTGGAAACAAAGCTATTGAAGAGCATGCTCCATGGGTAAAGATTAAAGAAGGTAAAAAAGATGAAGCATTTGCAACTGTAGCACTTGTTGCTAACATACTAGCAAAAGCATCCATAATGCTTAATCCAATTATGCCAAAAACTACAAATATCATCGCTGACGCACTTAATTTTACTATAGATAACGCTAGCTATGAAGAACTTGTAGTAGGCAAAAAACTATTGAAATTATTTAATATTAAAAAAGTTCCGCCCCTTTTTCCACGTATTGAAGAGCCATTGATGGAAGAAGCACCAAAGGCTATGCCTGATGATAAGCCAAATGATGAGATGAAAGAGGAATTAGCAACAAAAAAAGAGAAGAGAGAAGAAGACAACCTTATAGAAATCGGGCAATTTTTTGAAACATCTCTAAAAGTCGGTGTTGTAGTAGAAGCCGAAGAAGTTCCTAAAAGCAAAAAGCTCTTAAAACTTCAAGTTGATTTAGGTGAAGATACTCTCAGGCAGGTTGTTGCAGGGATTAAGGAATTCTATAGTGCTGAATCATTAATAAATACTCAAGTGTGTGTTGTTACAAATCTAAAACCTGCGAAACTTATGGGAATGATGTCTGAGGGTATGCTTTTAGCAGCTAAAGACGAAGATGGCTTATGTTTAGTTAGACCGGAAAAACCTAAAAAAGTCGGCACACCTATTGGATGAGGCTTGAAAATTTCCTCGCACTAACTCATGCCACACTTGTAAATGAGCCATGTGTAAACACTTTTGAAAATATAACTTTTGAGGCTAAAAGAATAAAAAGAGGAGATCTCTTTTTTGCTTATAGTGAAGAAGAGATCGAACAAGCTATTTTAAACGGTGCCTATGGTGTAGTCTTTGACAAACCAACACAGATAAGCGACTCAGAGATAGCTTGGATAAAAGTTGATAATATAGATGACTCGCTAAAAAGACTGCTTCGTTTTAAAATGATAGAACGAGAGGTTGTTGCTTACGCGTGTAATGAAATAATTTTAAAGCTTTCACTGCAAGTTATAACTCAGACAGATTTTCTTGCACTATCTGGAGATATAAAATCTATCTTCAAGTCCCTTTGGAACATAGATAAAAGAGCAACTATACTATTTTGCCCTACTTCAGAAAATAAAGACATATTCGCATCTCCGAAACAACTGCCAAAAACTTCTTTTGAACCTATTGAGATTATGGAGCAAACACTTTTTGAGACATCATTTATATATGACAATATATTTTATGAGAGACAGCTAATATCACCGTTCTTTATGCCTTACCTGGAAGAGCTTTTACACCTGTATAAAATTTTAAAAATAAATTATAGACTAAAGAAATTTACGCCCATAGAGCATTTTGAACCGGTATTTACAAATAAAAAATTTGAAATAAAAAATTTTGGAACAAGTGATAAAGTGCTTATCTTTGAAAAAAACAGTGATTTAATTGATTCAGAGATTAGCTTTTTACAAAAAAATGCCAACTGGGCCAAGATTATATATATTATTCCAAAAAGCAGTAAATACGATGAAGATGAAAGTATATTTTTTTACAAAAATGAAAAAGACATAATTGATACACTCAAAAATAACAGTTTTCATTTTGCTCTTATTGTTGGAGTTGATAAGTCTATTCTCGACAAACCACTATCTTATAAAGCTCAACTAACTTTAGACTTCTAATTTGTAGTCAGTTCTCTTTTTAACTCATCTTTATTAATCTGACTTTTATCGCTCTGAACCAGTGGAAGTGATTTTTTATAGATTACTCTACTCGGAATCATGTAAGAAGCAAGATATTTTTTTAATTCAAACAGTATCTCTTTTGAAGGTATTTTACTCGCGCTCGAGTAGACCATTATTATCTCCTCTTCAATTTGTTTGTTTTCTATAGAAAATACAGCACATTGTTGAATTTGAGAGAAGTTATTAGATACCACCGACTCTATCTCGTATGGAGAGACTCTAAAACCTCTTGTTTTTATCATGTTATCATCTCTTGAAACAAAATAAAGGTAGCCCTCTTCGTCCTTATAAACATAATCACCGGTTGCAACTACAGTTTCATCAGTTAAATGCCCCTCTAGGTTAATTACATCTTTTAATATCTCAATAGATTTAAATCTTTGAGCATTCTGTTCTGGAGCATTCCAAAAGCCTTTATAGATATATCCGCCTCTATGAATTAGCTCCCCTACTTCCCTTGCTTTACACTCTTGTCCCTCTTTGTTTAGCACATAAAGTTCAACATCAGCAATTGCTTTACCAATAGAATCAGGTCTGATTTCTATCTGAGATGGATCTAAGTAAGTTGATCTAAATGCCTCTGTTAATCCATGCATAGAGTAAAATTTCGCATTGCTAAATAGTTTTTTACAATCTTGAATCATTTTATCTGTTACTTTACCGCCGGAAGAGGTTATTGTTTTTACATGTGAGAAAAGTTCAGGATTTGGAATTCTATGCATGTCATCTTCAAATATTTGTGTAATATTAATAGGCATCAATGGAATAATAGTTACTTTATCATTAATTAGATGGTTAAAGAAGTCCTCTGCCAGTATGAATCTATGAAGTGCTAATGTTGCTCTTTTATATAGAGTAGAGAAAATTTGGTTTAGTCCATAGTCAAGATTAAATATAAGGACTCCAGATATAATATCTTCTTCTTTTATATCTAAATACTGAGTAACAACACGAGCAGAGTCTATAAGATTTCTATGTGAAATCACTATACCTTTTGGTCTACCTGTTATTCCAAAAGAGTAAGTTATAACTGCATTATCATGTCCATTTATATTACATGTATAAGGTTTATTATAGTATTTAAAAATTTCTTCAAAAGATGCAATATCCCTTGTAGCCGTTTCATACGAAATAATATGACCATCAAAATTTATCTCTTCAATATTTTCAAGCTTTAATTTATCGGTAATAATACATTTGATATCACAATCATTCATAATGTACTCAACCTGCTCCGGTTTTAGAAGTTTTGTTAATGGCACCAGTATATAATCTGTAGATAAGATGGCAAGCATAGCAATAACTTGATCGATACCTTTATTAGAATAAATACCTATTCTGGAATCTTTTGGCAGGTCTAACTCTTTAAGATAAAATGTTATTTGATTTACTTTTGTAAAAAGTTCAGAATAAGTAATACTTTTTTCATTAAAAATTATCGCTGTTTTATCAGCATGTGATATGCTAGCATCTTCTATCAGTGTTCTTATGCAGTTTATTGACATTATTTATCCTTTACTTTGTTTATCTGTTATTGCCATTGTCCATATATCATAGTTACTATCCATGATAGTGGTTGGATTATGATCTGAGCTCAATATTTTTTTATAAAAAAATGAAATAATACCTTCTATCTCGTCCTTATTTAAAACCTTGGTTATTCCGCCTGTAAGTACAATAGAGTTGACAGATAGCAGTTTTAGATTGATGTAGGCTTGCTTATAATGCGACATTTTACAAAGTACAAGAAAAATAGCCAGTTGCATCAACACTTTCAAAGCTTTTTCACTCTGCTCTTCAAATATATTTTCTGTAACTTTTAAATGAGTTAATAACTCATAAACAAACTCATTGTTTTTTGCAGAGAATATTAGAGACTCTTTTGATTTATAAACACCCAACTTTTTAAATACCAATCTATCATACTCATTTTGGGTAACTATATTGTTATCAACTAAGTCTTTAGAGTAGTGAATATCAGTAGTCGCCCCGCCAATATCTATGAGGATAAATGGATCAACAACGGAAAATCTTGCATCAATCAATGGAAGAGTTTTATTTACAATATATGGCGTAGAGTATATTTGATTTGAAGTGATGTCATACAGGTGCTTAATATCCTCTTTACCGACTATATCAGCTTGATACAGGTTTGTAAGATACTCTTTGAGATTCTCTTCAACAATATGAAGTTTATCATCAATAATATTAGGTAGTACCACAAGATTTTCAATATTTTTTGCAATAGTTGGTGCATCTTTTTTATTTCCAACAAATACAATGTTTGAGTAATTTAGTTTTTCTAAATAACTGTATAAATCATCACCAAAAATATTTGAAGCAGAGTTAATACCGCCAACTACGATAACGACATCAATCAAATCACTTGGTATTGAGTAATCTTTGATATCCTGATATACAACTGTCTCAATTATATTTATCCCTGAGTTAAAAGCAATATTTTTAGCATATTTAAGTGAAAATGAGTGAGTCAACCCTACAATCAAGGTGCTTAGTCCACCGTTTGCGGATGAACAGATATATACATCATCTTTAGGATAGTTATGAATCATTTCTCCGCATTTATATATTAAATCATCAAAAATATCTTTATTAAAATCTCTAAGATGCTGCTTTATGGATGAAGAAGTGCTAACTTTAAAATAGGTACTCCCAACATCTATTAGTAATTTCTCTTTGCTCATTGCATAATTCCAATATCATGAATAATATCATTTACGATAGAAGTAGTATCTTTTGTAAGGTCACACTTTGATTTTTCATACTCGAAACATCGGTCTGAAATAGGAACATTCCCTCTTTTAATGATTCTGATATTTTTGTTTGCATCTCTAATCGTAATCATCTCATTATGATTGATAATATGCGGAGAGAACGGGACATCGATAGTTCCATTTTTAATAGAGTTAAATACTTTTCTCCACAGCGTGTCAGCTTCATCATTGAATACAGCTTCCATAATAGCTTTAACTTCAAGTGTTAAAATCTCTTCCTCTTCCTCATCAACGATATTTGGCAGACCATTTAAGATACCTAAAGTATATTGAGTACTTGCAACAGTTTTTGCATTTGCTTCTTTAGTCGGAATTCCGGAAGCCTCTTCCCTTGTTTTTGTAATGATTTTATCAGCTCCAACCATAGAGGCGATAACTGTTGACATGTTGATTAACTGCTCTGCAAAGTCTTTATTAGTTGGGAAAGCCCCCATCCACTGATGATAAACAAGATTTATAGTCGTATCGTCACAGTTAATCTCATTCGCATAATGCTTTGCAAGTTTTTTTATCACCGCGCCCATCACTATATCTTGGTTCATAGAGCCGGTTTGTGAAAAAGAGACAGAGAATGATTTAACACCCTCTTCTAAAGAAAGAAGCATCTCTAAGAGTTGAATTGCAATCGTTATAGCCGGTGGAACTAAAGTTGCAGTTAATGGACCAAAGGATTCTCTATTTATAGGTTCATTTAGTTTCGAGTAGTTAGCACAAACTTTTTCAACATATTTCCAATATAAGAATGCTTTATCAAGAGGAAAATTCTTAGAGTATGGAAGCAAGTAAGTAATTGGTCCACCCTCTATCTCAAATATTCCAGAAGCTATAGCCGTTTCAATCAAAAGCCTTGCATCTGGTGTTCCATGTCTTAAACTAACAGGCTTATTAAAGTGGGTTATCATTTTACGCGTAGTTCTGTATCCATGATTTACCAAAGGATACCCATTTAACATGTCAATTTCGTTTTCTTCTGAAAGTCTTAACATCTTTTTTGCTGTTGCATAGTCATTAAGCCTTGTGTTTGAGTCGATAGTCAAAGGCAATACATCCACATTTGCCTCTACAAAGAACTTATTTAGAGCAAACTGCTTTTTATAAGTAGGAAAACCGCCCCTTGGCTGAACAAGCATCTTGTTTTTTGTTTTAAAATTATATGATATAAAGAGATCTTTACTCGCATTTTTTACAAAATCTTCCACTTCTGCAAAATCAAAGTTATCTACATACTCATTACCAAGAATAATTTTTCTCTCTTCTTGTAGTAAACTCATTATTTATTTCTCTCTTTTAAAAACTCTTCTAGTGTGTCAAGTCCTGTATTTAAGTCTACTTGGTGGAAAACTAAGTCAAATCCGTAATTTTTGTATTTAGGAACTATTGTCTCGGGACTGGCAGTTCCAACCACTAAATTTCCACCAATTACCATTACAAGGTTATCTAAGTTTTTATATTTTGATTTGAGTATTTTAATCTCTCTGCTCCAGCCCTCAGCTTCACCGTTAAGTGAAGAGATTAGAAGTATATCTGCATCTGTTTCAACTACAGCATCAAAAAACTCTTCTAAATAAGTGTTAACACCAAGGTTAAAGACTTCAAATCCTCTTGCATGCAACGACAGCTCTATCAACCTGTTTGCAACAACATGAATATCATTTCCAACTACGCCAGTTACTACTTTCATATATTTAAAAACCTATTAATTATTTAAATGAGAGGATACCAAAAATAAAGTTATAATATGATTATAAAATATATGTTAGAATTTTTTTCATAAAAAAAGGCACTAGTGCCGTGGGCTTTCTGCCGAAGAAAACTGAGTGTTAGCGCAGGTAAAGGAATCGGCGTGCCCCCTTGTGGGTATACTTCCTTTGCCGTAATAAATAAGAGGGAAGAGGTTCCCTTAAATTTATGAAATAAATTAAAGGAAATTAATGAATTTTTTTACAGCAGACTTTTGTGATGAACACCCGAAGTTAGTAGATGTTCTAAGCCATGATTTTAAAAATTACGGTGGAGCCAGCAAATGTCATGGTGAAGTCATAACAATAAAACTAGATAAAAACAACTCAGAACTTATCAAACTGTTACGTGATGAAGATGGAACAGACAAAGTTGTAGTAGTGGATGCAGATGCAGATTTTTTTGCGGTTGTTGGTGAAAACCTAATGAAATTTGCACAACAAAATAACTACTCAGGTATTATCGTAAATGGATACATAAGAGATACTTTTCAAATAAAAGATATTCCCGTAGCCCTGTATGCCCTAGGAACATGTCCAAAAAAATATATTCCGGTTACTGAAGGTCAAAGAGATATTTCACTCTCTTTTGGCGGAGTAGACTTTAAAAATGGAGACTACTTATACGCCGATACAGATGGCGTAATGGTTACACATAAGCCGCTTCATAACTAACACGCTTATATATCCATCTTTAAATTAATACGCAGCTGTTTTTAAAAACTTCATATTTTTAAGTCTCATAATGGCTGTGTTGGTACTGCCTGCATATTTTATCTCTTTATGATGCACCATAACCCCTGAGCGTAATTTGTAATCTTCATAAAGTGTTAAAAACTCCATGGAGTGTGAGCCCATTTTTAGTCGTCCGATTACTTTTTCAACCAAAAAACTCTTTTTAGAAACAAAATATTCCGCTGTAACAGTGCCATTTTTAAATGATAACAGATACTGCTTCTTTTTAGGAACAAGAGTGATATCTTTTAAATTGTTTTTTAAAACCAGAGGATTATAAAGTCTCATTAGTTGTAGTTTCATAGCATCAAGCATTGGACCTTTTGCTTGAATTTTTCTATTTGTAAACTGTTTTGTACCATAATCTTTAATCAAGACCCTGATTTCTTTTTTATCTGGATACGTTAGTTCTGTACTAAGAAAATAGGGCATATCAACCTTGCGATTATCCGTACCGTTTCTGTCATTTGTTTTAGTTTCAATATTCCAAACTTGCTCATATGAATTTAATTTTTTGATATTCTTTTCTCCGCCATATGCTGTTATCATCTTATCAACTATTTTTTCGCTTGTAAGTTCACTTGCATTTAGTATCGCAGAGAAAAAAGCTGCAAATAAAAATATCTTTAGTACTGTATTCATTTATGGTTATTCCTTGATTTTACTTAAATATTCGGCATTCTATGCAGATTATACTTAAAATCTATTATATGTTTTTAGGTACAATACAGCAATTTGAAATTTTTAAGGTATTAGCAAAATATGAACCGCAGAGACTTTTTAACAACAGCCACAGCAGCATCTGCTACACTTGCTTTAGGCGGATGTAATGATGATAATCGTCAAGCAATAGACTACTCTAAGCACCCACAAAAAAAAGATGGGTATAAAAAAAGAGTAAATATAAACAAAAATAAAAAAACTGTTATAAAACTTGCTACTAGCTGGCCTGCTCATTTTCCAATTATGGGTACCGGTGTTGAGAAGTTTGCACAAAGGGTAAAAGATATTAGCAGAGGTTCTTTGGAAATAAAACTATATCCTAAAAATGTCTTAGTCCCTGCCCTGGCAGTTTTTGATGCAGCCAGCAGCGGTCAAATAGATGCTTTTCACTCTGGACCATACTACTGGAAAGGTAAAAATTCCGCTTTTTCACTCTACAGCGGTCTCCCTTTTGGCTTTACAGCAGAAGAGATTAACTCATGGATGCTTTTTGGCGGAGGTTTGGAGCTGTGGAGAGAACAGTATGCTAAATACAATCTTCATCCATTCATGGGAGGAAACACCAATATCCAGATGGGCGGCTGGTTTGCAAAACTAATAAACTCACTTGATGATATGCAGGGATTAAAAATGAGAATTCCGGGTCTTGGCGGTGAAGTATTTGCCAAGATGGGCGTAAATCCTGTGCTTCTGCCTGCTGGTGAAATATACACTTCTCTTGAGAGAGGCGTAATAGATGCTACAGAATGGGTTGGTCCTGCATTGGATATTAAAATGGGCTTTTATAAGGTTGCGCCATACTACTACTCTGGATGGCATGAACCGGGCTCAATACTTGAGCTCACATTTAATAAACAATTTTGGAATAAACTGGCTTTTGAACATAAATCAATGATTGAGGTTGCATCAAGTGAAATGAACTCAAATATGGGCTACGAATTTCATGCTGAAAATATTAAAGCGCTTCAAAAATTAAAAGAGTTAGATATATCTATATATCAATTTCCTAAAGATGTTACACAAGCAGGTAAAAAAGCCTTAGATGATGTTGTATCAGAATTAAGTGAAAAAAACAGTGATTTTGAAAAAGTTTATGACTCTATACACAAATATTTAAACCTCTCAAAAGAGTGGAGTGACGCGAGTTTAAGATACTTTCTAAATGAGAGATAAACGGTAAAAATGTATAATCAAATTTTACTTTAAATTTGAGAGATATATTTGAAAATTTTAATACTTACTACTTTATTATTACAAAGCCTACTATTTGCCTCTTATGGCGCCACTATATTTGACAAGAATACATCCTTGCCTATTAAAAATGCTACTATCAGCGATTCAAGCTTTAGTGTTAAAAGCGATGAAAACGGATCTTTTACAATAGACAGCAATGAAAAAAGTCTACATGTAAAAGCTTGCGGATATAGGCCATATGAAATAAATGTTGATGAAAACAAAACAATAATAAAACTAAAACCATTCACAGCCAAAGCACTTTATTTGAGCTTTTGGCATGCAAGCAATAATTCCAACAGATTTAAAGATGTGCTAGAGATAATTGAGAAAGCAAAACTTAACACAATTGTTGTAGATGTTAAAAACGAGTATGGTTCTACTTCGTTTTTCACGTCATTTGAGCAGGCAAACAGATATGGTGCTTATAAAAAACGAACAAATAGAAATATAGAGCAGTTTATAGAGTTGATGAGATCTAAAAACATTTATACTATTGCACGCATAGTTACTTTCAAGGATGAGCTTCAAGCTTCAAATAATTTAGACTATGCTATAAAAAGAGCTGATGGTAGCATCTGGAGAAATCATGATGATATAGCTTGGGTTGATCCTTTTGACAAAAGAGCACACGAGTATACAATTGCTATAGCTGAAGAAGCTGCAAAGGTTGGCTTTGATGAAATCAATTTTGACTATATTAGGTTTCCCGCTAAGGCGGGACTTGTCTTCTCAAAAGAAAATACACAAAAGAATCGTTTAAAAGCTATTGAGAGTTTTTTAAGTTCAGCTCAAAATAAATTAAGAAAATATGGAGTATTTATTTCTGCTGACACCTATGGAAATATTTGCTGGAGTAAAGATGACAACAATATAGGTCAAACAGTAGAGTCATTGTCTAAGCATGCTGATTATTTAGCACCGATGCTCTATCCATCCGGCTTTGCCACTGGATCATTTTTCTTTAAATACCCTGCCGAACACCCATATGCTGTTGTTTACAGAAGTATAAAAAATATTAAAGATAGAATCGATCTAAAAAGAATAAGACCATGGTTGCAATACTTCAAAGATTATTCATATACAAAAAAATACTATAGAAAGTTTGAAATCAACGAACAGATAAGGGCAACAGAAGATATCAATACAAGCGGATGGATGCTGTGGTCACCTTCAAGTAAATATCACTTGAATTATTTTATTGAAGAAGATGAATAGTTTTTAGTTTTTTATTTAATATTTTAGAATTGGGAATATATTGATTGACGAGTGAATGAAATTTTTTTGAATGATTCATATGTGTCAAGTGTGCTAATTCATGTACAATAATATAATCAATCAACTCTTTATTTATTTTAATCAATTGGCTGTTTAAAGTGATAACTCCTGTTGAACTACAACTGCCCCACCTGCTTTTCATTTTTCTAAATTTTATCTCACTATAATTTAAATTCATAATATTTGAAAAATAATTAACTCTTGGTATCAAATATTCTTTTGCATATAATTTATAAAAATTATCATAACATTTCAGTATATTATTTGTATTGGATATCTTTACCTTATCCAAGTATGTCCTCAGTACTTTAGCTTCATCAATATCAATGCTGTGCACCTCTCCAAACAGTAAAACTTCATCTTCAAGATCTATCTGTATTGGTGGGTTTTGTTCTACATGTAGAAGCTGTTTTCTTACCCAAAGCTCTTTTTTTGAAAGTAAATCCTGAATATAATCATCTGAAACTTTTGATGTCTTCAGAGTTATTACACCACTTCTATTAACTGCTATATAGCTGTTCTTTAGATTTGGTTTACATATATGCTGAATCTGTAAATTATTGAAATTTATCTTATTTATAGTTGATTGGATCTTTAACTCCGGCTATTTCAAATCCATTAAGTCTCAAACGACAACTATCGCAAACTCCACAAGCTTTATCCTCGTTCTTGTAACAACTCCAAGTAAGAGAGAGGGGAACATCAATCTCAATAGCTTTTTTTACAATTTGGGATTTTTTTAGATTTACCAATGGCATGTGAATCTCTATATTTGTATCATCTTTTGTGCCAAGGTTTATGCTTTGCTGCATACTCTTGATATAAGACTCTCTACAATCAGGATAGCCGCTGCTGTCTTCTTCTACAACACCTATGCTTATAACCTGGGCACCTTCTTTTTCTGCAATTGCTGCCGCCATGCTTAAAAATATACCATTTCTAAAGGGTACGTAAGTGACAGGCACCCCTTCTTCTATTCCGGCAGTTGGAACTTCTATGCTTTTATCCGTTAATGCCGAGGCACCAAGCTGAGAGAAAAAATCCAAGTCTAAAATATATTTATTTATAATATTTAATTCATCACAAATATCATTGAAGCAGGACAACTCTTTTGTTTGTGTTTTCTGGTCATAATTAAAATGTACGGCTATTATTTCATATCCATCACTTTTCATCATGTAAGCGCTTAGTGTTGAGTCCATACCGCCACTCATTATGCAGACTGCTTTTTTATTTGTTAAAATCATAAAAGGATTTTAACATAAAATTTTAATCTTTGTTAAAACAAATAAGTAATACAATATTACATAAGTAATAAAAGGAGTTATTATGGATGTATCATCTTCAACGAGTGCTCCGGCAGAAACTGGAAAAGATCCAATGAAAAAAGCTTTGGAAGTGCAAGAACAACAAGTATTAAAGATCTTAGAAGGTTTAGAAGAACAAAGCAAAGACATGCAACAGATTAACGCATCACAAAAAACCGGTATTGGCAACAGTATAGATATTCTTAGCTAGTATTGATTTAAACTTGCTCTAAAAACACATGTTTTTGCATGTGTATCTGCAAACAATAAGCCTCTTTAGGTATAATTCTGCTTATGATTGAATTAGATAACAGAACCTCATTAAATCTTGATATCAATGCACTAGAAACTATTGCTCAAGCCCTGACAGAAAAAGAGATTGAGTTGATAATTACAGATAATAAAGAGATAAAAGAGATAAATAAAGCACACAGAAATATAGATAAAGATACGGATGTTTTAAGTTTTCCATATGAGGATATGCCAATGAGTCCTCTTGGAAGCATTGTTATCTCATCTATGCATGTAGAAAATAAGGCGAAAGAGTTAAAACATAAACAGAGCGATGAACTCACACTGCTTTTTATACATGGTTTACTGCACCTCTTGGGTTTTGATCATGAAGTTGACAATGGACAAATGAGAGAAAAAGAACTAGAGCTTATCGAAAGATTTAACCTACCAAAAAGTTTAATAGTAAGAACAGAGGAACAATAGTGGATTTTATAATTTTTATAGCTGCAATGGCAGCACTTATTTATGGAGCAGATTTTATTATCAAAGAGTCTGAAAGAATTGCTCTTCACTTTAATATCTCTCATTTTGTAATCGGTGCTACACTTGTAGCATTTGGTACATCTTTACCTGAAATGGCAGCTTCTATGATGGCTTCAGCAGCCGGTAAAAGTGATATGGCGGTTGCAAATGTTGTTGGTAGTGTAATTTTTAATATAACAATGGTTTTAGGTATTGTATTTTTAATAGCCAAAAAGATGAATCCTACGCGAAATCTGTTTGCTAAAGACAGTGCTTGGGTTGTCATTCCGGTTGTTTTGTTTTTTATAATGATACAAGACGGCATAATAAGTAGAATTGATGGTTTAATATATCTTCTAGTTATGATATCTTACCTAATATTTTTATTTTCTGATTCAAAAGAAGACTTGGCTGGTGAGATAGATGAAAGCTTAACCTTAGAAAAATTCAATTGGGCAAAAACTATCTTGCTGTTAAGTATTGGTTTTGCTTTTACAATTGGTGGCGCTAATTTTGTTATCGATAGCGGATCAAATATAGCCAGAGATTTTGGTATCAGCGAGTGGATTATTGGAATATTTTTAATATCTCTTGGCACATCTCTTCCAGAGTTAGTTGTGTCTCTAGTAGCTGTTAAAAAAGGCAATACCGAGATGAGTATAGGTAATATTATCGGATCTAATGTTGCAAATTTTTCTATGGTTCTTGGTGCATCATCGCTAGTAAATCCATTGACAATAGATTTAGTATCTACAAAATTCGACATGTTAGTAATGTTGGCTGCTTCTGTAACGTTAGTGTTTATTTTAGCTAACAAGCTTTACAATAAAGCTGGAGCAATATTTTTATTTACGATACTTGCTCTTTTTCTTCAAAACGCAGTTGTATAGCAACAAGTTTCTTTAGAAAATTTATTTCTTTATATATTTAAGCTCTAAGAGCTTATTATATATTTTTGAAACTATCTTACCAGCCGCTGCACCACCATGCCCACCATGTTCAACTAAAACAGAAACAACATATTGAGGATTTTTATATGGTCCATAACTTGTAAACCAAGCATGAGAACGAGTATAGTACTCCATTTCGTGCTCTAGTGTCCTCTTTTCAATATCTTGTAGGATACCTATAACCTGCGCCGTTCCCGTTTTGCCAGCTATTTTAACTTTTGAACTTAAATAGTTTGTTGCAGTTCCTGATGGGAAATTACAAACTTCATACATAGCCTTTTGTATAAGAGGCAATCTCTTTAGCTCATCTTCTGTTAATACATCTTGTATATCCGCTTCAACTATTTTATTACCTATACTTTTTGCTAAATATGGTTTAGGAAGCTTACCTGTTGCCATGAGCGCAGTAAATTGAGCTATTTGCATAGGAGTAACTAAAAAGTCACCCTGACCTATTGATGTATTTACCGTCTCACCAATATACCATGGTTGATTGTATTTTTTTCTTTTCCAAGCACGAGACGGAACTGTGCCGATAAACTCATTTGGCAAGTCAACCCCAGTCTTCTTACCCAAACCATATCTAATCAATCCTTCGCTCATCTTCTTTATCCCGACTTGGATACTGCCTTTATAAAAATAATCATCACAACTCTCTCTTATTGCCTTCTTAAGGCTTGTTTTTCTATGTCCATTCCTCTTCCAACATCTAAATATCCTCTTACCAAGTGGCAATGATGAACGACAATCAACACTCTTGTAAGGGCTAAATTCTGTACTATATATAAGACCCAGCCCAATTTTAATTGTTGAACCAGGGGGGTATAGACCATGTGTCAGTTTATTTGTAAATGGTTTTTCAAGAGAGTTTGATAGTTTATCCCACATGTCATAAGATATACCGGAAACGAAAGTATTTAAATTATATTGTGGAAAACTACCGGCCGAAAGAATAGCTCCATCTACTCTCATAACAATTACCGATCCAGATTTTTTTTGAAATATAGATGATATATACTTCTGAAGCTCTATATCAATGTTTAGAGTTAGTTCTCTATCTTCAACAGCCTGAACGTTAGATAACTCTTTTATTTCTTGATTATTAGCATTTACTTTTATTTCTCTTTTTCCGGCAAGTCCTTGCAGATAAGTGTTATAATATTTTTCAACACCTGTTTTTCCGGTGTAACCTATGAGTTTTATAAGTTCATCTTTTTCGACATCTTTTTTGTTTGCACGAGAAACATAACCAATAACATGTGCTCCAACATCTTGATATGGATAGTATCTCTTAGGAGATGAAACAATATTGATATTTTCTCTTAAATTTAAAAGCGAATAAACTGGCATAATCTCCTCATACGAAACAAAATCAACTATATCTATATAGTTATGGTTATAGTATGAATCTATTTTTTTATAATTTTTTATAATTTTTTCTCTATCTAGCTCTGGTAATAGTTTCAATAAGATATCAATTTCGGCATTAAATATAGAAATTTTTTTTTTCTGCCTGAGGTGTGGGGCCAACTGTATTTTAAAACCAAGTTTATTAATAGCAATAGGTCTGTTCTTCACATCAACTATTTCACCCCTTACCGGTGCTATCTGCTCAGTTTTTATAGTATTGTTGTATGAGAGCTTCTTATAGTAAGTATTAGACTCTATAGAGAGCGAAAAAACTCTTACAATAAGCGCTAGCCATATTAATATAAACAGAGAAATAATAAACTTTATTTTCATAGTATACTCACAATTAAAAATTCAATTACTATATAGTAAAGTATATAATAACTTATGCTAGGCATCGGAAGTAAAAACACATTTGACAGGATTGAATTAAATAAAAAAAATCCAATATACACCAAAAGTACAGTTATTATTTTAATACATGTATTACAGCTAGAATTTTGAAGTATTTTTGGTATTATATATCTGTAAATTATTGAAAAATATATAATAGTACTAAAAAGCACATAACCATTTTCAGCTTCAAAAATAACAAGACAAAAAGCTATTAAAAATATATATAGAGCATCTTGATTATTAAGAGCTTTGGCAAACAGCACAAATAAGACTGCCAGCAGAGGAGGCAGAAATAGATATACACCACTTAATGCTGTATAGACAAGAAATGCTAGAACATATAAAAATGTTACTACAGGGCTTTTATTAGAGATACTTCGTTGCATATGGGAAAGTGTTTACATTTAATACAGTCAGCCCATATTTTATGTTCTGGCAGTGACTCTTTGGGAATTTCAACAAATCCAAGTTTCTCAAAAAATGATTGTTTATATGTTAAGCTAAGAACTTTTTGAATCCCGAGCACTTTAGCTTCATCCATAGCTTTTGCAATCAGGCTCTCGCCTACGCCCTTGCCTCTTTTGCTCTCTTTAACAACAAGCGATCTAATCTCTGCCAACGAAGCCGCGTGTACATGAAGAGCGCAAAATCCAACTAGTTCACTGCCCTCTTTAGCAAGAACATAGGATCTTATATTTGTTGCGATCTCATCGGAAGTTCTAACAAGGATAATGCCTGATTCTACTTCTGGAGCTACCAACT